>NZ_JBIATQ010000045.1:0-1152 GCF_042891955.1 Streptomyces sp. NPDC001843 | reverse complement strand
TGAACCGTTCCGGGTTTGATCGAGACTCTAGGTCGTGACTGTGACCTGGGATTTCGTGGTTTCGCGGTAGTGCTTGGTCTCGTATTCGGCAGGTGGGATGTGCCCTATTTCACCGTGGAGCCGACGGTGGCAGTACCAGTCGACCCACTCGGCGGTGGCCAGCTCGACCTCGGAGAGCGTCCTCCAATGTCGACGAGGCTTGATCAACTCAGTCTTGAACAGGCCGATCGTGGACTCCATGAGGGCATTGTCGTAGGCGTCGCCGACCGATCCGATCGACGCGGCGATGCCTTCCCGGTCGAGGTGCTCGGCGAGCGCGAACGATGTGTACTGGGACCCGGCATCGGAGTGGTGTATCAACTCGCCTTTCTTGTGCGGGTGTTGGTCTCGGTCGCGCTGCCACAAGGCCATTTCGAGGGCGTCCAGGACGAGCCGGGTCTCCTTCGATGTGGCTGCTGACCAGCCGACGATGCGGCGGGAGAAGGTGTCCACGACGAAGGCGACGTAGACGACGCCGGCGAACGTGGTGACGTGGGTGAAGTCGGCGACCCAGCAGCGGTTCGGGGCGGAGGCGACGAAGTCGCGGTCCACGAGGTCGGGGGCCCGTTCCGCGCCCGCGTCGGGGATGGTGGTGATCACCTTCTTGCCGCGGACCGCCCCGGTGATGCCGAGTTCATGCATGAGGCGCTCGACGGTGCAGCGGGCCACCACGACATCCTGGCGGTTCAGGTGGCGCCAGATCTTCCGGGCACCGTAGACACGGTAGTTGGCCTCGTACGCCTGTGTGATCAGGGTCTTCAGTTCGGCGTCGCGGACGGTGCGGGCCGCGGGTGCGGCCCGGCGTTTGTGGTGGGCGTAGTAGGTGGACGGTGCGATCTTGCAGTCATGGTCGGTGAGGACCCGGCAGATCGGCTCGACGCCGCCGAAGCGGTCCTTGTGCTCGTCGATGAACGCTACGAGCGTGTGTGTGGCCGGTCGAGCTCGGCCGCGAAGAAAGACGCCGCGGCCTTGAGGATGTCGTTGGCCCGCTTCAGCTCGGCGTTCTCCTTCTTCAGCCGCTTCAGCTCGGCCGACTCCTCGCTCGTCGTGCCCGGTCGGGTCCCGGCGTCGATCTGGTCCTGCCGCACCCACTTGCGCAGCGTCTCGGTCGTG
>NZ_JBIATQ010000044.1:0-1320 GCF_042891955.1 Streptomyces sp. NPDC001843 | reverse complement strand
GACTGTGCATGGGTGGGGACGTCACGATTGACGAGGTGCACCGCTGGGCGGCTGGTCTGGACGCGCTGCACGCTCGGATCGGTGGGTATTTCCGCAGGTCGGAGCCGCGTCGGCGGGCAAGGGAGTATCTGAGCGGGCTGCTGGCACCGTTGGAGCGCAAGAATGGCTGGACGCTGGCCGAGCAGGCCGGAGAGTTGTGCCCGGACGGCATGCAACGGCTGCTGAACCAGGCCGACTGGGACGCCGATGCCGTCCGGGACGAGGTCCGCGGCTTTGTGCTGGAGTATCTCGGCGCCGAGGACGGCGTGTTGATCGTGGACGAGACCGGCTTCATCAAGAAGGGCGTCCGCTCGGCTGGAGTGCAACGGCAGTACACCGGCACCTCGGGAAAGATCGACAACTGTCAGCTGGGGGTGTTCCTCGCCTATGCCTCCACCAAGGGCCGGGCACTGATCGACCGGGAGCTGTACCTGCCGACCTGCTGGATCGAGGATCCGGCCCGCCGGGCGGACGCCCGGATCGGTGAGGACGTCGGCTTCGCCACCAAACCAGCCCTGGCCAGGGCGATGCTGGCCCGGGCGGTGGACGCCGGGGTGCCGTTTCGGTGGGTGACCGGTGATGAGGTCTACGGCCAGGACCCCGTTCTGCGCGCCTGGCTCGCCGAGCAGCGGCTCAGCTACGTGCTGGCGATCGCCCATAAACACCGCTGTGGACCCCGGGGGCAAAACGCGCGCACCGTCTCCGCCATCCTGCCCGAGGAAGCCTGGGAGATCCGCTCCGCCGGCGACGGCGCCCACGGCCTGCGTGAATACGCCTGGGCGCTGGTCCCGCTGCCCGGCAACAACCAGGACGGCTTCGAAGACGCACTGCTGATCCGGCGTTCGCTGACCGATGGCGAACGCGCCTACTACCTCACCCACGCACCCGCAGGCACCCCATCGGCGGAGCTCGTCCGGGCCGCCGGAGCCCGATGGGCGATCGAGGAGTGCTTCCAGGCCGCCAAGAACGAGGCCGGCCTGGACCACTACCAGGTCCGCCACTACCCGGCCTGGTACCGGCACATCACCCTGGCCATGGCAGCCGCCGCCCACCTGACCGCCCTGCGGACCACCACCCGCGAAAAGGGGGATGCGGCCATGACCTCATCCGACTGAGCGTGAACGAGATCCGCCGCCTGCTGAGCAAACTCGCCCATACCGTCCGGCAAGAGACCGAACACATCCTGCACTGGTCACACTGGCGGCGACGCCACCAACACCGAGCCCGGATCAGCCATTACCGCCGCCGCGGCCACCGACCCCCGTAACTGCGGCTGCAGTA
>NZ_JBIATQ010000043.1:0-1327 GCF_042891955.1 Streptomyces sp. NPDC001843 | reverse complement strand
CTAGTAGTGCTTCGTTACGTTGGGTGATCTCGGCTGGTGGTGGGCATTGTCCTGGTATGAGGTTGGGGGAGGTGGAACGGCTCCGGGGTGAGTTATCGGAGTTCGTTGCCGATGTGTTCGCTTCGGTTCCGCGGCGGGATCAGCGGCGGTGGGGTGAGTGTTATCTGCGGGGCCTGATGCTGGACGGCCGGCGCAAGTCGATCCAGCCGATGGCCGAGCGCCTGCCGGACGGGAACATGCAGGCCCTGCAGCAGTTCGTGAACCAGTCGCCATGGGATCCGCTGCCGGTGCGGCGGCGGATCGCCGAGCGGTTGTGCGAGGCCGTCAGGCCCGAGGTGTGGGTGGTCGACGATGTGTCGTTCCCCAAGTGCGGCACCGCCTCGGCCGGGGTGGCCCGCCAGTACTGCGGAGCGTTGGGCAAGCGGGCGAACTGCCAGGTCGCGGTCAGCGTGCACGCGGCCACCGACACCGCATCGTGCCCGTTGGAGTGGGAGCTGTTCCTGCCCGAGGAATGGGCGCACGACGACCGGCGGCGGCAGCGAGCCGGGATACCCCAGGCAGTGGGGCATGTTTCCAAGACGCACCTGGCTCTGGGGCTGCTGGACCGGCTGGCCGCGCAGAAACTGCAGGTGCCGGTGATCGTGGCGGATGCCGGTTACGGCCGCAGCGTCACTTTCCGGCTCGCGCTGGAAGAGCGCGGCTGGTCCTATGTGATGGCCGTCGACCCCAAAGAGATCGCGCGGCCCGCCGACGCCGAGCCGTATCAGCCGGCCTATGGCGGGCTGGGACCGCCCACTCTGCCCCGCTACCGTGACAAGCCCCGCTCGCTGCCCGGCCTCATCGACGAGGCCACCGTCTTCGAGGAGGTCACCTGGCGTCAGGGCAGCAAGGGCACGATGACCTCGCACTTCGCCGTGCTCCAGGTCAGGCCGTCGGGCAAGGAAGCCACCCGCGCCGCCCAGGAACAGGCCGGAGGACCCCGTTGCTGGGACGGCGTGCTGCCGTTGCGGACCCTGCTGGTCGAACGGCCCGAAGAAGCCGATCCGCCGACCGGCTACTGGATGACCAACCTGCCCGCCACCACCCCCATCGCCGACCTGGTGCGGTGGGCCAAGATGCGCTGGCGGATCGAGCACGACTACCGCGAGCTCAAGCACGGCCTGGGCCTGGACCACTTCGAGGGCCGCACCTGGCGCGGCTGGCACCACCACGTCACCCTCGTCACCGCCGCCCAGGCCTTCCTCACCCTCCGGCGGCTCGACCCAAAAGCCCAGACGCCGGCCTGACCCTCTACCAGGTCCTCGATGCCCTTCAGGACCTGCTGAGG
>NZ_JBIATQ010000042.1:0-1414 GCF_042891955.1 Streptomyces sp. NPDC001843 | reverse complement strand
AACACAGTGGACGCGAGCAACTGAGGACAAGCCCTCGGCCTATTAGTACCGGTCACCTCCACCAGTTACCTGGCTTCCAGATCCGGCCTATCAACCCAGTCGTCTACTGGGAGCCTTACCCCATCAAGTGGGTGGGAGTCCTCATCTCGAAGCAGGCTTCCCGCTTAGATGCTTTCAGCGGTTATCCCTCCCGAACGTAGCCAACCAGCCATGCCCTTGGCAGAACAACTGGCACACCAGAGGTTCGTCCGTCCCGGTCCTCTCGTACTAGGGACAGCCCTTCTCAAGACTCCTACGCGCACAGCGGATAGGGACCGAACTGTCTCACGACGTTCTAAACCCAGCTCGCGTACCGCTTTAATGGGCGAACAGCCCAACCCTTGGGACCGACTCCAGCCCCAGGATGCGACGAGCCGACATCGAGGTGCCAAACCATCCCGTCGATATGGACTCTTGGGGAAGATCAGCCTGTTATCCCCGGGGTACCTTTTATCCGTTGAGCGACGGCGCTTCCACAAGCCACCGCCGGATCACTAGTCCCGACTTTCGTCCCTGCTCGACCCGTCGGTCTCACAGTCAAGCTCCCTTGTGCACTTACACTCAACACCTGATTGCCAACCAGGCTGAGGGAACCTTTGGGCGCCTCCGTTACCCTTTAGGAGGCAACCGCCCCAGTTAAACTACCCATCAGACACTGTCCCTGATCCGGATCACGGACCCAGGTTAGACATCCAGCACGACCAGACTGGTATTTCAACGACGACTCCACAACCACTGGCGTGGCCGCTTCAAAGTCTCCCAGCTATCCTACACAAGCCGAACCGAACACCAATATCAAACTGTAGTAAAGGTCCCGGGGTCTTTCCGTCCTGCTGCGCGAAACGAGCATCTTTACTCGTAGTGCAATTTCACCGGGCCTATGGTTGAGACAGTCGAGAAGTCGTTACGCCATTCGTGCAGGTCGGAACTTACCCGACAAGGAATTTCGCTACCTTAGGATGGTTATAGTTACCACCGCCGTTTACTGGCGCTTAAGTTCTCAGCTTCGCCCACCCGAAAGTGAGCTAACCGGTCCCCTTAACGTTCCAGCACCGGGCAGGCGTCAGTCCGTATACATCGCCTTACGGCTTCGCACGGACCTGTGTTTTTAGTAAACAGTCGCTTCTCGCTGGTCTCTGCGGCCACCCCCAGCTCAGAGCGCGAAGCTCATCACCGGATGTGGCCCCCCTTCTCCCGAAGTTACGGGGGCATTTTGCCGAGTTCCTTAACCATAGTTCACCCGAACGCCTCGGTATTCTCTACCTGACCACCTGAGTCGGTTTAGGGTACGGGCCGCCATGAAACTCGCTAGAGGCTTTTCTCGACAGCATAGGATCATCCACTTCACCACAATCGGCTCGGCATCAGGTCTCAG
>NZ_JBIATQ010000041.1:0-1430 GCF_042891955.1 Streptomyces sp. NPDC001843 | reverse complement strand
GGTTGCGTCCAGGGAAGTGGTGTACGGGTTCGCCCTGATCCGGGGGTTTGCTCCGGCATCGGGATGGTCCCCGCATAGGCGAACGGCCACCGGCTGATCTTTCAAGACGACCAAGTCTTTGAAGGAGATCAGCACGATGACCGCACCAGACAGTGTGCCCCTGCACGTCCTCGCCGAGGACAACCTCGCCGCGGCGAGTCCCGATCTGCTGCGCGCGATGGTCAAGACGTTCGCCGACGCGCTCATGTCCGCAGAGGCCGACGCCCTCTGCAATGCCGAATACGGGCAGGTCAGCGACGAACGCGTCAACCACCGCAACGGCTACCGCCCACGCGAGTGGGACACCCGCGCCGGCACCGTCGAACTCGCCGTCCCCAAGCTGAGGCAGGGCAGTTACTTCCCGCACTGGCTCCTGGAACGCAGGCGGCGGGCCGAGCAGGCCCTTGTTTCGGTCGTCGCCACCGCCTACCTGCTGGGCGTCTCCACCCGCAGGGTCGAGAAACTCGCCGAGTCCCTCGGTGTCACCCAGCTGTCGAAGTCCCAGGTCAGCGCGATGGCCAAGCACCTGGACGAGCAGGTCGCCGCGTTCCGCAACCGGCCGCTGGACGCCGGGCCGTATGCGTTCGTCTGGGTCGACGCACTGACCCAGAAGGTCCGTGAGGGCGGCCGCATCATCAACGTCCACGCCCTGATCGCCGTCGGCGTCAATGCGGACGGACACCGCGAGATCCTCGGCATCGACGTCGCCACGGCCGAGGACGGCGCCGGCTGGCTGGCCTTCCTGCGCTCGCTCGTCGCCCGCGGCCTGTCCGGCGTCCAGCTGGTCGTCTCCGACGCCCACATCGGCCTGGTGAACGCGATCGGCGCCGTCCTGCCGGGCGCCTCGTGGCAGCGATGCCGCACGCATTACGCCCGAAATCTGCTGAGCCAGGTCCCCAAGTCGGCCCAGCCATGGGTGGCCACCCTGCTGCGGACCATCTTCGAACAGCCCGACACCGACGCAGTCCAGGCCCAGATGCGTCACGTCCTGGACGCCCTGGAGGCCAAGTTCCCCAAAGCCGCAGCCCACCTGGACGCCGCCCAGCACGACCTGCTGGCGTTCACCGCCTTCCCGCGTGAGATCTGGCGGCAGATCTGGTCGAACAACCCGCAGGAACGGCTGAACAAGGAGATCCGCCGCCGCACCGACGTGGTCGGCATCTTCCCTGACCGCCCCGCCCTGATCCGCCTGGTCGGCGCCGTCCTGGCCGAACAGAACGACGAGTGGACCGAAGCACGCCGCTACATGGGACTCGACCTACTGGCCAAGGCCCGCCTCCACCCGATCGAGTCAGAAACGGACGACACGGTCCTCCCTACCGAACTCACCGCATAGCCTCAAAACGAGATCGCCGAGTGGCCGTCGATACACCACTCCAGCGGACGTGACC
>NZ_JBIATQ010000039.1:0-5012 GCF_042891955.1 Streptomyces sp. NPDC001843 | reverse complement strand
TCCCTTCGGTCTTGCGTTTCCGACTCTATCAGATCTTTTCTCGATCCGATTTCCTCGGTGCTTTCCAGGTTTCCCGCTCTCGCGGTTTCCCTTTCTGGCGCTTCCGACTCTATCAGATCCTTTCGGCGTCCGATTCCCCGTCGGAGGGGGGTGCCTTCCCGGCCCTTCGGCCGTTCCGACGAGTGAGACTTTAGCGGATTCCTTGACTCCGACCTAATCGGGCGGGGCCTACGTCCTTTCGAACGCGGATTCCTCATTCGCGCACGAATACGCGCGCCAAAGAACACGGCGAAAGTTCGCCGAGTAGTGGCTGGTACCTGCGGAATGGCTGTCCGGGGACCGACCGGAGTCGGCTCTCACGTCGAACAACTCGAAGAACCTTACGGATCAGGCCGAGGTGTGTCAACTCCCGGCGGGACGGGGCTCCGGAGGCGTAGTCTGCGGTCCATGACTACGCGTACGTGCCACCAGCAGTGGTGGGCCGCCTGACGGCGGCCGAGTTCACGTATGCGCTCAACGGCCGCCGCCTCGGCGGCCGTTCTCGTATCCCCCTCCAGGGCTCCTGAGGGCCGGCCGCCGGGGCGGCGGTCTCGACCAGGAGGTGGAGTGGAGATGACACGGGTCTTCAGCGGGATCAAGCCGACCGGGCACCTGACGCTGGGGAACTACCTGGGCGCCATGCGGCGGTGGGCCGAGGTGGACCAGCACGGGGCGGACGCCTTGTTCTGCGTCGTCGATCTGCACGCCCTCACCGTGGACCACGATCCGGCGCGGGTGCGCAGGCTCAGTCGGCAGGCGGCGACGCTGTTGCTGGCGGCGGGGCTGGATCCGCAGCTCTGCACGGTGTTCGTGCAGAGCCATGTCGACGAGCACGCGAGGCTGTCGTACGTGCTCGAGTGCGTGGCGACCGACGGTGAGATGCGGCGGATGATCCAGTACAAGGAGAAGGCGGCGCGGGAGCGGGCGCGGGGCCGGAGTGTGCGGCTGTCGCTGCTGACGTACCCGGTGCTGATGGCTGCGGACATCCTGGCGTACCGGACCGATGAGGTGCCGGTGGGGGACGACCAGACGCAGCACGTGGAGTTGGCGCGGGATCTGGCGGTGCGGTTCAACCAGCGGTACGGGCAGACGTTCGTGGTGCCGAGGGCGGCGCGTCCCCAGGTGGCGGCGCGGGTGATGAACCTGCAGGAGCCGGCTTCGAAGATGGGGAAGAGCGACGACTCCGGGCCGGGGATCGTGTACCTGCTCGACGAGCCGGACACGGTGCGGAAGAAGGTCATGCGGGCCGTGACCGACAGCGGGCGGGATGTCGTCTACGACCGGGAGGGGCGGCCCGGGGTGGCGAACCTGCTGGAGATTCTCGCTGCCTGTACGGGTGGGGACCCGAGGGCTCTGGGTGAGGCGTACGCATCGTACGGGGCGCTGAAGAAGGACACCGCGGAGGCCGTCGTCGAGGTGCTGCGGCCCGTGCAGGCGCGGCACAAGGACTTGTGCGCGGATCCTTCGTACGTGGAGGACGTGTTGCGTCGCGGGGCGGACAGAGCCCGGGCCATGGCACGGCCGACCGTGGATGCCGCTTATCGGGCGATCGGGCTGCTGCCCGCGGGCGCGGAGGCCGTGGTGAACGCGGCACGGTAGTCGCGGGGGCTGGTGGCGAGGCGCGCTGCGAAGTGCTGGCGCATTGTGACCTCGCTGCCGAAGCCGGCGCGGCGGGCGACCTCGGGCATGGGGAGGTCGGTGCGTTCGAGAAGTTTCTGGGCCGCGGCGATGCGCTGGTCGAGGAGCCAGCGGAGGGGGGTGGTACCCGTCGCCGCCGTGAAGTGGCGGGCGAAGCTGCGGGGGGACATGCCCGCGTGGGCCGCCAGGGCGGCGACCGTCAGGGGTTCGTGGAGGTGGCGCAGGGCGTGTTCGCGTACGTCGGCGAGGGCGTCGGCCTCGCGGTCCGCGCGCGGGGTGGGGTGCTCGATGAACTGCGCCTGGGTGCCGGTGCGGAAGGGGGCGGTGACCATGGAGCGGGCGATGGTGGCCGCCGCCTCGGCGCCGTGGGCGCGGCGGACCAGGTGGAGGCAGAGGTCGATGCCGGCGGCGGTGCCGGCCGAGGTCCAGATGTTGTCGTCCTCGATGAAGAGGGCGTCGGGTTCGACGCTGATCTCGGGGTACTGGGTCCGGAGCTGTGGTGCGAGGTACCAGTGGGTGACCGCCCGGCGGCCGTCGAGGAGGCCCGCCTGCGCGAGGGCGAAGGCACCGGCGCAGAGGGCGGCGACCGGGGTGCCTGCGGCGTGAGCGCGGCGCAGCGCCTCGAGAACGGGGGCGGGGACCGCGGTATCGGGGTCGCCGAGACCCGGGACTATGACCAGGTCGGCCTTGTCGAGCCAGTCGAGAGGGCGGTCGGGGGTGAGGGTCAGGCCGCCGGGCATGGGGATGGAGGTGCCGGGGGCGATGGCGACGCGGCGTAGTTCGAAGGGCGGGACGCCACGGAGTGTGCGTTCGCTGCCCCAGACCTCGGTGATGACGGAGACGTCGAAGGCGCGGATGCCGGGAAAGGCGACCAGGGCGACACGTTGCATGGGTTCATGATGGCAGCAAGCCATCGATGGGTGTCATTGCTGCCACTGGTGAGCCGACCGCCGGGTCGGCAGCATCCTGGGCATGGAGAAGACACAGCTTCAGGTCACCGACAACGCGGCGCTCGTGATCGTCGACGTGCAGAAGGGGTTCGAGGACGGGTTCTGGGGGCGACGGAACAATCCGGAGGCGGAGGGGAACATCGCCGCGCTCATCGATGTCTGGCAGGCGACAGGGCGGCCGGTCGTGTTCGTGCGGCACGACTCGCCTGCACAGTCGAGGTCTCCCCTGCGGGTCGGATACGAGGGCAACGACTTCAAGGACTTCGTTCAGGAGCGGCGGGGCAAGGGTTCGGGGCCTGAGGTGCTGGTGACGAAGTCGGTGAATTCGGCGTTCTACGGTGAGCCGGACCTGGACAAGTGGCTGAGGGGTGCGGGGGTGCGGCAGGTCGTGATCGCCGGCATCCAGACCAACATGTGCAACGAGACGACGGCCCGGATGGGCGGCAACCTCGGCTACGAGGTGCTGTTCCCGCTCGATGCCATGCACACGTTCGACCTGGCCGGGCCCTTCGGGTGGACGGCGACCGCGGACGAGTTGTCGCGGGCGACGGCGGTGTCGCTGCACGGGGGCCGCTTCGCGCGTGTGGTGACCACGAGGGATGTGGTGGAGGCGGCCGGGTGACCGTGTCCGGGCGGGTCGGGCCTCCTGCCGGTCAGTCCTTCTTGCCCGAGGCCAGTTCGCGGCTGCGGTCGCGGGCCGCTTCGAGGGCGGCGATGAGGGCGGCCCGTACGCCGTGGTTCTCCAGTTCGCGGATGGCGTTGATCGTGGTGCCCGCGGGGGACGTGACGTTCTCGCGGAGCTTGACCGGGTGCTCGCCGCTGTCGCGGAGCATGGTGGCCGCGCCGATGGCGGACTGGACGATCAGGTCGTGGGCCTTGTCGCGGGGCAGGCCGAGCAGGATGCCGGCGTCGGTCATGGCTTCGACCAGGTAGAAGAAGTACGCGGGGCCGGAGCCGGAGAGTGCGGTGCAGGCGTCCTGCTGGGACTCGGGGACGCGGAGGGTCTTGCCGACGGCGCCGAAGATCTCCTCGGTGTGGGTGAGGTGTCCGGCGGTGGCGTGGGTGCCGGCGGAGATGACGGACATGGCCTCGTCGACGAGGGCGGGGGTGTTCGTCATGACGCGGACGACCGGGGTGCCGGGGGCGAGGCGCTCCTCGAAGAAGGAGGTGGGGATGCCGGCGGCGCCGCTGATGATCAGGCGGTCGGTGGGGACGTGGGGGGCGAGTTCGTCGAGGAGCGTGCCCATGTCCTGCGGCTTGACCGTGAGGATGAGGGTGTCGGCGGTCTTGGCGGCCTCGGCGTTGGTGACCGGGGTGACTCCGTAGCGGGTGCGGAGTTCTTCGGCGCGTTCGCGGCGGCGGGCGGTGACCAGGAGGTCCGCGGGGGCCCAGCCGGCTCGGATCATTCCGCTGAGCAGGGCTTCGCCGATCTTCCCGGTGCCGAGGACTGCGACTTTCTGAGTCATGGGGTCATTTTCGCACCGGGGGTGCGGGGGCCGGGGGTCTGTCCGGTGGGCGGGATGTTCCCGCCCCCGCCGCCCCTACCCTTCCCGTACCCAGGGGCTCCGCCCCCTGGACCCCCGATCGGCCTGAACGGCCTCGTCCTCGAACTCCCCCAGAGGGGGCACCCCAGACGGGCTGGTGATGTCACGCCGTTCGGCGGCGCAACGTGGCTGCGCCCAGGGTCAGTACCAGGAGCGCGCAGCCCGCCACGATCAGGACGTCTCGTACGAATGTCGTCGTCATGTCCGTGTGGTGGAGGACCTCGTTCATGCCGTCGACCGCGTAGGACATGGGGAGGGCGTCGGAGATGGCTTCCAGGGCCGGGTGCATGGCGGGGCGGGGGGTGAAGAGGCCGCAGAGGAGGAGTTGGGGGAAGATCACCGCGGGCATGAACTGGACCGCCTGGAATTCGGAGGCCGCGAAGGCGGAGACGAAGAGGCCGAGGGCTGTGCCGAGGAGGGCGTCCAGGAGGGCGACGAGGAGGAGCAGCCAGGGGCTGCCCGTGACGTCGAGGCCCAGGACCCAGAGCGCCAGGCCCGTCGCCAGTGCCGACTGGATGATCGCCAGGGCGCCGAAGGCGAGCGCGTAGCCGGCGATGAGGTCGCCCTTGCGGAGGGGCATGGCGAGGAGGCGTTCGAGGGTGCCGGAGGTGCGTTCGCGCAGGGTGGCGATGGAGGTCACCAGGAACATCGTGATCAGCGGGAAGATGCCTAGTAGTGCTTCGTTAGGTTCTGGATCTCCTCGTCGGCAGGGGGCGGCCGCAGGTGGTGCAGGTGCCGGTCCAGCGCCTCAGCAGGTCCTGAAGGGCATCGAGGACCTGGTAGAGGGTCAGGCCGGCGTCTGGGCTTTTGGGTCGAGCCGCCGGAGGGTGAGGAAGGCCTG
>NZ_JBIATQ010000038.1:0-7518 GCF_042891955.1 Streptomyces sp. NPDC001843 | reverse complement strand
ACCAGATGGCCGAACAGCTCGACACCGCCGCCGAACGACAAGGCAAGGGCGACCTCGCCGCCCTCCTGGCAGGCGGCGACACCTGGACCGTCATCTGACCGCACCGACCTGCAACGTCTCCGGCGGTGCGCACGACGACGGGGAGCGGGAGGGCGAGACGGTCGATGTTGGGGACACTCTCGACGTGGCCGTCGCCGAGCATTTCACCCGCCCGCTCCCGAAGTCAGCGCAGGATCAGGTGCGTTCCTGGTGCGGCAGTTGAAGGGCACTAGGCCGGTGTCCGTGCTGCTGGGCGCCTCGCAGCGCACGGTGTCGACCCGGGCCCGCTTCGGTTTCACGGCCGCCCCCGGCTGCGGGACATCCAGGCCGAGGGCCCCAGTCGGCTCTGTTACGCCGTCTCCGCCGCGCTCCAAGCCCTCCGTGCCCATTACGGCGTAATAGGCAGTCAAGCCCCTCCCCACCCCCTGCCGACCTATTACGCCGTAATGGACTCCACCCCACCCCTGGACGCGCCGCCCCAGCAAACTTTCCCTTACTAACGCGTCAATGGCAGCTATGGATCATGGACGTTAGTAAGGTATCCCCATGAGTTCTCCAGCCACCTCCAGCGACCGCGAGAAGGTCGTGTCCAAGCTGCCGGGATGGCTCCGGCAGGACCTCAAAGTCAGAGCCGCCCAGCACGGCCTCGAGATCCAGAGCGCGGTCGAGCAGGGCATCGCTGCCTGGTGCGACCTCGCGTCCGCACTGGAAACCGTCGACACCTCCGGCGCCGACTCCTTCTCCACCTTCCTCCCCCAGGGTCAGTGGGACGCCTTCAAGCAGACCGCGGCCGACCGTGGGGTATCCCTCATCCAGGGCCTCGCCCAGTCCGTCAAGCTCTGGCTCGACACCAACCCCGCCCCCGACGTCGTACGCCCGGCCGTCACCCGGCGCATCATCGTCTGCAATCAGAAGGGCGGCGTAGGCAAGACCGCCATCACCGCCGGAACCGGCGAGGCAATGGCCGAGGACCCCAACAAGCTTTATCCGGTCCGTGTCGCCAAGCAGCTCGTAGCCGCCCTCCGCGCCGGCGAGACCGACCAGGGGCTCACCGACACTCCCCTGGACGTTGAGAGCCTCCCCGGCCTCGGCCTGCGCGTCCTCCTGGTCGACTTTGACCCCCAGAGCCACCTCACCAACCAACTCGGTGCCGCCCCCCTGCCGATGAACGGCGACAGCCTCACCAACCACATGGCGGGTGATCCCAAGGGCGATCTGCGTGATCTGGTCGTCTCCATCGACGAGGACAACTTTGGCGGCCGGCTGCACCTGTTGCCCGGGTGCAATGACGCCTTCCTTCTCGATGTACGCCTCTCCGCGGTACGAGCCCGGGAAGCCGCCCTCGAGCGGGCCCTCGCTCCGCTGGAGCCCTATTACGACGTAATACTCATCGACTGCCCGCCCAGCCTCGGCCTGAGCATGGACGCCGCCGCCTACTACGGGCGCCGCCGGGACAACGAGAAGCCCGGCCAGTCCGGCGCCCTCATCGTTGTCCAGGCCGAGGACAGTTCAGCCGACGCCTACGAACTCCTCACCACCCAGATCGAGGACCTCCGCACCGACCTATCCCTCGAGATCGACTACCTGGGCATCGTCGTCAACCTCTACGACGGCCGCCGCGGCTACATCGCGACCTCTTCCCTGCAGGGCTGGGTGGACATAAAGGATCCCCGTGTCGTGGGCCTCATCGGTGACCTGAAGGAGCAGAAGGAAGCAGTTCGTGTGAAGCAACCGCTGCTGTCGTACGCCCCCAAGTCCCAGCAGGCGGTCAGCATGCGCGCCCTGGCCCGGGAGATCTCATGACCAAGAAGGCCGACCAGCTGGGCGCGGGCCGCTTCGGCAGCTCCGCCCGCCAGGTCAGCGCCCGTCGCGCAGCGGTCGCGGCGGCCACGGGCGTTCCCACGGACGGCGTGGCCCCGCCCACCGAACTCCCCACGGGACGCATCAGCCTGAATCCCGACAACCCCCGCTCCACCCTCGGTGACCTGACGGACCTCGCGGGCAGCCTGCGGACCCACGGCCAGAAGCAGGCGATCACGGTCATGAACCGCGACACCTACATCAAGGCCAATCCCGACCGCGAAGCCGACCTCGAGCCGGACACCCATTACGTCGTAATCGATGGCAGCAGCCGCCTGGCCGCGGCCAGGGAAGCCGGCCTGCCCACGGTCAAGGTCATGGTCAGCGACGACCAGGGCAGCACCTCCGAGGAACTCCTCGAATCGGCCCTGGTCGCCAACATCCACCGGCAAGACCTCGACGAGCTGGACGAGGCCAGGGCCCTCAACCGCCTCCTCGCCATCCACGGCAGCCAAACCGCCCTAGCCAAACGCCTCCACCGTTCCCAGGGCTGGGTCTCCCAACGCTTGGCCCTCCTTGGCCTCACACCCGAACTCCAGTCCCGCATCGGTCAGGAACCCATCGACATCCTGCGTGCGGTAGGCAACAAGCCGGCCGAACAGCAGGAGGCGTTCCTGGAGGAGTTGAAGGCTGAACGCGCCCGCAAGGAAGCCGAAAGGCCCGCCCAGAAACCGGGCAGGCGTCCGGCGGCCACGCCCGGGCCCGAGTCCCTCGCCCATTACGACGTAATGGAGAAGCCGGACACAGCACAACCAGAGCCGGAGGCATCGAAGGCGGAACAGACGGCGCCCAAGGCCCTCACGGCCCCCACCGTCCCTGAACCCCGCATCGACTCAGCAGCACTCCCCAAGCTCCCCTACGACGACGGCCCCTTCCTCGCCATGCACCTCATCCGCAAGATGACGGACACGGAGTTCGACAAGATGCTCCGCATCCTCAACGATCACCAGGCGCAACGTGCGTCCGCCGACCAGGAGTCCCAGGACTGACGCCGACGCTATTACGACGTAATAGCGCTCGATGCTCCCGCGTCCTGGCGCAGAACTCTTCAGCCGTTCGCCTGCGGGCCGTGCCGACTCCTGTTTCCTCGAACAAGCGTGGCTGCGCCCGGACCTGGTTGCTGGAAACACACGCGCGCCCCGTCGTACGGCGGACCCGCCGTCGTGGCTGACTTTCGTGGGTTGAGGTCGAAGCGGGGCAGCAGCGGGAACAGTACGAGCAGGACACCAGGCCTCCAGGACATCAGGACATCAGCCGATGACGGCGGGTTGAAGAAGTAAGAGAGCTCCGCGTCCAAAACCCTGCTGACCTGCGGGAACGCCACTCCCGACCCAGTTCCTCCGATCTGCCAGGCAGTTCCTGGAACAGCGGAGGCGGTTCCTGAGACAGCGGTGCCCGGTTGCCAGGATCGTGGTACCCAGTTCCCAGGAACCCGGCAGATTGACTTCACGTTCATCTGGACGGCTCGGGAAACCGCTCTTCCGCCGCCCTGGGGCGGCACTTGTGGCCAGACTTGAGGTGTGCTTGTGCCGCCTTAAAAAACGACATGAAGTCCGGCGACACGGCTGGACCAGCCGGGCTCATCAACCTCCTGTTCATGTACGTTAAGTTCATCAGGTCGGCCTGACGGCCGTCCGTCATGAACTCTCCAGCAACCGAGCACGGAGGCCCTCTTGGGAACAGCGCGCAGACTGCTGGACGCTGATACGGGTGAGATCGTCCCCTACGCGCCATACGCGTTCTCCGGTCGGCATACCCAGGTCGACAAGACACGGGTGGAGGCGATCACCGAGAGCAAGGCCTTCACGCCCAGCCAGAAGTTTCTTGTCCTGTGGTGGATCGGCGTCTCCCCGGAAGGCATGGAGCCGCTCAAGGCCACTGGCGCGGACATCGCCAAGCGGGTCGGCATGTCCACGGACGCCGTAGGCAAGATCAACCGGAAGCTGGCCAAGCACCGCATCCTGATCGTGCGCGGCCGCATCGGGAACTACAACTTCTACCGGATCAGCCCGTACATTGCGTTCCACGGAACGGGAATCGAGCAGCGGGAAGCCATCAAGACGTGCAACCCGCCAGACATTCCAGGTTTCGACGAGTCAACACCTGCACGGTGGGAGGCCAAGTGAACAACGTCAAGGACATGACCCTCCGCCTTCTCGAGCACACGGCCGGGCTGCCCGCGAACCAGCGTCTGATCCTCATGCTTTACGCAGCCCACCCCACGGACCGCGCAGGCACCGTGAGCAAGACCGCCGCCGAACTCGCCGAGACCCTCGGCATGTCTCCCACGGTCTTCTCCCGTACCCGCCGGCAGGTCGTCGAGGCAGGTTGGCTGGAGGAGTCGGAACGCCTCGGCCACATCCGCTACTACCGCCTGAGCCCCAAGGCCACCGGCGAAGAGGTCGTCGTTCCCCTCCGCCGAGCGACCTGACGACCCGCTCCCCGGACGTGGCTGATGAACATCAGGTCAATCAGCCACGTTCCTCAGGACGCCCCGGATGCACTCCTTGGGACTCCTCAGGCCTGGTAACAGTTGTTACCATGAGGGTCATGGCGAAACCGCAGCTTGGTGTACGAGTCGACCCCGAGGTCAAACAGCTCGCCCAGTCCCGCGCCCGGGACCTCGGCCTGGACCTGGGCGACTACATCACCCGCCTCGTCCGTGAGGACGCCGAAGGTCTGCGGGCCCGAGGTCTCGAGGCCGCCCGCCGTTTCCTCGACGAACACCAGCTCCTCTTCGACGAGGCCGAGGAAGCCGACGCGGGCGCACCGGGGGCGCACGCCGCGTAATGGACCTGCACATCGACGTCCCCTGGATCCTGCAGGTCGCCGAGCTCGCGGGTGCGGGTGACCCCGCCCCTGACGACTACGGCATCCCGGTGGCGGCGGTAGCCGCCCACAAGGCCGAGCTCCTTGAGCAACCCGTCTATGACGGCCCGTACGCCCGTGCCGCAGCCCTCATTCACATCCTGGGCCGCTGCCGTTGGCTGGAACGCTCCAACATGGCCGTGGCCGCCGCGACGGGCGTGATGTACCTCGAGGCTTCCGGCCTCCCGGTCAAACCCACCCGAGACGACGCGCTGGCCCTGCGAGACCTCCTGCGCGACCCCACCTGCACGGCCGCCCGCATCGCCGCCGTCCTCCGCTCCTGGCCAGCCATCACCTCATGACCACGGGCAGGGCTTGCACCTGCGTCTCGGAGTCGGAGGAGCGCATCACTGCCGTGCCGCAGCCGGTCAGCTCCCTTGTGGAGGCACAGTGGGACTGATCCGACGGCTTGTTGTCCTGCGGGGCGGGCAGTGCGGGTGGCCGACGGTAGCAGCCCATGAAGAGGCCGGCTCCAAGCAGCGCGACGAAGCCACCGGTCAGCAGTGTCGCCCGCCAGCCGAACTCCTCAGCGACGAGTGGGAGTACGGCCGAGGCGAGCGCCGCCCCCCAGCGGCAGCCCGGCCTGCCGGATACCCTTCCGCATTGCATCTGGCGGGCCGGGGCATGCACCGGCTGCGGCGCTGCGAGACGACCGAATGCGACACCGCCTTCGCCGACACCTCGCGCACCGGGCGACAGAGCTACTGCTCCCAGCGCTGCGCCAACCGCGACGCCGTCCGCAGACACCGGGCGCGAACCGCAGCCACCTGACCAGTTGACGGCACGAATCTAGAAGCCGTATCTCAACCGAGCATGGAACGTGCGGTTTGAACAGGTTTCCCGCCGGGGTGATCTTTCCGTTGTACACGCGTGGAGACAGTGCCTCTCGGTAGCTCGGGGATGCGAATCTGACCGAGCAGTGCGGGGAGGCTCTGGTGTCCTTGTTGTACGTGTCCGAGCCGGTCCAGTTCAACTCGGCTGCTCCATCGTGTGATTGCCTCGCACATGTGTACGACAACGCGGCCGACCATCCCGATCGGGTGCGCCGGTATCCGTCGGACATGACGGACGCGGAGTGGGCGGCTGTGCGGCCGTTGCTGCCGGTGCCTGCCTGGCTGAATGGGCGGGGTGGACGCCCCGAGGGCTACTGCCACCGCCAACTGCTGGACGCGGTCCGCTACGACGAGGGCCGGATGCGGGACATTAGCGTCGCCGTCTCCCCCTCCCACGCGGACGCGATCCTGGCTGCTCAGGAGTCCGGAACGACGGACATTTATCTGCACAAGCTGGTTGCTGAGGCCATCGCGGACGCCTATTTCCGTCAAGGCGGCGGCAGGTGTGCAGACGTGGAGGTGCAATTCAAGGACGTGGAGTGGCTGAACATCTCGTTTTAGCTGGACGGAATTAACGGCTGCGACAAAACCTGTCTACGGCTGTCGCGCCCACCACACGGCGGCCGGAAATCCGCCACCGTTTCCGCGACGATTGGGAGGCTCGTGTGAGCACCCCCGTTCCCCGCTCCCGTCGCCGTCTGCGCGTCCTGGCACCCGGCGCGGCCGCGCCCCGCCGGCCTGTCGACTGGGCGAAGGTCGGCCGCTGCTCGGTCCGCCGGCGCGCCACCGGCATGACCGCCACCGAAGCCGCGGCCGCGCTCCCGGTCTCCTTGTCGCGCAGAGCGTCCAGGATCTCGCGCTGCACGTCTCCGTTGCCCTCGAACCCATGCATCGGGTTCACGGAGATCAGCCCGCTGTCCACGCGCTGGATCATGTGCCAGCTCTCCAGGCGGCCGATCGCCCGGGTCACGTTCGACCGCTCCACGCCCAGCTTGTCAGTGATCTTCTGGCTGAGTGGCGCGCAGCCAGCCCTCACGCTGCCGGCCGATGCACCACAGCTAGACCGTGGACTGGATCGGCGACATGCCGTGCTGGGCGATGAGCACGGCCAGGACGTCGGCGAGGAAGTCGTTGGACACCACGCTGTAGCCGAAGCGTCCATACATGTCGTGCGGCGCGCGGTACGTGTACCGGACGCTGACGTCCATCTGCTGCACCGGCCGCTTACGGTGGGCGGCTTGATGTCCTGCCCAGCCGGGAGGACAGCGTCTCGCGGAAGGCGCTGTCGCCACCGGGCGGCACGGCGGCGATCCGGGCCTTGCCGCGGCTGGCGGCGTGGCGCTTTGGTGTCGACGCTGACACAACGGATTCGGGACGTGTTTTCTGGAAACCGGTCCTCACCAGCAGCGTTACGCACTTGCACAAGCAGGGTTGGCAGATGCGGTGTCGCTGTGCCACCCGGGACACATTTCCGCAGGTCAATGTGTCAGCGCCGACACATCACCTTCCGCAAAAGCCCAGTTCAGAGCCGGTCTTCTGTGAGGGCCCTCTTTTCCTTAAGACGCACGCGCGCGAGGGCGACACCAGGACCTCGGCCACCTGGGCGACCCCGCTGCCGACGGCACCAATCGCGACCAGCTGACGGTACGCCGGTACCCCGGACATCCAGGTCCGAGGCCGCCACCCGGTCCGTTGCATCCACTGCACCAGCGCGGGCCCCCGTCGGTCCCGCAAGCCGTCTCTCCCTCCGTCGATCTCCAGGCGGGAAGGTCCACGACTGCTCGGCGCCTGTAGGCGGCTTCATGTGGCCCCAGGGGCAAGGTTCCTGGCTGAGGAGGCTTCGCGTGCGGCTCCGTGGGTCGTGTGGACCGTAGGTGGCATCAGCGTTGCTGTGTCTCGGGTGGTACCGGCCGTGACG
>NZ_JBIATQ010000037.1:0-9262 GCF_042891955.1 Streptomyces sp. NPDC001843 | reverse complement strand
ACCTGCCGAATACGAGACCAAGCACTACCGCGAAACCACGAAATCCCAGGTCACAGTCACGACCTAGAGTCTCGATCAAACCCGGAACGGTTCAGAGTGTGAGACCCGGGCGGCTGTCGACCGGGCCCAGGCATGGCGGGAGAACCAGTGAGCACGGCTGGTGCGCCTGCCGTCGCACGTCCCTCAGCGACGAAGGCCACGAAGAAGTCGTGGGAGACGTGGCTGCGTGCCCACATCGATCCCGCGTGGCGGCTGGGGGAGTGGGACAGCGCCAGATGGCTGTTCACGGGAGACCTCGACAACCCGCGCACTTCGTCCTCGCGGTGCCGCCCCCGCCGCTGCGAGATGATCGTGCGCGCTCAGGAGACGTTCTGTACGTACTGCTCGGATCAGCGCAGAAAGAGTGGCCTGCCGCGGGAAGGGTTCGCCGCCACTTTCACCCCCGCCCGTTCCCGGTCCCTGCCGTTGACGGTCGTAGGTCCGTGCACGCTCACCCGGGACGGCGTGCGGTGCGTACGCCCTCAGGTATCGGGAGGCCTGTGCGCCGCCCACCACGGAT
The DNA here is from genome assembly GCF_042891955.1 of Streptomyces sp. NPDC001843. NCBI lineage: Bacteria > Bacillati > Actinomycetota > Actinomycetes > Kitasatosporales > Streptomycetaceae > Streptomyces > Streptomyces sp. NPDC001843. Next base: position 8,703 of record NZ_JBIATQ010000037.1, on the reverse strand, counting down.
CATGGAGGTACCACAAGTCCAGAGGCACGCTCGAGCGGTGGCTTCGCAGCCGGGCAACACCGTTCACCGAAAACCCAGACTGCATGGTGACCCATTGCTCCGGCTGGGCGATGAACTCCAGTGGGTTGTGCAACTACCACTGGCGCGCCTGGAGAGTGGAATGCCGCTCCAGCACCGACCCCGTGCCTGCCGCCCAGTGGGCACCGCACCAGCCCCTGTACCTGCTGGCGCACCAGTTCCATCTCGCCCCGTTGCCCGAGTTGCTGCGCTGGGAAGTGTTGTACGCCGTGCAGCAGATGGACCAGTGGGTACGTGCCCTGGAACCTCACTGGATTCGCGGCGTGATCAGCCACCTCACCACGGCCGACACGCTTCTGGACGCCACCAACGCGGCCCGGCTCACCAAGCCGCATCAGTCTGCCGTCCGTACAGTGGAGAACCTGCAGTCCGCCGCCCGCGCCGGATACAGCGAGTTCTCCGGGATTGCCCTCATAGACCAGGACGTCATCGATCTGCGCGTCCTCGGGCTGCGCCACAGCGCCTCCGGCAAGCGCCGGCATCTGCCCGGCCGCGTCGATCTCCGCACTGTCCGCCAGCCCTGGCTGCGCCAGGCGCTGCGTCATTGGGTGACCACCGCCCGCCCCCCCACGGAAGACTTCAAGCGCACGTTCCACGCGACGACCATCGCCTCCACGGCTCTCGCCCAGCGCGCCGACGCGGGCGACGATCCCGCCGTCCTGACGTTCGCCGATGCCACCTCGGCCGTCGACGCTTTCCGGGCCGCACGCAGACGAGACGGCACCCTCTACTCCTCTTCCTTCCGGCGCAGCCTGTTGGGGATGTTTTTCCAGCTCATCGCTTACGGCCGCCGCTGCGGCACCCTGGATGACTTGGCCGGCACCTTCACCCGCGTGCCCGTCGAGCACGTCATCTCTGTGGAGGAACCCAATGAGGACTTCATCGGCAAGGCCATCCCTGAGTCCGTCATCCGGCAACTGGACGCCCACATCGACACTCTGGGCACCGGAAACACCTACGGCTGCCGCGATATCGCTCCCGACGCCCGGCAGTTGCTGTACCGCACGATGTACATCGTCCTGCGCGACACCGGGCGCCGCCCGCTTGAGATCGTCTCCCTGGCCCGTGACTGCCTGGAGATCCACAACGGCCAGCCCACCCTGATCTGGGACAACCACAAGAGGAAACGCCACCGCAGACGTCTGCCGATCGCAACCTTCACCGCCGACGCCATCCGAACTTGGCAAGACTGCCGTGACCAGCTGCATCTTCCCGCCAAGGGGGACCGATACCTCTTTCCCTCTCTCACCGCCCTGAGCGACGCCCCCTACATCTCCAGCACCTACCTCAGCGACGCCCTCAGGCTCTGGGCAGACGCACTGCCCCCGCTCCACGCCGAGGGCATCGACGCCAAAGGACAACGCCTGCTCTTCGACCGGTCCCTGATCTACCCCTACGCCTTCCGCCACTCTTACGCACAGCGCCACGCAGACGCCGGTACCCCCGTCGACGTGCTGCGGGAGCTGATGGACCACAAGTCCATCGCCATGACCCAGCGCTACTACACCGTCTCCCTCAAGCGGAAGAGCGAAGCTGTGGCCAAGCTCAGCGCACATGTCCTCGACCAGCACGGCCACCTCAGCCCCAGCTCGAGCACGGCCTACGAGATGCGCTCTGTCGCTGTTCCCTACGGCGGCTGCACCGAGCCGTCGAACGTCAAAGCCGGCGGCCAGGCCTGCCCCATCCGCTTTCAATGTGCCGGCTGCGGCTTCTACCGCCCCGACCCCTCCTACCTGCCCGCCATCGAGCACCACATCAACGAACTACGAGCAGACCGCGAAACCGCACTCGCCATGGGCGCCGCCGAGTTCGTCACCACCGCCCTCACCGCACAAATCACCGCCTACCAGCGCGTCATCGACCGCATGCACACACACCTGGCGTCCCTCCCCGCTTCAGAACGTGCCCAGATCGAAGAGGCCAGCACCGTGCTGCGCAAAGCACGAGCAGGCGACAACCACACCCTCCTGCCCCTCACCACTGCCCGACCGAAAGACCCGCGATGAATCCCCGCGGCAACCCCGCCCCCCTCGCCGAAGCCAGACGCCGTCACAGCCTCGACAAACGAGCCCGTGTCCTCACAGTCCTGGCCACACTCGAGAAACAGGGAAAGCCGCTCACCTTCGCCGCAGTCGCCCGCGCCGCTCGAGTCTCCACCTGGCTCACCTATGCCCCCGGCGTACGCGAGCACATCGAGGCAGCCCAACTACGCCAAGCCCACAGCACCCCGCCATCCGCCACGGCAAGCCCGCCCTCCCCACTCAGCCTGCGCACCGAACTCGAAATCGCCCGGCAAGAAATCAAAGACCTCCGCGACGAACGCGACCGGCTCCAGGCAGCCCTGCGCCACCAACTCGGCCAGCAACTCGATTCCATCCACGCCCCCGACGCAGCAACCAGAGCAGACCAGCTGTACGCCCTGAACCAGGACCTCACCCGCCGGCTGGAGGAAGCCGCCTCGGAGAACGCCACGTTCCGCGCCCGCATGACCGCCCTCGAAGAAGACCTGATTGCTGCCCGCACCAGCCTGCGCCGGATGATCCGCACCGAGAACACGGCCCGCTGAACGACACCACCATCCACGGCGGTCATGCCCACTCCACGCCCAGTTCCCGGAGTGCGTCGAGCTGTTCGGCGCCGAGTTTGTCTCTCCTCGATTTGGTGTTCGAGACCCATACGCCGAGTTTCACGACTACCGGCGCCGCTTCGCCGTCGAGCGTGATCTCTTCGATGTGGCCGCGTGGCACAGGCCGGTGGGCACCTTCCCGTTCCACCCACTGCGTGAGGGCCGCCAGGCCGCGCTGGAACGCTTGCTGCGCTTTGCTCGGGCCCTTCGCCGTACGCTTGGCCGCTGCGAGCGGCGGCGCCTCAAGCGGCTGTACGCCCAGCCTGGACAGCCGCTCTTGCTGCTCGGTCGACAGCAGCTTCCAGGTGCCTGGCTTGGGCTGCTGCTGGATCCATCGTCCGATGTCGTCGCCGTCGAACAGCACGCCGGGTGCGATGTCGGGCAGCACGCCGTCGGTTTCGGTGTCGGCCAGCTCGGCGAGCACCTTGTAGTGGCGTTGCCAGTCCAGCGGCCAGGGGCAGTTCCAGTCCGGGTCGATCGCGGCCAGCTGCTTCGCGCGCGCGACGGCCCGCTCCGGGTCCTTCCCGAGGCCGCCCTTCCGGCGCAGGTTGGCCATGTGCTGCCCCACCGGCACCATTGCCTCGCCCTCGCCCTCGCCCCAGACCGCGTCCTGACGCGGAGCGAGGTGCCCGGTGGCCCGCCGGTAGGAGCGCAGCGCGGCGAGTTTGTTCTCCCAGGCTTCCTCGCCGGGCTCCCAGACCATCCCGGCCTCGTCGAGGAGCTCCTTGCGGACGACCTCACCGTCGCCGCTCCGCATCCGATGACCGGGTACTCGCGCTCGAAGTTCCCGCACTGGGTCACCCAGTACGGCACGTGCGACACCCGTGAGGTCGTTCTTGCCCGCGACGGCCGCGACGTCGTCCAGGACGAGCAGTGCCGTGCCGTCTCCGGCATCTGGTACAGCGCCTACGACGGCAAGGTTTCGACGAGACCGTCCACCGAGGTCGACATCGACCACGTCGTCCCATTGGCCAACGGTTGGCGTTCAGGTGCCGATGAGTGGACCACCGCCAAGCGCCGCCAGTTCGCCAACGACCTCACCAACCCGCAGCTGATCGCCGTCTCCGCGAGCTCCAACCGGCAAAAGGGCGACCAGTCCCCCGACCAGTGGGCGCCCCCGCTGCGCTCCTACTGGTGCACCTACGCGCGTGCCTGGACCCACGTGAAGCACGTGTACGCCCTCAACATCACCGAACCGGAAAAGGACAAGCTGGACGAGATGCTGGACACCTGCCCCGCATGAACACCAGCCCGGACACCGACTCCTACACCAGCAGCGTCACCGCCGGCCCGGGCGGGGCGATGACCGACGAAGTCGGCGTCATCACCGGTGACCTCACCGTACGCACCACCCTCACCGATGACAGGCACAGCGCACACGTCGCCGTCCAGTACACCGGCGCCGACGAGTGGTACACCTTCACCGGCAGCCCCGCCCCCATCCCCGAAGGGGGCCTCGCGGCCTACCACCGCGACCTCCTCGGACGCATCCGCCGAGGCCAGGGCGCCACAGCCACCTGACCCGGCGCTTCAGCAGCCCCAGCCTGATCAGGCCGGGGCTCTCGCCGCATCGTGTGGGGCCCGGATCGGTCGCGCCCGCTCTACAACGCCGGGCGGACCCGAGGCGTCCGTCCGGTGCGAGCCTTCGGCAGCTCACCCCGGGAAACGAGTACCGAAGCGCTCGCCGCATCGCGCCCCGCGGCCCTGCGTCACCGCCTGCTGCTCCTGTCCGTACGGCTGCGGTGGCAACTGGGAGACTCTCTCCTCGATACCAGCGGCACGCTCCGAACTGCTCCAGCTGGCCCGCGCCCGGGGAGCCGTCCAGGCCGCGTGACCGGACGCTTCGGTCGATCAGGAGCACGAGCAGGCGCGGTGGTGCGCAAGGCCTCGATGAATGCCTCGTGTCGAGGTTTGAGAGGCAGCTTGTGGCACGTTCGCGTCCATGACGAAGCGGCTGGCCCGCTACTCGCTGTAGCTGGTTGCGTGCGTTGAGCCACAGGCTGTGTTTGCAGTCGAACGGCTTCCTCGAAAGGGATCAGGGATGCGTCTTCGTTCCGCATTCGTCAGTGCCGCCCTCGCCCTGAGCATGTGCGTGCTCTCCATGGGAGTCGCAGACGCGGCAGAGCCGCTGTCCGCGACCAAGGTCCGCGAATGGCAGACGGGCCTTGTCCTCGACGTGACTTTCAACTCCACTGTCGGCGGCGCCTCCATTATCTACAAGGCCGACAGCAATGATCTGAGCCCGCACCAAGCCCTGATCGGCACCATGGCCCGACTCGCCGGCTGCGCCAACAGCTACGCCATCCACTCCTTCGACTTCTGACCGGAAGGCCGTACCGCGCGTGATCACATCGCGGTGCCGATGCGGTCGTGGCACTGCCGCGCTGCGCGCAGGTTGAGCGCCCTCCTGCCCGGTCGGCGTGAGCTTCGAGGGGGGCGTTACGATGGGCCGGCCGACAGGCCGAGCGTGCTTCCGAGTAGCCACTGCGGCGCGCGGGACAGCTTGTCCCATCCCTGCCGCTGCGCGGCCGATGTCCTCGCTCTGGACGACGAGTTCACCGGCCGCCTCAGGGACCCCGCTTGCGGCCTGGGTGTGGGCGAGGGCGAGCAGCGCTGCCATGCCACGTCTCACCCGCGCGGGCGCTATTCCGGGTCGATGGCCTCTGGGGACTGAGACGACTCTGTTCCAGTGCCTTCTCACAGGCCCTGACCGGCTACAGCTCGAATTCAAAGTCGAGGAGGTAGGTGAGTTCGGCTGTGAGCCCGGGGGAGGCTGCCTGGGCGGTGTGCGGTCAGGTCGAGGGCGCTTCCATGCCGGTGAGAGGGCGGTGAAGGGAAGGGGCCGGCACGGACCTTCGCATAGCCTCCCACGCGGCTACCTCGTCGCCAGCCGAGTCCGAGGTTTGTCGGTGGTGACCCTGCCGCTTCTCGTGCGCCCAGAACCACATCCGGCCGCGACACAGCCCGCAGGGGGATCAGCTCAGGATCCCAGTGCCTACATGCAGTGCGATGCCGAAGGCCCGGGACAGCGAAGGACCCCAAGCCGCACAGCGCGCCCGGGGTCTCATCCAGCAGCGTTAGGCCGCCGCCCACTCCAGCCCGAGCTCCGCCAGCGCCTGGAGCTTGTCAGCGGTCAGCTTCGCCCGCCTGGTCTTCTGGTTCATGATCCACACCCCGAGCTTGACCTCCGTGCCGTCCTCCAGCCGTTCTACGTGGCCTCTGGGGACTTTCACGGAGCCCTCGCGGGTCTTGTACTGCGCCAGGGCCGCAACACCCCGTTCGAAGGCTTCAGAACCTCCCTTGGGGGCCTTGGCGGGGGCTTCCTGCTCCGGGGCCGGCGGCGCGATGCCGAGCTGTGCCAGGCGCTCGCGTTGCCCGTCGTGCAGGGCTTGCCAGATCTCGGGTTTGCGTTGCCGGGCGAGCCATTTGCCGATGTCCATGCCGTGGACGGTGACGCCGGGCAGGACCTCCGCCTGGTCTTCTTCGTCGGCGACGAGTTCGCGCAGGGCTGCGTAGTGCCGCTGCCAGTCGGCCGGCCACTTCGGGTTCCAGTCCTCATCCACGGCCTCCAGCGCGGCCTTCCACTCGGGGTGGCCCTCCAGCGCACCCGGGCGGCGCAAATTGCTAAGCCATTGCCCCACCGGCCGGTCCAAGGCCACGGCGGACCTTGGAGCACAGAGGGTCCAGTGCTGGTCGTAGTAGGCCTTGGCGGCTTCCAGGTTCTCCTGGAAGCGTTCATCGGCCACGGACCACACCATGCCGAGCTGCTCCAGCCGGCGGGCGCGCTGCCCGCTCATTTCCCCGGCCGCGTAGGCCCGTCGCTGCTCCGCGACCCACTGCCCAAGGGGCGTCGCACCCTCCCGGTGCCCGTACGGCACCCGTGCGTTCCCGACCCGCTCGACGTACGCCTTCAGTTTCGCCCAGCCGCGAGCCCAGTCCTGGCGTTCGGTGTCGATCACGTTGAAGGAAACCCAGTCCGCGACCATCGCCGGATCCCTCGGGGCGGCAAAACGGAGCAGCAAGCGGGATTCCTCCTCGCCCTCTTCTGGCGCGACACCGATGTTCATGGACGGCTGCGCGACGTCTTTCTGAGGCTCCTGAGGGATCGCGAGCAATTCGACGGCCTCTTCATCGTGAGCGCGCAGACCCTCCAATACCTTCACCAAAGGCCGATACGATCCCGAGGTGAACATGTCCTCCGGCTTTTCTCCTGGCTGGAGAAACACCGGCACGATCAAAGAGGCGAGCTTCCCCTGTCCCGGCTTCTGACGCAGCGCCCGGCCGATGGCCTGGACGATGTCGTGCGGCGCCCCCTTGGGGTCCAGCAGGGCCACAGAGTCCACGGCCCGGATGTCGACGCCCTCGCCCAGGACCCGGCAGTTCGACAAGACAGCGCGCCGCGCGGTGGTCCCGAACCCGGCGAGCACTTCCCGCCGGCGCTCGGGCACGTGCTCGCCGCACAACCAGTCCGCCCAGATCCGAGCGGGGTACTTCTCCGGCTCGCCTGCGTGCAGCTTCGCCGCGACGCGCTCCAGGCCCTCCGCGTAAGCCTGTGCCTCTATCGTCCGGTGGTGGAAGGTGATGCAGGTCGACAGGTTGTGCTGCGCCATCGTGTGCAGGAGCGCGGCCTGGAGCGCTCCGAGGCGCTGTCCGCGGACTTCCTCGGTGTGCCGCTCCTCGCCCATCAGCCGCTCAGGAGTGACGACCGGGTCCTGGAGCTCCAAGACGATGATCTGATACCGCGCCAGCAACCCACGCGAGACTGCCGACGCCAGGCTGAGCTTATAGAGCACCGGGCCGAAGACCTTCTCGTCGTCCATGGAGGCCGCCATCTCGCGCGGCAGCGGGTCACGAACCCCCTCCGCGACCTCACGGTTCAGCCGCTCCTCCCAGATCCGCGGCGTGGCCGTCAGGTACAGTCGGCGGTGCGACGGGATGACGCCCTGGTTGTGAACGTCGGCCCACGCCTTACCCATCGAGCCCGAAGTCCGGTGGGCCTCATCCACCACCGTCAGGTCCATCGGGGCCAACTGCTGGCCGTAGGCGCCCTCGAATGCCTCCGCCAGGACACCGAGGCTCGCGTACGTCCCGAAGATGGTCACAGGCCCCTGGCCGTGCCACAGAGCCAGCTGCACCGGGTTCGTGGTGGAGCGCACCTTCAGGTTCCACAGCTCCGGGTCGTCCTGGAGCGAGCACACCGCAACCGCCGGCCCCGTGTGCCCAGCCGCGCGCCACGCCTGGACGGTCTGGGTCAGCAAGTCCAGAGTCGGCACCAGCACAAGAATGCGGCCCTTGGGCACAAGGCGCTTTGCCGACGCCGCCGCGATGATGGTCTTTCCCGTTCCGCACGCGGCGTGTACCTGCCCGCGCAGCCCATTAACGGGAATGCCGCCCGGCGGGATATCGAGACCGCGCACAATGGCGGCAACGGCCTCGATCTGATGGTCACGCAGTTTCACGGCCATTCCCGTGTTCTCCTTTTCGCGGAATGTGGCGCGCAATCTGAAATGAAAGTCCGGCGCGGTGAGGGTGGCCGGGGGGTGTGGTGTCTAGTCCCAGACTCTACACAGCCAAGCCATGTGATGCATCACCCGCGCATCATGTTCCCGCCCCAGGGTTATACATGGCTCAATCCCGCCCCCATGCGGCGAGTTGTGGTGTACGCTGACGGGGTATTGGTGAACGTGTCGGGGCGGTTTCGAGGGTGGGGGAGGGGTCCGAGTGGAGCGCAGCGGAGCCCGTCACTGCGGTGGGGCCAGCACCCCGTCAGGCCGACGGCCCGTCACTTTCTTTGCGGGGGTGGTAGCTAGGATTCCCAAGCCCTACACAGGCGCGAGCGCGATGCACCTCCCCTTGCTGCCAGCCTCGACACCCGCGCTTGCGCGGGTGCTCGCAATTCGCGCTTGCGCGAATTGACACGCTTTTAGAATTCCGGCTTGCGGAATTCAATTCCCGCGCTGGGGGGGCTTTTTGGGGTTGGTGCCGCGGAGCCATGCCCG
>NZ_JBIATQ010000036.1:0-13757 GCF_042891955.1 Streptomyces sp. NPDC001843 | reverse complement strand
AGAAAGCCAGGCGTGACCGGCTGGATGCGACACAGCGGGCCGCCCTCGCCGAGCTGGGCTACACCTGGGCTGCAGAACAGTCCGGGCGCAGCTGAACGTTCGCCGATGGGCCGCGCGTCGCCCAGTACCGGATGGGCCGATAAGCCGTTTAGGGCGCGTATCGAGTCGTGATCAAGGGGTGGTCTGGGTGAGGTCTTTGGTCCAGATCATCGAGGCACGCAGGTGGAGGCCGGCGAGGTAGCTTTCGGGGGTCTTGTCGTAGCGGGTGGCGATGCCTCGCCAGGCATTGATCTTGTTGATCAGGCGCTCGACGGTGTTCCGTTCCTTGTAGAGGTCGGTGTTGTGGCTGACGGGCCGACCGCCCGTGGAGCCCTTCTTCTTCCGGTTGGCGGCCTGGTCTCTCTTCTCCGGGATCACTGCCTTGATACGGCGTCTGCGCAGGTAGGCGCGGTTGCCGCGGGATGAGTAGGCCTTGTCCCCGGCGACCGCGTTCGGCCGGGTGCGAGGGCGGCCGACAGGCCCGCGGACCCGTATCTTCTTCAGCACCGGGATGAACTGCGGGCTGTCCGCTGCCTGACCCGCGGTCAGGACGAACGCCACAGGCCGGCACTTGCGGTCGGCGGCGAGGTGGACCTTACTGGTTTGCCCGCCCCTGGAGCGACCGAGGAGAGCGGCCGTCAGCCGCAGCCTGCGGCGACGCCGGATGAGTCGTCGCTCCTCCCGCGCGGCATCGGTCGCGGTGCGGGCCCGCTTTGTTCTTCGAAGCCGCCCCTTTTGACCTGGCCTTCTCATCCTCGGCGGCAGCCTTCTCCAGGGCGGTGAGGAGGTCCTGGTCCAGGTGCATCCCGGCAGCGTCGTGGTGGGCGCGCATGGTGGTGGAGTCGACGCTGACCAGGGTCAGGTCCACGATGCCCCGCTGTGCTGCTGCCGCGATCAGGCCCTCCAGCAGGCCCTCGAAGACGCCGGCGTCGCGCCACTGTCGGAAGCGGTTGTGTACGGTCGACCAGGCGCCGAACTCCTGCGGCATCTCCCGCCACTGCCCGCCGGTCTTGAACCGCCAGATCACGCCTTCAAACTGCTGCCGCAACCGCTTCGGGTACGGGCCGTACCTGCCGATTGGCAGATACGGCCCGACGAACTCCCACTCCTCGTCCGTCAGTTGCATGCGCGTCATGCAGGACGATCTACCGGCCCAGGCCCTGCCATAAGGGCGCATCCCGCAGATTCACTGTGATTCGCTGCGCACCTTAGCTGGCCCGTCGGCCGAGACTGGAAAGGCCCCATAGCTCGGCGATCAGGCCGTGCTGAACTCGGAATATCTCCATCATGGTGGGTGCAGGCTCCGCGCCAGTCGGCACGGAGTTCGAAAGCCCGTGCAGCACGGAGCGGACGGCGACCCGGTCATGGTCCACGAGCATGTCCTCGACGGAGATATGTATGTCGGGATGGGCTGCGAACATCTTGGACCAGGCATCGGCGACGGCCTCGATACCGGCCGTTCTCAGCGGGTGGCTCACGAAGTCTGGCGCGAGGATCCTCTCCAGGGCAGCCAGGTCCCGGCCATTGAAAGCCTCGTACATGCGCAGGCCGACAGCCCTTGCCTCATGCGCTTCGTCCGTCATCGACCCGCTTCCAACTCGTAGTCAAACCAGATCCGATGCGTTCCATCAGCGTCGACGGCCATTCCTCCAGCACCGGAGATCCCTGCCAGCTCTCCCGTACCGCTCGCTGGCACGATGGTGAAGAACTCCGCTGTGCGATCGCTGCCGGACGTCGTCGCCGAGTGCACGAAGTTGAAGGCGCCGGCCCGGCCGCACAGCGAGCCTTCGAACGACTCCATGGCCACATAGGTGCCCACGCCGGTCGCCTGGTCGAACGCCGCGGTAAACAGGGTCGCCGAGCGACCGGCAACCTCGCCCTCGAAGTGCTTCTCCATCGTTGCGACGCCCACCGGAAGCCCAGTGGACACAGTCGGGTCCGGTTTCAGCTCAGTCGGGACGAACGCTTTGACAGTGAACATTCCTGTAGCTCTCATGGAACGACGGTATCGGTGCGGTCTGACACCGCTCTCCCTCTGGGCGGCCGAAGCTGAAGCGACTGACCCGCAGCGCGTACGGCTGGGTCGGGATCGGCCGACTCATCTCCGCCATCCACCGCGACCCGCAAGGTGATCACGACTCGGTACGCGCCCTAGTTCTGTATGCAGGATGCTGGGCGGAACGGAGCGAGGGCACGGCGGCCCGAAGTCGAGTCGGTGGATGTGCACTTCCGGCTGCGGGCGGGGCGACAGAGTGTTTGAGGTGGTCGTCGGCCTCCGGCGAGGTGGTCTTCGAAAACGGCTCTGACCGCAGTTCCGTGAATCCCCAGGTCAGCGGAGTGAGCGAGGGATCGTTTCGGCAGAGTATGTCCCGGCATGGCGAGCAAGGCGGTCGAGGCTGTGCTGTTTCCCGGGATCGATGTGCGAGTGGAGCGCGTCAGCGACTCCTCCGAGGTCCTCGTGGTGGAGGCGGTGTCCACCGCTCGGCCGGGCCGGTGCCCGGACTGCCGGAAACAGGCGAGGCGAATACACAGCACGTACCAACGCGCTCTGGACGAAAGGACGTTGGCATCTCGCCGGGTCATGGTCCGGCTGCGGGTCCGCCGGTACTTCTGTGATCGGAAGAGCTGTTCCCGCAAGACGTTCGTCGAGCAGGTCGCGGGCCTGTCCGAGCGGCACCGCCGCTCCAGCACCGGGCTGACAGGCTGGCTGCGGTCGATCGCGATCGAGCTCGGCGGCCGTCCGGCCGCACGGTTGTGCCGCCGCCTGCGGATGGCTGCGGGCCGGACCCGGCTGCTCAGGTTGCTGATAGCGCCAGCGGTTCCGGACCGTGGCCGCGGGTGCTGGGGGTGGACGAGTTCGCCTTCCGCAAGGGCTGCACCTACGGCACCGTGCTGGTCGACGTCGAGGCCGGCCGGGTCGTGGACGTGCTGCCCGATCGCACCTCCGAGACGTTCGCAGCCTGGCTCACCGAGCATCCCGGCGCCGAGATCATCTGTCGGGACCGGGCCACTGCCTACACCAAGGCAGTCAAGGAGGCCGCCCCTCATGCCCTGGAAGTCGCCGACCGCTGGCACCTGCTGCAGAACCTGTCCTCCGCAGTGGAGAAGACCTGTCACCAGCACCGCGACTGCCTGCGCAAACGTGCCGAGGAGGAGACGGTGACCGAGGTGCCGGAGCTGCCCCCGATGCAGTTACCGCCCGCGGAACTGCCCCGCACCCAGATCATCGAACGCACCCGCCACCGCTACGAGGACATCCACCGCCTGCTGGAGAAACGCTGGACGATCAGCGCCATCGCCCGCCGCCTCGGCCTCGACCGCAAGACCGTGCGCCGCTTCCGCGACACCGACCTCGACGAACTACTGGCCTCCGCCCGCGAGCGCCGCCCCAACGGCGTCCTGGAGCCGTTCAAGGCATACCTCAACACCCGCTTCACCGAAGCCAAGGGCCAGGTCAGCGGCACCCGACTGTTCCTGGAGATCCAGGCTCGCGGCTACCGAGGCAGCCGCCAGGTCGTTCGCAAACACCTCGCCGCCCTCCGCGCGGGCACCGCCGAACCGGTCCGAGCCGACATCCCGAGCCCCCGCAAGATCACCTCGTGGATCATGCAGCCCAGAGAAACACTCACCGAAAGCCAGGACGAGCGACTCCTTCAAGTCCGACTCGCCTGCCCGGACATCACCCGGGCCTGCGATCTCGCTCGGGCGTTCGCCGACCTGGTCCGTCACCAGCGCGGATACCTGTTGCTGGAGTGGATCCGGCAGGCCGAGCAGGGCGCACCGAAGCCCATGAAGGGCTTCGCCGGCTTCCTCCGCCAGGACCTCGACGCAGTGACCGCCGGACTCACCCTCCGGTGGAGTTCCGGTGTGGTCGAAGGACACGTGAACCGCGTGAAAACACTCAAACGAGCCATGTACGGCCGGGCCTCGTTCGAACTCCTCCGCACTCGCATCCTCACTCAGCCGTCGATGCCCCTTCAGTGGGCCTCTGGTGGTGAGGAAGGTTGAGCTGTTCATGCAGGAGAGCCGCAGCCTGGAGGTCATTGGTGACCATCACCTGAGCCAACCTGCCCGCGACTGCGATCACGTTGCCCCAGGTTGGAGCGTCTAGGTAGACCTCGTCCGGGGCACCGCGCCCCACTTCTTCCTGCACGGTCGAGTAGACCTCGCCCAGCTCCTTCATGAGCGCGACTTCCCCCTCGGTCCGCAGGCTCTTGCCCAGCCACGGCGCGGGATCGTCTGCGTTGCAGAAGTCGTCGAACAGTACGGTGACCACGTAGTCTAGGCCCTCGAACTCCTCTGGCCGCAGCCAGACATCGCGCTGCCACGACGGACTCGCAAGGGCGAGAACCGCTGGCACAGCATGAAGTCAGAAGACCGGGAACTCAATGCCGTGATCCGTCACGACGCGAGCCTACTGACAGGGCGAGGGACACAACCCACTGATCAGTGCGCTGTTCACGGAACTGCGGACAGAGCCTCGAAAACTGTCCGCCACTGAAGCCGTTCCCAGTCCGCAGGGGCAAGCGGCTGGCACCGAGATGGTGGTGGTCGGCCACCACCGGACGGCTGGTGCACTACAGGTCCGCAGCGATGCGGCTGCACGTGATGCTCCTCGACCGTGACACGCGCGTCCGCGGCCTGGCCGCCCGGCCGCTTGAACTGCGGTGGCGCGAGCCGAGCGGGGTGCGGGCGCATGCTCCTCAGCTGATGCTCCGGCTGGCCGATGGCGGGACCGGGTGCGCACCCGGTGCGGTGCGTAGTTCAGCCACTGTGTGCTGTACGGCCCTGGTGGACGCTCTTGTGGCACCCCGCCGTTAATTCGTTTGGCGCTCGCGAGGGGTTGTGATGGGATCAGGGGCAACGGGGGCGGCTCCCCGGCGCGCATCCTTCTCACCTTCTTCGAAAAGACTCAGCGCGCCCACTCTCCGTCCCCGTTCTTCTGTCCCGGGTCGTCGTGGAGGGGAATCCCCTGTTGCTCGCTGCCGAGTCCGTACTGCTGCGCCGTATCCAGACCGTGTACGTGGACAGGGCTCCCGCGTCCGGCGGCGGAACAGGACCGGCACTGCGTCGGCTCGAGGCCGAGCTACTCGGCCGCGGTCACGTCCTCTCCCCCGCGCTGCACGCGGCGCTCGGCTCTCTGGCCCCCGAGGAGCTGGCGGCCGCGCACGCCCGCCTGGTCGGGCTGGCCGATGACCTGCTCGGCTCCAACCGCACCCACATCCCGCTCTTCCGCCGCTTCCCGCGCACCGTGCCCCGGGACACCGAGGCGCTGTACGTGGACCGGGTCTTCGCCTTCCTGCTGCAGCAGCCGGACCAACCCTGTGTGCTGTGCGGCGAGGCGCGCACGGTGTTCCCCGTCTCGCCCTGCGCACACCTGGTGTGCCGGCTGTGCTGGGACGGATCCGACTATGCGGGCTGCCCGGTCTGCCATCGCCGGATCGACGCGGATGACCCCTTCCTGCGGCCGGTGCGTGCCGTCGGTGCTGCCAAGGCACCAGTGCCCGGCTCGCTGCGGCTGCTTCGCTTGGGCACCGACCGGGCCGCCGACGCCACCGCCGTGGTGGATTCCCTGCTGGCCCGTCGCACTCCTCTCTCCCCGCAAGACCGCGACGACCTGCTCACGCTGCTGCCGCTCACTCCGGTCGGCCAGGGCCGGCTGCCGGAGGAGATCCCGGTCCGGGAGACCAAGGCGATGGTGCTGGGCGCGCTGGTAGGCGAGGCGCCGGACGGCCTCCCGGTACGGAAGCTGCTGACCGAGCGGCTCACCACCGCCACCGACGTGTTGCGGCTGCTCGCCGTGCTCTCCGGCGGCGACGCCGGGCTGGTGACGCCGTCGCGCTTCACCAGCCTGCCGCGCCCGCTGCGCCGCGAACTCCTCGCGGTCCTCGACGGCTTGCCAATGCCGTACCTCGTGGAGGACGTGCTGCGGCACCCCACGGCATGGAAGCGGGTCGCGGAGGTCCTGCACCCCTTCGAACGGCACGCCCGGCATCCGCGCGCCGCCCTCGCCTTCGCCGTGCTGCGCGGGACCCCGGTGGATCCCGGCACCGCCTTCGGCGCAGCCCTGCTGGAGACGGCCGCCGCGCACCCGGACGCCGTCCGCGTGGACGGTGTCCGGATCCGCCCGGCCACCTGGGCCGGACGACTGGAACAGGCGGTGGCCGAGGGCGATGCGGGTCGGGCCGCGGCCCTCGCCGGGGAGCGCCCCGGCGAACTGGTGCGCCGTCTGGACCTGCTGCTGCGCCTGCACACCTCTGACGACCTCGAGCCGGAACTGGAGAAGGCCCTGCTGCGCGGGCTGCCGAAGGTGGGCCCGGGGCCGCTGCTGTCGGCGCTCGGGGCGCTGCGGGTCCGCGCCGAGGACCGCACCGGCCGCCGCCGGGTGTTCTTCCCACGCGGCGAAGTCACCCGGGCCCTGTCCGTTCCGGAGCGGCGGGCTCCACTGCCCGCCGGGCTGGTCACGGCCGCGGTCACGCTGCTGCAGGCCGAGCTGCTGCGCCGGTTCGCCGCCGGGGAGCCGTACGCGCTGTCGGTGCTGGACGCGGGCCTGGTCGACCTCACCGTGCCGTTCACCGAGCGGTCCACCGCGAAGGCCCTGGTGACGGTGCCTCGAGGCAGCATGCAGACTCTGCCCGAGGGCGCGGTGCTGCGGCTGTTCCTGCACTGGACCGAACCACAGGGCAACCGCACCGACCTGGACCTGTCGGTCGCGTTCTTCGACGCCGAGTGGAAATTCACCGGCCTGTGCGACTACACGAACCTGGTGCACGGCACGGAGGCCGCAGTCGACTCCGGCGACCTCACCTCTGCCCCGGCGCCACGGGGCGCCACCGAGTACGTGGACCTGGACCTGGAGCGGCTGGCGGAACGGGGAGATGTTTATGCCGTCCCGCTGGTCTTCAGCTACAACAACGTGCCGTTCGAGGAGTTGCAGGACGCCTTCGCAGGCTTCATGGCGCTGCCCGCGCAGAGCCCGCGCAACGCCTCCTACGACCCGCGCACGGTCCGCCAGCGCTTCGACCTGGCGGGCGACTCGCAAGTATGCCTGCCGATGGTCGTGGACCTGAACCAGCGCCGGACGCTGTGGACGGACACCCATCTGCCGTCCACAGACGGCTTCCAGAGCATCCGCTCGCACGGCGGCGCTCAGCTGGCCACTGTGGCCCGGGACCTGTGGGAGCAGTTCGGCTCCGGCAGCCGGACCACCCTTTGGGACCTCGCGGTATGGCGGGCTGCGGCGCGCTCCCCCGAGGTGGCCGTGGTGTGCCGGGAGCCGGAGCCCGCACTGCTGCAGTATCGGCGGCGGCCAGACGAGGACGCAGCCGCGTTCGCCGCCCGGGTGTCTTCCATGGAGGAGACCGAGGAGCGGCTCCTGCACCCGGACCCCGACGCGGCGGCGGCCGAACTCGCTTCCGGCACACTAGTATTCCTTGCGACGGTACACGGGACCGTCGGGCCCACGCGGGCCTCGGGCACCTTCTACCAGCTGTTCCCCGGACCCGGGGACACCTCAAAGACCCTGGTCCGCGTGACCGCCGGCGATCTGGTCGCCGAGCTCAGCAGCACCTCCGCGCCGGCCCGCGCACTGCCGCCGTCATAACGGGGCTGGTAGCTGCACCAACACCAGCAGGACCGCAGCGCCCTCTCCTCTAAGCGGTCTCGGTACGGACATGCCGGATGAGCGCGTGGAGTTCGCGGCAGTGGGCGCGGACCGGCCTGAGCTGGAACTGCCCGGAACCGGTGAGGATTTCCGACGGCTGATGAGTCATGCAGCGAAGGCCGGGAGCGAGGACTGCCGCGCGGTCACCGGCCTCCGCATCGAGTGCGTTCCTGGCGGAGGAGGCCACTGACGTGCCGGTAGCTGCCCTTAAGCCGAGCAGCATGATCCTCAGAATCACACCACATACCGGCACTCAACGGATCTGACCAATACACAGGAAAGACGACAAGAACTGAGCAAAGATCCCCGAACCTGACAAAAACCCAGGCCACAGCACCCGCAGCTGACCAGTACCAACCTGCCCGGTCCCCCGAAACACAACCTCACCCGACAGACGAGCCATACACGCAAACTGATCAGCCCAGGTCAACAACAGGCAGCCGGATCACATCGACTGCTCGCTGACATCCAAGCGCTCGCCGACCTCGGCCTGGAGTGGGCCTGAAGGCTGAGGAATGGGATAAATTTGTGGTTAAGCAAGCTTGCCGCCCGGCTGCTGGCCCTGCAATGCGCCCTGCGCGCCGACACCCACGGACGCGCCCGGCTGCCGGCCGGCCTGCTGCGCAGCATGCGCCTGCACCGGCACACCGAGGCGGGGCAGGAACTGGCACAGGACGGCTGGCTAGACCTGCCCGATCCCCGGGCAGCACCGGTGCAGGTACGGCTGCTGGATGACGCGGTGCTGCACCAGCCCCCGGGGCGCAGCGCCCGCCGGCGCGCTGCCCACTGGGCCCTCATGCCCGCCCCGCTCGTCGTTGCGGCAGCGGCAAAACCCGCAGACCGCCTGGCCGCGCTGGTCCTGGCCGCCCACACCACCAAGGCCGGCCCCGCAGCCGACATGGCCGTCGTTGCCCGTCTGTGGGGCGGGGGGCCAATGCCGCGGGTCCGGTCGGCGGCAGTACGGCCGGCTCGCCCACCCAGCAGACAGGGCCGCGATCGGCGGTAGGGCCTGCACGATCGGGGACAGCTGCGCCGTGTCCACCGCGTGGCGTCATACCGGATCGTTTACGTGCCCGGTGCCCTCCTTGCGTTCGTCTCGAAGCGGTTGAGGCCGAGTCGGTCCCTGCGTAGTTGTTCCGGTGTGCCGAGATCGTTTAGCAGGGACTGGCGCAGCAGCGTGTGTCGGAATCGATGAACCATGCCGTCGATCCTGAGGATTCCGCCTGCCCGCGCGCGGTCCAGGAACGCCGTGTAGGACACAGGGAGGAGGCCGGCTACCACGTAAGCGGCGTGGGTGGCGCGGAAGACGGGCCAGGCGGTGAACATCATCGGTCCTAGGACGGCGCCCGCCCCGGCCGCCGTCAACGCGAAGCCCCACGGCACGAGCGACCGCGCGCCGAACCACCAGGCCGCCACGCCGGACAGGCCCACTGCAGCGAGGCAACACACGGCCACGGCTCCGGTTGACCATCGGTCGCGCGTGAGTAGTTGCGAGGGGTTCGCGGAGTGGGCCGGAGTGACCTTCGCCGCCAGCAACGCGCCCCGCATAAGGATCAAGCCGGCGGCCGACCCACCAACGAGTCCAAGCCCAGTGGCGACCAGCATGCCCTGGCCCAGTACAGTCCATAGGCTGCCGTCGTCCCCCACGGGCCGCAAGAGTCCGCCCACTGCCTGAACCGCTGCGGCAGCCAGCAGCAGCACCGGCAGGACACGTGCGAACCGCAGCCAAGTGATCCGCAGCCCGGCATCTGGGCGGAAACCTGAGCGATGGACCTGTCGCCGTTCACGCTCGGTCCGTCGCTGGAAGCCGTAGCCCACGGTAAACCCCCCACCGCAGGCGGCACCCCACAGGCCGCCCGCAATGAGAGCTGTGCCGAGTTCCCGGGACAGGCCGGCCGTGGCACCCGCGATACAGACGAAGAGCGCGCCGTAGACGGCGATCAGCACGAACTGGTACCGCCGGTGCAACTGCCACCACCGGATGGCGTCGTCGTCTTGCTGGCTCTGTGCCGCCAGAAACCGCAGCCAGCGTCCGGCGTTCTCCGCTGCCCAGCGCGTCCCACCCCGTTGCCCGTCCGGGGGGTCGTACACCGCGCGCACCAGCGAGGCGAGCAGATGACGCTCCAACGCGCTTGGGTCAGAGAAAGCGGCCCTGTCGGCGAAGGACACCGGATCACGACCCGTTCGCCCGACTACTTGCAGACCCAGCCACTGCATCAAGGGCGTGGTGAAGACCCGCGCCGGGACGGGCGCTTCACCATCCTTTACGAGCATCAGCAGCGGCTCCCACCGCGCAACGTCTCCGGAGTCGGAGAGGAAAGTGCGGAAGTGGTCCAAGCTCAATGGCAACAGCTCCAGTGACACGGCGTCCCGGAAACCGCCGGTGCTGTGCTTCGCCTCTGCCAGTTCGGCCGTACGAGACGCAAGCGCGAAGCTTCCCGACGCACCGGTGGCCTGGTTTAGAGCGGTCACGAACTGTCGTCGGCGTTCTGGAGCCATCTCGTCGAAGCCGTCCAGGAAGGGAACGATCTGTCCGTTCCCGCGCAGTGCCCGCAGCAGGGCACTCGACGACAGACGGCTCTCTTCGCCCACGATCTCCGGATAGCGCTCGGCGAGTTGCGCCGCAACCCAGTCGTAGAACCCGCTGCTCGGCGTCCAGCCGCTGAGCGGGATGACCACCGGGACGGTGCCGTCGGCGGCGTCCTCGTCGAGTATCCGCTTGGCCAGCAGGGACAACGCGATGCTCTTCCCGCTGCCGGCTGCCCCGGACAGCACAAGTCGGGGCGTCACGCGCGAAGACCAGACGGCAAAGAGACTGTGCACGTCTTCCAGCTCTGGGTGATCGCCGACCCCACTCCCGGAAGCCGCTGACAGCATCCTCCACGGCACCGCAATGGCGGCAACATCAATGCTCCTGGCCCTCAAGTCCTCGGCAACGCGGTCCGTTTCGGCCTGTCGCAGATCACGCAGCCACCCGGCATCGTCCCTGTTGCTGAAGACCGCCGTGGGGTTGGACCTGCGCGCTCTGTTCCACCACATGACTGCTCCCGCCATCCCCACCATGAACAGAGCCAGCAGCACGCCGGCCGGCCCGACACCGGGACCAATACCGTACGAGAATAGGATCAGCGCAACGACCAACAGCGCGACAGGCGCCAGGTCCGGTATTGGTCCGTCACCCGCATGGGCTGCGGATATTTTCTCCAGGCACACGGTGGTTCCTGGATGGCCGTGCCGGATGACGAGGTCGGCGAAGCCGGGCAGGCGGAGCGCTTCGTGGATGGGCGCTGCCTGCAGACGGCGACCGCCCATTGGCCGGTTGTCCTCCACTGCCACCCCGACCAGCCGGTCACGGCAGAAGATCGCTGCCCCCGACGCGCCCGCCCACGGACGCTCACCACCATCTCCGAGGTCCGGCCATACCCGGCAGTCCAGGACCCAGTCGGACGACGACGTGGACACCACAGGCAACTCGCCCCGTAAATGCTCAACGTCCCCACGGGCGGCTTCGTCGGCGAAGGCGGGGAAACCTGCTCCGTCGAACGGCAACGGCGTGATTCCTCTAGGTCTCCCCCACCGCACCGGACGACCCGCCACCACGACAGGCTCCGCCAGCCATAACAGCGCGACATCCAAAGCATCTTGAGCCGGAATCCCCTCACGGGGATCGGGCCAGCACACTTGGGCCCGCCGGTGCTCAACATCGCCGAAGCGGGGATGCCCCACCCGCGCCTGCACCTCCGCCGCCCATCGCTGGCCCGGCAGCACGACATGCAGTGCGGTCAGAACGAGCTGGGGCCCGATCAGATACCCGGAACCGAAACCCCCCGGGTTCTCCGTGCGCAACCACACAAGGCGCCGTGCGTCCATCTCATCGTTCCCACGGGCGTTTCGACCCGGTCCCGGAACCGGACGCCTCATCCGGCGCTTCAGCAACGGTGGACTGCCCGGATGCTGCGCCCTCGGCGGATTGCAGGCTGGCGGCGCCGTTCTTCGCAGACTGACGACGGATCTTGGCACGGCTGCCGCCCAGCGCATCGTCGTGAACCTGCAGCATCAGCGTCAGTGTCTGGCGCCGCGTGGCCCCCAGGCCGCCGCCCACCTCTGTACCGGCCTTGACACCGGGAAGGCCGACCTCGACCTTCACCTTGCCGTCACCATCGCGATGGAACTCCACGTCCAACGTCAGCTGGGCTTGCTCCACCTCGAATCGCAACTGCTGGCCGGCCCCGGCATCCTGCGCGGCATATAGCTCACGCCGCAACTCCTCCAACGCCTCCGACAACGTGACCTTCGCATCCACGGCAACCCCTCATAAACGGCGCAGCTCTGGCACCCGGGAACACCATCAGCATGTCCCATTCCCCCTGCGCCCCGCAGCACTTCCACCCAGACAGAGCGACAGCTCCGACGTCCTCGTAGACCCAGGCTTGGCATTTCGATGACCTACCGCCCTTGAGCGCCTGCACACGCTAGAAGTTACGTGGAATCAGCCCGGGTGATCATCCGCCAGGCCCTCGAGGCCTGCGCCTCCTCCACCTCTTGGCGCTCCTGCTCCTGGCGCTCGCGCTCAGCCTGCTCTGCCTGGCGTTGGGCTCGATCGCCTGCTCCTTGCACGCGTCGCACAGTTGCGGGTGGGTGTCGCGCGGGACGTCCCAGTGGTCGGGTTCGGCGGCCTTCCACCGTTCGTCGGTGAACTTCGCCCCGCAGTCAGAGGTCGTTTTATCCTGGTGTTTCATCCCGGAATCTGCTGTTTAGCCTGTGGTGCCGGGTCGCGCCAGGAGATAACGTTCTCGCTGGTGAGGCGGCGGGCCATGAGGTCGGTCATGGCGATGTGAATCATGGCTTCCGAGCGGGCGGGCAAGGCCTCGTAGTCACGGGCGAGACGTCGGTGGAGCATCAGCCAGCCGTAGGTCCGCTCGACCGCCCACCGCTTCGGGATCGGGGTGAATCCCCTGGTCCCAGGGGTGCGGGCGGTGATTTCCATGTCGATGCCGAGGGTGGCTGCGTGCTCGACGAGGTACTGGCGGTAGCCGCCGTCGACCCATACCTTGCGGATGCCGGGGTGTTCGGCGGCGACCTGGTCCAGGAGCCGGGTGCCGGCTACGGAGTCCTGCACGCTCGTCGCGGTGACCAGCACGGCAAGCAGGAGCCCGATGGTGTCGGTGACGATGTTCCGCTTCCTGCCCACGATCTTCTTCCCTGCGTCGATGCCCTGGCTGGAGGCATGAACGCTGCTGGAGGTCTTGACGCTCTGGGCATCGATCACACAGGCCGATGGCTCGGCGTCCCGTCCTTCCTTCTGCCGTAAGAGCTGCCGGAGCAGGCCGTTGAGCTGGGCGAACACTCCTTCCTGTTGCCACTTGGCGAAGTAGCCGTAGACCGTGTTCCAGTGCGGGAAGTCGTGCGGGAGGTAGCGCCATTGCACGCCGGTGCGGTCCACGTACAGGATCGCGTTCATGATTTCGCGCAGGTCGTGCTCGGGCGGCCGTCCGAAGTCCAGGGCCCTGCCGCGGCGCTCGAAGCGCCAGGCCGAGAGCACCGGCTCGATCAACTCCCAGCGGGCATCGGACAGATCACTCGGATACGGTCGTCGCGTCAGCATGCTTCCGGCGTATCGCCTCGGATCGAGTGCGCCCAGGCGCACAGCAACAGCGACAGAAGCACGCAGCCACAAAGACCGGGCGTCCTGGGATGAGACAGGAACAAGCCACATCCCGCCCCACCTGTCACCCCTCCTGGCCCACAGGCCCCGACCACACCCCGCTACCTCTTCCGCACCGCAATCCCACACTCCGAGAATCGCCGTATAGCCAGGCATTACAGGTGAAAACGACCTCTCAGTAGGTGTTTTTCTACTCGCTTCCTTGGACTGCGTCCGGCAGTCCGGGAGCGAGTGATCTTTGTTTCGGAACAGGGTGTGCATGCCGCAGGGACTTGATGGACTGGGGCGATGAAGAGGTCACGTCCGCTGGAGTGGTGTATCGACGGCCACTCGGCGATCTCGTTTTGAGGCTATGCGGTGAGTTCGGTAGGGAGGACCGTGTCGTCCGTT
>NZ_JBIATQ010000035.1:0-14797 GCF_042891955.1 Streptomyces sp. NPDC001843 | reverse complement strand
AGTAACGGCTCGATCACCGACCAAGCGGCATCAGATATCTCCCCATCCCTCACGCCCAGTCCAACGATCGGATGATCGGAAAGACACTCCCTAGTGAAGAAGTGGCTGCCGCCGACGGCCATCACGATGAGGACAGCACAGTACGCGAGCAGCGGCAGGGGCTGCTTGTTCAGGACGCAGAAGAGGAACGACAGCAGGAAGCCGAGGACGAGCGCAGCGGCCGCGTAGACGACGAGCACGTCGTGCCCGACGACCAGATGCTTGAACGTGTGGGCGGTGTAGTGGCCGAAGTCGAAGCGTGATCCCCAGAGGCTCTGTACGTGGAAGTAGCCGACGGGGTTGTGCGTCCTGAGCCCCACCCAGCCGATGTAGCCCAGCCAACCGAGGGGAGCCGCGGCGGCGGCAGCCCAGGCGCGCGGAGCGGTGGGCTCACCGGCGCGGCGCAGCCGCCAGAGATGGGCGACGGAGCCGGTGACGACGGCGGCCGCCACGGCGAGGCCGTTGGGACGGCACAGCCCGGCCAGCACCGCCAGCGCCCCCGCGGTCAGCCAGCGGCGGGTCAGCACGGCGTAGAGGGACCAGGCCGCGAAGGCGGTCATGAGGGGTTCGGTATACGCCATCGTCAGGATGATCGCGTGCGGCAGCAGCGCCCACAGCGTCACGAGCAGGATCCCGACGCGCCGTCCGTGCAGCAGCTCGCCGACCGCGTACACGCCCCAGGCCGCCACCAGGGCGGCACTCCACGCGATGAGCAGCGCCACGTTGACCGGGCCGATCGGCAGCACCGTGTTCACAGCGCGGATCAGGCCCGGGAAGAGGGGGAAGAACGCCAGGTCGTTGTAGACGCTGTGGCTCCCTTTCGGGTGGATGACCAGGCCGTAGCCGTACTGGGAGATGTGCCGGTACCAGCGGCCGTCCCATTCCAGGCCGACCACGGTTCGCGGGTGCCTGCCGAGGTGCAGCGCCCACAAGGCCGCCATGATCACTCCGGTCAGCCGCACGGAGGCGAACAACGTCAGTGCCGGCAGTGCCTTCCCGAGCCCGGAACGCCACCGTCGCCACTGAGGCAATGGATCGGGTCTCGGCGCGAACCGCCGCTTGAGCGTGTCGCTCGTCGCCATGAGCCTGTCGCCCACTTCGACCTCCTTCTCTGCCCTGCAGGAGGGAGCGGCCGGAGGCCAGGTTCCATTGAAGAGAAATCTCTTACTTCTTCATGAGGATAAATGACAATCGCTGTTCATGCCGCAGGAGGAAAGATGCAGCAGCAGCCATGTCCGGTGATGTGGTCGAGCAAACGCGCCGCCGGTCCTTCGGAGTACGGACGAAAAGTGCTCGGCCTCCGACCACGTCATGCGCTGGGGCAGGCGAGAACCTCGGCCCGCCGCCGGTCGTGCGGACTTCGCGCAGCTGTGCCGGCAGATCGAGTCGCGGGCATGTGACGTAGACGAGCGGGGTGGGTCGAAACCAGTAACGGATCGATTCAACCCCGTTCGTTCGGGGGATTCGTGTGCCGAATCACCGGCCGCTCAGCCGCCAGCAGTGCCGGAAACGTTCCGGCGGCCGTCGGTACGGACACCCATGTGCCCGAAGGGGTAACGGCCTTCCGCCACCTGTGCTTGGTGGCGCTCCTCCGAGAGCTCGGCGCCTGTGGCACGGACCGCGGATCGCGAACTGTGCGCGTTTCTCTCCGGCCCGATGGTGATCATGGAGCCTGGCGTCGGGCCGCGGGGAAGGTGAATGATGCGCATGCCCGGAGGTAAGACGGCGGTATGGAATAGGGGTGAATATCGGCTCGGCGTATTCGCTGCAGTATTCGGCAAGTATCGTGCTGAGAATGGAGCGATACTGGTCCTTCCCAGATCAGCACTCCACGACTGAAATGGTGTTCCTGGACTCGCAGCACACTGTCGTCGGGCGGCTCCGTTTCCGTATGTGCGGTGCCTGTCACACAGGTCTGATCCTGGACGTCTGGATTTCTGATGACTGGCAGCGTCAGGGGCTTGGGCGGGAACTTGTCCAGACTCTCGTCGCACATCACTCCGGCGTTCGGTGGAGTACCACCCGGCAAACCCCGCAGGGCCGGCCCTTCTTCTCGGCGATGGCTGAGGAGACGTCGGTCCCGTTTCCCCAGCGTGGCGCGTTGTGCGTGCATCTGGCAGGACGGCTCACGCGCGCCTGGCGCCGCCTGACCAGCCGTCGCAGTCTCCCCTCCGCCGGCACCGCGACCCACTGAGCCCTTTCAGCTGGGCTGTTCCAGGGTGAGGACGTCTGCGGTAGTCGACGACACTCGATTCGTGCTGCACACGCTCTTCGGACGATGCGCCAGGACCGCGGACGGGTCGCGCCTGCCGCGCTCCACTGGAGCTCGCGTTGCGGAGAGCGCGCGGTTGACCATGCGCCCGGCCGGTGATCTTGACAGCGTCTCAGTTGACGACCGCTGCCGCGAACATCCTGCAGGGAGCCGCGAAGAGTTGCCATTGATGGCCATGGGCAGAGCGGCCGGGACGCGAAGCGGGGCCGGTGAGAAGGGCTAAGGGGCGACGTCGACGCGTGCGCTGCTGATCGTCATGGGGGTTCCGGTGACGGCGATGAGATACATGCGCTCATGGGCGCCGGGCAGTGCGCGGTGACCGCCGGCCGGTCGCACGACGTACTCGGCCGTGCTGTGCGGGGCGAGAGTGGCGGGCCCACTGGTGACGGTCCACCAGTTGGAGGCGCCCTGGCCGACGCGGCTGGCGAAGTGCGGGGTGAGCGCTGTGCCGGTGGTGTTGACCGCGCGGACCGTGACGGAAGTGACGGCGGGGTGGGATCGGCCGGTCGTGTGTGTGGTGAGTGCCATGCGCAGGGGCGGCGGGCTCGCGGCGGCGATCGCGGCGCACAGCAGGGCGGGGGTCACCAGCGCCATGGCCACGGCGGTCTTGGCGGGGCGGCCGGTGAGGCGAGGGACGCGGGGTTGCCAGGCGTGGGCCAGTGAGGAGGCGGGGACGGTTGCCGCGGCCGCGAGCCACAGCGGGGTCATCATGAGGAAGTAGCCGTCCTGGGACCGGGTGGCCAGATAGAAGGACAGCCAGGGCAGGACGGTCACGGCCGTTCCCAGGCGCCGGGCGAACAGCACCGTAGCGACGAGCAGGCCGGCGAGGAGCAGCATGCTGGCGTAGGAGTAGTAGTCCAGGCGGCTGCTGCCGGAGGTGAAGTAGTAGGAGATGCCCATCAGGCCCTGGCCGTGCAGGATCGCCTTCTGGGTGAGCGGCAGCAGCAGTCCGTGCAGCCAGGCGGAGAACCCCTGGGCGGCGAAGTAGGCGTTGATGCCGGCCCAGGTGAGGGCGGCGACGCCGGTGAAACGGCCCACCACGGCCGACGCGGCCCGCCCCCCGAGTTCGGAGCGCCGGACCGAGTACAGACCGATCAGCAGGAACGGGGCGAAGAACCAGGCGAGTTGCTGAGCGGCGCAGGCGGCGCCCAGGCACACCGCCCGCAGCACCCCGCTCCGACCCAGCCGGCCACCCGCGCCGGTGGCCGGCCAGCGGACCACCACCGGGACGAGGAGGGCCAGCGCGACGACGGCCGGGTAGCCGGAGCGGGCGTAGCCCGGCAGGATGCCGAAGCCGAGACACACGGCAGTCGCCGCCGACCGCCACGGGGCCGGCAGGAGAAGCCACAGCGCG
This sequence comes from Streptomyces sp. NPDC001843, assembly GCF_042891955.1. NCBI lineage: Bacteria > Bacillati > Actinomycetota > Actinomycetes > Kitasatosporales > Streptomycetaceae > Streptomyces > Streptomyces sp. NPDC001843. The sequence continues at coordinate 11,132 of NZ_JBIATQ010000035.1, read as the reverse complement.
ACCGTGCCGGCAATCAGCGCGCCGGTGGTGACCAGAGTGGCGGCCGCCGCGGAGTGCAGCACGGCGTGCACGGGTGCGGCGAGCAGGGCGGTCAGCGGCGGATAGCCGTAGGTGAGGTCCGCGCCGCCGGACATCGTCTTGGTCAGGCCGGACTTCGCGGTACCGAACAGCCAGGGCCAGGGCTGCCCGTAGACCGGACGGCCGTGCCAGATCTCGCTCGCAGCCTGGGCGGTCAGCACGCCCTCGTCGGTACCAGCGTGGTCCAGCCACCAACCGCATACCACCAGAACCACCGCGAGTACCAGGACGGCGGCATCCACCCTGACCAGGGCCCGCCGATGCCGCACGGCCAGAGCGAGCACCCCGCAGACGAGGATCCCGGCGTAGCAGATGGAGATGACCGCGGCGACGGGCGGATGGGCGAGCATCGCCTGGGTCCAGGCCGAACGCGTGCCGATGAACAGGCTGATCGTGGCGATCAACGTCATGCCCCGGTGCCACTGCTGAGGGGCGTCGGCACTGGTGGAAGACCGCGGTCGGGTGGCTGCGGGTGCGTCGCGCCGCTGCACTTCGATGTCGCCGGTATGGATGCTCATGCCCGCCCTCTCCGGACTTGTCTACTACATCACGTAGAGAGAAGATGTGCCCGGCAGGTTCACCCGGGAGAGGTGAGAACGCCACAAGAAAGTGGCTCGGTGTTCAGGTGGTCGCCAGCGACAGCATGTCCGGTCTTACGGACGTGTTCCGTCAAAGGGGGAGGACCGTGTGAAGCCCGCCCGTGCCACGTCCGCCAAGCCGGCACCGTCGGACGGACCGCCCGCCCGGGGACTGTCGCCGTGGCGGTTCGTGACGGTGTTCGGGGGCGTCAGCCTGCTGATGGACTTCGTCTACGAGGGCGCTCGCTCCGTCACCGGCCCACTCCTCGCTCACCTGGGCGCCTCCGCTGCCCTGATCGGCGTGGTCACAGGGGCGGGTGAGGCCGCCGCGCTCGGGCTGCGCCTGGCTTCGGGTCCGCTGGCCGACCGCAGCCGCCGTTTCTGGGCATGGACGATCGCCGGATACGTCCTGACCGCGGTCAGCGTCCCGGTGCTCGGTCTGACGGGTGTGCTCTGGGTGGCCTGCGCTCTGGTGATTGCCGAACGTGTCGGCAAAGCGGTGCGCTCCCCCGCGAAGGACACGCTGCTCTCGCACGCCACCGCTGCCACCGGACGGGGCCGCGGCTTCGCGGTGCACGAGGCGATGGACCAGGTCGGTGCGCTTCTCGGTCCGCTCACGGTGGCCGGAGTCCTCGCCCTCACCGGTGACGACTACGCCCCGGCGCTGGGGGTGCTCGCCCTGCCCGGCTTTGCCGCCCTCGCGCTGCTGGTCTGGTTGCGCGCCAGGGTTCCCGACCCGGTCGCCTACGAGACGGCCACAGGCGAGGCGAGTCCCGAGGACCCGAATTCCTCCGACGCGTCTCAGGACGGTCGGCTGCCGCGGGCCTTCTGGACCTATGCGGCGTTCACCGCCGCGACCCTGACTGGTTTCGCCACCTTCGGTGTGCTCTCCTACCACCTCGTCGCCCGCCACCTGATGCCCACCGCGACGGTGCCGGTGCTCTATGCGGCAGCCATGGCCGCGGACGCGGTGGCGGCGCTGGCCACGGGCTGGCTGTACGACCGCTTCGGTTCCCGAGTCTTGGTCGTCCTGCCGCTGTTGTCCGCCGCAGTTCCGGCCCTCGCGTTCACCGACACGTTGGCGGTCGCCGTGGCGGGTGCGCTGGTGTGGGGCGCCGCGGTGGGAGTTCAGGAGTCCACGCTGCGTGCCACCGTCGCCGACCTCGTACCCACCGGCCGCCGGGCCACCGCGTACGGCGTCTTCGCGGGGATCCTGGGCGCGGGCGCGCTGGCCGGTGGCGCCATGACCGGTGCTCTTTACGACATCTCCATCCCTGTTCTGATCGTCGCCGTCGCAGCCACCCAGGCCGCCGCGCTCGTTCTGCTCTGGACTTTTCGGGCCGTGCGGTATACGCCCGCGCGCTGAGCGCCGACAGGCTGATTGGACCGGGGGCCAGGTCGCGAGCAGTCCGCAGCCGAGCCGGTCCTTGGACCAGATCCTGAGGACCCAGGAGGCTTGCTTACGAGCCCCGCCATCGGTGAGGAGCCGTCGCCACAACGCTCAATCCCAGCCGCTCCGCCGATCCTCCAAGCACACGACCGTCGGACTCAGGGAACGGCGTACCGCGCCCGTCGAGCAGCCGGGCGCCATCCGCCCGCGCTGGAATGGCTGGGTTGGTCTCAGGCGGTTGCCAGCGCGAAGGGGCCCGTGCCGACCGCGAGGGTGCCGGTGACGGTGTTGGTGGCGGTGTCGATGACGGACACGGTGTTGGAGCCCTGGTTGGCGACGTAGGCGTGGGTGCCGTCGGGGGTGAAGACGACCCCGTAGGGGGTGGTGCCGACGGGGATGGTCCCGGTGACGGTGTTGGTGGTGGCGTCGATGACGGACACGGTGCCCGAGCCGGAGTTGGTGACGTAGGCGCGCCTGCCGTCGGAGGTGAAGGCCACCCGGCGCGGGGTGGTGCCGACGGCGATGGTCCCGGTGACGGTGTTGGTGGCCGTGTTGATCACCGACACGCTGGCCGCGCCGGAGTTGGTGACGTAGGCGCGGCTGCCGTCGGGGGTGAAGGCGATCCACCGGGGGCTGGCGCCGACGGGGATGGTCCCGGTGACCGTGTTGGTGGCGTGATCACTGACAGGCTGTTTGAGCCCTGGTTGGCGACGTAGACGCGGGTGCCGTCCGGGGTGACGGTCACGCCGTAGGGGTTGCTGCCGACGGCGATGCTGGTCAGGACGGTGTTGGTGGCGGTGTCGATGACCGACACGCTGGTCGAGCCGTTGTGGCTGACGTAGGCGCGCGCGCCGTTGGGGGTGATGGCCACGCCGTGGGGGGTCGCGGCCACGGGGATGGTCGTTGTCACCGTGCCGGTGGCGGTGGTGATGACCGACACCGTGGCGGATCCGTTGTTGGCGACGTAGGCGTGGGCCCCGTCCGGGGTGAACGCCACTCCGCGCGGGTTGGATCCGACGGTGATCGGGCTGCCGGTGACCGTGCTGGTGGCGGTGTCGATGACCGTCACCGTGCCCGAGCCGGTGTTGGTGACGTAGGCGCGCTGCAGGGTGTAGGTGAAGCCGCCAGGGACCGACACGGTGCCGCCGGCGGTGGTGACCTGGACGGTGGCTCTGCCGGTGCCGGGCGGAGTGGTGCCGGTCAGGGACGTTCCCGCGGCGTTGACGGTGACGCCGGTGGCGGGCACACCGTTGAAGGTGACCTGGGCGCCCGTCAGGTTCGTTCCCGTCACAGTGAAGACGGTGCCGCCGGACGGTGAGCCGAGCGTGGGGGACAGGGCGGTGACGGTCGGAGCGCCGACGTAGGTGTAGGTCAGGGTGTCGCTGGTGCCGCCGGCTGTGGTGACGCTGACCTCGACAGGGCCGACTGCTGCCCCGGCCGGGACGGTCACCCTGATCTGGCGGTCGGTGACGACCGTCGGCACTACCGTCTGCGTGCCGAACCGGACGCTGGTGGCGGTGGACAACTCGGTGCCGTTCAAAGTGATGACACTCCCGCCCTGCAGAGGGCCGGAAGTGGCACTCAGGGAGCACAGGTACGGTGGCCCGACATAGCGGAAGGGGACCGCGTTGCTGGTCCCTCCGGCGGTGGTCCCGGTCACCGGGACCGTTCCGGCGCCCGCTGGGGAGATCGCGGTGACCTCGGTCGGCGAAACCTGGGTGATCTTGCTGGCCGGTTTGGTTCCGAACATCACGGCTGTGGTGCCGGCCAGGTTCGTGCCGGTGAACGTGACCAGGGTGCCCCCGGAGGTGGGCCCCTGATTCGGTGACATGGGCATGCAGACGCTCCTAATGGAACCGCGAATGCCACCGGTGAAGGTCACGGTGATCGGCATGCCGGACACTGCGCGAAGCAGGACCGCGGCGATTCCCGATGCCTCCGAGGGCACCCGGTCGACAGGCAGGCCGCGCCGCCCGCCAAGACAGGCGGACCCACCGATTCAACTAGTCAAAGTGATGCATGGTGGCAAATGGGTGACAAGAGCGGTCGCTGCTGAATCACCCGAACCGGTGAAGGACCAGCATCGACGAGTCAGGACCAGAGCGACCTCTGCAGTGGATCCAGGGCGTCGTGCTCCGGGGCCGGTAGGCACACGGTGGCGGCACCGTCGTCGTCCGGGCACTGGGTGGAGGGTGTGACGGTCCCAGTCGCGATGCCGTGGCGCGGTAGAAAGCTAGGAAGCCGGCTGCGAAGAGAGTGACGGCGCGCAGGCGCGGGCGCAGCGCGTAGTAACACCAGAATGTGCCGCGGCCACCCGCAGGCCGGGAGCTGGCCGCCCCTGCGGTCAGGTGCTGGGCCCGCAGGGCCGGGATCGGTCATCGGCAGCCGCAGTCCGAGGCCGGTGCGGACTGCGGGCCGACCGGGTGTGCGAATCGAGGCCGAACCGCCAGGGCTAAGTGTTGTGGATCGGCGGCGTCGCCACCGCGGGGGCCAGCAGTGGTCGTACGGCCGTGGCGTCGACTGCGCGGGTCTGCAGCACCTCACCGAACTGCCAACGCCGTTCGCCGATGGCCGGCCAGGAGGGCGGGTCGACCGGTTCCTCCCGGAGCGCCGTACGGCCTGCAACCGGGAGCCGGACGACGCCCTCTGCCTGGCGCGACGCCTGCGCCGTGACGCGTTCACAGAAGGGGCGATCATCTGCGAATATGACATATAGCGTGAGAGTTAAGTCCCTCTCATAGCAGGGTATTTCGAGAGTGCGTATTTCACCGGTCCGGTGCAGAACCGGTCAACTGCCCGCTGTCGGCCCATGCGGTGGAGCAGACATTCCGGCGCGGAGGTAATGCTTCCGCCTCTCTGAGGGAGTGTCATGTCCAATTTGGCTTCGCCATCACCGCTGAATGTCCAGGCGGGGAGCGTCAGGTTCAGCGCATCCTTCGTGGCAGGAGCGGTAATTCCCGTGGGCTCCACGCCGCAGGGTATCGCTCTGACGCCGAGCGCGACCCGCGCGTATGTGGCCAACCGGGGCTCGAACACGGTCAGTGTGATCGACACCGCCACCAACACCGTCACCGCGACCATTCCGACGGGCAACGGCCCCACCTTCGTGGCGGCCAGCCCGGACGGCAGCCGGGCGTATGTGACCATCAACGTCGACGGCCTCGTCAGCGTGATCGACACCGCCACGAACACCATCCTCACCGAGATCGCCGTGGCAGGAGCATCGGTGGTGGCCCTCACCCCGGACGGCACACGCGCCTATGTATCGGGGCAGACCACGAACACGGTGAGCGTGATCGACACCGCGACCAACACCGTCACCACCACCGTTCCCGTCGAGGACGGACCGATCGGGCTGGCCATCACCCCGGACGGGACACGCGCCTACGTCGCCTGCATCGCCGCGAACACAGTCGACGTGATCAACACCGCCACCAACACCGTCACCGCCTCCGTCCCGGTCGGCATCACCCCCATCCTGCTCTCGGCCGCCCCCAACGGCGGCCACGTCTACGTCACGAACGTCGGCAACTCCACGGTGAGTGTGATCGACACCGCCACCAATGCCGTGACCGCGACCATCGGCGTCAGCGCTCAGCCGCGCTTCACCGTCGTGAGTCCCAACGGCATCCATGCCTACGTGGCCAACGCCGAACCGGACACGGTGAGTGTGATCGACACCGCCACGAACGCAGTCGTCGAGAACATCGACTTCGGAGCAGGTCCCACCGGCATCGCGTTCACCCCCGACGGGACACACGCCTACGTGACCAACACAGACGCGGGCACCGTCGGCGTCCTGGCCACGACCGTGATCCCCGACCAGGGCTCCATGGCCGGCGGGACCACCGTGACCCTCACCGGTCACAACCTGGCCAACGCCACCGCCGTCAACTTCGGCACCGCTCGAGGCGTCATCACCGCCAACACCGCGACCTCACTGACCGCCACCAGCCCCGCCGGATCCGGCGCCGTTCCCGTGACGGTCACCACCGCAGGCGGCACCGGCACCCTCGGACAGTTCTACTACCGTCCCGGCCCCGTTCTCACCGGCATCAGCCCCGCCGCAGGCCCCGTCGCGGGCAGCGACGACGAAATCGTCATCACCGGCCGCAACCTCGCCGGAGCCCTCAACGTGTACTTCGGCACCACCCGAGCCGTCATCCAAGCGGTCACCGACACCCAGATCACCGTCAGAGCCGCCGCAGCCCCGGCGCCGGGACCGGGCACCGTCACAGTGACCACACCCGGCGGCACCACCCAGGGCCTTTCCTACACCTACCTCGATCCGCCCGCCGTCACCGCCATCACCCCCAGTGCCGGACCGACCCACGGCGGCACCGAGGTGACCATCAGCGGCACCGGCCTGGCCGCCGCCGAACAGGTCACCTTCAACGGCACGCCCGTGTCCTTCACCGTCGTCTCCGATACCACCCTGAACGCCGCCACTCCACCCAGCGGCGCCGAAGGCCCGGTCAACGTCACCGTCACCAGCCCCGTCGGCACCGCCACCGGCTCGTTCACCTACCTCACTCAACCCGAGGTCTGAGACGAGATCGTTCTCCCGGCCGGCGCCCGCGCGGCTCGGAAAGCCGCGCCTTCCGTTCCGAAAGCGCCCGAGTACAACTCGGTGACCGAAGCAGTGGACGTGGCGGTGAGGTGGTAGCGGTCACCGCCCGCGTCCCAGTTGCTGCGGTCGTGGTTGCGGCCGACCTCGAGGACGTAGATCTCCGGGGTCCAGCGTGGCAAGCGTGGACCCGCGTTCAGCGTCACCACGTAGTCCAGTTCGCCGCTGGTCGAGCCGGTGGACGCCGCCGTCCATGGCGCCTGACCCGGTCCAGCCCGGCCAGTCCGTCGAGGCCGGCTAGCAGGTCTTGGCTTTGTGCGGGCGCCGTAGAAGGCTGCGGTCTCCCGCCGGGGGTCTCGTCCTGGCAGAGGACCTGGAGAAGTCCCAGGTGACAGCGCTCGCCGCCGTGGGCCTGGGCCAGGACGGCGTCGAGGGGCTCCGGCATCCCGGAGAGCCGAAGGGCCTCGCGTCGCTCGTCAGTTACGAAACCGCTCAGCCTTGGTCACCAGGGGGTCGGGCAACGAGGCCCCGGGTCCGTCCGGCGGTCGGGGCACGGTGGCGAGCCTGGGAGCACGCTTCCAGGATGCGCATGATGGCGGGCGGGACAGGTTGGAGCCCCGTCCGTGGGCACGAGAGTCGGGGGCCGCGGGCGATCAGGACGTCGAAGCGCGCGTGCTCGATCAGGTCGCCTGTGTCGGCGTGTTCGCTCAGCAGGGCGAGAGCCCGTTTCCCGAACTCCTGCAGCTGGTCTCCGTCCAGGGGACGGGAGGGCCTCGGACGCCGGCACGTCATGGAAGGCGGCCCGTTCTCCGAAGCTGACCTCGCGCCCCTCCGTCTTGCACGACCAGTAGCGGTTGCGTACCAGGCCCGTCGCCGGCGGTTGGATCCGGCGGAAGCGCACGCTGTGTTCTTCAGTCGCGCCCACTACCGTGATCGGGACGCTGACGAGCCCGAACGAGATGGCGCCGTTGAAGCTGCTCGCCACCGTGGGGGCCGCTCGCCACCGTGGGGGCCTGTGCTGACCTCCTCACCTGGGGCGGGTGATACCCGCAAGCAGGGTCCGGGATCACCATGGGTTATCTCAGGAGGGACGAGCGCATGCGTTACGAGTTCCGCATCCGCGGCCCCGTGCCGGAGAGCGCTGGGAAGGCGTTCCCCGAGCTTGAAGCTGCGACGCTGGGCAAGCAGACCGTCTTTTACGGCACCGTTGTCGACGATGCGCATCTGTACGGGCTGGTGGACCGTTTCCGCATGCTGGGCCTACTGGTCGCAGAGATGCGGCAAATGCCCACCTGACCCGATTGCAGCCACTTCTGGTGTCATGCGGCAGCGCCGGACCGTGCGACTGCTGGATCTCAGCGAAGATCTCGCCGTGAACATCAGCAATGAGCAACCGGCGAGTGCGGAGGAGATCTACGCGGCTCTGGTTGCGTTGAGAGCTGAGCCGGTGATGGATCGGGAGTCCCGGACTGACGGACCGCACCCGGACGACCGATTTCGGCTGCTGGGGGCTTTGCTGGCGACGGTGGAGCTGGAGATCACCGCGGCGACCCGGGTCGATGACGAGTTCTTTCAGGGCTTCGCCGCTGTGATCGGCGGCTGGTCGCAGAAGGTGAAGGCAGACGCAGCCGTGGGTGCGGTCGTGATGATCAACCGGTTGCAGCGGACCGCCGTGCAGATGATGGGACCCTCGGATGAGGAAGAGGAGCGCCCAGGACAGGCCGCATCCATGGCGGCCGTGATGGTGGCCACGGACCTTCTCGCGGCTCAGATTGCGGCCGATGCCGCAAATCCTGACGGCGCACGGCGATCTTTGAACCGGGTTGAGGGTTCCCTTGCTGACATGCTCGTAGGGATGCATGTGCTGCGCGTCTGCCTCGGCGACGTGGACGATTAGGTGAGCCGACGACGATACCGCTCGCCCGGTTTCGCGGTGCAGTCCTGCACAAGCCCGGATGTGGGGGCCCGTGGAACCGGTGCCGTTCCCCAGGCCGACTGGCTGTCAGGACTCGTGGCGGAAGGTTAACCGGACGTTGTCGTCGTAGCCTGGCAGTCGCTGTGCATCCCAGCTGCCCTGGCGCAGAGGCCGGAGCGGATTGACAGTCCGCACCTTCACCCTGCGGCCGGCTCGACGCTTCATGCTCCCTCCGTCGTGAACGTCGGCACCTGTGCCAGGGCGTTTGTTTCTGTTCCGGACCTTCCCTACTCATAAGGGAGTTGAGGTACAGAAGGTGGAGACGGGGGGTGGCCCTGGGGTGCGCTGGCCGTGACATCCCGGGAGCGCTCTTCACCGGCCGGTTCAACCAGGTGGGAGGCGCGGTCGTGACCTGCACACTGCTGCGGATGCGTTCGCGTCGTCGGGCGGTGAGGACGTCGGGGTGATGTGCGACTCACCGGGTCTGCCGGGGCAGTGGCGCGGTTCTCGGCGCGGCCCGGCACACCCGACCCGTCGTCGGGCGCTGTGCGGTCGGTCAGCTCATGTCCGTCAGGAATGCGCTCAGTTTTTTCTCCTGCTGCGCCGGTGCATCGGCGGGTGCGGGTGGTCGATGCCGAAGATCTTGAGCACCTTGTCTATCTGGGCGTCGATGGAGGTCCACCCGGTCTGGTCCAGCGGCTGCAGCGAAGCCTGGTCGGCATCCCACAGGTCACGAAGCGACTGGGCGGCCGCGCCGCGAATCCCTACGGCCGCCGAGCAGCCCTTCCCGGCGGCTCCCGCCACAGGAGCGTTTCGTGGAGATCTGGGTGCAGCATCGTGCGTAGTCGTCCGGCCCAGCGGGACAAATCACCGGTACAGGCGCACAGTGAAGGAAGTACTAGCGCGGGAGGCCGTCGTGATCGTCCTCGGAATCATCTTGCTCGTCGTCGGCTTCGTCACCGGCATATCCATTCTGTGGACCATCGGCATCATCCTCGCCGTGATCGGCGCCGTACTGTGGATCCTGGGCTCTGCCGGCCACGCAGTCGGGGGCCGCAGGCACTACTGGTGAAGGCATAAGTCTGCGCGCTGTCCACTCGGGGCCGACCAGTCAGGGCGCCTGGACCGACAGCGGCCGGAATTCCGTCACCAGCAGCCTGCATCGCCGCCGCACGCTGGGCGTCCCGCTGATCGTCTCCGACCACGACCCGGCGCTCAGCAAGGCTATGGCAGGGCAGGACTGGTCCAGCGTTTCCCGACCGGGGACAGCGTGGCCCTGGCGGGCGGCCTGCGAGACCTCGCCTGGTCCCGCTGCCCCGGCTCGCCGCAATCCGCCGATCTCGGCGTGCCCACGGCCGCCGAACAGATCGCCAGCTACGGCCCGGCTTGGCCGTTGCCTGCCTGCCTGCCCTGCGGCGGCGCCCCCCGGTGTCACTGTGCGGGCGGCCGCCGGTGATGCGGCAAGGAACTGCTAGAGCTGCCGTTCCCGCAGGCAGCATTGGGCTGGTCAGGGGTGGAGTGCGTCGCGGAGGGTGGGGTGGCAATCGATGATCGTGTCGAGTTCGACGATGCGCAGGGTGTGCATGACGGAGTCGGGGACGGCTGCCAGGCGTAGCCAGCCGTGCCGTCCGCTTGTGGCTCGGCGGGTGGTGATGAGCAGGTTGATGCCGGCGGAGTCCATGAAGGTGACCTGCCGCATGTCGATCACGACGCGTGGCGGGGAGCCCAGGCAGGACAGCTCCAAGGCTTGGCGAAGGGGCTGTACGGTGTCATGGTCGATTTCGCCGGCCACGGACAGCACGTGGATGCCGTCGGTTCCGGTGGACGTCACCGACAGCCGACCAGGAATACGCGCTTTGTCGGAGTCCGTCACGGTTTCCTCGGCGCTGGTGGAGATACGGGCCGGTTCTCCCGGCAGGCTGAGCTGCATACTACGGGCAGCGCTTTGTGCAGGTTGGGCCGGTCAGGACAGGCGGGGCGTGAGGGAGGGGCCGACGGGTAGTCGGCGGGGATGAAGGGTGAGGGCGGCCTTGGTGGAAGCAGTGCCTGTCGGCGAGGACGGCGCCGTGCCGGAGGCTGATCCGGTTCAGACGGCGGTAGCTCTGGATGGCGACGGCGGTTGTATCGCCGAGGCGCGGCAGGCGGCCGCCTCGTTCTTGGCCGGGGTCCAGGCGGAGCATGGGCTGCCAGTGTCGGCCCGCGCCATGGATCTGACCCGGCTGGTGGTGAGCGAGCTGGTCACCAACGCCCGCAAGTACGCGCCGGGCCCCGTGCTGATGGAGTTGCGGATCGTCGGGGACCTCATCGAGGTGACGGTGTGGGACGGTGATCCGGCGCTGCCGGTGGCGCGGGCGGCGGATCCGGGCCGGGTGGGGCAGCACGGCCTGGAGATCGTGATGGCCGTCGCCCAGAGTTTTGAGGTGGTGCGGGAGCCGGTGGGCAAGCGCATCACCGCTCGCATCGCCCTGCCGGACGACCCCGGCGGCAGCGTCGCCGGACGCATACCGCTCTAGGGAACGTCTTGCCGATCATGTGTCGAGCCAGATGAGTGTGCTGGCCAGGGTGATCGCGGCTCGGTAGCGACCGGGTTGTTTGTCGTAACGG
>NZ_JBIATQ010000034.1:0-18160 GCF_042891955.1 Streptomyces sp. NPDC001843 | reverse complement strand
GGTCACACTGGCGGCGACGCCACCAACACCGAGCCCGGATCAGCCATTACCGCCGCCGCGGCCACCGACCCCCGTAACTGCGGCTGCAGTATTAAGCGGGTCAGCTTTACCGGGCATGGCGCCCTGCGGTCCCCCTTCGCGGTCACCGACCTCGCCGCGGCATCGTTCGCCGCGGCCGGCCTGGCCCTCAGCGATCTCCTGGACACGGCCGGCCGTGGGGGGCAGCAGGTCCGCGTCGACCGAACGCTTGCCAGCGGCTGGTTCGATCTGCCGGTCGGCCCTTCCCTGCCTCTCGACGGCTCGGCAGGGCAGGGCATTCCGCACAAGTGGATGAGCGAGTTCCAGACAGCCGACGACCGATGGCTGCGCGTGCAGGCGACGTTTCCGACCCTGCGCTCGCGTATCGCCCGAGCCCTTGGAACAGCGGAGGAGCCGAGCCAGTTCGAGTCCGAGATCCGCAAGCACACGGCCGAGGATGTTGAGCGATTCCTGGTGAATGAGGGCGCCGCCGTCGCGATCAGCCGCACCGTAGAAGAATGGCAACACCACCCTCAGGGCCGTGCTGTGGCTGCGGAACCCGTCGTCCACATCCAGACCGGGGGCGTAGCCAGTGACCACTGGCGGCCGACACACGGCCGTCCGCTGGCCGGCATCCGCGTGCTCGACCTCACCCGGGTCATCTCCGGGCCCATGGCAACCCGCTTCCTCGCGGCCTGCGGCGCCGAGGTGCTGCGTCTCGACCGTCCAGGCTCGGACGAGAGCAGCGGCGTGTTCGGGCGGGGCAGTGACGTCATGCTCGGCAAGCGCTGGGCACTTCTCGACTTGCACACCGAGGACGGGCACGCTCGCTTCCTCAGTCTCCTGGCAGAGGCGGACGTCCTCGTGCACGGATACCGCCCCGGCGCTCTGGACAGCCTCGTCGCCCCGGAGATCCGGGCCGTCGTACGCCCCGGCCTGGTGGAAGTGGCGCTCAACGCCTACGGCTGGACCGGCCCGTGGAAGAACCGCAGGGGTTTCGATACCCTCGTCCAGTTCAGCAGCGGCCTCGCCGACGCCACGACGGCCTGGGCCCTCGCCGACCCGGAGCACCGCACACCGATCAACGCGCTCGGCCGACTCGTCGACGCCGACCGGCCCCGGCACCTGCCCGTCGAGGCACTCGACTTCGCGACCGGATACCAGATCGCCGCGGCCGCCATCCGGGGACTGACCCGCCGAGTGACGACCGGCGAAGGCTCCGTCTCCCGTCTCTCGCTCGCCCGGACCGCGGCGATGCTGATCGACGAGGGTCACGTGCCAGAGGAACCGGAGATCCGCCTACCCCTCGACGGACCTTTCGGGGACCGCATCTTCGCCAGCGGACACGGTCCGGTCAGGCGGCTCGGATTCCCCGTGACGATCGAGGAGAACCCCCTCTTCTGGGAGCGGCCCTTCGAGGCGGCAGGCTCGTCCACGCCGACGTGGTCCACCAGGACCTGACTGTTGTGGTGCATCTCGCGGCAGACACCTTGGTGAAGCGTGCCTGCATCCGCACGGCGCGAGTGGGGACAACGGCCATTCGTTTGCGCTCTGATCAACAACCTTGCTAGGTCTTCGCCGGTGCAGGGAGGCCATCGGCGGTTTGTGTGGCTGAGATCTATCGCTCAGCTTGATTCTGTCGGGGATCTTGGAGTTCCTCGGTGCGGCAGCGTGATCAACTGGCATGCTCGGGGAGTTCACCGACCGATGCAGTATCCAGAGCCGTCCACCAGGTGACGGGACGGCCTACCGAGGTAGCTTGGCTGTGCGCTCGGGGTGGGCGGCGCTGACGTAGCGCATGGCGGTCTGCTCGGTGATGCCGAACAGCCGTATCAGCTTGAGGGGGTCGGCGCTTTCCATCGCCTCGTTGAGGATCCGGTCCTGGCGCAGGCCGGCCAGCGTCAGGCCCTTGGGGAGGGCCGCGCGCAGCGTGCCGATACTGACGGCCGGGTGGTCGGGATCGACAGCGGTCTTCTGGCTGACCAGCAGGTGGGGGTTGGTCGAGGCGGGCCACCGCAGGTGGCGGTAGGTCGTCCAGTCGGCGGCGAGTTGGTGGGTGAGCGCCTCCAGGTAGAGGGTGTGCCGCAGCAACCCGCGCTGTACTTCGAGGGTGCCGCGGGAGAGGTCGAGGCCCGTGGTGTGCAGTGTTCGGATCTCGTGTCCGGGCAGTGCGTGGATGGAGGCCAAGGCGACGACGAGGCGGCCGAGCGGCGTTGTCGCCTGGTCGAGGAGCCCCATCAGGACGTCGGAGGGGATGGACTTCGGGACCCCCTTGAGATCGCCGACCGGGAGGTCCCGGGCGGGGTTGCGGAAGATCACTCGTTCGCGTTTGAGCGCGCGGAACAGGCTGCGCAGGGCTATGGCCAGTCCTCGGCGGGCGTAGCCGGACAGGCCCTCCACGGCGTTCTCGACGTGGTCCTTGATGATTTCCCTCAGTGAGTTCACGCCGGCCGTCGTGGTCCACGCGGTGAGAGTGGGCTGAAGCGTGGTGAGGTAGCGGCGGATGCCGTCGTAGCCGCGGGGCTCGCCTTCGCGGCGGCCCTGCTCGCGCATGACTTTCACCCAGGTGCCCACCTCGCTCGCGACCGGCTCCGGCAGGGCGGTGAGGGTCGACTCGATCCACACCAGATCCGCGTTCCGATGCAGGTCGGGTTCCTCCACCAGCAGGCCGCGGTCGCGCAGGAACTGGCAGACTGGCTTGGCGGCGAGGTTCACGTCGATCCGGGTCAGGTCGTGCACGTCGCGTTCGAAGACGGCCGTCTCGGCGCCGAGCCAGTACAGGAGGATCGTGAGCGTGCGGGTGTTCTTCCGGTAGTTCGGCCGCTGCCCCGGTCGATAGCGGGTGAACTCCTCAAGCAAGAACTGGGCGCTCTCGGTCAGCGGCGGCTCGCCCGAAGGCATGCTCCGCAGCCGGGCCAGCACCGGGGTCCAGTCGCGCCGACTGGTGAACAGCGTTTCCTGTCCGCGGCTCGTGTGCAGAGCGGGCCGTTGCTCGTCGTAGTCGGGCGCCTGGCCGTCGCCGACCGGGAGCGCCTCGAACGGCCCGCCCTTGCCAGTCAGCAGGGCGATCACCAGTTGCGTGAACCGCCGGGAAGCCGGGCGGGCTTGGTCGATGAGGCGGTAGGGGTGGCAGCTGCGGCAACGGTCGTCGCGCAGGGCCAGTCCGTCGCGACCGCAGCGGCAGCACTGGCCTCGCCCCGCCCGTTCCCGCCAGTGCCTACACGGATCACAGACAAATCCCGCCCGTCGGCCTGTGGGGAGCCAGGCGTAGCAGTCGGCGCACTGGCGGGGCGCCGGGGGCGGCAGCGGCGTCGGAGTGGTGATGTACGGGGTACGAGCGGGCTGATCTGAGACGGAGAACCGCATGGGCTCGGGCGCCTCGTCCAAGAGCCCGGCCTTCAACAGGATCAGGCGGACCGCGTCCCCGTTGGTCGGCAGGTCCCGCAGCATGGCCTCCGGCAGCCGCTCGGCGCCCTCGGCCTCACGCACGGCCAGGGCGAGGCGGACCATCTCGGCGACCTTGTAGCGCCAGCCCGCGGTCAACCCGTGCTCGGCTTCCATCGCCTCGATCACGGGCTGGGCCTGCTCCCATCCAGCGACCGGCCGGCCGACGATTGCACTGACCGTGGCGTCGCCCAGCACGCGGGGCATGGTGAAGAGCGGGACCTGACCGTGGCAGCATCGCGGGTGGTCGGCAGGCCCAGTTCGCGGCGGGCGCGGGCACCCAATTTCTGGACGCGTCGCTGCTGCGCCACGCCAACAACCTGGAATCCTCCTCACTTACGAGGGCACGAGCGAGATCCATAACCCTGGTCGTCGGCCAGGCCATGAGCGCCCGGGCGGCCTACCGCTGACACTGCGAGCCGCCCCGAGGTGTGCAGAGTCAGGTGGGCACATCCGTGTGCGTGGCTGACATGAAAGTGCCTTCTTTCGCCCCGCCCAGCAGTGACTGATGATGGGGTTACGCACAAAACGTAACTACGGAAAGCGATCACAATCATGTCCGCTGAGAACAAGAAAATCGTCACTCATTTCTACGACCAGCTGTTCAGCCACGGGAACAACGAGGTGATCGACGAGCTCGTCGGCACGACGTATACCAACCACAACCCGCAGGGGGTCGACGGCCCCGCGGGAATCAAGAACTTCATCACCTTCTTCAGGAACACCTTTCCGCACCGCACGAAGACCACCCACCGGGTCCTGGCCGAAGGCGACCTGGTCCTGCTGCACACCGAGTCCGCGCCAGCACCTGGCGCAACCCCCAGCGTGGTCGTCGACATATACCGGGTCGAGGACGGCAAGATCGTCGAGCACTGGGACGTCATCCAGCAGGTCCCGGACACCATCGTGGGCGGCCACGACCTGTTCACCACCATCAGCGAGCCAGCGGTCAACCAGCCCGACCCGGACGCGGACGCCGCGGAGAGCAAGAAGGTCGTGACGGCGCTGTTCCATGAGATCGCTGTCGAGAAGGACCCGTCCGCGTTCGAGCGGTACGCCGTCGACCCGTTCTACGAGCACAACCCGCAGCACGCCGATGGCGTCGCCGCCGCCAAGGAGCTGTTCACCGGACTGTTCGCCTCGAACCCGGAGGTGACGATCGACGTCAAGCGGGTCATCGCCGAGGGTGACTACGTCGCCGTCCACCACCACCTCAAGCTCAACCCGGACGACCGCGGCTTTTCCTGCATTGAGTTCTTCCGTGTCCGCGACGGAAAGATCGTCGAGCACTGGGACGCCGTCCAGCCGGTCCCGGAGACCGCTGCCAACGACAACACCATGTTCTGACCGCACAACGACGTTTCCCAGGCACAGGCGCTGCCCCGAGCCGCTTCGAGCGGGAACGGTGCCCGCCGCTGTGTGGACCGCGTCCCGGCGTCCTCACCCGGTCATCCGCTCGCGAGTGAGTCTGACTTCGGGTTGTGATCGATGTACTCGGTTCCGACGAACTTGTCGATGACGGTGAGGTTGCCGTGACGGAACAGCTCCTTTGATTGCAGGCGGTGTTGTGGTCCGCCGAGCACTCATGGACCGGATCATCTCTCGTGAGCAACCACATCATCAGTTGCCAGAGGCAGAATGATCGTGGGTGAGGGTGAGGGGCAGGGTGAGCGAAGCGGAGCCCCGGTGGCTGGACGCCGAGGAACAGTCGACCTGGCTTGCACTGACCGGCGTGCTGGTCCGGCTGCCGGCCGTCGCTCGACGCCCAGCTTCAACGCGACGCCGGGGCCAGCCACTTCGAGTACCAAGTGCTCGCGGGGCTCTCCATGACCCCGGACCGGACACTGCAGATGAGCGAACTCGCAGACTTCGCCGTCGGCTCCAGGGTCCGGCGCATGCGCGATCCGGCCAACGGCCGCTGCACCCTCGCGGTTCTCACCGACGCCGGCTGGGAGGAGGTCCAGGCCACCGCACCGGGCCGTGTCGCCGAGGTGCGCCGCCTGGTGTTCGACCCGTGACCAAGGCCCACCAGCGGCAACTGCGCGAGGCGGGCCGCCGTATCCACCACACCATCGATCCCGACGCCCCCTGGCCGGGCGGCGGTTGACGAACCAGAGAGGGCCCCGATGTCTTCTGTCCTCACCCCCGCGACACCCGGTGGCGCTTACGACGCCTTCCTGCCCGAGGCCCTGTCCCGCGCTCGTACCCAGCGGGAGTGGACCCCGGCCGACGGCCAGCTGCCCGCCCTCTACCTTAGCCACGGCGCGCCTCCGACCTTCGACGACGGCCCCTGGCTGGGCCAGCTCTTCGACTGGGCGCAGTCCCTGCCCAAGCCGAAGGCGATCCTGATCATCTCCGCACACTGGGAGGACGCTCCGATCGCCATATCCAGCTCCGCCGCGGGCACCCCGCTGGTCTACGACTTTGGCGGCTTCCACCCGCGCTACTACCAGATGCGCTACGACACCCCCGACGCGACGGCACTCGCCCGGCGCATCGCCGCCACCATGCCCGACGGCGAGTCCCTCTACCAGCACCCCTCCCGCGGCCTCGACCACGGCGCCTGGGTTCCGCTGATGGTTATGTATCCGGTGGCCGACATCCCAGTCCTGCAGATGTCCATGCCCAGCCAGGAACCCTCCCGCCTGATGGCCCTCGGCCGGCGCCTCGCCTCCCTGCGTGAGGAGGGCGTCCTCGTCATCGGCTCGGGGTTCATGACACACGGCCTGCCCTTCCTCACCCGGGAGATGTTCACCGAGGGAGTCGTGCCCGCCTGGTCCTCCGACTTCGACGCCTGGGCGGCTGACGCGCTGGCCCGCGGTGACGTCGACGAACTCGCCGCCTACGCGACCCGGGCGCCCGGGATGCCGTACGCCCATCCCACCCCGGATCACTTCCTGCCCATCTTCATCACCCTGGGCAGCGCCACCGACCCGGAAGCACCCGCTCAGACGGCCATCGACGGCTTCACGATGGGCTGCGCCAAGCGCTCCTTCACGCTGAACTAACGGGGACTCATATAGCTGGCCCACGCCAGGGCGACGCCGAAGTCCAGGAGGGGGCGGCCGGGTCCTGCCTCGTCGAGCACGCGTCCGACGGGCTCGCTGTCATCGACGAGGACGGCCGGTTCGTCCAGGTCAAAGAGGCGGGGGTCGCCCTGTGCGCGTCCCCGGCCGAGGATCTGATCGGCATGGGCGTAACTGTGTCCGACGAGGACGACATCGTGGGCGTCGTGCGCCTCCAGGAGTGCGACGACGTCCTGGACTTGCGTGGACAGCCCCACCTGCGGGCTCAGCAGGTGGACGCGGTCGCTGACGCCGGTGAGGCGGGGGCGTACACCTCGTGCCTGACTGCGCGCAGGGCGGGCGCCACGCGCTGCCGGCCCCAGCCGCCGTGCCGGGCGCCACGAAGGAGGACGAACGTGCTCATGGTGCCGCCTTCTGCTCGTCGTCACCGCACGCTGTTACGCCGGTGAAGGGATCGACGGTAGGAAGCGGCAGGCGGCTTCGGTGACACGTGAATGACCGGATCCGGGCGGAGGTTCGTTCCGCCCCCTACGTCATCTGTCGCGAGTGGCCTGGATCAAGCGGGCGCCGCCACGGAATCGACCCCCGCGGCCACGGCGTCGTCGTGGCCGGCGCGTGCCTGGCGGATGTCGTCGCGGTGAGCCACGGCCCATTCGTGGAGCGCGGTGATCGGGGCGAGCAAGGTGCGGCCCAGTTCGGTGAGTTCGTAGTCGACGCGCGGCGGCACGGTGGCGTAAGCCGTGCGGCTGACCAGACCGTCGCGAAC
This sequence comes from Streptomyces sp. NPDC001843, assembly GCF_042891955.1. Lineage (NCBI taxonomy): Bacteria > Bacillati > Actinomycetota > Actinomycetes > Kitasatosporales > Streptomycetaceae > Streptomyces > Streptomyces sp. NPDC001843. Next base: position 10,906 of record NZ_JBIATQ010000034.1, on the reverse strand, counting down.
CAGCTGGCGCAGGGTCAGGGTCAGCATCCGCTGGCTGATCCCGTCGATCTCGCGATGCAGTTCGTTGAACCGGTGGGTGCGCTGCCCGAGCCGCACAACGATCAGACTGCTCCACTTGTCACCGACCCGGTCGAGCACCTCACGGATCGGGCAGGCCTTGTCGAGAGGGTCGGGCACGGGCACAACGCTGTTCGCGGCTGACATGGAAGTGCCTCCTTACGTCTTCCTCGATGGTCACCCATCATGGGGTTACGCACAAGAGGTAACTCTGCGGCCCCTGCCCGGCCCGGCTTGGCCGATGCGCCGCCGCGACCAGGGCGGTCACCCGTACCGCTGTCACACCCGGCCAATCCGTCGAAGACGGTCCTGGGCCCGTTCGGTGTCCTGGACGCCGAGGCCGAGGACCCGCCGTCCTGGCTGTATCACTCTCGGAGGGAGTCCTTTCGAGGTGACTGAGACCTGTATAGCCTGAATCCGTCCTGGTCAGCGGTGCTGGCGTGGGTGGTCGGTGGCGTACTCGTGCTGGTCGAAGGCGGGAGGCTGGAGTGTAGATCGTCTGACACGTCCCGGATGGGGTTCTTGGCTTCGTCCGTGTTCGGCGGGGCTCCTACGGTTCCCCGAGGGTGTCTGGCCGTTGGGGAGGGAAGGCGTGTCGCCGCTGGAGAAGATCGCAGGTCGCCGGGCTGAGCTGGACGAGCTTGCCGAGTCGCTGGCCAAGCAGTTGGCCGAGGTGGACGCCGAGCGTGAGGAACTCGCGGTCGCGGAGCGGGTGCTGCGCCGGCTGTATGAACAGGAGGCCGAGGCCGCCGGACAGGACGCCGGTTTGCCGCAGCAGGTGCAGGTCGCGGGCCGGTCGGTTTTGAAGGTGCCGCACCGCCGGGAGGTGGTGGATGCGTCCGCGCTGCCGGGCGACTACCGGCGGATGCTGCAGATTGTGCGGGCCGCGGGCGGTCCGGTGATGGTCAAGGACGTCGGCGCCGAGCTGGGCATCGACGTGGTGGTGCCGGGCCGGCTGGAGCCGCTGCGCGGCAAGCTGTCGAAGCTGGCGGCCCGGGGCTGGCTGCACAAGCTGCCGAACGGCACCTTCACTATCCGGGCGTGAATCTCCCACCACGGCCCCGTAACTGAGCGGCCCCCGGCCCTGGTTGATGAAGTTTGCCTACAAAATCCATCCCGGCCGGGGAGCACAGTGAACTTGTCTACCAGTGCCGGCTGGAGCTGTCCACACAGACCCTCACCTTCCTGACCGGGCTGCTGTCCGCCCACCTGAAGAAGATCCGCTCGCGATGGCGCAAGCGTCCAGCCGGGCGGATCGCGGTGATCGTGCTGGCCGCGCTGCGGCATGACCAGCGACTTGCCGACCTCGCCAGCGGCAACGACCTCTCGCGCACCACCGTGGACCGGTGGCTGAAGGAGATGATCGACCTTCTGGCCGCGCGGGCCCCAAGGCTGGAGCGGGTGCTGGCGAAAATCGCCCGGGAGGGTGGCAGCGTCGTCCTGATCGACGGCTCGCTGATACCCACCCAGCGTCGCACCGGCCACCCGATGAAATGCCGCTGGTCGGCCAAGCACAAACGGCACGGGCTGCTGGTCATCGCCCTGACCGATGTCAAGGGGCGGCTGCTGTGGACCTCCACCGCCCGACCCGCGCGCGGCTCGGAGATCACCGCCTGCCGCCACGACGACCTGGTCGGCCGACTCCGCGCTGCCGGCCTCGCCGCGATCGCCGACCTCGGCTTCGTCGGCCTCGACGGTGGTGGCGACGACAGCAGCGACCCGGCGGTCATCACCGGCTACAAGAAGCCCAAGGGCAAGAAGCTCCCGCCCGCGAAGAAGCAGGTCAACCAGCTGATCGCCGCAGCACGAGCCGTCTGCGAACACGCCTTCGCACACCTGAAGAACTGGCGCGTACTGACCCGGCTCCGCCTCGACGTGAAGTGGGCTACCCGACTCGTCCGCGCGCTGATGGTCCTCAACTGGCACGAGATCGCCCGCTGACCGACGATCTTCACCGCAGACAACCGCGGCCGACCAGCACGAGCATGACCTCACCCACCCACGCCACCCCCGTGACCTGCACGTTCAAGTTGAACACAACTCACTGAACGTGACCGCCTCACGTCCGGACTCGCCAACTACCGTTCAACAGACCCGCCAACAAGGAGTCAACCGAACGGCCCCCACCTGGCTCTTCGGGAGCCCAGCCTCGCCATCTATCGATCAAAGTCACAGGCGCTGTAACGGCGATCGCTAGTTGGCCCCTCGGATCCGTTGTTGGCCCTGATGTGGGCCTTTGATGGCTGAGGTAGCGCCGATGGAGGGGTATCTGTCACCGGCAAATGGGGTGCGGCCGCGTGCGCCTCAGCGATCTGGCTCATGCCGGGACCACGCGCTGGCGCCCGCAGAAGCTTCAAGCGCAGCCGTCCTCACCCGTTGCGGGCGATGCCAAAAATGCCAGAGCCGGTCTCACCATGGGGCATGCCTGGAGCGGGCGAGCCCATCCGCTACGAGTTCCGTGTCCGCGGCCCGGTCCGGGAGAACGCCCCGGAGTTCCCGAGCTGGACGCCGTGATGCTGGGCGGCCAGACGGTCTTCTACGGCACCGTCATCGATGAAGCGCATCTGTTCGGCCTGCTGGCCCGCTTCCGCATGCTGGGGCTGCGCCGGGGATCGACACGCGCACCGTGTTGCGCGTCGGTTCCGCAGCGGCCCGGCGTGGATATGAACCCGCCTGCGCCGGGTGCCGGCCCACCATGACCCGGCGATGGCATGTGAGGTTTTCTTAGCCCAGCGGTGACGTTGAGGATGCGATATGGGGGCACAGGAATCCGGCACGGTCTATGCGGGTGTCCGGCAGGAGGAACCAGTGGCCGGTCATGAGGTCTACGCCGTCAGCGCATTGTCGGCGGTGGCGGCGATCCTTTTCGCGCGATGGTGTCTGTCGGGCCGCAGCAGCCACCCGCACACTGCCGCTGTGTCCCGTCGCGCCTCACGTCGGACGGCATTGAGGGATGTCCGGGGCACGGTTTCCACCGCGTCCCAAGCCGGACAGGGCCTGCCGACGGACGCGCTGTGCGATCAGCGGGCGGTGCGGGAGGCCGAAAACCTCGTGCACGGCTACTGGCACCGGATCAGTCCCCTCTACCTGTCCCAGCACGATCGCCATCAGCACTGAACTGCCGAGCCCGACCACACCCCGAGTAGGTCGGCCTGCTGCCTGACCATGGTGGCGCGCGCCCCGATCTTGCGCGTGTCGGTCAGTTGCTGAGTGCGTCGCGAAGGGTTTCGCGGCAGTCGATGAGGGTGTCGACGCCGACGATCTGCAGCGTGCGCATCACGGCCTCGGTCGGTGCGGCCAGGCGTATCCAGCCGCCGGCCTCCGCGAGGGTGCGGTAGGCGGTGATGAGGACGTTGATGCCGGTGGAGTCCATGAAGGTGACCTGGTGCATGTCGATGACGATGCAGGGCTGGGGAAGGTAGGGGGCGTCCAGGGCCTGACGGAGCAGTTCGACGGTGTCGTGGTCGATCTCGCCGGCCACGGTGATCACGCGGATGCCGTCGGTGGCGGTGGAGGCGACCGACAGCTGGCCTGGCTGCGCGGCTTGCTCGGTGTCCGGCGTCTCTCCCTCGGGCATGTCGCTGATCCTGGCACACCCGAGAGGTTGATCCATAATGCTGCCCTGTCCAGTGCGGGTAATGCCTTGGCGACCAGGGCGTAAAGCGTGTACCGCGCATGCGTGGGTACGCGCGGGGACGTGGATGGGGCAGGGGATACGGGCCGTGATGGAAGCGTTCTCGGTGGGTGAGGACAGTGCGGTGCCGGATGAGCAGGCCTTCCAGGCCACGGTGGCCCTGGAAGGCGACGGCACGTGCATCGCGCGGGCCCGCCACCTCGCCGCCCATTTCCTCACCCGCGTGCAGGCCGAGCACGGCCTTCCGGTCTCACAGCGGGCCATGGACCTGACCCAGCTGGTGGTCAGCGAACTGGTGACCAACGCCCTCAAGTACGCGCCAGGCCCGGTGCTGCTGGATCTGCGCATCACCGGTGAGGCGGTGGAGGTCGCGGTGTGGGACGGCGATCCCGTGCTGCCGGTGGCGAGGGCCGCCGACGCCGCACGGGTGGGGCAGCACGGCCTGGAGATCGTGATGGCTGTGGCCCAGGGCTTCGAGGCGCAGCGGGAGCCGGTCGGCAAGCGCATCACCGCCCGCATCGCCCTCCTGGACGACCCCGACGGCACCATCCCAGGTCAGCGGACCTTATAGAAACGCCCGCGACCGCCCTCCAGTCACAGGCCGGGGCGCTCGGCGGCACGGCGAGCCAGTGCCGCGCGCAGTTTCCCGATAAGGACATCGGGCAGCGCCGCGCCCTGACCGTGCTTGAGGACCTCTTCAGCGACCTGGGAGAGTTTGATGTTGGTGTGCTGGGAGACCTCCCGCAGCACCGTGAAGCCGTCGCACGGGGGAATCTGCCCCAGAACGGTCAGGACGCCGATGGCCTGGTCGACAACGGCATGCGAGGCGAGCGCCTGCTGCAACTGCCGGTTGTCCGCCCGCACCCTCTCCAGCTCCGTCGCTAGTTCATCGGCCGACGCCGGCGTGGGCTGCGGGTGGGGATCGGCGGATGAGGACAAGGCTGATCAGTCTCGTGCGGCTTCGCGGGATGCCGGCTGGCCGCTCCTGCGGGAGCTTCGGCGGGTGATGCGCCTGGTCATGAGCGTGATCGCGGCCCAGGTGATCAGCGATTCGGAGTGCTGGATGAGCCGTTCGTAGTCGCGTGCATGCCGGCGGGCGTGCATGACCCAGGCGTGTGAGCGTTCGACAACCCAGCGCGCAGCGACTGACCGCCGATCACATCCCCCATCGCCCGGAAAGCGTCCTCCATCTCTCGCAGGCAGACGTCGACGCGCTCGGCCGGACGAAGCGCGGAATCGAATGCAAACCGCGCTTCGGAAATGACCTATCGTCGTGCGGCAGCCTGCTGCAGGTGGCGACTCACGTCGCCGACGAGGCGGATGTCGACGTGTCGCTCGACGAAACGCCACTGCCCGCCGCGGCGCTCGAAGCGGTCGCGGTACCGACCGGCGGCGACGGGCTGCAGCGGCAGGTCGGGTAGCGCCTGCAGCACGGTGACGTAGGAACGTGCGACCGCCGTGCCGGTCTGTTCCTCGATCTCGATGGCGATATTGGAGGTGACGTGCTGGGTTCGCGGCGTGCCGTCGGCATAGACGATCAGCGTGTCCTGGAACATCTTCTCGATCGCTTCCCTGCCGCTCACCGGCGTGCCGCTGCCGACGAAAGTGGCGTCCGCGAGCAGGAGACCGAGCCCGGCGAAATCGCCGTCGTCCACGAGCTCTGCGTAACGTGCGAGCAGGTTCTCGACAGCTCGGTAGCTCGATACCAGGTCGGCGGCCATGGCGGAGGATGAGGACACTGTCTGTCTCCAAGTACGAGGGGCGATCCTCGGCATGTGCTGCCCATGATGGCAACGACAGGGCTGTGAGGTTTCCGGCGAAGTACCCGGAGGCGGCCTGCGCCTTCAGCCAGGTCTCGGCGGCGGGCGCGTACGCGGGGAAGCCGGGGGCCCGCGAGGAGGATCAAGGTCTATGGCTGGAGGTCGCGCTGGTACCAGATGCCTGGCTTGCCGCCGAGATCGGCCGCGGAGGAAGGGCCAACCGGGACGAACCCGGCCTTCGTCAAGACTCTTCGGGACGCGGCGTTGTCATGGGGAGGTGGCCGCCCGCAGTGTGCGCAGCCCGTGCCGCGCTGCCGCGATCCGGCACAGCTCCCGGACGGTCGCGGTCGCCACGCCGTGGCCGGCGACCTGCTCCGCGACTCGATAGCCGAGGTTGGCAGTGCCGTCCTCCAAGTCGTACACGTTGAACCTGCCCAGAACCGAGCCATCATCGGCGACGAGCACGTAGAAAGCGCAGCTGCCAGCTTCCTGCTCTGCCAGCAAGGCGTCGTACCCGTCGAGGAACTGGTCGAAGAAGTCGTCGTCGCGGTCGGAGATCGAGGCAGCAATGTAGGTGCGGTTCAACAGCTCGAAGGCCAAAACCGCCGGGGCGCGGCCGGCGTGCAGCCGCTTCAGCTCGGGGATTGCCCGACTCTACCCAGATCGTGCGCTGAGGCCACCTGAGTTTCCGTCAGCGGCAGACAGCCCCAGGACCAGGGCGCATAACGATCTACGGCTGGAATACCAGCTCTTGCGACGTATCTTCCTTGCGAGGAGGGCACGGAAGGTTCGCGCGGGCCGTCCGGTGAGACGCTGGATGGTGCCGGTGAGGCGGTCCGCCGCGCCCTCGGCGACAGCCCGGGCGACAGGTTGCGGAAGGCGGCCGACCTGCACGCAGTCAAATGACTGATGTACCGGATGCGGACGTTCAGCACAGTGGGGCGTGGGCGCGAATTCTCCGTCCGTTTGACCCAGAGACTGCACAGAAAGGTTTCGAAGAGTGCGACTGCATGCCCGGGCTAACCACGGAGGGTGGCGCGGCCTCCTGGCCTTCGCCCTAGCGTCACTGATCGCCTTCGCCCTCGCCCTGACGACGGGGGCGGGTCCGGCTTCGGCGGCCGTCGGACCCAACCAGATCACCCACGTCTACATGAACCTCGCCAATCAGGGGAGCCAGTCGCAGCAGAACCAGTACCAGGGTCTGATAGACAGCCTCCGGCAGGCGTCGTCGCAGTTCACGGGTTCGTATCGCGGGAACACCCGCATCACCCAGTACAGCGACCAGGGGCTCATCCGGCTGAGCCTGCACGTCACCGCTTCCAACACCGAGACGAGCCTGTGGATCGACCCCAGCGACCTTTATGTTCTCGGATTCTCGAACCAGTGGAACCAGACCTGGCAGTTCAATGACAACAGGATCAATCTGGGCACGCGACTCGCTCAGAGCGGTTTCACGACCAACGGCAATGTCCAGACACTCTTCTTCGGCGGCGCCTACACGAGTCTCCCTGCCTCCGCCGGCGTGAACCGCAGCAACTTCCAGCACGACTACTCCGACATCATCGGAGCCGTGGAGCAGCTGGCGCATGTCACGAACCCGACCGGGGGCCAGGCCAACGGAAGTGACCAACAATGGACGGCACGGTCGCTGTTGCTCCTGATCCAGGCCACCTCCGAGGCGGCACGTTTCTACGACATCAACGGAGTGTTCAGGACCACCATGCTCGGCGCCTACGGCTCCAGGGGACTGACCGCGTACCAGCAAAACCTCGAAAACGCCTGGAGCGCCGCTTCGGCTTTCGGCTACAACCTCACCAACTACGGGTCCGCCACGCCTATCACCACGACCGGCGGAATCTCCTGGAACCAGTGGAGCGACGTGGCTTCCCGCATCGCGATCATGCTGTACCGCATCACCGCGGTCCCCGATCAGGGAAACTCCGGCGACTGGAGCCATGACGAGCTCTGATGCCGGGCGCTGCCCAGGGGGGCGGGGCCTCGGCTCGTGGGCCGCGGCCCGCCTCTCCGGTATCGCGCGCCGGACGGCCGCGGTCCCGTCGACCGCTCGGGCGACGCGCGCCGTCTGCGAAAATCGAAGGCGTTCTCGGAGCGCCCGATGCGGTGCTCGTCGGCCAACAGGAGCACGCACAGTGTCGCCACAGCACGAAGCCGCCTCTTCCTCCGGGGGGCGCAAGTGCCCCTCCGCAAGGGCCCGTCCTCGGCGCAGGGCCGCGAGCGTGCCGCGTCCGCAGGGCAGGGCCGGGAGGGCGTCGCCGCCGACCGGGGCCGCCGGGCCCAGCGGGCCGGGAAGGGCCGACAGCCGGCAAGGCCGGGCCGGCCCACGAGGCCCAGGAGAGCAGGGCGCCCCAAGACCGCAAGGCGCTCCAGAACCGCGAGTCTGCTCAGGACCGCAAGGACCTGCAGGCCGACTGCGCCAACTGCTTCGGTCTGTGCTGCGTGGCACTGCCCTTCGCCCGCTCCGCCGACTTTGCCGTCAACTCGCCGTTGGCGGTGTCATTGGTCTCGCCACCTTGCGCACCGACTCCTGCAGCGCGGCCATCAGGTCCAGGACCTGGCCCTGCTTCTTTTGGGCTTTGGTGTCTCAGGCAGCGGTTTGTCCTCCCGCTTGGACTCAATGATCTTGGCTAGGGCTTTGGTGTGGGAGTCGCGGGACTCCTCGTAAGTCGCTTACGGTCACGCCGAATTCGCGTTTCAGAGCTCTGCCCAGGTGTTTCGGATCGTGCACTCCCCACTTGGCCGCGATCGCGGCCGTGGAGATGTCGGAGCAGGCCGGGGCCATGAGGTCTAGACGGATCCGCAGCAGGCGTTCATGCCGGACCCAAGCGGCGAACGTCAGGTCGCTGCCTTTGAAGAGGGAGTGGAGGTGACGGACGGAGATACGGTGCAGGCGCGCGACACGCTCCGCACTAAGATGGGGATCGCTCAGGTGGGCCAGCACGTAGGTCCGGATGCGGTCGGCGAGACAACTGGTGACAGAGGTTCGCTCGGGGCTCGTGTCGGCGAACGCTGCGAGCAGGAGCGCGGTGAGAGCGTCGGCCAGATGCGCACGAGCCGCATCGTCCTGGACGGCGCCGCCGTCGACTGTGGACAGTGCGTGACCGAGGAGCCCACCGATCCCGTCCTGCACTGATATGGGGCGTGCGGTGCGCTTGCTGATGGAGTCCACGTGCCTGCCGAGACTTGCACGCGGTATGCACAGCACGGTCATGTCACTGGGGCCCGCACCGACGAGCCGGTAGGGCCTGGTGCTGTCGCAGGCGAACAACTCGCCCGGCTTGACGGTCGCGATCCGGTCGTCCTGGACCGCGGTGAGCGGACCGTGGTGCTGGAGGTTGAAGTGCATCCACTCCACATCGCTTGAGGTGATGCTCCGAGCGTCCCGAGTCACCGTCGCGGCAGTGGCGTTGATGTGAGCGATGATCACGGGGCCGATGACCGCGTGGCTGACCACAGCTTCGAAACCCGGAGGGTCCGCGTCGCGGACCCGCAGTGGCGCGAACAAGGCTGAGGCGACCGTCTCGAACGCCTCCGTTCCTCGTAACCGGGATCCTCCACGGACTGTCATGACGATCTGCCTCCTTGGCTGTCCAGCTTGAACGGGCACTGCGTCCCGGGATGGTGCACTGTGCACGAACTGGGGTGCCTCGGTGCACGTATTGGTGCCTGTGAGCCGCGACTTGCTCCTACGCTCATCAACAGCGGCGCACATGGCCGGTCGTTCCGGCAAGGAGCGACATGAGGCACTGTGCCGCGAACTCACCATGCAGACAGCTCAGTTCGTTAGACGCGGCTCGCGTCGGGCGAGTTGCGTGCGGGAACCGGAATTGAGGGGAGGCCGTCGATATGCGCCGGAGACGAGCCCGATTCGAGGTGTGCATCATGCGGGCCCCTCCGGCCGGTTTGGTCACGGTCATGCGCCCCAGCGCGCCTGTGTCTGCGTACAAGCGTCTCGGCGGTAGGCGCAGAAGACCAGAGCTTCCGCGTCCAGGGAGCTTGTCCTGGCCACGGCGTTAGCCCAGCGGTCACTACGCATAGCACCGACCAACGCGTTCCCAGGTCGCGTGCAAGTGCGGTGCCTACGCCTTCTTACCGACAGGGAAGGTGAATGATGATCAAACGTGCCGTGGGCAGGGGCCTCGCCGGACTCGTTGCCGCCGTCTGCCTGCTCAACGTCACCCCAGGTGCCGGCCACGCCGAGCAGGCAGACGTCACCAGACCGGGCGGTGTCGCTGCGTCGGCAGGCGTTGCCGGGCCATCGGCCGCGGCACTGTCGGCGGCCGTCGCGCCCAGTTATTACGTCGTTCCGTACAAGGACGCCGACGTCCTCAGCCTTCCGGGCAAACGCGGGGTCCACGTCGCCACACTGACTGCGGGCAGGCCCTATCCAGCCTGGTGCTGGGTTGTCGGCGAGACGGTGGTCGATCACGGGTTCAGCAGCAACATCTGGATCGTCTTTGCCGATGGCTACGTCAGCGCCCTCTACTTCGACGGGGGAGAGCACGGGGGCCTGCCGCCCGAAGCCCGCTGCTGACGACCTGCAACTCGACTGTGCAAGGCAGCGTTCAAGAGTCCCACCGAACGGGCGTCCGCGGCCAGTCGACTTGTGTGCAACGTCCAGAGAACAAAAGCAACTGCCTCTAGCGCGCCTTGCGTTGCGACACAAATCAAGGAGAAGTCATGCGTCCTCGTTTCCTCACATCGGCCATGCTCGCGGCCCTGGCTACGGCGGGGCTCATGGTCACCGCCCCCCAAGCTCTGGCCGCCCCACAGGTGCCCCATTCGCCGGCCTCGGCGTCCACGTACAACCTCACGACCGTCATCGACCAGTGGACCCACTGGAGCCCGGACGCGAACACCTCGTCCCACGCGGGCACCCTCTACCGCGGCACCAGCTACTTCTACTGCTGGACGTATGGCGCCACCTACTCCAACAACGGCCACACAGACAACGTGTGGCTCAGGACCGACGACGACACCAGGAACTATGGTGTTTACGTGAGCGACGTCAACCTCGACCTTTGGGGTTGGCAGCACGACCAGCAGGTACTGCCGCAGTGCTAAGACCCCTGTTTCGCAACCGGCCATGTGGCTGGATTGTCGCACCGATGCCGTAATGCCAAGACCACGGCGCAGAGCCTGTCACGCCCGGCCTGTCCGGACTGGATCCGTCCCTCAACGCCCCCTTGGCGGGCGGGGAGGGGCGGTGACCTGCGGGCGACCGAGGGGCGGCTTCTGAAGTCCCCTGAGCCCCCTCAGCGGACTCGGTCGTATATGAGGGCCAGCGCACCCTCGATCTCGCCCTCGGACACCTCCACCGGTGGGGGTGTCGGCGTAGGACCTAATACTGCAGCCGCAGTTGCCGTGACCGGCGGTCCGGACTCTCGTTGGACTGTGCATGGGTGGGGACGTCACGATTGACGAGGTGCACCGCTGG
>NZ_JBIATQ010000033.1:0-20035 GCF_042891955.1 Streptomyces sp. NPDC001843 | reverse complement strand
AGCGGTGCACCTCGTCAATCGTGACGTCCCCACCCATGCACAGTCCAACGAGAGTCCGGACCGCCGGTCACGGCAACTGCGGCTGCAGTACTAGTCGAGCTGCTTACAGCGGCGGCTTCGCATGGCTTCCCACCCGCACCACGGGAGCTTCAGGCGCTCGGAGGTTGTGGGGAGGTGTCCTCAGCGCGGCTTCCGTCGGTGCTGACTCTGCCGCTGCTCGGCCTTCAGGCCCGGACGCTGCGTGGCCTCGGGCGATCAACCGCTTTTCCAACCCTGAGAGAGGCGAGGGCAGCCCCACTCCGCAAGTGATTGCGGCGCCACCAACCGACCGACGTACGGGCCCCAACGTCCTCGGAGGTGGGACGCCCCGCCCCTCCCGGCGGCGGTGCGTTGATTTCCAAGACGGCGCGGCCTGGCTCGCCTCCCGCGCCCCGGCAGCCTCTACGGGACGCTCCCCCGCCGTATGGCGGGGTTTGACGCTTGTATCGGCCGGTCAGAAGCGGCCGGTGCGGGCCCGGGGCGGCTGCGTTCAGGGCGCAGCGGGGTGGTGGTCCATTCTGCTCAGGGCGTCGCGGAGGGCGGCGCGCTTTGTGATGCCCAGTTTGGGGAAGGCCCGGTAGAGGTGGGCGCTGACCGTGCGTGGAGACAGGCGTAACCGTTCGCCGATCTCCTTGTTCGTCAGGCCGCCGGCGGCGAGCTCGGCGACGCGGCGCTCCTGCCAGGTCAGTGGCACCGCGGTGGTCGACGTTGAAGGGGTTGCGACCCCGGCGGCCCGCAGCTCGGCGCGGGCGCGTTCGGCCCACGCGGTGGCACCCAGCCGGTCGAACGTCTCGGCCGCTCGAGTGAGGAACGTGCGGGCCGCCGCGTCGCCCTGGGCGCGGCGCACGCGGATCCCGTGCGCCAGCCGGATCCGGGCCAGCTCGAACGGGAAGCGCTCAGCGGCCGGGTGGGACTGGGCACGTGCGTACATGTCCGCGGCCTCTCCGCCGTCGGCGGCCGTCATCGCCAGCGCCCCGTAGGTGATCAGGGCCAGGCGTGGGGAGATGTCGGGCAGACCGGTGTCCCGCGCGGCCAGCGCGTGGGCCCGGGCCTGTTCGACGCGCCCCGTGTGCAGGGCCGCTTCGACGAGGTCGAGGAGGGTGCGCGACGCCTGGTAGGTGTAGGGCCGGAACGCTCCTGGTGCTGTGATGCCGATGGCGTAGAGGAACGCGGTCTCGTAGTCGCCGGCGCTGAGCGCCGTGGTCGCGCCGATGGCGTCCGCGAGCTGGGTCAGGAATCCGATGCCGCGCGGGCGGGCCCACGCATCGACCACGGCCTGCAGGTCGCGTGCCTCCTCCTCCCGGCCACGTACGGCCGCGAGCTGGGCCAGGTAGGCCCGTGTCTGGTGCGCGAAGAGTCCGTGGCCGGGCTCGGTCGCCAGGGCCAGGGCGCGGTGTCCGGTGTGTTCGGCGGCGTCCCACTGGCCGAGCGCCATCTGGTCGAGCATGATCAAGTGCAGCATGACGATGCCACTGGACACGGCACCGGTGTCCAGTTCACGGTCCACGACGCACTCCAGGTGCGGGCGCAGCGGGTTCAGGACGTCGAGGTGGTAGGCCGACACGGCCAGTCGTGTGACGTCCCACGGATCCTGGTTCTCCAGGCGCGCCGCGGCCCGTTCCACCGGCTCGGACCAGCCGGCGCCGTGCCGGACGACGTCGCTCCAGGTACCGGCGTACATCCACGCCCGTTCTGTGGCGCGGTCGCCGAGCGAGGCGAGGACCTCGTGCGTGCGGTCCCACGCTGTCCGGCTCCCGGTGTGCTGGCTGATGGCAAGCAGGAGGCTCACCAGCCGGTCGAGTACCTCGCCGTTCCGGTGCGGGCCGTGCCGGTCCGCTCCGCCGTCACGCAGCCGCTCCACCGCCGCCGTGACCTGACGGTGTGTGGCCCGCACGTCTCCGTTCTGGTAGAGCGCCAGGTAGGCGTTGGCGAGGACCGTGGCGGGATTGTCGTCCGAGCCGGGCGCGGACGCGGCCAGCGCGAGGCTGCGTGCCTGGCCGAGCCGGTCCGCCTGCCCGGCGACGTACGCCGCGTCACCGAGCCGTCTGAACTGGTCGGTACGGTTCTCGCTCAGCTCGGCGGCGCGGGTCAGCCAGGACACGGCCATGCGCGCGCCGCCGCGCCGGATCGCCGACCGGGCTGCGGCCTCGAGGGCGGCGGCCACGTCCTCGTCGGGATCGACGGTGGCGGCCGCCAGGTGTGTGGCGCGCCGTTCCGGGCTCTCCTGGTGTAGCTGCGCCAACGCCCGGTGGGCGGAGCGGCGTTGATCCGTCGTGGCCAGCTGGACGATACTCGACCGCACGAGCGGGTGCCGGAAGACGAGGTTTCCGGTGGTCGGCTCGACGACCAGCAGGCCGCATGCGACCGCCTCGTCGACGCCGCGCATGCGGTAACGCGCGGTCGAGGCGGGGCTGTCGCCCGACCTTGCGGCTGCACCGTCGAGGGCGCCCGTCAGCAGTTCCGCCCTGACGGTGTCGCCGAGGCGGGCGAGGCGGGTGGCGTAGATCGCCTGGATTCGCCGGGACAAGGGCAGGCCGTGCAGGTCGAGAAGCTCCTCCGGGACCCGTTCGCCGGGTCGGGAGGCGATGTGGGCGGGCACCTCCAGCAGGGCCAGCGGGTTGCCGCGGGCCTGGTCCAGCACGAGCCCGCGCAACTGCTTGCCCAGCTCCGGGTGGTGCAGGTCCAGCAGGCACGTGGCGTCCGCGTCCGCGAGCGCGTCGACCGGTGCCTCGGGGAGCGCCGCGGTGTCGAACCGTGAGGGGATGTCGCTGCGGACGGCCACCAGGAGTTTGACCCCGGGGCTGCCGGACAACCGGCGGCCGACGAACCCGCAGACGTCGGCACTGGCGGCGTCCAGCCACTGGCCGTCGTCGAGGACGAGCAGCAGCGGCCGCTTCGAAGCCGCCGACGACAGAAGGTTGAGCAGGGCGATGCCGAGGGCCATGACGGACGGCGGCGGGCCGTCCATCCGGCTGAAGACGGCGTTGAGCGCCGCTCGGGCGGCGGCGTTCGGCTGCCTCCGGCCGGACTGTCCGCCGTCCGGGAGCAGCGGGTGGAGGAACTGGTGCAGCCCGGCGTAGGGCAGCTCGGTCTCCGCCTCGACCCCGGTGGCGCGGATCACCAGGTGACCGTCGCGTGCCGCGAGTTGCGCCGCCAGGTCGAGCAGGGTGCTCTTACCGACGCCCGCCTCACCCCTGAGTACCAGAGCCTGACCGTCGGAAGCCTGTACGAACGCGGACAGCCGTGCCCGCTCGCCGTCCCGACCGACCATCACCATGCCCGGTTCCAAGCCCGGTCCCCTCCCCTGCCCCCGAGATGCGCGACCGCAACCGTATTCAACTAGACGGTTAGTTGATTAGAGTGCGCCGTAGCGAACCTGTCAAGTGAACGGTCAGTTAGGAGCTGGACGCATGGAGCGCGACGCCGAAGCCACCAAGCGGAGACTCATCACGGCCGGCCGGGCCGAGTTCGCCGCGCACGGGCTGAACGGTGCCCGGGTCGACCGCATCGCGGCCGCCGCACGGAGCAACAAGGCGCAGATCTACCACTACTTCGGGAACAAGGCCGGCCTGTTCGACGCGGTATGGAACGAACTGGTCGAGCAGATCGTCGAGGGCGTACCGCTCGACGCGGACGACCTGCCCGGGTTCGCGGCCGATCTGAGTGACCTGTACGCCGAGCACCCGGACATGCCCCGGATCATCACCTGGCAGCGGCTGGAACACGGCGACGCGGTCAACGAGCTCGGGATCGCCGAGGTGCGAAACAGGAGTGCCGCCATCGCCGAGGCGCAGGCCATGGGCCTGGTCTCGACCCGGTTCGAGCCCCAGGTCCTTTTCGCCCTGCTCGTCCACGTCGCGATGCTGTGGGCCGCAGCCAACTCTGAGGTGCTGGCAGTCGTGGACATGGCCGATCGGACGCGGCGCCGCGACCTGATCCGCCGTATAGCCGCCGCCCTGGTGGAATGACCCCGGCTCGTCCGGAACGAAGACGGCCCGCCGACCGAGCCGGCCGACAGGCCGTCGTCCAGGTCCGGGGGCCGCGGCCGCGTTCCTCTGTCAGGGACTTCCAGGCGCGGCACAGCCCACGACCCTGAGCGGTGATGCTTGACCGGTCGTTCTCTGCGATGGTCCGCTCCAACCACCCCTCGTCAGCCTCACGGGACAGGGGCGCGATCAAGGCGCTAGGCAGTTCTTTTGGCTCACTCGGTCGTTGGACCGGGTGTGCTGTTGACAGATGCGCAGACCTGAAGAACTGGCGGGAGATGGCCCGCCACCTGGGCCGGCGCGAGCACATGAGCGACATCGTCCAAGCCGTCGCCAGCCTGCTGTCCCATCAGCAGACCGCGGAACTGACATCGGCGCGGCCGATGTGAACACCGAGCCCCGCCGCCATCCGCGACGTCTCCCTGCCTACCGTGCACGAGCTCGTCAGCGTCGATCGTTCGTGGCGGCTCGTCCGTTGATCAGGTATGCCGTTTCGCTTGTTCGGCGGGTGGCGGCCAGGCCTAAGGCCCGTCTGTCTTCGCACCGATGCGACGTTCGCTGCCGCAAGATCGTCACCGCACACGAGAACGCCGACCCGCTCAAGTACGAGCCCCTTGGGGCACCTGACGACCGTCACATAAATCAGCGCCAGGTCAGCATCAGTACCGCCAGAACCCGCTTCCGACCGCCATGCACCGCCAAGGCCGACTACGCGCCCCACCGTCTCCGAACCCGATGAAACACCGGGTCACGGGCGTTTCTGCTACACTCGCCGACAAACACCCTTGAGGTTGTACGAGAACTGCTGGCCGAGTACGGCCAGGTCCACAGCGACGAGCTGCCGGAGCAGGACCGCCACCGGCTCCTGGTCGACGTGGTGGCAGCGCTGACCCGGCGCACCGACCCCAATGCGACGCTCGTCTACCGCTCGCACTACGAGCCAGCCGTGTTCTTCGAGCTCGCCGGACGCGATTACGCGATCACGGTGACGACCGCGGTGGGTGAGGACGCGGTCACCGCGGCCCGCGTTGCGGTGACCGCCCGCGAGCGCGACCTCGAGCCGGGGGGTGCGATGGGTTCTGATCTGCGCGAGGGCCGCAGAGCAAGAGCTCGGCGACGACGTGAGCGCCGTCCTGCGCGCGCAGGGCGTCCTCCTGGACCGGGACCACCTCGAGGCGGAGGTCTGCGACCTCCTTCCGCTCACCGCCTTGATTCGCGCGGCCTTTCGACCGCCGCGACCACCGCACGAGCTCCTGCTGCGAGAACCCTCGGAGCCTGCCCCGGCGCTGGCCCTGGCGGCCCGCCCGTCCGGGACGTCGAGTGTGCCGTCCCGGACGCCGGCAGGCGTCGACCTGTCTGTAGTCCTGACGGGCGAGTTCTGGTCCGCGCGGCCGTCCGGGATGGCCTGGGAGTCCGCCGAGCGCGCGCTGATCACCACCGAGGCGGGTGTCGTGGAAGTAGACCTGCAGCGGGGCGGGACCATGTGGCGGCTTCCCCTGCCCTGCGTGCACGGTGATGCGGTGGTGCCGGCGGACGGCTCGGCGTGGGTGCTGTGTGGGCCGGCGGTGGTGAGGTGGCACGACGGCGCGCTGCGGGCGGTCGGCGGCGGATTCGAGGCGAACGCCAGCCTGCTGCTCGGCCCTAACTCGAGCGTGTGGGTCCTGTCCGGGTCTGGAGCGACGCTCGGCGCCAGCACCGGCTCGACGCCGGCGCTCACGCGGCTCGACGAGCGGGTGGGCGAGCAGCAGCGCTTCGCCCTCGACTTTGACGCGGCGGCCCGCTCGGCCGCCTGGCTCGGCGAGCGGCGCTTCCTCCCGGGTGGAGCCGCTCGGAGCGCCGGAACCTGGCCAGAGTGCGTGTCTGGATCCACCAGCGTTCACTCGAGCAGGACACTCATTCTTGACCGGCGTTGATCAACTGCCACCGTCGCAGGGACGGCCCGGCAGACGGGTTACTCCTCGTCGGCTCCCGCATAGCCCGAGATCTGCGGTGCCTGGTGAGTTCCGGCCAGTCTCGGGGTAAGGGAGAGCTTGATCCTCTGGGTGTTCGACGCATCCTTCCTGCGCTCGCCCCCCAGATCGACCACCCAGAAACGGACCTTGCCCCCACCGCTGTCCGACCGTTCCACAGCGACTGAAACCTCGAGCTCGATCGGCCCGAGCTCGAAGCGAAGGTTCTCGTCCTTGCCCTCCTCGATCGCGGCCTGCAACTCCGAGCGCAGGTCCTTGATGACGCTTCCGAGTTCGATCACGAGTCGTCCCCCTCTGGAACCTCTGGCGCAACTGCCATCAAGCGTGGGGCTCCCCGCCCGAAGTCCGGGGTGCAAATCGGAACGGCCGCCGAACCGCAGGCTGGTGGAGGCCGTGTACCCCGCTGCACCCACCTCGACTACTCCCGCGCCTCCTCCAACGGGATGCGCGGCAACGTACGCGACGACCGGGACAACTCGCTCATCGGCCAGGCCGAACTCTTCGACGCCCCCGACCGGTACGCCGACGGCTACCACGACGGCTACGACCACCGATCCCACAACGACGAGTTCCGCCGTCACGTCGCGGACCTCCTCGTCCGCGAGGTGGCCCTCTTCTTGGGGGACCTCGCTCATGACGCGGCGGCCCGCGGCTTAGCCACCACCCTCCCAACCCCAGCGGCACGTGCAGGCCCGCCCCACTGCCCCGGGTGCGGGCCACTGTCCTGCCGCGGCGGGGCCCCCTGGGGGCGGACGGCGTCGTACGCATGCCCCCCAGGGGGGGCGACCGATGGCGATGCGCGATCGATCACATATTGATCTATTTCACGAATAATCGATCTGAATTTGCATTTCTCGCGACGACTTCGCGCTGACAGCCCGGTCAGCCCGGTGACCTGTCTAACCTTTGCCTCCGGTGCCGCGGCGTTGGAGGGGGACGGTACGAGCCATGGCCAGGCGACTCTACGGTGGGGAGCCTCTGCTCGACGGGCTGGTGCCCCGCCTGGTCAACCAGCAGCGCCGGCTCAGACCGGATTTCTCCCATGCCAAGCCCGTGGTGCAGCTGGTCGGCGGCAAGGGCCTCGGCAAGACGGCCATGCTCCAGGCGCTGTCCGAGCAGTACGCCAACGAGTTGCCGATGGCTTACGCGGACCTGGCCGCCCCCGACTTCGGCGAGGCAGGGCTGGCGGCCCTCACGGAGGAGCGCCCCAACGCCTCGCCGGTCACCAACCTCCTGTACCTGCTGCTGCACAAACTGAGTCTCAGAGCCAAGCAGCCCATGAGGGCGCTCCGCTTCCCCCGGCTCTCCGTGGGCCTGCTCGTGGTGACCACCTGGCGTCCCGGCGCCACAGCCGAGGCGCCGGACGACCCGGTCCAGCCGGCCGAACTACGCGACGCCGTAGGACGCCTCAGGGAGATCGTCACTCAGGAGACCCCCGACCAGAAGAAGACCAAGGACCAGGTCAAGCGGTGGATGACCGCCCTGATGCCCGCCTTTCCCGCGTTCCTCCCCCAGTTCGCACAATTCGACGGCCTGGTGCAGAACATCCTCACCACCGCGGCGGACGAATTTCTTCCCTTTCGGACGAACCGGGGCGCGCTTAGCTGGTGGCGGGAGCAGCTGCCGAGCGCCCAGGGGGACAGCCTGCAGCGGCTGTTCACCTTCGTACGCGACTTCCGGCGGCAGGACGACAGCCGCACCGGCGCGGAAGCCCTCCTCATCGCCGCCTTCCTGGAGGACATCGCGGTGCACTACGGGGCGCTGCTCGGCCGGAACGGGTGGCCGTACCCGCTGATCCTGCTCGACAACGTGCACACCGCACTCGGCTCACGGCTGCTCACCCCCCTTCTGCAGGAGTTCGAAACCGTTCGGCGCGTCGTACGCCCCGTTCTGATCACCACCAGTCTCGGGAACGCGGCCGCACACCCACAGCTGCGGGACGCCGCGAGCTGGCGCCCGGCCTCGGACCGGCCGGTGGGCCGACTGGTGCGCTTCGGCATCCCGCGGGTGGACCGTACGGACATCAAGCGCATGCTCGGCGGCGTCGACTACCCGCCGCACACCCCACTGCTGGTCGACCGCCTGAGCGGAGGCCGGGCGGGTTGCGCCCGTACGCTGGCGGACGTGGTCGTCGACGGACTGCGGTCCGACGGCGCGGCCCTGGGCGAGGAACTGCTCGACGGGGCCTGGCCGGAAGATACGGCACCCCCCGTGAACCGTCTGCTGGAGCAGTTGCTGCCCGATCCCGACCTGCGGGCCCGCCTCACCCTCTTCTCCGCCGCACTCGACGAGGCCGCCGCCCGCCGTCTGTGGGAGGCCTTCCACCCCGACGACAGTGCGGCGGTGCGGGTCCACCAGG
The DNA here is from genome assembly GCF_042891955.1 of Streptomyces sp. NPDC001843. Classification (NCBI taxonomy): domain Bacteria; kingdom Bacillati; phylum Actinomycetota; class Actinomycetes; order Kitasatosporales; family Streptomycetaceae; genus Streptomyces; species Streptomyces sp. NPDC001843. The sequence goes on along the minus strand of NZ_JBIATQ010000033.1, from coordinate 11,681 downwards.
CGATGGAAGAGCTCGACGGGGCGCGCTGGACGCCAGTGCCCTGGCCGGGCAGCGGTGACGCCCCGCCCTTCGTTGCCGACCGGGCGCTGCGCCTGCTGCTGCTCCACCGGCTGCGTACCGCCTCCGCTGCGGAGCGCTGGGAGCGGATCCAGCTGCTGCTGCGGACAGGCCACCGGACGCAGAGCTCGCCACCAGACGGCAGCGAGAACGGCATCCCCGTCGCGTACCTGCACCACACGCTCGCCCTGGGCCTGGTCGAGCCGGTCGTGCACGGTCTCCACCACGGCCTCGAACACAGCACACCCAACGACTGGATGGCGGCCCTCAACATCGTATGCGCCGCACCGCATCCCCCGAGGGGCTTCACGGCCCCCGCCGGGTACTGGTCGCCGGACACGCCGTGCGCCGGATGCGCGGCGGGCGAACCGGTCCGGGCCCAGCTCGTCCACCGCGCCGTCGACCGGCTGCTCAAGTCCCTTTGGCTGCAGTCCGACCCGCTCACCGTGCCGTGCGACGACCACATCGACAAGGTGGAGTCCGCACTGCGTACCCTCGACGAACACCACACCTCCGACGCCTTCCACCGGGCCGGCCGTCAGTGGCCCGCACAGTTGCGGACCGGTGTGCAAGCTCCTGACCTGCCACTGCCGGAAAGGATCGGCGCATGAGGATCCGCCGTCTGGGACCACTCACCCGGTTCCTGCTCCTCGCTGTCACCGTGGCCGCGCTGGCCGCCGCCGTGTGGGGAGCGGTGGTGGTACTGACGCCCGACCCGTCCTGCGGACCGGGGGTGCGGAAACGCGACGGCGAGCGGACGTGCACCGGCGTCACCGATGGTAGCGTGAGCTTCGGCCCGCAGCTGGACGAGGTCTTCGCCCGCATCAAGGCGGAGAACGACTCCATCGGGTCCACACCCCACGTCACCATCGCCCTGATGGTCCCGATGGACCTGCCGACCGAGGCCGGCAGGTTGGAGCTACTGCGCGAGGTGCAGGGTGCCTACTTCTCCCAGTACCGCGCCAACCACGAGTCCAACTCCCAGACACCAGCCATCCGCCTGGAGCTGGCCAACCCAGGGCGCAACAGTGCCCACTGGCGGCCGGTCGCCGACCAGCTGGCGGCGATGGCGGCCTCACCACAGGACAATCTGCGCGTCGTCTTCGGCTTCGACATCAGCGTGCGCAGCACCCAGAAGACCATCGACTACCTGACCAACAAGAAGAAGATCCCGGTGGTGGGCGGGCCGATCACCGCCGACGACATCGCCAACACCGAACAGAACCCCGCCGCCTTCAACGGGCTGGTCAGGGTGAACCCGAGCAACAGCGACCAGATCAACGCCCTGACCCACTTCGACCACGGAGTACCCGCGCACCAGACCCTGGTGGTGGAGGACCTGCGAGACGACGACAACTACATCGTCACCCTGCGGAAATTCTTCGAAGCGCGGACCAGGGGCGCGCCGCTGGCCCCCGAGCAGTTCCGATCCCCGGCCGACGTGGACTCCCCCGGCGGGACCTCCAACGACTTCCGCCAGATGATCTCCACCATCTGCGACTCGTCGGCCAAGGACATCTACTTCGCCGGGCGCCCCGTCCAACTGCGCCAGTTCCTCAACGAACTCGGCCACCGCGGGTGTAGCACACGCGACTTCACCGTCATCTCCGGGCCGGCGGCCAACGCCCTCGCGTGGGACAGTCAGTTCGACTGGAACACCCTGCGCCACGGCGTCACCCTGGAGTTCTCCGCCACCGCCCACCCCGACGCCTGGACCGGTCCGGACGTCCCCGCGACCGGCGGCTCACCCGCCGCCTACCACATCCTCAGTGACCTGGCGAAGCGCGGCACCCACGCGCCCATCGGCCCGGTGGGCCCCGTGGACCTGACCGACTCCCGCACCATCATCAGCTACGACTCGGCCTGGACCGCGATCACCGCGATCCGCGAGAGGGCGGTACGGGGCACCGCACTGCCCTCGACGGACGACATCCGCAACGTCTGGCTCCGGCTGCACGGGCCCAACAGGATCGACGGCGCCAGTGGCTGGATCTGCCTGGACAACCACGGCAACCCGTACGACAAGGCGGTTTCCGTGGTGCGCCTGGACCCCGTCACGCGCAGCATCCGCTTCGTCGCCCTCTCGTGGCCGACCGGCCACCCGCCCACGGCCGAGTGCACCGCGCCGCCGGGCGGCTAGGCAGTTTCGTTTGGATCACCGGGCGGACCAGAGGAAGATCCCGGCGATGTGGAGTGCGGCCAGGTAGATGGTTGCGGTCTTCTCGTAGCGGGTCGCGATGCTTCGCCACTGCTTGAGGCGGTTGATGCACCGCTCAACGGTGTTGCGCTGCTTGTACGTCTCGCGGTCGAAGGCTGGTGGCCTGCCGCCCCGGCTGCTCCGTCGCTGTCGGTGGCCACGCTGGTCCGCCGGGACCGGGATCACCGCCCGGATGCCGCGCTTGCGCGGGTGGTCGCGGATCGCGCGGGACGAATAGGCCTTGTCCGCCAGGACCACGTCCGGTCTGGTGCGCGGACGACCGTGTCGTCGGGGAACGCGCGGGCGGGCCATGACGTCAGTGAAGGCGGGTGCATCACCGGCCTGTCCGGCGGTGAGTACGAACGCGAGGGGCCGGCAGCGGCCGTCGGCAGCGAGGTGGATCTTCGTGGTCAGTCCGCCCCGGGACCGGCCGATGGCATGGTCGGCCAGTTCGCCGGCTGGGGCCCCTTTTTTTCTGCCCGCCACCTTGGACACCGCGAGCACATGAGTCACACCGTCCAAGCCGTCGCCGGACTGCTGTCCCATCAGCAGAACGCAGACCTGACCTCGGCACGGCAGATGTGAACACCGAGTCCGCCGACGTCCTCGACGTCTCACGGTCTACCGTGCACGAGCTCGTTAGTCGGCGGCCCCGACGGCCGACCCCCAGGGCGCTGAGCCGGTCAGTACAGCTTGTTCACCGCCGTTACGGTCGTGGCCTTGAAGTCCGCCACCTGTGCATCCTTGAAGGTGCCCATCCGGCCCCAGCGGACGACCGTGACGGTGGCGCCGTCGCGGCCGACCGAGAACAGGTTGATGTCGGAGGAACCCTGGGCGAAGGCCGTGTGGATGCCGTAGACGTCGGCGCCCTCCTCCACGTTCAGGTGGCCGTAGGACTTCTGCGTCGCCGTGATGTCGGGGTCCTGCCCCATCAGCGTCTTCGCGCAGCCGGCGAGGTCCTTGCGCAGCAGGGCGGCGAACTCCTTCGACCACTGCTCGCTGCGCCCCTCGACCGTGAGCTGCTGGGCGTTGGTGTCGTACTCCGTCCAGTACTCGCGGTGCGAGGTGATGGACGGCAGCGCCTCGCCCACGCACATCGGCAGCGGGTCGGGCTGCCCGGCGGTGACGGGGCCCGCGTACCAGGGCGAGGACGGGTACGGCGGCAGTTCGGCCGGCTCCAGGAACCGGGGTGTGTCGGAGGCGTCCCGGCCAGCCGCGGCGGCCGGGACGGCGGCTGCGGCGAGACCGGCCACGGCCGCCAGCGCGGCCAGGCCGGCCAGGGTGGTACGGGTGCCTCGGGCGCGGATCTGCATGGTCTCCCCCATCGGTCGTGCCCGGTTGCCCAGGCGGATGCGCGGGCTTGTGCCCTCGCCCCCTGTACGACCCGTCGGCGGCCGCATGCGTTGCCCGCGGGCTTGCTACGGATCCGTCCCGAATGTCACCGATCGGTCCGCCCCGCCGCGGGCCGGGGCCCTCCTCATCCCTGGCGGCCGCACCCGTGCCCGTGTGGGCCACACCGATGTCCGGCCCCCGCCCACCTTGCAGGAGAAGCACGATGAACCGACCCCGCCACCTGGCACTCGTCCTGGCGCGGCGTACGGCTGGGCGGATGCGGCACGGCCGCCGACACACAGACCCCTGCCGCCGCGGAGAAACCCTTCTGGAGCGCCGAGTTCACGGGAGCGGCCGGTACCCGTCCGTCGGCCGGGTCCTGGAACACCGAGACCGGCAACCGGGAAGCCGCGGGGCGGGACAACGACGAGCTGCAGTACTACACGGACGACGCGGCCAACTCCGCCCTCGACGCCGCGGGACACCTCCTGATCACGGCACGGCGCGCCCCGCCGAAGCGCACCTGCCCTGCTACACACGAGAGTTGTCTCCGTGGACCTCCGCCCGGCTCACCACGGAGGGGAAGGTCGCGCTCAGCCGCGGACGGGCGGAGATCCGCGTGAAGCTGCCCACCGGCACGGGGCTGCTGCCCGCGATCTGGATGCTCGGCGACAACGGAGTCGAATGGCCCGGGCAGGGGCAGCTCGACATCTGCGAAGTGGTCGGCGCGGAGCCGCGCACGGTGTACGGAACCGCGCACGGGCCGACCTATTTCAACGAGAACGGGATCGGCGGCTCCACCGCCCTGCCGGGCGACGCCTCGCAGGACTTCCACGTGTACGCCGTCGACAAGCAGCCGCACCGCGTCACCTGGTACGTCGGCGGAAGGCCGTACTTCACGCTGACCCCGTCGAGGCTGTCCCGGCCGCAGGACTGGGTCTTCGAACAGGACCTGCACCTCATGCTCAACGTCGCCGTCGGAGGCGACTGGCCCGGCCCTCCCGACGGCTCCACGCCCTCCCCCGCGACGATGACGGTGGACTACGTGCGCTTGTACGGCGAGGGCCGGGCGTAGCACCTCGCCGCGCCCTCGCCGCCCGCCGGCCGGGCGGTCAGTGCAGGATGCTGACGGCCCGGGCGATCACCAGGAGAGAGGTGAACAGGGCCGAGACGCTCTGGATGCTCATCAACAGCTTCGCGCGGGTCGACAGGGGCATCGTGTCGGTCGGGCTGAACGCCGTGGAGTTCGTGACGGAGACGTAGAGGTAGTCCACGAGGGTGGGGACCCAGTCCGACGTGCCGCTGGCGCCGTCGGCCACTTCCTGGATGGCGTCGTCGTTCTCGTCCTGGGAGAAGCGGAAGTCCGCCAGCGGCAGGGCCGAGCGGGGCAGCTGGGTACGGCTGACCGGGCCGCCGCGGTCCAGCTCCCAGTAGGCCAGGCCGAAGACGATGATGTTGGTCAGCCACACCTGCAGCGCCGCCACCAGCAAGGACCGGCCGTCCTTCACCCCGGCGTAGACCAGCTCGTGGACCAGGATGACGAGCGCCACCAGGTTGCTGACGGCGATGATGCCCACGAGGGTGAGGGACAGCACCCGGAACGTCTTGGTCTGCCGGGTCAGGCGCCTGGGGTTGATCGCGACCAGCGGGACGAGCAGCAGGCACTCCAGGGCGGGCAGCACGTAGCGCGGGGCGACGAGCAGCTGCTCCGGCAGGAACAGGTACAGGGCGATCGCGGTGAGCGTCGCGACGACCGCGGGCAGCCGTACCTCGCCCCTGCGTTCGTGCCGGGGATGCCTGCTGCTCGCCTCCGCACGCGTCCGTGCCATACCGACCGGTCCTTCCCCTCGCCGCCGCCGACAGCGCCAGGAGGCCCGCGTCCCTCATCCGGTGCAGGCCACCTGGCACCTCCAGCATTTACCCCGAGTACGGCGCTCCCCCGCCACCGCGCCCGGCGCCCGGCGCGGCGTCGGGTCAGGCGGCGGTCGCCGTGAAGCTCTGTGCGGCCGAGCCGTCGCACGTGCGCTGGGTGAGCTGCGTACAGTTCGTGGCGGTGGACGCCGCGGTCAGGCACATGCCGCTGTGGCGGGCGGTGAAGTGGTAGCGTCCGGCGGCTTCCTTCACGGGGAGCCGCTGCTGGTTCTGGCCGCCCGCGTACGGCCACAGTTGCAGCGGTGCGCTGTCGGCGCCGGACACCTCGGTGTCCCGTTCGGTGATCAGTGCCGATCCGTCGGGCAGCCAGCTCAGGCCCCAGAGAACGGTCCAGCCGGACGAGACCGTGCGGATGGCCGAGGGGACGGAGTCGATGCCGCTGCCGGTTCCTCCGTCGCTCCGGGCTGTGGCGTTCGAGGTGCCGGCCGAGCAGGCCGGCGGTCAGTGCCGCCGCCGTTGCGGCCGATGTGATGGTTCGGAATCGGCGCATGGGCGAGCTCCTCGCGTGGGAGGTGTCGGGAATCCCGTGGCCAGTACATCAAAACAGATGGTGCATCAGCTTGCATCCCCGGGAGGTAGGAGGTATGCAATGGAGGGTCGAGGAGAGATGAAGTCGAAGGTTCATACCCTCGCAGTCAACCTCTGCGTTTTCCAGCCTCTCAGCAGCGGTTATGACCATGGATCCAATCATGATTGTCCTTGAGGTGTTCATTTCCAGCCAGGGAGAGATCGGAGCACTTTTCTGCTGACCCATTGACCCGGAAGGCTGCGGCTGGCGATTCTGCAACAGAGCACAACACTCGGCCGTCAGGCACACCGGTCCCCCACGTCGGAAGGCAGGTACGGCTCATGACCGAATCCGCACAGCAGGCGGTGGAATCCCAGGCGCAGCCCCGCGAGGAAGAAGCAGGGACCTGGCAGACCCCCGGTTACGTGGTCGTCGATACCGCGCTGGAGGTCACCGCGTACTCCTTGAGTAGCCGTTAGCCCGCCGCCGTGCTGCTGCAGGTGCTCGGCACCGCGGCGGGCGGTGGCGTGCCCCAGTGGAACTGCGCGTGCCCCGGCTGCTCCGGGGCACGCGCACACCCGCACTGGCGCCGCCGCCACGCCTCACTCGCCGTACAGGCGTCCGAGGACCGCTGGTATCTCATCAACGCCACCCCCGACATCGGCGACCAGATCGAGGACTGCCCGGCCCTGCATCCCGGTCCCGGTTCGCGGCGGACCCCGATCGCCGGGCTGGTCCTGACCGACGCGGAACTCGACCACACCCTCGGCATCGCCCGGCTCCGCGAAGCCGGTGCCGACGGCCTGGAGTTGCTCACCACCGGTCCCGTGCGCGACGCCCTCACCTCCGGGCTGCGCCTGGAGGCCGTCATCGGCCCGTACACCCCACTCACCTGGCGGGACTTTCCCCTCGATCGCGCCGAACCCCTCATCTCGGGCTCGAGGGAGCCCAAGGGCTCCCCGAACTCCGCCATCACCATCAGGGCGATCCCGATCTCCGCCAAACGCCCCCGCTACGCGGTCGACTCGGTCGGCCCCGGAGCGGACCCCGTGGGAGGGTCCACGGGGTCCGTGGTTCCATGGGTCGTGGCGCTACTGCTCACCGACCGCGTCACCGGGGCGACCGCCGTCTACGCCCCCGCGCTGGCGGCCTGGCCGGACGCCCTGCAGTCCGCGGTCGCCGAAGCCGACTGTGTGATCGTCGACGGCACGTTCTGGGACGACGAGGAACCTCGGCATACGGGCATCTCCACACGCACCGCAACGGGCATGGGGCATCTCCCGATCGACGGGCCGGACGGCACGGCGGAGCGTCTGGCGCCGCTCGGCGCCCGCTGTCTCTACACCCACCTGAACAACACCAATCCCCTCGTCGATCCGGGCGCGCCGCAATACAAGCGGCTGGCGGAACGGGGCATCGAGGTGGCCGGCGACGGAATGGTGATCCAACTGTGAGCACAGGCATCGGCACCAGTACCGCAACGGCGTTCGAGGACCGGCTGAGGGCCGAGGCCCGTGACCGTTACCACGACCGCCATCCCTTCAACGTACGCATGCACAAGGGGGAGTTGACGCCCGACGAGGTGCGTCGCTGGATCCTCAACCGGTTCCACTACCAGCGGCACATCCCCGTCAAGGACGCCCTCGTCCTGGCCAAACTGGACAGCTCGCGGCTCCGCCGCATGTGGCTGCGGCGGATCGAGGACCACGACGGCCGGACCGAGGGAGAAGGCGGTATCGAGCGGTGGCTGAGGCTGGGCGAGTCCGCGGGGCTCGACCGGTCCGAACTGCTGTCCGGCGAGGGGGTACTGCCCGGCGTACGGCTGGCGGTGGACGGATATGTCAACTTCTGCCGGCTCCGCTCTCCGCTGGAGGCCGTCGCGGCGTCGCTCACCGAACTGTCCGCCCCGGGCATCATGCGCACGCGGATCGCCGCGTTCGAACGCCACTACCGGTGGATCGACGCCGACGGGCTCGCGTACTTCCGAGCCCGTGAGACCCAGGGCCGCCAGGACAGCGGGGAGGCCCTCGGACTCGTACTGGACTGGGCACGCACCGAGGCCGACCAGGAACGAGCGGTGGCCGCCCTCGCCTACAAGTGCGACGTACTGTGGTCGCTGCTCGACGCGATCGACCACGCCGACGGCAAGGAGCGGCCGTGACCGGGTGGCGGCCGACACTGGCGCGCTCGGTCGTTCTTCGCCGCGACCGGTTCCGCCGGACGGACCTGTTGGTCCTGCCGGAGCGGGTGGTGGTCCTCAGTGGCCGGGCGGCGGACGTCCTGCGGCTGTGCGACGGCCACCGGCAGGTCGGCGAGATCGTCGACGAGCTGACGGAGCGCTTTCCCGGCGCCCCCGTGGCGGACGAGGTGCCCCGGTTCCTCAACCGGGTACGCGAGGAGGGCTGGCTGCGATGACCAGCCCTCCCCCTCCCTGGGCCCTGCTCGCCGAACTCACCCACGCCTGCCCGCTGCACTGTCCCTACTGCTCCAACCCGCTGGAACTGACCCGCCGTTCCCGCGAACTGTCCACCGAGGAATGGTCGGACGTGCTGCGGCAGGCAGCGGAACTCGGCGTCGTCCACACCCATCTGTCCGGCGGCGAGCCCCTGCTGCGTCCCGACCTGACGTCCATCGTCGCCGCGGCCGAGTCGGCCGGGATCTACACCCAACTGGTCACCAGTGGCGTCGGGTTGAGCACGGCGAGGATGTCCTCACTCACGTCGGCCGGGCTGCGCAGCGTCCAGTTGTCGGTGCAGCACGCGGATCCGGCGGCCTCGGACCGGATCGCCGGGCGGCGGTCCTTCGCGGCCAAAGAACGGGCCGCCGCAGTGGTACGCGCCGCAGGGCTGCCGTTGGGCCTCAACGTCGTCCTGCACCGCGACAACCTCCACGCGGTCGACCAGCTCGTGAACCTCGGTGTGGCCTGGGGTGCGGAGCGGATCGAACTGGCCAACGTCCAGTTCTACGGATGGGCGCTGCGCAACCGCACCACACTGCTGCCGACCCGCGACCAGCTCTCCCGCGCCCGGGAGACGGTGGAGCGCAGGCGGGAACAACTGGCGGGCACCACCGAGCTGGTGTGGGTGGTGCCGGACTACTTCGACGGCGTGCCGAAGCCGTGCATGGGAGGCTGGGGAGCGGTGTCCCTGACCGTCGCCCCGGACGGCAGCGTCCTGCCGTGCCCCGCGTCCGGGGACCTGCTGGGCCCGGACGTGCCGAACGTGCGGGACCGGTCCCTTGAGTGGATCTGGACCCGCTCCCCGGCCTTCAACCGCTACCGCGGCACCAAGTGGATGAGCGGACCCTGCGGCGGCTGCCCGCGCCGGGAGACGGACTTCGGCGGCTGCCGCTGTCAGGCCCACGCGCTCACCGGTGACGCCGCCCGCACCGACCCCGCCTGCGCGCTCTCCCCCGACCACGCCCTCGTACGCGCCCTGGCGGAGGCGCCGCCCGCGGAATCCCCGTCCACCGACCCCCCACGCTACGTCTACCGCAGCCCCGGCCCAGCCCGGCGTGCACGGACCAGGAGCTGAAACCTCCGGCTGTGCAGGCAGGCGTATCCGGCACCGTTGCGGCGGTCCTTGTTCGGGCTGCCGGACGCCCGGCCGAGGACCTTGTGACCGCCGCGCCGTCGGGGATGCGCCCGAGTTTCTGACGTCAGCGTCAAGGGCTCCCACGAGCAGTGCACCTGCATGCCGTGGTCCTGCAGCCAGCGGATCTCACGGTGCCGCAGCTCGTGCGCGCCATCGGGGATGTGTGGATCACTGTCTCCAATGCACAGTACGTGCGAAGGCTTCGGCCACACGGGAGTAGACCTCGGTGCTGGTGGTAGCGAGCATCACGAGGCCGAGGATCACGAGATACGCCCCACTCTGCATGGCTGTGGTGTGGGAATCCCCCTTCAGTGGAAGCACCAACGCCACGCAGCCAGCGGTTATCAGCACGAGCCCCGGAGCCATCGCCCGCGTCCTCGCTCCGATCCGCGCCCTGAGCGACGCCGCAGGGGGTGCCGCTGACAGCAAGGCAGCGCGATCACCCTCCAGAACGAGCGCGAGGCCCGCCGCCAGCTCGCGGATGACGTCATCCACCGCATCCGCGCCGCTGACCCCGGCCAGTCGCACCTCGACCGCACGAAACACCTCGGCGATGCGCAGGCCCTCGTCACGCAGCTGGGCACGCAACCGCCAGGAAGCCGACCGCCCCGGGCAGGCAAGGTCGCTCTGGACCAGCAGCGCCACGTCCAGGAGCTCTCGGCACCGGCTGCGGATCACCGGCGCGGAGAACCATGACTGTCGATCGCGGTGCAGGTGTGTGAGAAGTGCCAGCAGGGACATCGCTGTCGCGTCGCCAGGGTGCAGCCTGGCGACGCGGCGTTCCCGCGCCTGCACGTAGGAGAAAAGCACAGCCAGGAACGCCAGTTGGAAAGCAACCGCCGGGAAGGACAGGTCAGGAGGCCGCTGCCGCGGGGACCAGCCGGAGACCACCGCGTGCACAAGGTGTAAGAAGACTGCCCACAAGCACAACGCGGCGATGCACTGCCGACGGCGACAACCCCAGGCTGTCGAAGCCAGCCAGGTCGTGCCGTATCCGCGAGCGAGCGGTCTGCAGGGCACGGCGTCGGCGCCGGACCACAAGTGAAGCAGTCAGCACGCGAGCCCCCCGAAGAAGCGTGCGGCCTGGCACGACCATGGCCTCCGACGTGACGGCGGTCGACACGAGTTCAGCTCGGAAGCGTACCCTCGTTAGGCCAACGCGCAGAAGCTCCGGAGGCCCGGCCCACCGGCCTGGAATTCGCCCAGCTGTTCGTGGTCTACGACCGGCCGTCCTGGGAGTGCCCGTTCAGACCCCGGGGCGGCTACCGGTACACCGCCGAGGGACTCCGGCGTGCGTGCATCCGCGCCAGGCGGGTCCGGAGCCGGACCGGTTCGCGCCTCCGCCGAAGTGCGCCGACGACGTTGTGGCGGCGGAGGCTACGCCGCGGCGGAGAGGATGCTGCCTTCCCGCGGCAGTTTCCAGAAGAGGACTGGAGGCGCCGCTATCCGCTGTTCCCGCGGCTGCTGTTCGTCCTGGACGGTACCGGTCCCGCCGGCATCGAGACGCGTATCCGGGCCCTGCGCGCGGCCGTCTCCGAACTGGCGCTGTCCGGCTTCCTGCGCCACGTTCGCGTCCTGGCCGTGCCCTTGCTCGACTTGCTCCAGCGCGGCCCCCTCCGCACGCGTGTGGCGGCCCATCCATGACCCCGACCGGCACGTCCCGTGGACCCAGGTCCGGCAGCCGTAGGCACCACTGCGCAATCGCTGCGCAGCGGCTACCGCGCAGCGATTGCACACCCCCACACCGCCCGCACAGCCATGCGCACCACCCGACCACCAGCCCCGCAACGCCGGCCACAGACACGACCACCGCAGGCACAGCGTTGCGCAGTCGCTGCGCAACCATGTCGACGATTGCGCAGCCGGGCACCGGTAACGGTGGGCGGTGTGCGATCGCTGCCCGGCGGGTGATGCGCAGCCATCGCTGCTCCGTCTGACCGCCGGGCGGAGCCCGCCTGTCCCGAGTTGGTCACGTCCGCTGGAGTGGTGTATCGACGGCCACTCGGCGATCTCGTTTTGAGGCTATGCGGTGAGTTCGGTAGGGAGGACCGTGTCGTCCGTT
>NZ_JBIATQ010000032.1:0-22074 GCF_042891955.1 Streptomyces sp. NPDC001843 | reverse complement strand
GCCGAACATCGCCTGCAGCAGATCCGCCTGCTCCGTCTTGGTCGGCAACCCCGTCGACGGACCGCCGCGCTGGATGTCCACCACCAGCAACGGCAACTCCAGCGACACCGCCAGACCAACCGTCTCGCTCTTGAGCGCCACCCCCGGACCAGACGTCGTCGTCACCGCCAGCGACCCGCCGAACGCCGCACCCAACGCCGCCCCGATCCCCGCGATCTCGTCCTCCGCCTGGAACGTGCGCACACCGAAGTTCTTGTGCCGGCTCAGCTCATGCAGAATGTCCGAGGCCGGCGTGATCGGATACGAACCCAGGAACAACGGCAGATCCGCCTGCCGCGACGCCGCCACCAGCCCGTAGGCCAGCGCCAGATTCCCCGAGATGTTGCGGTAGGTGCCGACGGGGAAGGCTTTGGCGGCCGGAGCGACCTCGTAGGAGACCGCGAAATCCTCCGTCGTCTCCCCGAAGTTCCAGCCCGCCCTAAACGCCGCGATGTTCGCCGCCGCAATCTCCGGCTTCCCCGCGAACTTCGACTTCAGGAAGTTTTCCGTACCCTCCGTCGGCCGGTGATACATCCACGACAACAGGCCCAGCGCGAACATGTTCTTGCTGCGCTCGGCCTCCTTACGGGACAGAGCGAACTCCTTGAGCGCCTCCACCGTGAGCGTCGTCAGCGGCACCGGATGCACGCCGTAACCGTCCAGCGAACCGTCCTCCAACGGATCGGACGCATAGCCGACCTTCTGCAAAGCCCGCCTGGTGAACTCGTCCGTGTTGACAATGATCTCCGCACCCCGCGGCAGATCACCGATGTTCGCCTTCAACGCGGCCGGGTTCATCGCCACCAGCACATTCGGCGCATCACCCGGCGTGAGAATGTCATGATCGGCGAAATGCAGCTGGAACGACGACACACCCGGCAGAGTCCCGGCAGGAGCACGGATCTCCGCCGGAAAGTTCGGCAACGTCGACAGGTCGTTCCCGAACGACGCCGTCTCCGACGTGAACCGGTCACCCGTGAGCTGCATACCATCACCCGAATCACCCGCGAACCGGATGATCACTCGGTCGAGGCGGCGGACGTCCTTCACTCCCGCCGGTTTGCGCTGCTCTCCCACGACGGCTCCGTCGGCCTGTTCCGCTGCGCTGCTGACCTGGCTGGTCACTGAACTGGACCTCCTCGAGGCGGCTGTCCGGGGCGTGGTCGTCCCGTGGACCTTCCCAGGATCAACCCTACGTCGCTTAGGGTCGCCTTCCCTCGGCCATTCGCATGATGGACGGCGATTCGCCGGGGACCGGCCCGGTCATGAGTTCAGGTACGTGAGGACCGCCAGCACACGCCGGTGGTCGCCGTCGCTCGGCGACAGCCCCAGCTTCAGGAAGATGTTGCTGACGTGTTTCTCCACGGCTCCGTCGCTGACCACCAGCTGCCGGGCGACCGCCGAGTTCGTCCGGCCCTCGGCCATCAGCCCCAGAACCTCCCGCTCCCGCGGGGTGAGGCCGGCGAGCACGTCCTGCTTGCGGCTGCGCCCGAGCAGCTGCGCGACCACCTCCGGGTCCAGCGCCGTACCGCCACCCGCCACCCGCACCACCGCGTCCACGAACTCGCGCACCTCGGCGACGCGGTCCTTGAGCAGGTAGCCGACGCCGTTGCTGGAACCGGCCAGCAGTTCGGTGGCGTAGCGCTCCTCCACGTACTGTGACAGCACCAGCACACCCAGTCCGGGATGCGCCCTGCGCAGCCGTACGGCGGCCCGGACACCCTCGTCGGTGTGGGTCGGCGGCATCCGGACGTCGGCGACCACCACGTCGGGCAGGGTGCCCTGCGCCTCCAGGTCGGCGATGGTCTTGATCAGCGCCTCGGCGTCCCCCACACCGGCAACGACCTCGTGTCCGCGATCGGTCAGCAACCGGGTCAGGCCCTCCCTGAGCAGCACTGAATCCTCGGCGATGACCACCCGCACCTTGTTCTCCACGATCTTCCGGCCCCCCACGCCCGCCGTCCCCGTCTGTTCCTGTGAAGGTTCAGCATTCCAGCATCGGGAGCGGGCCGTGGCCGGACAAGGGGATTTCCTCGTCGGCCGCCGGCCGCCGGCCGCCGGCCGCCGGCCGCCGGCCGCCGGTCAGCGGTAGGCGGTAGGCGGTAGGCGGTCAGCGGCGCCAGGGCAGCTCCGCCGTCACCCGGGTGGGGCCGCCGGCCGGGGAGTCCACGACGAGGATCCCGTCCACCGCGTCCAGCCGCTCGGCCAGCCCGGCGAGCCCCGAGCCGGCGGACACGTCGGCCCCACCGAGCCCGTCGTCCACGACCTGGAGCAGCAGCCGGTCCTCCGACCGCCACACGTCCACGGTGGCCGACGAGGCCCGGGCGTGCTTGCTGACGTTCTGCAGCAGCTCGGAGACCGTGAAGTAGGCGATCCCCTCGATGGCCGGGGCGGGCCGTTCGGCGAGTTCCACCTCGACCTGGACGGGCACCGTGCAGCGGGAGGCGACGGAGGACAGGGCGGCGTCCAGGCCGCGGTCGGTGAGTACGGCCGGATGGATGCCCCGAGCCAGATCGCGCAGCTCCTGCAGCGCCGTCTTCACCTCGCCGTGCGCGTCCTCGACCATCCGGGCCACAGCCTTCGGGTCCTCGGTGAGTTTCTCCTTCGCCAGCCCGAGGTCCATGGCCAGCGCCACCAGACGGGCCTGCGCGCCGTCGTGCAGGTCACGCTCGATGCGCCGCAGGTCGGCCGCCGCCGTGTCGACCACGACACCCCGGTCCGACTCCAGCTCCACCACCCGCTTCGCCAGCCGCGACGGCCCGAGCAGCCCCAGCACCAGCAACCGGTCCACCATCGTCAGGGCCCGGACGATCCACGGCGTGGCGAGCGTGAAGAGCAGCCCGACCAGCGCGGTCACCGCGATCTCGAACGGGTTGTCGAGGTAGACGCTGTGGTGGGTGTCGCCGTAGAGCTGCAGGCCGCCCTGCCCGCCGTACATCGGGAACACCCAGAACCACAGCGGGTACGTGAGCAGCGCCCAGCCGCACGTCCAGAAGGTGACGGCGACGGAGAACGAGAACACCGCCCACGGGAAGTGCAGCAGCGTGTACAGCAGGTGCCGCCAGGACGTGCCGCTCTTCAGGACCGCCCCCATCCAGGCCAGCGCACCGTTCTTGCGCACCTGCAGCGGCTCGGGGTCGGCCACCTCCAGCCGGAGCAGCCCGCGCGCCCGCGCCCGCTCCAGCTCCCCGATGCCCCGGCACCCCGCCAGCGCGCCGGCCAGCACCGGGATGCCGAGGAACGTCACCAGCAGGCCCGCGCCCAGCGCCACCATGGTGACGGCGTACGTGAACGTCACGACCGCGACCGGCAGGTTCAGCAGGACGTAGCCGAACTCGCGCCAGCTGCGCGCCTCCCAAGGGGTCCGCAGCGCGGCGGGCAGCCGGTGCCGGCGGTGACCCCAGTCGTCGGTGCCGCGGGGTCCGGGCCGGTCGTCGTACCCGTAGCCCTGCCCGTGCTCCTGTCCGTACCCCATGGTCATCGGTGTCGTCCCGTTCTCCTCGTCCGACGGCTGTCCTGCCGTACGTCCAGACTGCTGCGGCGCAGGTCGACGGGCCATGGAGGCCGTCGGCGTCTTCGGTGGGGGGTTTTCCCTACCCACGGCCGGGGGGTTCCGTCCGGTCCCGCCAGGGCAGCTCGGCGGTGACGGTGGTGGGGCCGCCCGGCGGCGAGTCGACGACGAACAGCCCGTCGACGGCACCGAGCCGCTCCGCGAGCCCCCGCATCCCGGTGCCGCCGTCCAGCCGCGCGCCACCGCGCCCGTCGTCCCGGACCTGGATCAGCAGCCGGTCCCCGGACCGCCACACCTCGACGGAGGCGGACCTCGCCCCGCTGTGCTTGCTGACGTTCTGCAGCAGCTCGGAGACCGTGAAGTAGGCGATGCCCTCGATCGCGGCAGCGGGCCGCTCCGTCAGTTCGGCGGTCACCTTCACCGGCACGGTGCAGCGGGAGGCGACCGAGGACAGGGCGGCGTCCAGGCCGCGGTCGGTGAGGACGGCCGGGTGGATGCCCCGGGCCAGATCGCGCAGCTCCTGCAGCGCCAGTTTCACCTCGCCGTGTGCCTCCGCGACCATGGCGGCCGCCGAGTCGGGATCCTCCAGCAGCTTCTCCTTCGCCAGGCCGAGCCCCATGGCCAGGTTGACCAGACGGGCCTGCGCGCCGTCGTGGAGGTCACGCTCGATGCGCCGCAGGTCCGCCGCCGCCGTGTCCACCACCACCCCACGGTCGGACTCCAGTTCGGCGATACGGCGTTCGAGCTCATTCGAGGGTGACAACAGCCCGCGCACCATCGCTCGGTCCGCGTTCGCCAGGCCCCTCGCGATGAACGGCAGCACCGGCCACAGCACGAACAGCGAGGTCAGGGTGGTGACGAAGGTGAGGATGCCCCAGGGCAGCCGGATGAAGTCGTACAGCAGCGTGCGCCAGCCGACCGGATCCTTCAGCGCCATCCACAGCCGCTGTAACAGCCCGCCGCTCTTCCTGAGCGGCAGCGGGGTCGGCTCCTCCACCCGGACGCCGAGGAGCACCCGCGCCCGGCCCCGCTCCAGCTTCCCCAGCTGACGCGCGCCCAGCAGACTGAACGTGAGTAGCGGGAGCCCGACCACGGTCAGGGTCAGGACGCCGCTGACCAGCAGCACGCCGAAGACGTAGGCGAAGCCGAGGAGCGCCACCGGCAGGTTGACCAGGAGATGGGCGATCTCCTTCCAGGTGTGCTTGTCGTAGGCGAAGCGCGCCGGCGGCAGATTGCGCTCGTCGGCAGTCGAGTCGGGTGCGGTCATACGGCGTAGCGTGCCGTGCCCGGCGCCGCGGCGCCATGAGGTCCGCCGCCGCCGTGGGCGGGGGAAAACCCCACCCTCGCCCTGCCCACCCCGTCTCAGGCGGTGACGGGCTGCTTACCCTCTCTTTATCAGGGCCTAGACTCCCGTGCGTACACATCGTCGGATCGCGTCAACCACCACGGTCCACGATGACCACGGTTCACGATTCGCCACAGTCACCAGGTCAGGGAGCGAGGGGACGCACGGTGCGGGAGACATTGGGGGGCTCGACCGTCGTCGCGGCGGACTACTTCCGGTCCTATTCGGTCGTCGGACTGCTCGCCCTGGTCGGCGTGCTGTTCGTCGCGGTCGCCTTCGGGGCCGGCCGTCTGCTGCGACCGGTCGTCCCCACCCCGGAGAAACTGCTGACCTACGAGTGCGGCGTGGACCCCGTCGGCGAGGGCTGGGCCCACACCCAGGTCCGCTACTACGTCTACGCCTTCCTCTACGTGATCTTCGCGGTCGACTCGATCTTCCTGTTCCCCTGGGCGACGGTCTTCGCCGCTCCCGGCTACGGCGCGACGACGCTGGTGGAGATGTTCGTCTTCCTCGGCTTCCTCGCCGTCGGCCTGCTGTACGCATACAAGAAGGGCGTCCTGGCATGGACGTGACCCCCACTCCTTCCGAGCCCGTTCTGCTCCCAGAGCCGAAGCGGCTGGGCGCGCTCGCCCGGCTGGCCCCCGAGCCGATGAAGGTGGTCCTCAACTGGGGCCGCCGCTACTCACTGTGGGTCTTCAACTTCGGCCTCGCCTGCTGCGCGATCGAGTTCATCGCCGCTTCCATGGCCCGCCACGACTTCATCCGGCTCGGCGTCATCCCGTTCGCACCGGGCCCCCGCCAGGCCGACCTCATGGTGGTCTCCGGCACGGTCACGGACAAGATGGCCCCGGCCGTCAAGCGCCTCTACGAGCAGATGCCCGAGCCGAAGTACGTCATCTCCTTCGGCGCGTGCAGCAACTGCGGCGGACCGTACTGGGACTCGTACTCGGTGACCAAGGGCGTCGACCAGATCATCCCCGTCGACGTGTACGTTCCCGGCTGCCCGCCCCGGCCCGAGGCCCTCCTGCAGGGCATCCTCAAGCTCCAGGAGAAGATCGCCCGGGAGTCGCTCGGCGAGCGCTACGGCACCGGCGAAGCCGCACGCCCCTCGGCTGCGGCACTCCAGAGCGGCCTCGTACGACCCCCGGCGCAGCCGTCCGACGGGTCCGACGGGTCCGACGGGTCCGACGGGTCCGACGGGTCCGACGGGTCCGACAAGGGGGTCGACGCCCGATGAGCACCGTCGGCTGGCTCCCCGCCCCCGTCGAGGATCTCTTCGGTGCGCAGGCGACGGCCGAGGAGTCCTACGAGGTCCTGACGGTCGACGTGCCGCCGTCCTCCTGGATCCCCGCGTTGGAAACGGCGCGTACGACCCTGTCCTGCACCTACTTCGACTGGCTGAGCGCGGTCGACGAACCGGGCACGGGCTTCCGCGTGGCGGCGCACGTCGTCGCCCTCTCCCCGGTCCGCCGTCTGCTGCTGCGCACCACGGTCCCGCACGAGGCGCCGGCGCTGGCCTCCGCGGTCGGCGTGTACGCGGGCGCGGCCTGGCACGAGCGCGAGACGCACGAGATGTTCGGTATCCGGTTCGATGGCCATCCCGCCCTGGAACACCTCCTCCTCCCCGAGAACTTCGAGGGCCACCCCCTGCGCAAGGACTTCGTCCTGGCCGCCCGGGTCGCCAAGGCCTGGCCGGGCGCGAAGGAACCCGGCGAATCGGACCACGGCGGCCCCAAGCGCCGCCAGATGCTTCCCCCCGGCGTCCCCGACCCGAACGAGTGGGGTCCGCTCAAGGGCCAGCTCCCCCCTGCCCCGGCCCGCCCGGCCCGGGGTGCGGGCCGCGCGGCGGCCGCCGGAGAACGGCCGGTGCGCGCTGCGGGCGAACGGCCGGTACGGCGGACCCGCACGGCCGGGGAGGGCTCGGTGAGCCAGGCCCCGGCGACGGAGTCGGCACCTACGACACCTCGCCGGGCGCGTAGCGCGTCGGAGGGGTCGACGAGCCAGCGGGACGCCGCCGGGCCGGCCGGGCCGCGCCGGGCGCGCAGCGCGAGCGGAGGGTCCGCCTCGCAGCGTGCGCAGGGTGCGGAACCGGCGGAGCCGACCGCGACACCGCCGGGCACCTCCGCCCCGCCCTCCCCGCGCGCCGCCGCCCCCCACAGCTCGGACGCACCCTGGCACCACGCCCGCCCGGCTTTCGACGAGCCGGAGGCGAGGCGCGCACCGGAACCCGGCACCGAGACGGCGCCCGAGCCCGGGAACGGGAGCGGGCCAGAGCCCGAGACCGGAACCCGGCCAGAGCCCGAGACGGGGACCGAGCCTGAGACCAAGCGCGGGAGGGGACCCGAGACCGAGCCAGGGAACGGACCCGGCGAGGGGTCCTCGCCCGGGGACGCCCGCAACGACTCCTCAGGAGGCCCGCAGTGAACGACGCGCTCGACGTCGCCCTGCGACTCCTGGTCGTGTTCGTCGTCTTCCTCACCTTCCCCCTGATCGTCGGACAGACCGAGCACAAGGTGATGGCCCATATGCAGGGCCGCCTCGGCCCGATGTACGCGGGCGGCTTCCACGGCTGGGCGCAGCTCATCGCGGACGGCGTGAAGTTCGCGCAGAAGGAGGACGTCGTCCCCGCGGGCGCGGACCGCCGTATCTTCCAGCTGGCGCCCGCCGTGGCCCTCCTGCCGTACCTCCTGGTGCTCCTCGCCATCCCGATCGGCCCGAGCGAGAGCGCGGTCGGCCAGGTGCTGGACGCCGGCGTGTTCTTCGTGCTCGCGGTGATGGGCGTCGGTGTCCTCGGCTCGCTCATGGCCGGCTGGGCCAGCGCCAACAAGTTCTCCCTCCTCGGCGGACTGCGCACCGCCGCCCAGCTCCTCGCCTACGAACTCCCGATGCTCCTGACCGCCGCCTCGGTGGCCATGGCTGCGGGGACCGTGTCGATCCCCGGGATCCTCCACGCCTTCCACTGGTGGTGGCTGCCCTGGCAGATCGTCGGCGCGGTCGTCTTCTTCGTGGCGGGACTGGCCGAGCTGCAGCGCCCGCCCTTCGACATGCCCGTCGCCGACTCGGAGATCATCTTCGGCGCGTACACCGAGTACACCGGCCTGCGCTTCGCCCTGTTCCTGCTCGCCGAGTACGCCGGCATCGTCGTCCTGTGCGGCCTGACCACCGTCCTCTTCCTCGGCGGCTGGCACGGCCCGTGGGGCGCCGACGGCCTCGGCTGGGTCTGGACCCTGCTGAAGACCGCGATCCTCGCCTTCGTCGTGATCTGGCTCCGCGTCACCTACCCGCGGCTGCGCGAGGACCAGCTGCAGAAACTCTCCTGGACGCTCCTCGTGCCCCTTTCCCTCGCCCAGATCGCCCTCACCGGCATCGTCAAGGTGGTGATCTCCTAGTGGCCCCCGTCCCCGGATCCGGCCTCGCCAAGGGCCTGGCCGTCACCCTCCGCACGATGACGAAGAAGACCGTCACCGAGCAGTACCCGGACGTCCAGCCCGACCTGCCGCCCCGTACTCGCGGCGTCATCGGCCTGTTCGAGGAGAACTGCACCGTCTGCATGCTGTGCGCCCGTGAGTGCCCGGACTGGTGCATCTACATCGACTCCCACAAGGAGACGGTCCCGGCGGCGACCCCCGGCGGCCGCGAACGCAGCCGCAACGTCCTCGACCGGTTCGCCATCGACTTCTCTCTGTGCATGTACTGCGGTATCTGCATCGAGGTCTGTCCTTTCGACGCCCTGTTCTGGTCCCCGGAGTTCGAGTACGCGGAGAGCGACATCCGCGACCTCACCCACGAACGCGACAAGCTCCGCGAGTGGATGTGGACGGTCCCGGCCCCGCCCGCCCTCGATCCCGGCGCTGAGGAGCCGAAGGAGATCGCCGCCGCCCGCAAGACCGCCGAGAAGCTCGCGGCCCAGCAGGAGGCGGCCCAGCAGGAGGTCGCCGCCGGCGAGCCGCTCGCCGACGAGCAGGCACGCGCGGCCGAGCAGCCGACCCGGCCGGCGGGGGACTCCAAGCAGCAGACGGACCAGCCGAGGCAGGAGGGCCCGGAATGACCCTCGCCGCAGCCGCCGGCCTCGTCACGGCGCACTCCGTCACCACCGCCGGCCCCACCGCCACCGGAACCCACGGCTTCCTCTCCCCGAACGGCGTCGAGATCGCCTTCCTCCTCGTCGGCCTGGTCACCTTCGGTGCCGCGCTGGTCACCGTCACCACCCGGAAACTGGTGCACGCCGCCCTGTGGCTGGTCGTCACCCTCGGCGGCCTCGCCGTGGAGTACCTCCTGCTCACCGCCGAGTTCATCGCCTGGGTGCAGGTCCTCATCTACGTCGGTTCCGTCGTCGTCCTCCTCCTCTTCGGCCTGATGCTCACCAGGGCCCCCATCGGCCGCTCACCGGACGCCGACTCCGGCAACCGCTGGGCCGCCCTCACCGTGGCCGTCGCCGCCGCGGCCGCCCTGGTCTGGGTGGTCGTCGACGCCTTCCGCACCACCTGGATCGACCTGGACGGCCCGGCCGCCGGATCGACGAAGGTCACCGGCGCGAGCCTCTTCCAGAACTGGGTCCTCCCCTTCGAGGCCCTCTCCGTCCTCCTCCTCGCCGCCCTGGTCGGCGCGATCGTGCTGTCCCGCAAGGCCAAGGAGGACATGGCCGGCACCCCGGACGCCACCGGCGCGCGGCAGGACCAGGCCGACAAGGAAGGTGTCCGCTGATGCACCTCGCCTATCCCGCCGTACTCTCCGCCCTCCTGTTCTGCACCGGCCTGTACGGCGTCCTCGCCCGCCGCAACGCGATCCTGGTCCTCATGTCGGTCGAGCTGATGCTCAACGCCGTCAACCTCAACCTGGTCGCCTTCGACGTCTGGCTCAGCAAGACCGCCCGGGAGACCCTGCACTCCGGCCAGGCCCTGACCCTGTTCACCATCGCCATCGCCGCCGCCGAGATCGGCATCGGCCTGGCGATCGTCCTCTCCGTGTACCGCAACCGCGGCACCTCCGACATCGACCGTCTCCGCGACACCGCCGAGGGCCACGGTGAAGACGGCCCCGACAGCGACAACCCCGCGGCCGAGAAGGCTGAGGCCACCGCGTGAGTACGACCACCCTCGCCGTCCTCGTCCCCCTCCTTCCGTTCCTGGGTGCGGCGGCCGGCCTGCTGCTGGGCCGCACGGCCCCCGGATTCGTCCGCCCGCTCGCCGTCCTGCCGACCCTGGTCGCCCTGGTACTGGCCGTGCTCGTCGCCGTCCGCCAGGGCGGTGGCCAGGCGATCACCTCCGCCACCGAGCTGACGCCCACCGGCTCCGTACCGATCGAACTGGCCCTCTACGTCAACGGCTTCGCTGCCCTCGTCGCGGTCCTGGTCGCCGTGGTCGCCACCTGCGTGCAGGTCTACTCGACCGGCTACCTGCGCGACGACCCGCGCTACCCCTCGTACGCGGCCCTCGTCTCCCTTTTCACCTCCGCGATGTTCCTGGTCGTCTACTCGGGCGACCTGATCGTGCTGCTGGTCGGCTGGGAAGTCATGGGCATCTGCTCCTACTTCCTCGTCGGCCACTACTGGGAGACCCCGGAAGCCCGTGCCGCCTCCATCAAGGCCTTCCTGGTCACCAAGCTCGGCGACGTCCCCTTCCTCATCGGCCTGTTCGCGCTCGGCACCGACGCCGGGTCCTTCCGGATCACCCGCGTCCTCGGAACCGTCGCGAGCGGCGGCCTCCACCACCCGACGCTGATCGCCCTGCTGCTCCTGGCGGGCGTGGCCGGCAAGTCGGCGCAGTTCCCGCTCCACACCTGGCTTCCCGACGCGATGGCGGGCCCCACACCCGTCTCCGCGCTGATCCACGCCGCGACCATGGTCGCCGCCGGCGTCTACTTCGTCGCCCGTCTCCTCCCGGTCTTCGAGGCCTCCACGGCCGCGATGCTCGTACTCGCCGTCATGGCGGCCGTCACGATGACCGGTTCCGGCCTGGCCGCGCTCGCCCAGGACGACATCAAGCGGGTCCTCGCCTACTCGACGATCGGCCAGCTCGGCTACATGACCGGCGCCCTGGCCGTCGGCGACCGAAGCGCCGCCGTCTTCCACCTCCTCTCGCACGGCGCCTTCAAGGCGCTGCTGTTCCTCGCGGCCGGCGTGATCATCCACGCCGCCGGCACCAACTCGCTGGCCGCCATGTCCCGCATGAGTCACCTGCGCGACCGCATCCCCGACGCCTACTGGACGATGACCGTGGCGCTCCTCGCGCTCGCCGCGATCCCTCCCTTCAGCGGCTTCTTCTCCAAGGAGTCCGTCCTCGGCGCGGCCGAGCACGTCGTCACCGGCCACACCGAGCACGCCCCCGCCGCCGCGGGTTGGCTGATCCTCGTCGCCGGCCTGCTCACCGCCCTGCTCACCGCCGCCTACGCCACCCGCCTGTGGCTGCTGGCCTTCCGTGGACGCGGCGCCGAGGCCCCCGAGCACGGCCGCCAGCCACTCAGCATGACCGTGGTGCTGTGGGTGCTCGCCGTCCCGTCCCTCGCCTTCGGCGCCTTCGCCTACCGGACGCTGCCCGGCTGGTTCGACGGGCGTGGCCTCACCCCGACCCTCCTCACGTCCATCCTCGGCACCGGCCTGGCCCTGGTCGGCGGGCTCGTCACCTACGGCGCCTGGCAGCGCACCACCGCACTCGCAGCCCGCGCCCCGCTCGGCGCGGTCGCCGCCCACCCGGAGGGCGACGCCGCACTGGTCGAGGCGGAGGCCATCGCCAGCCACGCCCCCGTCTACGGAGACGTGGCCTACGCGCCCGACCCGGCCGATCCCGGACGGCTGCTGCTCGGTCCGCTGCACCGGCACGCGGCCGTCGGCTTCCACCTGGACGCCGTGTATGCGGTGCTGTTCGTCCGCCCGGTCCAGGCCGGGGCGAGCCTCGTCCGGTTCCTGGACCGCGAGGTCGTCGACACCTACGTACGCGGCGCCGCCGCGCTGCCCCGCCTGCTCGGGGCCGCCGTACGGCGAGCCCAGACCGGCAACGTCCAGACCTATGTGAGCGCGCTGCTCGCCGGCACCGTCGTCCTGGCGGTCGCCGTCCTCCTCGTCACCTCGGGAGCGTGAGCAGGCGTGATCGATATCAACGAGTCCGTGATGCAGTTCCTTCTGGCATTCGTCGTCGTCGGCCCCCTCCTCGGCGCCGTCGCCGCCCTCCTGCCCGCCCCGCCCGGTCTGAAGGGGAAGTCGCCCGAGCAGGCCGTACTACGGCACGGCGTCACCGTCACCGCCGCGATCCTCATTGCCGCGATCGTCCTCGCGCTCGGCTTCGACCACGACCATCCGTCGAAGATGCAGGCCACGACCGACATCAGCTGGATCCCCGCACTCGACGTGCGGATCCACCTCGGCATCGACGGCATCTCCCTCCCCCTTCTGGTCCTGACCGCGCTGCTGACCTTCCTCTGCGCGCTCTACTCGTACTTCAAGCCGCCCGCGGGCCCGAGCCCGAAGGCGTTCGTCGCACTGCTGCTCGTCCTCGAGTCCGGCACCCTCGCGACCTTCGCCGTCCTCGACCTGCTGCTGTTCTTCCTCGCGTTCGAGACGGTGCTCATCCCGATGTACTTCCTCATCGCCCGCTGGGGCGGCGAAGGGCGGACCCGGGCCGCCTGGAAGTTCATCCTCTTCACACTGCTCGGATCCGTGGTCATGCTGCTCGGCCTGCTCCTGATCGGGATCAAGGCGGGCACGTTCGACATGATGGCACTCGCCACTGACAACGGCCGGTCGCTGAGCACATCCGTGCAGGTCATCGCCGTTCTGGCGATCGGGATCGGACTCGCGGTCAAGACCCCGATGTGGCCGCTGCACAGCTGGCTGCCGGACGCCCACACCGCCGCGCCCACCGTCGGCTCGGTCCTGCTGGCCGGCGTCCTGCTGAAGATGGGCACGTACGGGTTCGTCCGAATTCTGCTGCCGGTGGCACCCGACGGCTTCCACACCTTCGCGCCCTACCTCGCCGCCTTCGCCGTCGTCGGGATCATCTACGGGTCCCTGGCCTGTCTGGCCCTGGCCAAACAAGGTGCCAAGGGGGACCTGAAGCGGCTCATCGCCTACTCCTCCGTCGGCCACATGGGCTTCGTCCTGCTCGGCATCGCCACCACCACCCCGACCGGGGTCAACGGTGCTCTGTTCGCCAACATCGCCCACGGCCTCATCACCGGCCTCCTCTTCTTCCTGGTCGGCGCGCTGAAGGACCGCACCGGCAGCACCGACCTCGACACCCTTGCCCTCCCGTCGCCCGACCACCGCCCCTCAACGAGCGGCTCCGCCGCGCCGAATCCTTTCCAGACCGGCGGCGCGCTGTACGGCAAGGCCCCCCGCCTCGGTGGCCTGCTCGCCTTCGGCGCCGTCGCCTCGCTCGGCCTGCCCGGCCTCGCCGGGTTCTGGGGGGAGATGCTCGCGCTGTTCGGCGCGTTCAACCCCGCCGCCGACCTCAGCCGCCCCGCCTTCCTCACCTTCATGGCGATCGGCGCGTTCGGCACCCTGCTGACGGCCGCGTACATGCTCGTCGTGGTCCGCCGCGTCTGCATGGGCGCCGCACCGCAGGACCTCCCCAAGCTCGCCGACGTCCACGGCTACGAGTTCGCGGCCTGGACCCCGCTCGTCGCCCTCACCGTCGTCGCCGGGCTCTGGCCGAAGGCCCTCCTCGGCCTGACCGACCCGGCCGTGCAGCAGCTCCTCGCAGGAGGCACCCGATGAGCGCCCTGGCCCAGTCGGCCGTCCAGTCCGTCGACTGGCTCGCGATCGCCCCGCCCACCCTCGCGGCCGTCGTCGCCCTCGCCGTCCTCGTCGCCGACCTGTTCGTGCCGGACACCCGCAAGGCCGTCCTCGGCTGGGTGTCCGTCGCCGGACTCGCCGCGTCAGCCCTCCTGCTGCTGCCCCTCCTCGACGGCGACCGCAGCACCTTCTGCCTCACCGGGGCCACGCACGCGTGCAGCTACACCGCCGACCGGTTCACCCTCGTCATCCAGTTCCTCGTGCTCGGCGGCGCCCTCCTCGCGGCCCTGCTGTCGGTCACCACGCTCAAGGACGCGGACCGGAGCGTCCCCGAAGGGGAGTACTGGTTCCTGCTGCTCTCCTCGGCAGCGGGCGCCGCCCTCCTGCCCGCCTCCCGCGACCTCGCGACCCTGATCGTGGCCCTGGAGGTCGCCTCCCTGCCCGCCTTCGCCCTCGTAGGCATCCGGCACGGCGACCGCCGCTCCTCCGAAGCGGCCCTGAAGTTCTTCCTGTCCTCGGTCACCGCGACCGCGGTCAGCCTGATGGGCATCAGCTTCGTCTACGCCTCCACCGGCACCCTCTACCTCACCCAGGTGGCCGACCGGATTCAGCACGTCGACGGACAGCTCCACACCCTCGCCCAGACCGGCGTCGTCCTCACCCTGGTCGGCTTCGCCTTCAAGACGGCCGCCGTCCCCTTCCACTTCTGGGTGCCCGACACCTACGTCGGAGCCCCCCTGCCCATCGCCGCCTACCTGTCGGTCGTCGGCAAGGCCGTCGGCTTCTCCGGCCTGATCCTCGTCACCGTCGTCGCCTTCCCGTCGTACGCCGACGTCTGGGGCCCCGCGCTCGCCGCGCTGGCCGCCCTCACCATGACCGTCGGCAACGTCGGCGCCCTGCGGCAGCAGGCGACGCGCGCGTACAGCGCCGTACGACTGCTCGCCTGGTCCTCCGTCGGCCAGGCCGGCTACCTGCTGGTGCCGATCGCCGCCGCCGGATACACCAAGGACGCCCAGAAGACCATCGGCTCCACCGTCGCCTACGCGCTGATGTACGCCGCCGTGAACCTCGGCGCCTTCGCCGTGGCCGCGCTGGTGGGCCGCACCAGGCCCCTCAACCGGATCACCGACTACCGGGGCCTCTACGCGTCGAACCCGCTGACCGCCCTGCTCCTGGCCTTCTTCCTGCTGTGCCTCGCCGGACTGCCGCCGGGCGTCATCGGCCTGTTCGCCAAGGTCACCGTCTTCTCCGCGGCCGTCGACGCGGGCCTCGGCTGGCTCGCCGTCGTCATGGCCGTCAACGTGGTGATCGCCCTGTTCTACTACCTCCAGTGGACGGCCATGCTGTTCCGTGCTCCCGAGGGCGAGCCCGGCCGCCACCGGATCCCGGCCCCCCTCACCGCCGCGCTCGCCCTCACCGGCGTCCTCGGCGTCGCCCTTTCCGGCGCACCCCAGCTGGTCCTGCGCTTCGCGGCCACCGGCCTGTTCGGATGACTCGCCACGCGCGCACGGGGCACTCGTGGCCCACGCGCGTGGGGCCATAAGGGCACGTCACCCGTACGGCCGACACGCGCCGCCGCCTGTGGCAGGGAACTCGCGGCGGCCACCTGGCGTTGACCAGAGCGGGAGGGTCCACTGGACCAAAGGGTTCCCCTGATGCACGACTTGGAGGGCGCACCGTGCACCGCCGGCACAACGGGCTCAGGACCGCAGTACTCCTCGGGGGACTGTCCGCACTCATCATCGTCATCGGCAGCTTCTTCGGCCGCATGGGGCTGATCATCGCGGTCCTCGTCGCCCTCGGCACGAACGCGTACGCGTACTGGAACAGCGACAAGCTGGCGCTACGCGCGATGCGCGCCCGCCCGGTGAGCGAATTCGAGGCCCCCGGGCTGTACCGCATGGTCCGCGACCTCTCCACCCAGGCCCGCCAGCCCATGCCACGCCTGTACATCTCCCCGACGGAGGCACCGAACGCCTTCGCCACGGGCCGCAACCCGCGCAACGCCGCCGTGTGCTGCACAGAAGGCATCCTGCGGATGCTGGACGAGCGCGAGCTGCGCGGCGTCATCGGCCACGAGCTCAGCCACGTCTACAACCGCGACATCCTCATCTCGTCGGTCGCCGGCGCGCTCGCCTCCGTGATCATGTTCCTGGTCAACTTCGCCTGGCTGATCCCGATCGGCCGCTCCGACGACGACGAGGGCCCCGGTCTGCTCGGCATGCTTCTGATCATGATCCTGGGCCCGCTCGCGGCCAGCCTGATCCAGCTGGCCATCAGCCGCTCCAGGGAGTACGAGGCGGACGCCTCCGGGGCCCAGCTCACCGGTGACCCGCTCGCCCTCGCCAGTGCCCTGCGCAAGCTCGAGTCCGGCACCCAGCAGCTTCCGCTGCCCCCGGAGCCCCGCATCGAGACCGCCAGCCACATGATGATCGCGAACCCCTTCCGCCCGGGACAGGGCCTGTCGAAGATGTTCTCCACCCACCCGCCGATGGCGGACCGCATCGCCCGGCTCGAGAAGATGGCAGGTCGATACCAGTGAGAACCATCCTGAACGTCATCTGGCTGATCCTGAGCGGCTTCTGGCTGTTCCTCGGCTACCTGCTCGCGGGTCTGCTGCTCTGTATCACGATCATCGGCATCCCGTTCGGCATCGCTGCTTTCCGTATCGGCGTCTACGCACTGTGGCCCTTCGGGTACACCACGGTCGAGCGCCGCGACGCGGGTGCCGCCTCCTGCGTCGGCAACGTGCTGTGGCTGATCCTCGCCGGCTGGTGGCTGGCCATCGCCCACATCGTCACCGGTATCGCCCTCTGCCTCACGATCATCGGCATCCCGTTCGGGATCGCCAACTTCAAACTGATCCCCATCTCGCTGTTCCCCCTGGGACGCGAGATCGTGCCGTCGGACGAGCCGTTCGTGACGCGCTGACAGCCGTCCGCCTCCACTGACCGGCCTTCAGGCGGGCGCCACCCGGGCCGAGTTGTCCACAATCGGCTCGTTGTCCACAGGTCCGCCCGGTTGTCAGCGGCGGCCTGCATCATGGGTACCGAATCCCATCCACCGCCGTACCGCGAAGGCCAGCACTCCCACCGCCAGCACACCCGCCCCCACGGCCACCGAGACCGCCGGCAGGGCGAACGCCAGCGTCACGCACCCCACCAGCCCCACCGCCGGCACCGCACGGGCCCACAGAGCCGGGCTCAGCGTCCAGGCCGACGCGTTGGCGATCGCGTAATAGGCCAGCACACCGAAGGAGGAGAAGCCGATGGCGCCCCGTACGTCCACGGTCGCCGCCACCACGGCGACGACCGCACCCACCGCCAGCTCCGCGCGGTACGGAACCTGGAAGCGCGGGTGCACGGCGGCCAGCGCCCCGGGCAGATGCCGGTCGCGTGCCATGGCCAGCGTGGTCCGCGAGACGCCGAGGATCAACGCGAGCAGCGAGCCCAGCGCGGCCACGGCCGCCCCCGCCCGCACCACCGGCACCAGCCCCGGCGCCCCCGCCGCCCGCACCGCGTCGGCCAGCGGTGCCTCCGCGTGCCCCAGCCGGCCCGCGCCGAGCACGGACAGGGCGGCGACGGCCACGCACGCGTACACCACCAGCGCGATACCGAGGGCCAGCGGGATCGCGCGGGGGACGGTGCGGGCCGGATCCCGCACCTCCTCACCGAGGGTCGCGATCCGCGCGTACCCGGCGAACGCGAAGAAGAGCAGTCCGGCCGCCTGAAGCACCCCGCCCCCGCCCGACGACAACCCGATGCTCAGCCGTCCCGCGTCGGACCGTCCGGACGCCAGGCACACGACCACCACGGAGGCGAGGACCGCCAGCACCACGGCCACGATCACCCGCGTCAGCCAGGCGGACTTCTGGATGCCGCCGTAGTTCACGGCGGTCAGCGCGACGACGGCCGCGACCGCCACCACGTGCGCGTGTCCCGGCCAGACGTACGCGCCCACGGTGAGTGCCATCGCCGCGCAGGAGGCGGTCTTCCCCACGACGAAGGCCCAGCCCGCGAGGTAGCCCCAGAAGACCCCGAGGCGCTCTCTCCCGTACACGTACGTACCGCCCGAGGCCGGATACAGGGCCGCGAGCCGGGCGGACGAGGTGGCGTTGCAGTAGGCCACCAGGGCCGCGACGGCCAGCCCGAGCAGCAGGCCCGATCCGGCGGCGCGGGCCGCAGGCCCGAGTGCGGAGAAGACGCCTGCCCCGACCATCGAGCCGAGTCCGACGACCACGGCGTCTCGCACCCCCAGGGTGCGGCGCAGCTCAGAACCGGAGAGTGCCATGCGCTGGACCCTACTGACCGATGCAACCGCCGGGTGTGCCCGGGACGTCCCGTTCATCAACAAGGCACGAACACGTGCACGCCGGACAGCCGGTCCTCACCGAATTCTCAAGCACCGGACAGTGCGGGCACAGCACGGAAGGGCAGGTTCACGGCATGAGCATCGTCGGTTGGATCATCCTCGGGCTTCTGGCCGGAGCCATCGCCAAGGTCCTGCTGCCCGGGCGCGACCCGGGCGGTTTCATCGGCACGACCCTCATCGGCATCGCGGGCGCGTTCATCGGCGGCTGGATCTCGGCCCGCTGGCTCGACCACCCGGTGTCCAAGCACTTCTACGACGGCGCCACCTGGGCCGCCGCGATCGGCGGCTCGCTGGTCCTGCTGATCGTCTACCGCATCCTGTTCGGCAACTCGCGCGACTGACACGACGGAAGGCGGGCGCCGTCGGGTGCCCGCCCTTCCTCGCGGTGGAATGCCCTCCTACCGGTAGTTCACGAACTGCAGCGCGAAGTCGAAGTCCTTGCCCTTCAGGAGTGCGATCACGGTCTGCAGGTCGTCGCGGCTCTTGGAGCTGACGCGCAGCTCGTCGCCCTGCACCTGCGCCTTCACGCCCTTCGGCCCCTCATCGCGGATGATCTTCGCCACCTTCTTCGCGTTCTCCTGGGAGATGCCCTCCTCGATCGACGCGAAGATCTTGTACTCCTTGCCGGAGAGCTGGGGCTCGCCCGCGTCGAGCGCCTTCAGAGAGATGCCGCGCTTGATCAGCTTGGACTGGAAGACGTCGAGGATTGCCTTGACCCGATCCTCGGAGTTCGCCTCCATCAGGATCTTCTCGCCGGACCACGAGATGGAGGCGCCCACGCCCTTGAAGTCGTAGCGCTGCGAGATCTCCTTGGCGGCCTGGTTGAGGGCGTTGTCGACCTCCTGCCGCTCGACCTTCGAGACGATGTCGAAACTGGAGTCGGCCATGTGCTGTGGCTCCTTGTGTCCGGGTGTGTATCGGGTGCGTGTCGGCGTGCGCGGCGGCGGCCGCCGAGCCCGGCACAGGGCCGGACCGCATCCGCACCAGCCTAGCCACCCCGCGTCGTCGAGGGGCCGATCAATGGAGTGGCGAAGCACCCCTCCGCATCGGGTATTGTTTACGTCGTTGCCAGGGAGCACCGCCGAAAAGCGGTTCGACCGGCATCACCCCCGGCGGTGTGCCCGAGCGGCCAAAGGGAGCAGACTGTAAATCTGCCGGCTCAGCCTTCCCAGGTTCGAATCCTGGCGCCGCCACACTGGGGAAGACCCCCTCTGAACAGGTTCTTAGCCTGGTCGGAGGGGGTTTCTCGTTGATCGGCCCTGTTCGATCCAGCGTGGACGAGACGCGGACGTGTCTCACCCCGTATCGCCCACATCCCACTGTTGATCAGTGCGTGTCCCCCAGGTGTCCCCCGGGAGTGAGCATGATCACTCGGGCTCGTTCCACTCCCGAAGTGCTGCGTCGATACGGCTGTTGGCATGTTCCCGTGTCTGATCAAGCACCTTGGCGTACACCTTGTGCAGTACCGCGATGCTGTGTCCGGCGCGGCGGGCGCACTCCATGGCGTCCACTCCGGAGCTGAGCCAGAACGAGACGCCGGCGTGCCGCAGGTCATAGGGGCGGCGGGCGAGCAGTGAGGACGTCTCCACTTCGCTCAGCACATTTTGGCGAGCCTTTGCCCAGACCTCCCCGTAGCCGGTCTCCTGAAGCAAGCCGTTGCGGCTTGTCCGGAAGAGCCGGCCGTCGGGCGCCGTGCCGTGCGTGGCGATGTGCTCCCTGAGCATGCGGACGAAGTGCGGCGGGATTGGCACCGGGCGGGAATCCTTCTTGGCGCGAGCCTTCAGGTGGCGGGTCTCGTGTGCCGTCCCGTCGTTGGTCCAGCTTCGCCCTGCTCGAACGATCCCCTGGCGCAGGGTGAGCATCCCCCACCCTGTCTCCGGAAGGTGGCACTGACCCGCGCGCAGTCCGGCAGCCTCAGCCGGACGCATAGCCGCGTAGTACAGGCATCCGAAAAACGCTTCCAGATGCCGCCCGCGCGACCCCTGTTCGCGTACCCCCGCCAGTAGTGCGCGGACCTGGCGAGGGTTGGCGACGCTCTCGGGGTCCACCGCCTCAACAGCCTTCGGGGCAGTCCACTTCACGGCCGAGAGCGGGTTGACCGGCATGGTGAAGTACTGCTCTTCCACGGCGAGTCCGAGAACGTCACTCAGGCACGCCCGCTTTCGCTTCGCGGTCCGTGGTGAAGCCTCCTTCCCGTCCAGCCGCAGGGCGAGAGCGTCCAGGGCCAGGCGGACGGTTGCGGGGTCTTCCAGGGCGGAGACCGGCATGGAGTGCTTGGCGATCCATGCCAGGGCGCCGGCCACGTCGTCCGGGGGAGTCTCGTTCCAGCGGTTCCGGTTGTACGCCCACCCGTAGAGGGCGCGTCGCAGTAGTGCCGGGGCGGGCATCCCGGTCTTCGTCTTGACGAGTGCCGGTGTGATCGTGGCTAGCGCGTCGGCGTAGTTTTTCCGCGACTTCGCTGGCGCCAGTGCCCACTTGCGGTCGACGTAGGTACGGGTGTGCTCGTACCAGGTGATGGAGCCCTGTTTTGCGCGCAGTTCGGATACGGGCAGGCCCGTCTCTTCGTCGAACTGGTCCCCGCTCCGTACGGCGGACATGAGTTCCGAGCGGCGCCCCTCTGCCTGCACTTTGAGCGTGTAGCTCTTGGAGTGCTTGCGCTCCCCGACCAGCCAGCGGAGGCGGTATGGCTTCGGGCGGTCCTTCCGGATCTCGATGGAGTAGAGACGGACGTCATAGGTCGGTGACATGCAAACTCCAGAGGGGCCCGCTTCCTGCGGGCCCCTCGTGTCTCGTGTGTACCGGAAGGGGCTAGGCGGCGGTGTCTTCCATGGACGCCCACCACGCGTCCAGGTCGGTGCGGCGGCAACGGAGGTGACCATTGGGGAGCTTGATGAGCTTCGGCGCCTTGCCTCGGGCACGCATGCGGTAGAAGGCGGCGCGGCTCATCTCGATCTCTTCGAGAACTTCGGGGAGCTTGAGCATCTTGGGGCGAGCCATCGTTGCTACTCCTCGCTTGGGCTGGCCTTGGGGTGGGGTGAGTGTGTCCGAGGTGCGGATTTCTGCGTCACCTGCGTCATCTGCGTCATTCACCGCTTTGACCTGCGGATTTGCGGTGACGCAGCACGGTGGGGGTGCGTCACCGGTGACACGGGCTCCCGTCATCGGGTGACGCAGGTGACGCGGGGTGACGCAGGGTTCGGCTGTCTGCGTCACCTGTCTTTCGGCAGGTCACCGGCCCTTTTCGGGGTGCGGGTGACGCAGGTGACGCAGCGTCTCTCTACTTCGGACAAAGAGAGGGTGATGTCTGTTGTGGTGCGCGGCTCAGAGAGCGAAGAAGGAGCCGCTTCGCGGCGCGACCCCTCGCAGGGCGGCGCCGCCGCCGACCAGCAAGAGGAGCACGCAGGGACGGGTGCTCCTCTTGCTTGTGCGGCTGGTCGTGGTGACGCGCGGTCAGAAGGCCGCTTCCTGCTCGGGCGAGGGCGGCGCGGCGGACGGTCGCGCGATCTCGATGTAGCGGGATGTGTTGGTGCGTCCCCAGTCGATGAGTACGCCCCGGGCGGCGAGGGTGGGCTGAAGGCGCTTGAGGCGGTCTGAGAGCACCTTGCCGGTGGTCGGCCACCCTTTGGGCAGGGGACGGAAGTCCTCGCCCGTGTAGAGGACCGTGAGGCAGTGCAGCCATTCGGCTGACGTCATCCGCTGCTCGGTGCCCGGGTCGATGCCGGCGGCGTGCTTGAGCACGGTCTGTGCCAACAGGTCGCCCTCGATGACGTCGTCGTTGAGGTCGTCCAGGCTGGCCCGGTAGGCGGCGAGCGCTCCCAGACCGGTGGCCGCGTCGAGCTGCGCGCACAGGTGCGCGAAGTCGGCCATGCGCAGGTCGGTCGGGATGTCCGCCTCAGCCGCCCGCACCTGCACGGTCAGGTCCAGGAGCGAGCCGAGAATGACGGGCAGCACCTCTGCGAAGTCGGACCACAGCTCCGCCTCGGTCCGCCGGACCCGGGGGCGTTCCAGGCGGAGTGGCAGGAGCCGTTCGGCGAGGTCGGGCCGGATCACGCCGACGTCGATGCCGGTCAGGAGCAGGGG
>NZ_JBIATQ010000031.1:0-24082 GCF_042891955.1 Streptomyces sp. NPDC001843 | reverse complement strand
GCCCGCACCCGGGCCAGCCACTTCGCAGCACTCCGCCCCGCCGATCCAGTGATCGACGGGGCGGAGTCGTCCCCGGATTAACCAACAGCATCCCCTCGGGAGGCCGGGGCCCTTCGTGCGTACCCAGCCCTGTGGATAACTCCGGCGCTGTCACCGCGGAGCCCTATCGTGGACGCAGTGGTCGTCAGACGACGTACGGGGGACACGACGATGGGCGGGACAGGCGGGATCGGCGAGATGCCAGGGACGACGGACAGCGAGACGCTGGCCACGCTGCACCGGGTCTTCGGATACGAGGCCTTCCGCGGCGAGCAGGAAGCGGTCATCGAGCATGTGGTGGCGGGCGGCGACGCCGTCGTCCTCATGCCGACCGGCGGCGGCAAGTCGCTGTGCTACCAGATCCCGGCCCTGGTCAGACCGGGCACGGGCATCGTCGTCTCCCCGCTCATCGCCCTCATGCAGGACCAGGTCGACGCCCTGCGCGCGCTCGGCGTGAACGCCGGGTTCATGAACTCCACGCAGGACTTCGACGAGCGGCGCGTGGTCGAGGCGCAGTTCCTGTCCGGCGAGCTGGACCTGCTCTACCTGGCACCGGAGCGGCTTCGCCTGGAATCCACCCTCGACCTGCTCTCCCGGGGCAAGATCGCGGTCTTCGCCATCGACGAGGCGCACTGTGTCTCCCAGTGGGGCCACGACTTCCGCCCCGACTACCTGACGCTCTCCGTGCTGGGCGAGCGCTGGCCGGACGTGCCGCGGATCGCCCTGACGGCGACGGCCACCCACGCCACCCACCAGGAGATCACCCAGCGGCTGCACATGCCGACGGCCCGCCATTTCGTGGCGAGTTTCGACCGGCCCAACATCCAGTACCGGATCGTGCCCAAGGCCGACCCGAAGAAGCAGCTCCTCGCATTCCTGCGGGAGGAGCACCCGGGTGACGCGGGCATCGTGTACTGCCTCTCGCGCAACTCGGTGGAGAAGACCGCGGAGTTCCTCTCCCGCAACGGCATCGAGGCGGTGCCGTACCACGCCGGCCTGGACGCGGGCACGCGCGCGGCGCACCAGTCCCGGTTCCTGCGAGAGGACGGCCTGGTCGTGGTCGCCACCATCGCCTTCGGCATGGGCATCGACAAGCCGGACGTACGTTTCGTCGCCCACCTCGACCTGCCCAAGTCGATCGAGGGCTACTACCAGGAGACGGGCCGCGCGGGACGGGACGGCCTGCCGTCGACGGCCTGGATGGCGTACGGCCTGGGCGACGTCATACAGCAGCGCAAGCTGATCCAGTCCGGCGAGGGCGACGAGGCGTTCCGTCGCCGTGCCGCCGCCCACCTGGACTCGATGCTCGCCCTGTGCGAGACGGCCAGCTGCCGCCGCGGCCAGTTGCTCGCCTACTTCGGCCAGGACCCGGACCCGGCGGGTTGCGGCAACTGCGACACATGCCTCACACCGCCGGAGACCTGGGACGGCACGGTCGCCGCGCAGAAGGTGCTGTCCACGGTGGTGCGGCTGCAGCGGGAGCGCGGGCAGAAGTTCGGCGCGGTGCAGATCGTGGACATCCTGCTCGGCAAGCGCACCGGCAAGGTGATCCAGTTCGACCACGACCAGCTGTCCGTCTTCGGCATCGGCGAGGACCTCACCGAGGGAGAGTGGCGGGGCGTCATCCGGCAGTTGCTGGCCCAGGGACTGCTCGCCGTCGAGGGGGAGTACGGCACGCTGGTGCTCACCGAGGCGAGCGGTGCCGTGCTGCGCCGGGAGCGGGAGGTGCCGCTGCGCAAGGAGCCCAAGAAGCCGGTGACTTCGCGGACGTCGTCCGCGGGGTCCTCCGGCCGGGGCGAGCGCAAGGCGAAGACGGTCGCGGCCGAGCTGCCCGAGGAGCTGCTTCCCGCTTTCGAGGCACTGCGCGCCTGGCGTGCCGAGCAGGCACGTGAACAGGGCGTTCCGGCCTATGTGGTCTTCCATGACGCCACACTCCGGGAGATCGTCACGGCGTGGCCGACCTCGGTGGCGCAACTGGGCACCGTCGGGGGCGTCGGAGAGAAGAAGCTGGCGACATACGGCGAGGGTGTCCTCGAAGTGCTGTCCTCCTTGGACGCCCCGACTGCGGCCCCGGCCGCGGACCGCCCGGCTCCGGCCACCGCGGACGACGACTGGCCGGAGCCGGACGGGGAGCCGGAGCCGGATCCCGACTGGATATAGACGCCGGAGCGCGTCACAGCCCCCGCACCGCGTACGCCCTGACGTCCGCGTCCGGATCCGACGTGACCGTGGCGAGGGCCGCCCGGGCCTCTGCTGTGGCGTTGTGCCGGGTCAGGGCGAGCACCGCCGCCTTGCGTACGTCGGCGTTCGGGTCGGCCAGCGTCTTGGCGAGGGCGGGCACGGCCGTGTCGGCGGGCGCGGCGGACAGGGCGGTGGCGGCACCGGCGCGGACCTGCCACGCCGGATCGGACAGTGCGGCCACGGCACGCGCGACGAGCGGTGCCGGGCAGCCGACCGAGGCCAGCGCCCCGAGCGCGGCGCCGCGCACCAGCGGATCGGCGTCCACGGTGAGGCCGTCCAGGGTGCCGGTGAGCAGCTCCAGAGCATTCGTGGCCAGGGCTGGTGAGCTGACGGCGGACAGTGCCTTGGCGACGGTGACGCGCACTTCCCGGGAGGGGTCGCCCGCCGCACCGGCCAGCGGTTCGACCGCGTCCACCGAGACGAGTGCGCGCACGGCCTCGATACGGACGGCGATGTCGGCGTCGTCCAGTGCCCCGGCGAACAGGTTGGCGTTCCCCAGGCGCAGGGCGCGCAGCACGTCCAGGGCGGCGGCGCGGACAACGGGGTCGGCCTCGGCGAGTGCCCTGGTGAGGGCGGCACCGAGGGCGGGTTCGGCCGGGAGGGTCTCGACCAGCTCGCGCAGCGAGGCCGCGGCGGCCGCCCGTACGTCGGAGTCGGGGTCGGTAAGGGCACCGGCGAGTGCCTGTCCGGTGCCGGGCGGCACCGTCTCGGTGAGGACCGAGACCGCCGTCCGCCGCACGGACGGGTCGAGGTCGGTCAAGTAGGGCTCGAGCGCGGCGAGTTCGGGCTCCTCCTCGGCCAGCTCCAGCAGCTGGAGCAGCCGGGGCGAGGCGGTCTGTCCGGAACCGCGGTCCGCGGGCTCGGTGACACGTGCGGAGGCCGGCCCCGTCGCCACGGGCGCCACGTCCCGGGACCCGGCTGTGGCCACGTCCTCGGCATGGACCTCGCCCAGATGCCGGGACGGGCCGCCGACCGGGGTGAATTCATCGACCGGAACCAGATACGGAGCCACGGGGCGGGCCGTGAACTCCATCGCACCAGAGGGGGACTTGTGCAGATCGAGATGATGGAACCAGGACGTGTCGTCACGCCGGGGATGGTCGAGACGGTCGTGGTAGAGGCCCCAGCGGGACTCCGTGCGGGCGAGGGAGGCGCGAGCGGCCATCTCCGCGCAGTCGCGGATGAAGGAAACCTCCGCGCACCGCATCAGCTCGTGCGGGGTGCGGGCGCCCATGGCTGCGATGTCGGCGTGCATCCGCTCGAAGGCTTCCAGGGCCAGCGACAGCCGTGCCCCCGACTTCGGCGGGGTCACGTAGTCGTTCACGAAGCGGCGCAGCTTGTACTCGACCTGGGTCTGCGGCGGGCCGTCCGGGTTGCGCAGCGGACGGTAGATCAGCTCGTGCGCCTCCCGCAGCTGGTCGTGCGGAAGCTCCCCTTCGTACGCCTGGTACTGGGCGGCGTCCGCACCGGCCAGGTCGCCGAAGACGAAAGCCCCGATCATGTAGTTGTGCGGGACGCAGGCCAGGTCGCCGGCGGCGTACAGGCGTGGGACGGTGGTACGGGCGTGGTCGTCGACGCGCACGCCGGAGGCCGAGTGGCCGCCGCACAGACCGATCTCGGAGATGTGCATCTCGACGTCATGGGTCCGGTAGTCGTGACCGCGGCCGGCGTGGAAGGTGCCGCGGGTGGGCCGCTCGGTGGAGTGCAGGATGGACTCCAGGGCGGAGACGGACTCTTCGGGCAGGTGGCTCAGCTTCAGGTAGACCGGGCCGCGGTCGCTGGCGACCTCGGCGGCGAACTCGGCCATCATCTGCCCGGACCAGTAGTCGGAGTCGACGAAGCGCTCGCCGTGCCGGTTGACCTGGTACCCCCCGAAGGGGTTGGCGACGTAGGCACAGGCCGGCCCGTTGTAGTCCTTGATCAGCGGGTTGATCTGGAAGCACTCGATACCGGTGAGCTCGGCGCCCGCGTGGTAGGCCATGGCGTACCCGTCACCGGCGTTGGTGGGGTTCTCGTAGGTGCCGTAGAGGTAGCCGGAGGCGGGCAGGCCGAGGCGGCCGCAGGCACCGGTGGCCAGGATCACCGCTCCCGCCCGGACGGTGACGAACGCACCGGTGCGGGTGTGAAAGCCGACGGCACCCACGGCCCGTCCGTCGTCCGGCGCCGTCAGCACGCGCACCGGCATCACCCGGTTCTCGATACGTATCCGCTCCCGCATCTCACGACGCCGCAACTGCCGGTACAGGACCTTCTTGACATCCTTGCCTTCCGGCATCGGCAGTACGTACGAACCGGAGCGATGCACCTGGCGGACCGCGTACGCGCCATGCTCGTCCTTCTCGAACTTGACCCCGTACGACTCCAGGCGCTGGACCATCGCGAAGCCGCGGGTGGCGGTCTGGCGGACCGTGGCCTGGTCGACGATGCCGTCGTTGGCACGGGTGATTTCGGCGACGTAGTCGTCGGGCGCGGCGCGGCCCGGGATGACCGCGTTGTTGACGCCGTCCATGCCCATGGCCAGCGCGCCGGAGTGGCGGACGTGGGCCTTCTCCAGGAGCAGGACGTTCGCACCGCGCTCGGCGGCGGTCAAGGCGGCCATGGTGCCGGCGGTGCCGCCGCCGATGACGAGGACGTCGCAGGTCAGCTCGTCAGCGTCGGTGACGGCGGGGATCTCCAGGGGGGCCTGCGTGGGGGCGTTCGCGGGGGTGGTCACCGGGGTGCCTTTCAGGTGCCGAGCGAGGAGAGGACGGTGCGGCGCAGGGCCGTGCGGGCCGGGTCGTCGACGGCGCCGCGGTCGCGCGGGCGCGGTACCTCGCGGACGGCGGCCACGCGGCCGGCGCCGAGAAGGACGACACGGTCGCCGAGGAACAGCGCCTCGTCGACGTCGTGGGTGACGAAGACGACCGTCGCGCCCGTACCGCGCAACACCTCCACCAGCAGGTCCTGCATGCCGGAGCGGGTCTGCGCGTCGAGCGCGCCGAAGGGCTCGTCCATGAGCACCGCCCGCGGGCTGCCGGCCAGTGCTCGGGCCAGTTGCGCCCGTTGGCGCTGCCCGCCGGAGACGCGGTGCGGCAACTGCCGTGCCTCTGCGGTGAGTCCGACACGGGCGAGCCAGGACTCGGCCTCGGAACGACGCTCGGAGAGCGGAACTCCCTTGATGGCCAGCGGAAGCTCGACGTTGGCGCGCAAGGTGCGCCAGGGCAGCAGGGCGTCTTCCTGGAAGACCAGCGCGCGGTCGGCGGACGGCCCGGTCAGCGGGCTGCCGTCCTGCTCCACCGACCCGGCCAGCGGGGACAGCAGCCCGGCCAGCGTGCGCAGCAGCGTCGACTTGCCGCAGCCGGAGGGGCCGACGACCGTGAGGATCTCGCCGGGGGCGACGTCCAGCCGGACGTCGTGCAGGACGGGGGCGCCCGGTCGGCCGAGGACGGCGGCGCGCAGGGTGAGCCGGGTGCCGCGTGCCGGCTGCGGTGCCGTTGCCGCCGGTGCGGCGGCGGTCTCGACCGTGTCAGACGAGGTGCTCATCGCGCGCCTCCTGCTCGGACTCGTCATGGCCCTCGTGCTGGGCCTCGGACTGGTTCTCGGGCTTGCCATCGGTCTGCACGGCCGGGGCGATGACTGGGGGAGCCGCGGTACGGTTCCGGCCGCCGGACACGTACGAGGTGCGCGGCAGCCAGCGGGTCAGCCGACGGCCGAGCAGTTCGACGAGGGTGGAGGTGACCCAGCCGAGTACGCCGATGGTGACCATGCCGACGAACACACCCGGGTAGTTGACGATCGTGTAGTCCTGCCAGGTGCGGTAGCCGACGCCGTACTGGCCGGAGATCATCTCGGCGGAGATCACGCAGATCCACGAGACGCCGATGCCTACCGACAGGCCTCCGAAGATGCCGGGCAGCGCCCCCGGCAGGACCACGGAGCCGAGGATCCGCCACCGGCCGCCGCCCATGGTGCGTACCGCCTCCTCCCAGACCGGAGTCAGTGCCCGGACCGCGTGCCGGGTGGAGACCAGCACGGGGAAGAAGGCGGCGGTGCACGTGATGAAGACGATGCCCTGTTCGTCGGAGGGGAAGAGGAGGATCGCGACCGGGACGAGGGCGATCGCCGGGATCGGTCGGATCACCTCCAGGACCGGGCCGAGCAGGTCCTCGGCGAGGCGCGAGCGGGCCACGAGCACGCCCGTCGCCACGCCCAGGACGGCCGCGAGCGCGAAGCCGGTGACGATCCGGGTGAGGCTGTCGGTCAGGTCGGTCCAGTAGTCGCTGCCGGAGAGCCGGTCGGCGAAGGCATGGGCGACGTCGGTGACCGTGGGGAATTGCGAGAAGCGCAGCCACAGATCGACTTTCAGGGTGGTCAGCAACTGCCAGAGACCGAGCGCGGTGGCCAGCGACGCCACCCGCAGCGCATACCTGGTGAGCGGGCGCCGGGCGGTCACGAGGCCCGCCTGAGAGCGTCGGCGTACGAGACGGTGCGGGCGCCCTGGTGAGCTGTGATGTATGCCTGGGCGGTCGCCGGGGCGACGAACGGGAGCAGTTGGTCGCCGTCGGCCACCCACACCGCCTTGTCGGCGAACCACAGGGTGCCGGTGGTGGCGTCGGGGACGTACGCGGCTCGGATGCCGTTCTTGTGCCCGGCCACATAGGCGAGCAGCGCCTTCGGGGACTTGAAGCTCGCGGTCTTCTCGGCCCCCTTCGCCCACACCTCGCTCGCGGACGGCGCGGGGGCCGCGGCGAGCTCCTTGGCGTAGGAGGAGCCGAGGGCCTTCTTCACGTACTGGTCGTCCACGAAGGAGTCGACGTCGACGTCACCGGTCAGCTTGGCGGCCTTCAGGACCGACACGTCCTGCTTGAGCGCGGAGACGAGCTGCGGCTTGACGGCGGGGTCGAAGGTGGAGATGCCGTGGGCGCCGTTGTAGAGGTAGACGACCTCGGCGGGCAGGCCGGTGGCCTTGGCGACCTTCTCGGCGGCGGTGACTGGGTGGGCGTTGAGGTAGTCGGTCGCCTGCGCCTGGGCTTTGAGGAAGGCCTTCAGGACGGCGGGCCGCTGCTTGGCGAAGTCCTCGCGGGCGGTGACGCCGTGGAAGGTGGGGAGGTTCAGCTGGGCGCCGTCGTACAGGGCCTTCGCCTTGCCCTGGTAGGTGAGCAGGCCGGGCCAGGCCACGAACTGGGACAACGCGTCGACGCTGCCCGCGGAGAGGGCCGAGGCGCCGACCGCGGGCTGCTGGTTGAGCTTGGAGATCCCCTTGCTCGGGTCGATCCCGGCTCGCTGCAGGGCCCGTACCAGGGTGCCGTCGGCGGCGGAGCCGATGCTGGTGGAGACCTTCTTGCCCTTGAGGTCCGTCAGCGAGGTGAGCTTGGAGTCCGGGGCGGTGACGATGGTGTTGAGGCCGCCGCGAAGGTTGTAGCCGGTGACGGACACCAGATGGGTGGGGCGGCCGAGCTGCTTGCCGCGGGCGGCGTTGAGCAGCAACGGGAAGTCACCCATCGAACCGATGTCGATCTTCCCTGCGGTCATCTCGGCGGTGATGGGGGCGCCGGTGGCGTAGTCCTGCCAGTCGACCTTGTAGGTGTGGCCGTCGTGGAGGGCGTTGAGCTGCTGCTCGAAGTAGCCGAGGGAACGCAGGAGCGTACCCGCGGTGACCG
Source organism: Streptomyces sp. NPDC001843 (assembly GCF_042891955.1). Taxonomy (NCBI): domain Bacteria; kingdom Bacillati; phylum Actinomycetota; class Actinomycetes; order Kitasatosporales; family Streptomycetaceae; genus Streptomyces; species Streptomyces sp. NPDC001843. The sequence goes on along the minus strand of NZ_JBIATQ010000031.1, from coordinate 16,163 downwards.
TGTTGATGGTCTTGGACTGGTAGCCGACCGTGATGGTGACCGTGGAGCCGTCACCGGCCTCCGCGGTCCCGCCGCAGGCGGAGAGGGGGAGCAGCAGGGATGCGGCGGACAGGGCGATCGCCGTACGTGTTGCCTTGCGCTTCATGGGAGTTGGGGCCTTTCACCGGAGCAGATAGGGCATGTTGACCGTGACCGCTCCGGTGGGGCAGCGGGCCGCGCACGGGCCGCAGTACCAGCACTCGTCGACATGCATGTACGCCTTGCCGTTGGTCTCGTCGATGGCGAGGGAGTCCAGCGGGCACATGTCCACGCAGAGGGTGCAGCCGTCGATGCACTTCGACTCGTCGATGGTCACGGGCACGTCGGCCCGCTGGGGCGCCAAGGGCATGGCTGTCTCCAGGAAGGTCGAGCTCTAGGGGGAAGCGGGGTGTCAGAGGCAGCGGTGCAGCAGGCCGCTCATGGTGATGCGGTCGCCGCGGAAGCGGATGAACTCCAGGTCGACCGGGCGGCCGTCGGCGAGGTGGGTCAGCCGTTCCAGCATCAGGACGGCCGCGCCGCGCGGGGCCTCGAGGACGGTGGCGGAGTGCGCGTCCGCGTTCACCGCCTCCAGCGTGATCTCGGCGTGGCCGAGGCGCTGGCCGGTGGTGGCCTCGAGAAGGCGGAAGACGTCGGTGTTCTCCAGGTCGGCGCCGAGCAGGTCGGTGCCGATGTCGAGCGGGATGTAGGTGAGGTCGAGGGAGAGGGGCAGGCCGCCCAGACGGCGCAGACGTTCGATGTAGAGGACGTCGGCGCCGGCGGGGACTCGGAGGCGTTCGGCCACCGGGGCGGGTGCGGGAGCGGGGCCCATGGTGCGGACCTCGTTGGTGACGCGGCCGTGTTCGCGGAGGGTTTCCGCGAGGCCCATCAGACGGTCAAGCCCGTGGGGGTACTTCCGGGCGACGACCACGGTGCCCACGCCGGGCAGGCGGTCCACGAGTCCCTCGGCACGGAGCAGGTCGAGGGCCTCGCGGACGGTGTTGCGGGAGGCGCGGTAGTCGGCGGCGAGGGTGGATTCGTGGGGGAGTGTGCCGTCGGGATGGGCGCCGGTGAGGATCTGGTGGCGGAGGAGATCGGCGAGCTGCCTGGCCTGGTCCGCACGCAGCCGGCGACGCGTCCGGTGGGCGGCGACCGTGGTCGCGGCGCCTTGACCGGCGTGGTCTCGGATGCGGTCGGTGGGTGGCATGTCGTGAACCATACCGAGCCGGTAGGGAAAGTCGTGTTGCTGGAGTGTTGCGCCATCTGACGCACCGATGGATGGGGGCACTGAGCTGCGGCTTTGCCTGCAGCTGGGGGGAGATGCGCCACTGACGGCGTGATCGTCCAGCCTGCCCGGCGGCGTCAGGACAGCGCCGACAGCCCCGGAGCGAAGGTGATCAGCAGCGGCAGCAGCGGCACCAGTGCCGCCACCGTGGTGGTCAGTGCGCGCTGCCTGCGCAGCAGCCGTGGTGGGGGCTCCAGGAGGCGGTCGACGCGTTCGCCCAGGAGCCGGCGACTGGAGGCGCAGGACAGCACACCCCGGTGCTGGTTCAGCTCGATCAGGGCCAGGGCGGTGGTGAGGTGGCCGCAGCGGCGGGAGGCGGCGTCATCTGCGGCCAGCTCGACCAGGCGGTGGGTCTGGTCGCAGAAGTGGGCGAAGAGCGGTACGCGGGGGAAGCCGGTGGCGAGGGCGGTGGACAGGTGCAGCAGCCAGTCGTGGTGGGCGCGGGCGTGGCCGCGCTCGTGGGTGAGGACGGCGTCCAGCTGGTGGTCGGTGAGCCGCTGCAGGGCGCCTGTGGTGACGACCAGCTGGGGCGGGTGCCCCGGCATCCACCAGGCGTCGGGGTACTCGTCCTCGAGCACCAGCATGGGGCCCCGCGCGGCAGGCAGCCCGGCGGGCAGTTCCGGTGCGCGTTCACGTAGATGGGCCCGGGTCAGGCCGCGGCGCCGACGGGCCTCGAAGAGCTCGCGGCCGAGCATCGCGGTGGTCCACGCGGCCCCGCAGGCGAGCAGCACGGTGAGCGAGACGGCCCAGACCGGGGCGGCGGACAGGTCGTACGCGGCGGTCACGGCGGGCGGCGCGGGCGCGAAGACGCGGTCGCGGACGGTGTGGAAGACGGCGGCGGTCCCCAGCACCAGCGCGGTCAGGCAGCACAGCAGCACGGTGGCGACGAGGCACTGCCAGACCCACAACGCGACCACGGGCTCCCGTTCGGCCCACGATGCCCGGGTCAACGCGCGCGGCACCGGCACGGCGGCCGTCAGGGCGACGACGCTGAGCAGGAGCAGGCAGACGGTCATGCCGGGGGCTCCGGTTCCTGGTCGGAGACAGGGACGGACGGAGGGCTGGTCCGGGTGGCGGTTCAGGTGGTGCACGCTGTTACGCCAGTATGACGCCGACGGGGCCCGGAGTCAGTCGTCATCGGCAAACACCGGCCGATCTCGAGCTGCCCGCACCTGTTCCTGCAGCGCTCCCCTGGCCGCCCCCCCCAGCACCTCACCGTCCGCGCCCCCAGTACCTCGTCGTCCGCCGCACCGAGGGCCCCGGCCTCCGCCACGAACCCGCGGGCGGCATCGGCCGGTTCGGCCGGGTCGGGACGCCGTACCGGGCCGGCAGCGGGGCGACGCGGGTGCCCGCGCCCCGTCGGGCGCGGAGCAGACCCGCCGACTCCAACTCGCGGGACGGGATGGAGGTGGCGACCCGTATTTGTGTCAGCTGCTTGCTACGACCCGACCGCTGACCTCCCCCAGCCCCACCCGGACCCCGTCCGCCCCGGGCGCCCACGCCGACAGCGTCACCACGTCGCCGTCCTCCAGGTAGGTCCGCTTGCCCTCCGGGAGGTCGAGCGGATCCCGCCCGTTCCAGGTCAGCTCCAGCAGTGATCCGCGCTGCCGCTCCTCGGGTCCGCTCACGGTCCCCGACCCGTACAGGTCACCGGTGCGCAGCGACGCACCGTTCACGGTCATGTGCGCCAACTGCTGCGCGGCCGTCCAGTACATGGTGGAGAAGGGCGGCTCGGACACCGGATGGCCGTTGATCGCGACGGAGATCCGCAGGTCGTAGCCGCCGGGCTCCTCGCCGGAGTCGTCCAGGTAGGGAAGCACCGGGTGGGTCCGCTCGGGCGGCGCCACGCGCGCGTCCTCCAGGGCCTCCAGCGGTGTGATCCACGCCGACACCGACGTGGCGAAGGACTTGCCGAGGAACGGTCCGAGGGGGACGTACTCCCAGGCTTGGATGTCCCGCGCCGACCAGTCGTTCAGCAGGGTCAGCCCGAAGACGTGCTCGCGGAAGTCGCCGAGCGGAACCGGCTCGCCCCGCTTCGAGGGCACGCCCACGACGAAGCCGACCTCGGCCTCGATGTCGAGGCGGGTCGAGGGCCCGAACACAGGGGCCGGGTCCCCTGGAGCCTTGCGCTGCCCGTATGGCCGTACGACGTCGGTGCCCGACACCACCACGGTGCCGGAGCGGCCGTGGTAACCGATCGGGAGGTGCTTCCAGTTGGGGGTCAGCGGTTCCTCGGCGTCCGGGCGGAAGATGTGGCCCGCGTTCCGGGCATGGTGCTCGGAGGAGTAGAAGTCGACGTAGTCGGCGACCTCGAAGGGCAGGTGGAGGGTCACCGAGGACAGGGAGTGGAACAGCGGTTCGATGGTCTCCCGGTGCGCGGGCACCGTCACCCAGGCGGTCAGGGCCCGCCGTACGTCCGACCACGCCGTGCGTCCGGCGGCCAGCAGCGGGTTGAGGGTGGGGTGCGCGAGCAGGGACGCGTAGGGCGAGCCGAGCGCCCGCGCCGCCGCGCCCGCGTCGAGGACATGGTCGCCGAGCCGTACACCGACGCGCTGTTCGTCCGAGCCGGCCGGGGAGAAGACGCCGTAGGGGAGGTTGTGCGGGCCGAAGGGATCGCCCTCGGGGACGTCGAAGGGGAGCATGGGGTGCTGCCTCGCTCTCATCCGTGCCATCACTGCAGGCCGTGGCATGTGGTCGGGCCACACGTTACGGGTGAGTCTCGAGTCCTGGCAGTGTGCCGGGCAGGGTGGCGGATGTGTCTGATCCACAGGCTTTCCCGCCGCGGCGTCCTGCGGCCCGGTCACGCGCTTCCTACTACGGCACGAGCCGGCGTCGCCTCGTCTGGCGAAGCACCTGGCGGCGGCGCACGGCTGAGGCCGAAAACAGCGGTGAGTTGCCGGGGCGTGGTGTCCGTATTCTCTGATCATGGCCGCACCCCCCGGATATCCGCTCCCCGCCTTCACCCTCGTCGCGACCGATCTCGACGGAACGCTCCTGCGTGGCGACGACACCCTCTCCGACCGTTCCCTGGCCGCCCTCGCGCGGGCCGGGGAGGCGGGTGCCCGGCACCTCGTGGTGACCGGGCGCCCGGCACCGCGGGTGCGGCCGCTGCTCGACGACCTCGGCGGCAGGGGGCTCGCGGTGTGTGCCCAGGGAGCACAGGTGTACGACGCCGGCGCCGACCGCCTGCTGTGGTCGGTCACCCTGGACCGGGAGCTGGCCGAGACCGCGCTCGGCAAGATCGAGGCCGAGGCCGGGGAGGTGTACGCGGCCGTCGACCAGGACGGGGTGGACGGGCTCACGCTCATCGAACCCGGCTATCTGATGCCCCACCCGACGCTGCCCGCCGTACGGGTCCGGCGGCGCGACGACCTGTGGTGCGAGCCGATCAGCAAGGTCCTGCTGCGGCACCACACGCTGACGGACGACGAGTTGGCCGCCACGGCCCGCGAGGCCGTGGGCTCGCTGGCGACGGTCACCATGTCGGGACCGGGAACCGTCGAGCTGCAGCCGTGCGGTGTGACCAAGGCGACCGGGCTGGCGCTGGCCGCCGACCACCTCGGGCTGAGCCCCGACAGGGCGGTCGCCTTCGGGGACATGCCGAACGACATCCCGATGTTCGACTGGGCCGCGCACGGTGTGGCCATGGCCAACGCCCACCCGGAACTGAAGGCGGTGGCCGACGAGCTCACCCTGTCGAACGAGGACGACGGCATCGCCGTCGTCCTCGAAAGACTCTTCCCTTGAGGGAACCGGTCAGCCGGTCAGTACGCGCCGTACACGTTGTCGATCGAGCCGTAGCGGTGGGCGGCGTAGTTGCAGGCGGCCGTGATGTTGGCGATCGGGTCGTAGATGTCCCACGAGGTGCCGGACACGTGGTAGGCGTTGAACGTCGGGGCGATGACCTGCAGCAGGCCCTTGGACGGGGTGCCGGCGGCGGCGTTGGAGTCCCAGAGGTTGATGGCCAGCGGGTTGCCCGAGGACTCGCGCATCACGTTGCGGTAGATGCCGTTGTACGTACCCGGGATGCCGTGCCGCGCCATGACCGCGAGCGAGTCGCGGATCCAGCCGTCCAGGTTGTTCGGGTACGTGACCGTGCTGGGCGCGGGCGTGGGCGTGGCGGCCGAGGCGCTGGTCGCTCCGACCAGCGGGAGGGCGATCACGGCGGCGCCGGTGCCCGCGGCGGCGAGCTTGCGGGCGATGCGGGCGAAGCGGGCAGGGCGGTGCTGAGCGGCAGCAGGCATGGCGAAGTTCCTCTCCGTCGCCTGCGAGGTGAGCTGTCGGGTTCGGGCTGGGAGGTGCCCGGCCGTGCCGCCCGAAGACGGCACGACTTCACCCCGAGCCGTTCCGGGACGACGGGTGTCGCCCGGACCGGCGGCTTACCTGGGTCCCCCGCTCCTGCCGTACGCGAATGAGTTCGTCGATGGGTGTGACGGGCGGCGGCAGGATTCGGCGTCCGCCCGACGGCCGGGAACGTATGCGAGAGCACATGTCCGAAACAAGCGTCGGATTCACACAAAGTCCTAGTTGACCTTGTTGTGTAGCGTATGAGGCACTTGATCCTTTGCTTCTGCCAAGCCTCAACTGGCCATAGGTGAACGGAGAAACGCGGGCTGAGGTGGTGGGCTCCTCCAGTCGGGCGGAGTGACCCAATTCACGAAATGGCAATCGCGGCAAATAGGGCATGAAGGGCGCGGCGTCGGGTAATCGCGGTGGGCGTGGCGGTGGGAGTCGGCTGCTTTAGGCGAGGCACTTCAGTCGTACTTCCGGGTAAGCGGATAAATATCCGTCCTTATCGACCGATCGAAAACATAACGGTCGTGATCCGATAGCGCCCGGCCTGTAACCGTGGGCGCCCTCGGTGATCGAAAGCTGACCGGATACGCTGACTCGAGTGAGGGCAGCGACCTATCGACAAACCGCGTAATCGCCAGCAGACACCAGCAGACAGGAGACCCCTCGTGACCGTCGTCGGGCCATTCGGGCTGAGCGTGCGGGACCAGGCTCTGGAAGCCGATGTCCAGGCCGGATTGGCGGCTGTCGAGGAGGGCCTGCTCGAAGCCACCAAGAGTGAGGTCCCCTTCATCACCGAGGCCGCGCAGCACCTCGTGCGTGCGGGCGGGAAGAGGTTCAGGCCGCTGCTCGTGATGCTCGCGGCGCAGTTCGGGGACCCGTACGCACCCGGGATCGTGCCCTCGGCCGTCGTCGTCGAGCTCACCCACCTGGCGACGCTGTACCACGACGACGTCATGGACGAGGCCGCGGTGCGCCGCGGCGTGGACAGCGCGAACACCCGCTGGGGCAACTCCGTCGCCGTCCTCACCGGCGACTTCCTCTTCGCCCGCGCCTCGCAGATCCTCGCCGACCTCGGCCCCGAGGCCGTACGGGTGCAGGCCCTGGCGTTCGAGCGGCTGGTCACCGGGCAGATCCTGGAGACCGCAGGGCCGCAGGACGGCCGGGACCCGGTCGAGCACTACCTGGACGTGCTGAGCGGCAAGACCGGCTCGCTGGTCGCGGTCTCCTGCCGTTTCGGCGCGATGATGTCCGGGGCCGACGAGACCGTGGTGGACGTCCTCACCCAGTACGGCGAGCGGCTCGGCGTCGCCTTCCAGCTCGCGGACGACGTCCTGGACATCGCGTCCGACTCCCACGAGTCCGGCAAGACCCCGGGCACCGACCTGCGCGAGGGTATCCCGACCCTGCCCGTGCTGCGCCTCAGGGAACGGGCCGCGAGGCTCGGGCTGGCCGAGGACATCGCCCTGTGCCGCCTGCTCGACTCCGACCTGACCGACGACGCCCGGCACGCCGAGGCCCTCGCCGGCCTGCGCACCCACCCGGCACTGGAGCAGGCCCGCCGGGACACCGTGCGCTACGCGGAGGACGCGCGTGCCGCGCTCGCCCCACTGCGCGAGTGCGACGCGAAGGCGGCGCTGATGGAACTGTGCGACGCGGTGGTCCACCGGGCCGGTTAGTGGGCGTCCCGCTCACTTGTGCCCCCGACCCCTACGGGTCAGGTGGAGATCCCGCCTTCCGGTGTCATACCGCAGGCGTACGTCGAGTTGCCTCCCGGGGCTGACGCATCCTCACGGCCGATTTGGTCAGATGGAAACCACGGAAATCACCACTCCTCACCGATTCGGGTGAGAATGGCGGCTCAGGGTGGGACCAAATGTGCGAGGACGGCCGCCGCCGACGACGGAGGTAAGGCACACATGGCACCGTACGAATCCGACGACACCACGGCCGACGACACCACGGCCGGCGACACCACGGCCGGCGACACCACGGTCGACGGACGCCGCAAGGCGGCCCGCTACGTCGTTCCGGTCGCGGTGGTGGGGGTGGCGGCGGCGACCATCGGGCTGGTCCCGGCGCTCGCCGACTCCGGTGACCCCGATCTGCCGAAGATCACCGCTCAGCAGCTCATAGACAAGATCGCCAAGTCGGACGTGCAGCAGCTCTCCGGCACGGTGCGGGTCAGCACCGACCTCGGTCTGCCGGATCTCGGCGGCCTGGAGAGCGGCCTGCTGTCCGGGGCCGGCCAGGGCGGCGGCGGATCGTCGGCGGACCCGCAGTCCAAGTTCACCGAGCTGCTGACGGGCAGCCACACCCTGCGCGTGGCGGCCGACGGGCCGGACCGCCAGAAGGTGTCGCTGATCGAGCGTGCCGCCGAGTACAGCCTCATCCACGACGGCAAGGACGTGTGGGGCTACGACAGCAAGTCCAACGAGGTGTACCACGGCACCGCCGAGCAGCACGGCAAGGAGCGGCGGGAGAAGACCCCCGCCACGCCGAAGGACTTCGCCGACGAGGCCCTGAAGTCCGTCGACGACACCACGTCCGTGACCGTCGACGGCACCGTCCAGGTCGCCGGCCGGGACGCCTACAAGCTGCTCGTCAAGCCGAAGCAGTCCGGCACCACGGTGGGTGCGATCAGCATCGCGGTGGACGCGAAGACAGGGCTGCCGCTGAAGTTCACCCTCACCCCGGCGAGCGGTGGCGCCGCCGTGGTGGACGCGGGCTTCACCCAGGTCAGCTTCGCCAAGCCGGCTGCCTCGACCTTCCACTTCACCCCGCCCAAGGGCGCGAAGGTCACCCAGCAGGACGACGCCGACAAGGGTTTCCCGGAGCCTGGCAAGGGATTCCCGAAGCCCGGGAAGAGCGCCCCGAAGTCCGAGGGAGACCTCGCCAAGGGAGCCGACGGCTTCAAGGTCATCGGCAAGGGCTGGAACTCGATCGCCACCTTCGACAGCGGCAGCGAGGGCGGCCTGCCCTCCGGTTCGGGCGGCGGCGATCTGGGCGGCTTCCTCGGCTCGATCGGCGACCACGTGACCGGCAAGTTCGGCAAGGGCACGGTGTTCTCCACCCGCCTGGTCAACGCCCTGATCACCGACGACGGCAAGGTCTACGTCGGCGCCGTGACCAAGAACGCGCTGGTGAAGGCGGCCGACGCGGCCCGGTAGGCGCCGGCCGCGCTCAGACGCCGGTGCCCGCGCACGACCGCATGCACGACGAATCGGGGGAGCCGATGGACGAACCGTCCGCCACGGAGCCGGACGCGCGGCGCAAGGACGACAGCGTCATCCGCACCCGCGCGCTCACCAAGCGCTACCGCGGCGGACAGCTCGCCGTCGACGGTCTCGACCTGACCGTCCCGGCGGGCAGCGTCTTCGGCTTCCTCGGTCCGAACGGCTCCGGCAAGACCACCACCATCCGCATGCTGATGGGGCTCATCGAGCCCACCTCCGGCACCGCCCGCGTCCTGGGACATCCCATGCCCCGGGCCACGCGCACCGTGCTCCCGCAGGTCGGCGCGCTCATCGAGGGACCGGCCCTGTACGGCTTCCTCACCGGCCGGGACAACCTGCTGCGGTACGACGCCGCCGACCCGACCGCCGACCCGCGCACCCGGCGCGACCGCGTCGCGGCGGCACTGGACCGGGTGGGGCTGACGGCCGCCGCGGGCAAGAAGGCGAAGGCCTACTCCCTGGGCATGAAACAGCGCCTGGGCCTGGCCGCCGCACTGCTGCAGCCGCGCAGACTGCTGGTCCTGGACGAGCCGACCAACGGGCTCGACCCGCAGGGCATGCGGGAGATCCGCGCCCTGGTGCGGGAGCTGGCCTCGGACGGCACCACCGTGTTCCTCTCCTCGCACCTCCTCGACGAGATCGAGCAGGTGTGCACCCATGTCGCGGTGATGTCCCGCGGCCGGCTGATCACGCAGGGCACGGTGGCCGAACTGGCGGCCGGGACACGCGGGCGGCTGGTGGTCACCACGCCGGATGCGGGCGAAGCCGCCCGGGTGCTCAAGGAGCAGGGGGTCGGGGACGTGGTCGTGACCGACGACCGGGTGAGCGGTGAACCGCCCGACCGTGACCTCGCTGAGCTGAACGCGGCGCTGGTGACGGCCGGGGTACGGGTGCGCGGCTTCGGAGTGGAACGGGCCTCGCTGGAGGACGCGTTCGTGGCGCTGACGGGGGAGGGCTTCGATGTCGCCGGCTGAGGCGGTGGCCGCACGCCGGCCCACCCCGCTGTGGACCTTCGGGCTGCTGCGCAACGAACTGGCCGTCACCTTCCGTCGCTGGCGCACGGTGGCGCTGCTCGGTGTGCTGGCCGCGGTGCCGGTCCTGGTCGGGGTCGCCGTGAAGATCGAGACGCGGGGCGGCTCGTCGGCCGGCGGCCGGGGCGGCGGGGGCGCGGGCCCGGCGTTCATCGCGCAGATCACCAACAACGGGCTGTTCCTGGTGTTCACGGCCCTGGCGGCGACGCTCCCGTTCTTCCTGCCCATGGCCGTCGGCGTGGTGGCGGGCGACGCGATCGCGGGCGAGGCGGGCACCGGGACACTGCGCTACCTGCTGGTCGCCCCGGCCGGCCGCACCCGGCTGCTGCTCACGAAGTACGCGACGGTCATGGCCTTCTGCCTGGCTGCCACCTTCGTGGTCGCCGCCTCCGCCCTCCTGGTGGGCTCACTGCTGTTCCCGCTCGGCGACCTGACGACCATCTCGGGCACGCGGATCGGCTTCGCCGACGGCCTCGCCCGTGCCCTGCTGATCGCCCTGGTCGTCGCCGCGTCACTGGTCGGTGTCGCGGCGCTCGGCCTGTTCGTCTCCACGCTGACGGGCAGCGGCATCGCGGCGATGGCGACCACGATCGGCCTGCTCATCACCGTCCAGATCCTCGACCAGATACCCCAACTGCACGCGCTCCAGCCCTACTTCTTCTCCCACTACTGGCTGTCCTTCGCCGACCTGATGCGCGATCCCGTCTACTGGGACGATCTGGTGAAGAACCTCGGTCTCCAGGCCCTGTACGCGGCGGTGTTCGGGTCGGCGGCCTGGGCGAGGTTCACGGCGAAGGACATCACCGCGTAGCGGAGGGCAGTGCTCAGCGGTCCTGGTACGGGAAGCGGGCGAGCGGCGCCTCGCCGGCGAAGAACGTCTTCGCCCGGCTCAGTGCCTCGGTGTCCTTGCGTACGTCTCCGCGCGCGCTGCCGTTGCCGAGGAGTACGCCGCCGAAGCGCATCCCCAGGTAGGCGGCCGAGTTGTTGAGCGTGCCGACGAGCGGGTCGGCCACCGACGGCTCCCGGTCGGCGAGCGCGGCGACGCCCCACAGGGTGCGCCCGGCCATGGCCGCCTTGAAGTCGAGGCCGGGGGTGCGCAGCCAGCCGGACCAGTGGTCCAGGTAGCGCTTGGTGAGGCCGGACACCGAGTACCAGTACAGCGGCGAGGCGATCACGATGTCCGTGGCCGCGAGCGTCGCCTCCAGCAGCAGGCCGGTGCTGGTGTCGGCGGGCGGCCGCACGTGGTCGCTGTCGCGCCGCAGGTCCGCGAAGTCGGGCAGCGGGTGCTCGGACAGGCTGATCCACTGCTGCTCGACGTCCGCGGGCAGTTGTTCGGCGGCCGTGCGGGCCAGGAGTTCGGTGTTGCCGTCGGCGCGGGCGCTGCCCAGCACGAACAGGAAACGGCGGGTCATGGGTCCCCCAGGGATCGGCACGGGGCGTCGTACGACGCAAGTACAAGCATCTGCATTATATGCATGCGCAAGCAACTGGTGAAAGGGGCGCCCGGCTGGTGCGAGGCTGTGACGTCGTGGTGACGCGGGGACGGGGGTGTAGCGGGGACACTCGGGGGCAGGGACGCGTACGACCGGATCGTGATGCCGGGGGAGTGAGGAAACCGATGGCTCGACTCAGCTTCGAGAAGAAGCGGGACCAGTGGAGCGATTTCCACCCGGCAGCCCCGCTCGATGTGCGGGTTTCGGGTTCGGGCAGTGCCTCCGTCGGCGGCGTGGCCGTCGTCGCGGCCCCCGGCCAGGAGATCCAGCAGGCCGTCCTGAACCACCTGCAGCGCCTCGCCATCAGCCTCGGCCGGTCCGTGCAGGCCACGATCCATGACGAGCGCGTCGGCTGCGTCGTCCCGCTCGAGGTGGACGTGGACGGCGCCAGCCGCTTCACGGGTGAGCCGGAACTGCGCGGACCAGCCGCTCCCGCCCAGCCGCCCCGAACCTCCGCAGTGCAGCCGCCCCGGACCGCAGTCCCGCAGCCGTCCCGCGCCGCCGCCCCGCAGCCGCCGCGACTCACGGCCCTCCGGCCGCCCCACGGCGACACGCCCGCGCCGGCGCCGTTCCCGGAGCCGAACCACGAGCTCGACACCCGGCACCACACGCCCGCCCGGGGCTTCGACGCGGTCGCCGAAGCGGTCCTCGGCGACGGACCGGTGACCGCCACCGCGGAGGGCGCCGAACTGCTCACCGAACCCATGACGCGGATCAACGAGGCCGTCATGGAGGGCCGTATCGCGACGGCCGCCGAACTCGCCGAGCGCACCGTCGTGCACGCGTCGGAGGTACTGGGCGCCGGCCACCCCGAGGTGCTCCGGCTGCGCGAACTGACCGCCTACATCGCCTACCTGGCCGGCGATCCGCTGCGCGCCTTCCACCTCTCCCTGGACCTCGCCCGACTCCACCACCGGGCCCGCAACAGCGAGGCCGCGTACGGCAACGTCCAGAGCGCCGCCACCGCCTGGCGCGCGGTCCGCGACCCCGAGCACGGCCTGCGCCTGGGCCGGGACCTGATCGACCTGTGGACCGACCTCGCGGCGGAGCCGGGCCCGGCGGGCGACGACCTGGAGCGCCTGGAGTCCGCCCGGTCCCGCATGGTCCGCCTGCGGGACCGCGCCGCCAAGGCGGCGTCGGGCGTCTGACGGGCTATTGCATGCGCGGGGGCGCGTGACCGTTCAGGAGGCCGGTTCCGCCTCGGAGCCGGACGCGACGCCCTCCGGTTGCCGCACCACCGTGCCGGTGGGGGTGACGGGCTCGGTCGGGGCGACGATGTCCGCCGGTGCGGCGGCCAGGGTGCGGGCCGACAGCTCCCGGGCCGTCCGGCGCGCGGTGCGCAGCGCGTCCCAGGTGAGCAGGATCAGCGCCAGCCAGACCAGCGCGAAGCCGGCCCAGCGCTCGGGCGGCATGGCCTCGTGGAAGTACAGGATGCCCAGCAGGAACTGGAAGACGGGCGCCAGGTACTGCAGCAGGCCCAGCGTGGACAGCGGCACCCGGATCGCGGCCGCCCCGAAGCAGACCAGCGGCAGCGCGGTGACGACGCCGGTCGAGGCGAGCAGCGCGGCGTGCCCCGTGCTGCCGGTGCTGAACGTCGACTCACCCCGCGCGGTCAGCCACAGCAGATAGGCGAGCGCCGGCAGGAACTGGATCGCGGTCTCCGCGGCCAGTGACTCGACGCCGCCGAGGTTGACCTTCTTCTTCACCAGTCCGTAGGTGGCGAAGGAGAAGGCGAGGCACAGGGAGATCCACGGCGGCCGCCCGTACCCGACGGTGAGGACGACCACGGCCGCGAACCCGACGCCGACCGCGAGCCACTGCGCGGGCCGCAGCCGCTCCTTCAGGAGCAGCACGCCCATCGCTATGGTCACCAGCGGGTTGATGAAGTAGCCCAGTGAGGCCTCGACCACGTGCCCGCTGTTCACGGCCCAGATGTACACGCCCCAGTTGACGGTGATCACCCCGGCCGCGACCGCGACCAGCGCCAGCCGCCGCGGCTGCCGCAGCAGTTCACCGGCCCAGGCCCAGCGCCGTACGGCCAGCAGCGCCGCGGCGACGAAGGCGAGGGACCACACCATCCGGTGGGCGAGGATCTCCGCCGCGCCGGCCGGCTTCAGCAGCGGCCAGAACAGGGGCACGAGGCCCCACATCCCGTACGCCGCGAAGCCGTTCAGCAGGCCTGTCCGCCGCTCACCCCTCGACTCCGCCGCCATGGGCTCCTCCTGCTCACTTCGTACGTCTGTCCGCCCGCTCGAAGGTAACGCCGGACACCCCCGCCTGTCATGCCCGTATCGCTATACGGTCATGACAGGCGGGGGTCGGAGGCGCAAGGGCTCCAGGCGGGGGAGTTCAGCCCTTGAGGGCGGCGCTGATCGCCTCGGCCAGCGGGGTGGTCGGACGGCCGGCCAGACGGGAGAGGTCGCCGGTGGAGACGACCAGCTCGCCCTTCTCGATGGACGCGTCCACACCCGCCAGGATCGCGGCGAACGGGGCCGGCAGACCGGCGCCCGTCAGGATGCCTTCGAAGGCTTCGACGGAGACGGGGTTGTAGACGATCTCCTTGCCGGTCTGCCGGCTCAGCTCGGCCGCGTACTCCGCGAAGCTCCACGCCTCGTCGCCGCCCAGCTCATACGTCTTGTTCTCGTGCCCCTCGCCGGTCAGCACCGCGACCGCGGCGGCGGCGTAGTCGGCGCGGGAGGCGGAGGAGACCCGGCCGTCACCGGCGGCCGCGACGACCGCGCTGTGCTCCAGCACCGGGGCGAGGTTCTCGGTGTAGTTCTCGTGGTACCAGCCGTTGCGCAGCAGTGCGTACGGAAGACCTGAGGCCAGCAGCGCCTTCTCGGTGCCGCGGTGGTCGTCGGCGAGCGCGGCGGTCAGGCTGCCCGGCGCGCTGGTGTAGGCGAGGAGGGCGACACCGGCCGCCTTCGCGGCGTCGATGACGACCTGGTGCTGCTGCACCCGGCCCTTGTCGAACTCGTTGCCGGAGACGAGCAGCACCTTGTCGCCGGCGGCGAAGACACCGTCGAAGGTCTCCGGGGCGTTGTAGTCGGCGACCGCGATGCGCACGCCCTGCTCGGCGAAGTCGGCGGCCTTCTCAGGGGTACGGACGACCGCGGTGATCTGCTCGGCCGGGACCTTCTCCAGCAGCTGCTCCACGACGTGGCGGCCCAGGTGGCCGGTGGCTCCGGTGACGACGATGCTCATGATTCAGCGATCTCCTTGTGGGGTGCGTCTTCTGACACTCACCCTAGGAGGTGCACTAACTTCTGGAAAGTACCCACTTTGAAGTAAGGTACTTGCATGGCCGTAAGCAAGCTGGATCCCGTGGGTGAGGCGATGTGCCCCTACCGCCTCGTCCTGGAGCACGTCACCAGCCGCTGGGGTGTGCTCGTGCTGATCCATCTCCTCGACCGCCCCCACCGCTTCAGCGAGCTGCGCCGGGCGATCGGACGGGTCAGCGAGAAGATGCTCACCCAGACCCTGCAGACCCTGGAGCGCGACGGCCTGGTCCACCGGAACGCCCAGCCCGTCATCCCGCCGCGCGTCGACTACTCCCTGACCGGGCTGGGCCGCGAGGCGGCGGAGCAGGTGCGGGGGCTCGCATTGTGGACGCAGCAGCGGATGGACGACGTGGAACAGGCCCGCACCGCATATGACGAGGCCCGGGCGGCGCAGACCCGGGCCTCCTGAGACACCGCCCCCGTCAGCCGATGACGGTCCAGGTGTCGCCGCCTGCCAGGAGGGCGGCGAGGTCGCCCTTGCCTTGTCGTTCGGCGGCGGTGTCGAGCTGTTCGGCCATCTGGTCGTCGTAGACCGGGCGGTTGACGGAGCGGAGGACGCCGATGGGGGTGTGGTGCAGGGTGTCGGGGTCGGCGAGGCGGGAGAGGGCGAACGCGGTGGTCGGGGACGCCGCGTGGGCGTCGTGGACCAGGATCTCGGCCTCGTTGGCGGGGGTGACGGTGACGACCTTCAGGTCGCCGGTGCGCCGGTCGCGGACGACTCCGCGGCTGCCGTCGGGTCCGAAGCGGATCGGCCGGCCGTGCTCGAGGCGGATGAGTGCCTCTTCGGCCTGCTGCCTGTCCTTCAAAGCGTCGAAGGCGCCGTCGTTGAAGATGTTGCAGTTCTGGTAGATCTCGATCAGCGCGGTGCCGGGGTGGGCGGCGGCGGCGCGCAGGACCTCGGTGAGGTGTTTGCGGTCGGAGTCGATGGTGCGCGCCACGAAGGACGCCTCGGCTCCCAGGGCGAGGGAGACGGGGTTGAAGGGGGCGTCGAGGGAGCCCATCGGCGTGGATTTGGTGATCTTGCCGACTTCGGACGTGGGGGAGTACTGGCCCTTGGTCAGGCCGTAGATGCGGTTGTTGAACAGCAGGATCTTGAGGTTGACGTTGCGGCGCAGGGCGTGGATGAGGTGGTTGCCGCCGATGGAGAGGGCGTCGCCGTCGCCGGTGACCACCCATACGGACAGGTCGCGGCGGCTGGTGGCCAGGCCGGTGGCGATGGCGGGGGCACGGCCGTGGATGGAGTGCATCCCGTAGGTGTTCATGTAGTACGGGAAGCGGGAGGAACAGCCGATGCCGGAGACGAAGACGATGTTCTCGCGCGCCAGGCCGAGTTCGGGCATGAAGCCCTGCACGGCGGCGAGGATCGCATAGTCACCGCAGCCCGGGCACCAGCGCACCTCCTGGTCGGACTTGAAGTCCTTCATCGACTGCCCAGCTTCCGCCTTGGGCACGAGGGAGAGCGCCTCGATCGTGTCCGTGCCTTGCGTGGACGTGTCAGTCATCGATGGCCTCCTTCAGCGCGGTGGCGA
>NZ_JBIATQ010000030.1:0-28381 GCF_042891955.1 Streptomyces sp. NPDC001843 | reverse complement strand
GGTCACACTGGCGGCGACGCCACCAACACCGAGCCCGGATCAGCCATTACCGCCGCCGCGGCCACCGACCCCCGTAACTGCGGCTGCAGTACTAACCGGCGATCGTGCGCTATGTTGCGCGCCGCTGAACTTCTGCAACTGGCTGCGCCTGACGCCCTGCCCTACCGCTCCGCTGCAGCGGGTCGTGGAGTCGGGCTGGTCGAAAGCTGCGCTGTCCAGGGACGGCAACGCCACGTGACGCAGTGAGCCTGGACACCCCGGGTGTGCGACACGCTCGGCCGCGCGCCGAACGGCGCGCGGAGGCCACGGGGAGGGAATCTACGGCACGCCGCACTGCCCGTAATGGTTTTGCCAAATCTCCCCGCGGAGGAGTCAAGTAACTTGTTAGGTAAGCCTTGCCTGGCTTAATTTCGGTGGGCTTCCTTGCACGAAAGACCGGAGTCCCTCATGTCCAGCGCGAACATCGCCCTGCTCGGCGCCGTCGCGGGTTTCACCATCTACCTCGGCCTTCCCATCGGTCGCCTGCGCACGCCCACACCGCGCCTGAAGGCGGGCCTGAACGCTCTGGCCATCGGCATCCTGACCTTCCTCGTCTGGGACGTCCTCACCCACGCCTGGGAACCCGTCGACGAGGCGCTGAGCAAGCACGCATGGGGGACGGTGGCTTCCGGAGGTGGCACCCTGGCCGCGGGTCTGACGATCGGGCTGGCCGGGCTCGTGCACTACGACGGATGGGTCAGCCGCCGCCGGACCGCCGCCTCTCGCCCCGCGGGACCCGGTGCCGCTGCCACCGCCGAGTTGGCGCCGAGGACCCGCAGTCAGGCGGGCTCACTGGCCCTGATGATCGCCTCCGGTATCGGCCTGCACAATTTCGCCGAGGGTCTGGCCATCGGCAACTCCGCCGCCCAGGGCGAGCTCTCCCTCGCCCTCCTGTTGATCATCGGGTTCGGTCTGCACAACGCCACCGAGGGCTTCGGCATCGTCGCCCCCCTGGCCGCCGAGGGCGAACGGCCCTCCTGGCTCACCCTGCTGTGGCTCGGCCTGATCGGCGGCGGCCCCACGTTCCTCGGCACGCTCGCGGGCCAGCACCTGGTCAACGACACCCTGTCGATCGCCTTCCTCGGCCTCGCCGCCGGTTCGATCCTCTACGTGGTCATCGAGCTGCTGGCCGTCGCCCGCAGGACCGGGCTGAAGACCCTCACGACCTGGTGCATCCTGCTGGGCCTCCTGCTCGGTTTCGCCACCGACGCCGTCGTCACGGCGGCCGGTGCCTGACCGACCGGCGACCTTCCGCGCAGGCGACCACGAGCCTCTGTCGCCCCGGCTGCTCCACCGGCAGCGTCGCAAGCCGCGAGTCGAGCCCGGGCCGCGCCATCGCCCGCCCACCGGCGCAGACCCCCAGGTGAGGACGGTCGCCTACGGACTGTCGGTCCGGGCCCGGCTGCCCGCGCCATCGCCCAGGAGGCGCACCTGCCCGTGTTCCTGGTCGGCCGACCCGGCACGGGCGAGGTGGGGTGGGCCCGCGCGGCTGACGGGATGTTTTCGGGTTCGGGTGACTCGTGCGGGCCGGAGCCGGATACGGGCGTCGAGGCCGCCGTGGGGTGCGGCGTCGAGTGTGACGTCGCCCCCGCTGGCCTGGGTGAGTCGCTGGACCATGGACAGGCCGAGGCCGGTGCCGTCGTGGTGTGCGTCTGTGGCACGCCAGAACCGGTCGAAGGCGCGTTGCCGTTCGGTTTCGGTCATGCCAGGTCCTTGATCGACAATGTGCAGCTCGGCCATGGGGGGCGTACGGCCGTTGTCGGTGGGTGCCGGGGCGGTTGCGAGGGTGATGGTGGTGCCGGGAGGGGAAACCCGTAGTGCGTTGGAGAGCAGGTTGTCGATGATCTGTTCGAGTGCTCCCGGGACTGCCCACACCGGTCCGGCCCTGGTTCCGGCCACGGTGATGTCGACCCGCTGTTCACCGGCGAACGCGGTCCAGATGGCCGCGCGGTCGGTTACGACGGCGTCGAGGTCGATGACCTCCGGTGTGGTCGCCGAGTTCTCCAGCCGGGCCAGGGCGAGCAGCCCCTGCACCATGCGGCTGAGCCGTCCCACTTCGCCGATCGCTTCGTCCAGACTGTGCTGGGCGCAGGGGGCGAGATGGGGTTCGAAGTTCTCAAGGCGCAGGCGCAGCGAGGTCAGCGGGGTCTTCAGCTGGTGTGACGCTTCGGAGGCGAAGGCTTCCTGGGCGCGGAGCAGGTGCTGGAGCCGGCTTGCCGTGCAGGTGAAGGAGGTGGCCAGCTGTCGCAGTTCCGGCGGCCCGCGGTCGGTGGCGGGAGGGTCGGTGAGGCGGCCGTCGGCGAGTTGCCTGGTGGCGTGATCCAGGGCCCGGAGGGGACGGGTGATCCAGCGGGCCAGTGCGAAGCCGATGAGAGCGACCACGGCCAGCACGCCCAGCCCGACGAGGGCGAGCGCGGTCCAGGTGGCGTGGACTTTCTGGGCGAGTGGGTCAAGGGAGTACAGGGTCCGTACGACGCAGGGCACTGTGTCGCTGGAGGTGCCTGGCACGGTGGCGAACAGGACTTTGCCGCCCGGGGCGAGGTTGTGGCTGATGCCGGTGGCGGGCCGGTCGCTCAGGGCGGCGGCGATGTCCGGTTGGGAAGAGAAATTCCTTCCTACGGTGGTGGGGGTTGTGGTGTCGGTGAGGACGATGCCCCTCCGGTCGGTGACGACCACGCCGCTGCCGGTGCGTCGAGCGTAGCTGCGGGCGAGTTGGGGCAGGTCGGAGGCCAGTCCGTGCTCGAGTTTCTCCTCGCACACCGCGGCGAGCGTTACCGCGCCCAGTTCCGCGGTGTGGGAGAAGCGGTTCAGCTCGCTGCGGGCGTAGACGAAACCGAACGGCACTTCGAGGGCGAGGAGGACGAGCGCCATGAGGCTGAGGTAGCTGAGCAGGAGGCGGCGGGTCATCGAGTACCTGTGCGGGGCTGTTCGGGCGGTACCTGGGAGGTGGCGCCGGCCCTTTCCGGCGGAGGTACGAGACGGAATCCGATGCCGCGGATGTTCTCGATCCAGGAGGGATCACCGAGTTTGCGGCGCAGGGCGGAGATGTGGACGTCGAGCGTCTTGGTCGGACCGAAGTAGTGCGGCTCCCAGGCGGTGTCGAGGATCTGCTGGCGGGAGAAGACGGCTCCGGGATCCTCGGCGAGGCAGACAAGGAGGTCGAACTCCCTGGGAGCCAGGGCGATGGGCGACCGGTGCAGGTGCACTTGACGGGTGCGGCGGTCGATGGTCAGGGGTCCGATGCGCTGGGCGCCCGGTACACCGTCCCGGTTCGGGCCGCTGGACTCCGTCAGGGGACCTCCCGGGTCGATGGATGGAGCGCGGGTCCGGCGCGTGACGGCGCGGATCCGGGCCACCAGTTCCCGGGTGCCGAACGGCTTGGACAGATAGTCGTCCGCGCCCAGTTCCAGGCCGAGCACGCGATCGACTTCGGAGTCCCGGGCAGTGATCATGATGATCGGGACGGCGGAACGGGCGCGCAGCTCCCGGCAGACGTCGATGCCGTCCATGTCGGGCAGTCCCAGGTCCAGCAGCACCATCTCCGGTTCCCCGGCGGACAGGCCGTCGGCACCCGTCCGCGCATGTTCCACGGTGAACCCGAAGCGGCACAGCCCTTCCATCAACGGTTCGGCCACCCGGTCGTCGTCCTCGATCAGCAACACGTGCATACCGTCAGGCTCACAAACGGGATGCGTATCGTGCGGGGAAAACGCCGGTGTATTCCCTCGTGTCGGTGATCCTGTTCGAGTCGGTCCTGTGACGTAGGGGCAGGTGAGGTCCCCGATGGGCTCGTTGGAATTCCACCGGATGGCGCAGTCGGAGGCCAGGAGTGTGCGCGGACATCCAGTGTGTCGACAGCGGATGTACAGCAAACAGTTAAGAACCCCGGATATCGGTCGCGTCGAATGGCGTGTGGCCAAGAGCTGCTGACCAGCCAGGCGCCGCTCACCCACCGGGCTTGACCTCATGGAACAGCCGCGCTGTTCCACTGTCCGTTCTTTGCTGCGGAGCGATAGTTACCTTGATTCGAACGTGGGACAGGAGTATTCCGGAGTTCGTGCGGTTCTCCCGGCCTGTGCCCTTCCTCGCGGCGCTCCGCTGTACGTGCGCTGGGAATTCGCTTACACGCTTCCGCGTAGTGTCGATGTGCGGGCGGGCCCCAGGCGCGCCGAGCGAAAGGCCCCCCACACAATTTATGGACTAGTGCATGCCAAACACAGCCTCAGACGCATACGAATCTACCGGGTCCTTCTGTTCTTCCGGGACGGTGATGACTTCTCAGGCCGCAGTCGAAGAGCTGCGCCTGGTTCGCCCGGATCTGGTGGAGCCTTTCACGGACGCGCTCCCGGCCGCGCGTGCCACCGTGCTTGGCCGGCTGTGGGGCGCTCTCGCCCGGGAGCCGGTTCCTGGAGTGACCGGCCGGCGGCGAGAGACGGAGACACTGGTGGTCACTCTGGACAGCGGTGGCCATCTCGCCGCTCCCGACGCGTGTGCCCAGCGGTTCGCCCGGATTCCCGAGGACTTCACCGTCATGGGGCCCGAAGGGCCCCTCCGCGGCCCGGCAGAGCTGCTGGCTCAGCTGAAGTCCCGTACCTCCGCGGCGAGCCGGCTCGCCGCGGAGCTCGACAACAGTGTCGTCAACCTTGCCCTGGCCCGCGCCGCGAACGCCGGAGGACCCCCTCCGCTGAGCGATTCGGTCGACGCGGAGCAGGCGGTGATCGACGGCCACCCCCAGCACCCGTGCTGCCGCACCCGCACCGGCATGTCCGTCGCCGACGTACTCGCCTACGCGCCCGAACACCATCCGGTGATCCATCTGGCGCTGCTCGCCGTCCCGGCCGACCGCCTGCAGAAAGCCGGCACATGGCCCGCGGAACTGCGTGACGGGGACACGTTCCTGGTCCCGGTACATCCCTGGCAGCGGGACCACGCGCTGGTACGTCACCGCGAACTCACTCCGACGCGGCGCACACTCCCGGCCCGCCCGCTGCTCTCGCTGCGCACACTGGCGCCGTTGGCCGGTCTCGCGGGCTGCCACATCAAGACCGCACTCGACGTACAGGTCACCAACTACCGCCGCACCATCTCACCGGTCGAGGTCGCCGACGGGCCGCCCCTCTCGGAGCTGGTCTCCGCGGTCGTCGACAAGGCCGGGTTCGGCGGAAGCCTGCGAGTCCTGCGCGAGCTGGGCGGCGGCGCGGTACGGGTGGGCGGCCAGGCGTCCGCGAGCCTGGCCGCGATGGTCAGAGAGTCCACCGAGTGCCACCTCCACGACGGCGAGATCGCCGTTCCGCTGACCGCGGTGCACGCCACCGGCGCCGCCGTCGTGGCAGGTGATCCTGTGCGCTGGCTGGCGGACTTCGCCGCGCTCGTGCTGCCTCCCGCGCTCACACTGCTGTCCATGGGGGTGGCCCTGGAGGCCCACGGCCAGAACACCCTGGTGGTGCTACGAAACGGACGGCCGGTGCGGGTGCTGTACCGGGACCTGGACGGGGTACGGATCAGTCCCTGCCGACTGGCCGCCTGCGGGTTCACGCTACCGCCGCTGGAAGGCACCCGCGCAGGCGACGACCTGGACGCGCTGCGCACCAAACTGTTCGGCGGACTGCTCAGCGGCGTCTTCAGCGAACTGGTCGACGTCCTCGCCCGCACGGGGGCCGCTGATCCCGGGACGCTGTGGGAGGCGGTGGCCGAGGCCGGCCGCCACGTGTACGGCGATCTGCCCGACGACGGGGACGCGGCAGCTTTCTTCGGCGACACCCTGCCGCTGAAGGCCACCATCGCCATGCGGCTGGCCGAGGACACCGGCACGGCGCAGTGGACTCCCGTCCCCAATCCTCTCGCGCAGTACCGCTGACCCCCCCCGCAGCCCCGGGTGCGGCCACGGCGACCGGTCCCACCGGTCCTTCCATGGCCGCACGACGGCCGGCCGAGGACCGACACACGACTTCGGACGTACTGGAGCCACCGCATGACCACCTCCACCACTGCCCCCGACGACACAACCACGACCGTCACCGCCGCCACCGCAACCGACCGCTCCGCGCAGACGGCCGACATCGTCACCGCTCACACACTGCTCAACTGCCTGATCCGCGAAATCTCCGCTCCTGAGCACCAGGTGACCGTGGACCAGGACCACCTCCTGCTGCGCCTGCCCCGACGTGGCCTGCTGTTGCGCACCCGACTGCGCAGGGCCTCGCTGATCGGCGCCCACCGTTTCCAGGGGCCGGCCGAGCGGCTCGACAGCGACGGCTGGGTCACCATCGGCTGGCAGGAAATGGCCGACCATGTCCAGAACGAACTGGAGCAGCGCACCGGTACGACCAACGACGAATTCCTGGACCAGGTCCGCGACAGCCGCGAGACCATGCGCACCGCCCTGGAGCACCGGGCCGACGCAACGCCGCACACGGACCTCTATCTCGCTTCGGAACAGGCCCTCGTATTCGGCCACCGTTTCCACCCCACACCCAAAGCCCGCACCGGGGACCCAGCGGACTGGCTGGCCTACGGGCCGGAAACCGGCGCCCGCTTCCGGCTTCGCCATCTGGTCGTGCACCGCCACCTGGTGGGGGAGGAGGGTGACCTGAGGGAACTCGACGCGCTGTGCCCGGGGACGGACCCGGACTTCGTGACGCTGCCGGTGCACCCCTGGCAGTTCCGGCTCCTGAGTGACCACCCCCGTCTGCGCGCGGCGATGGATACCGGTGAAGTCGTGGACACCGGCCTGAGCGGGCCGGAGTGGGTGCCGACCGCATCCGTGCGCACCCTGTACCAGCCGGACGCGGACACCTTCCTGAAGTTCAGCCTGAACGTCCGCCTTACCAACTGCGTCCGCAAACACGCCCGTTACGAACTGTCCGGTGCCGTCGCCCTGAACCAGCTGGTCCAGCCCGTCATGGCCCGGATCGCCGACCGTTTTCCCGGATGCACGCTGCTTGCCGAGCCGGGCTACCGCACACTCGCCGTCGACGACGACACCGCCCTGCTGGAGGGTTTCGGCGTCATCGTCCGCTCCGGCCTGCGCCCTCACCTGCGTCCCGGCGTCACACCCCTGCTCGCCGCCGCGGTCGCGGACGAGTACCCCACCAGCGCAGCCCACGTCTCCCACCTGCTCGCTCGTGGCCACGGAGACGTCGTGGCCTGGTGGGAGGAGTATCTGCGGCTGCTGCTGCCGCCAGTGCTGGCCGCCTACTTCGAACATGGTGTCGTCCTGGAACCCCACCTGCAGAACGTCATCGTCGGTGTGAACGCCGACGGCATGCCCGCACAGATGCTGTTCCGCGACCTGGAGGGCACCAAACTCCTGCCCCGCCACCACCGGCGCGCCCTCGCCGCTCTACCCGAAGAAGTCAGCGGGCCCCTCGCCTACGACGCCGAACGCGGCTGGAACCGGGTCGCGTACTGCCTGCTGGTCAACCACGTCGCCGAAATGCTCGGCGCCCTCGCCGACCTCCAGCCGGCACTGGAGCCCGCCTTGTGGGGCCTGGTCCGTGACCACCTCGACGCCTACGCCCGCACTGCCGATGAACCGCCACGGCTGCGCGCTCTGCTCCACGGGGTGCCGCTGCCGGCCAAGGCCAACCTCCTTCTGCGCTGGGCCCGCCAGGCAGACCGGCACGCCACCTACGTTCCGTTGACCAGTCCGCTCGGCGCGGACTTCCCCCACGAGGCCGCCCTGTGAGAGCCACCCTGCTGCACCACGTCCACCAATTGACCGACGACCTGCCCGCCTACGTATACGACCTGCCTGGTCTGCGCGAACACGTTCGCACCATCCGGGCCGCGCTGCCGCAGCGCGTTCAGTTGCTGTATGCCGCGAAGGCCAACTCCGACCCCCGCGTGCTGCAGGTCCTAGCCGAGCACGTCGACGGGTTCGAGGTGGCCTCCGGCGGCGAGATCCGCCATGTCCGCGGACTCTTTCCCGGCGCGCCGATCGCCTTCGGCGGCCCTGGCAAGACCCCGGCCGAACTGACCCAGGCCCTGGACGCCGGGGTGGAACGCCTCCACATCGAAAGCGAACACGAACTGCGCACCCTGACGACCGTGCTGGGCGACCGCATCGCCGACGTCCTCCTGCGCGTCAACGTACCCGTGACGATCCGGCCGGTCGCGCTGGCCATGGGCGGCGGGCCCAGCCCCTTCGGCCTGGACCCCTCCCAGCTGGGCCGGTGCCTGGACATCATCGCCGCCGACGGGCGTATCCGGTTGCACGGGCTCCACGCCCACCTGGCCAGCGGCCTCGACGCGCGCGCTCACCTGGCTCTCGTCGACCAGATCATGAGCTGGGCAGACCGCTGGGCGCACCAACGAGGAATCCCCCTGACCGAGGTCAACATAGGAGGCGGTATGGGCGTCGACTACGCCGACCCCCGCGACGTCTTCGACTGGCCGGCCTTCGGCATCGGACTGCGCCGGACACTGGAGCGCCACCCCGACCTGACGCTGAGGATCGAACCGGGCCGATCGGTCACCGCCTACTGCGGCTGGTACGTCACCCAGGTCCTGGACATCAAGTTCAGCCGCGGCGAAGCGTTCGCCGTCCTGCGCGGAGGCACACACCACCTGCGCACACCCGCCGCGAAACAGCACGACCAGCCCTTCGAGGTCGTCCCCGACGACTCCTGGCACCAGCCCTGGACCCGACCCGAGGCCCGCGATGAGCCGGTTACCCTGGTCGGGCAACTATGCACGCCCAAGGACGTTCTGGCCCGCCGCGCCATGGTCGACCGGCTGCGGGTGGGCGACCGGATCGCCTTCGCGATGGCGGGCGCCTACGCATGGAACATCTCCCACCACGAGTTCCTCATGCACCCCCACCCGACCTTCCACCACATCGACGACGCCGACGCTCCCATCGCGGACACCCACGCCGTCCAGACGGCATGAACACGGATCACCAAGTCGGCGCACGGAGGGGAAGCAAAACTTCGAGCATGGCGCTCGACACGCTCGCCGTCCGACCTTTCCGCCGCTATCTACTGGGCCAGCTGACCTCCAACATCGGCACCTGGATGCAGCGTGCCGCCCAGGATCTGCTGGTCCTGCACCTCACCGGAAACAGCGGCAGCGCGGTCGGCGTCGTGACCGCGCTGCAGTTCCTGCCCCAGACGCTGTTCGGCCTGACCGGGGGCGTCCTCGCCGACCGGTTCCCCAAGCGTCGGCTACTGCTGATCACGCAGACCGCCATGGCGGTACAGTCCCTGCTGCTGGGGCTGCTGACCGTCACCGGGGCGGTGAACCTGTGGTCCGTGTACACGCTGGCCCTGGCCCTCGGCACCGCCACCGCCGTGGACAGCCCCGCCCGCAACGCCTTCATCACTGAACTGGTCAGCCGGCAGCGAGTGCCCGCCGCGGTCAGCCTGAACTCCGCCCAGTTCAACGTCGCCCGCATCCTCGGCCCCGCCGCGGCCGGCCTGACCGTCGCAGCCATGGGCATCGGCCCGGTGTTTCTCATCAACGCCGTCTCCTACCTGGCGGTCCTGTACGGGCTGATCAGCGTTCCCCCCGGCGCCCCGCGCGAGCCCAGCGGTCCTCAGCATGGCGGTCGACGGCTGACCGAGGCGTTCCGTCACATCACCGCCACCCCGGAACTGCTGTTGCCGATCGCTCTCATCGCCGTCGTCGGCACCTTCGGGTTCAACTTCCAGGTCACCCTCTCCCTCGTAGCCGTGAAGGTCTTCCACTCCGGCGCCACCGCCTTCGGCTGCCTCTCGGCCGCCTACGCCGCAGGCAGCCTCATCGGCGCGGCGCTTGCCGCCCACGGCGGTCAGCCTCCCACCGCACGGCGCCTGGTCACCGCAACCGCGGTCTTCGGAGTGCTGGAAGCGGCGCTGGGCCTAATGCCTGGCTACGGCACATTCATGGCGCTGCTGATCCCCACCGGCTACGCCGCGGTCACCGTCACCACCACTGCCAACGCACTGACTCAACTGAGTACCGAGCCGCACCTGCGCGGTCGCGTGCTGTCCGTGTACTTCCTCGTCCTCCTCGGCGGCACACCCATCGGCGCGCCCCTCGCCGGCCTGGTCTCCGACGCCTTCGGTACCCGCTCCAGCCTGATCCTCGGCGGTATCGTCTCGACGGTCTCCGCGCTCGCTCTCTCGGCGTTGATCACCGAGCGCCGACGGCTCGATCGTCCAAGGCAGACTGCCGGAGTGGTCGGCGCACCGTTCCCTGACACGCCTCCGGCCGGCACATCCGGCAGGGCTCCCTCCGCCGGTAAGGAGCGCTTCGCTCGATGAGCGTGCCCTTGAGCCGGCGAGGGCACTGCTCCGCTTGGCCCTGGCCTCCTGCCGAGGTGAAGCAGGGGATATCCGGCCGGACGTTCCTGGATCGCCCCTCTTGCATCGGCGGCCTTCAGATGCTGCGGGGCTTACGTGATCGGCCAACCGGCTGGTTGTCAGCCGACGGGGATGATATCGGCGCGGGCGAAATGGGCGCAGATGTCGGGCCCGGTCGAGGCGCACGGTGCGGTCGTCGTCGACGCCCATGACGATGTGCAGGTGTATGGAGCCGTTACGGACATCGCGCACTAGCAGGACGCTGACCAGGGAGAATGGAGAACTCTCGCCGGAGTGCCTAGGGTCGGCGCGTGGCTTTTATCGTAGTCTGCGAGGATGACGCGGCGGTCCGCGACGTACTGAAGCGCGCTCTCGAGCACGACGGCCACAGGGTCACAGTCGCTGCGACGGCGGACAGCCTGCTAGGGAACCTTGATCCGGTCCCTCAGCTGGTCGTCCTGGATCTGGGCCTCCCGGACGCTGACGGTCGCGATGTCTGCTTGGCGCTGCGGGCACGTGGGGTTGATGCCCCGGTGCTGATGCTCACCGCTCTGGATGGCATGCATCACAAGGTGGGCGGCTTCGAGGCGGGAGCCGACGACTACATGACGAAACCGTTCGACATCCCGGAGTTGCTGGTGAGGGTCCGCGCCCTGCTACGCAGAACAACCGCGACGACCCCACCGAGGGGCGTCGTTCTCGATCCAGCGAAACACGTGGTGATCCACGGTGCGGCCAGCGAGAGCCTGACGCCGACCGAGTTCCGGCTGTTGGGCAGGCTTATCGCCTCACAGGGCGACGCTGTACGCCGCCACGCTCTCGTCGCTGCCGGCTGGCCGCATGGCGCGCAGGTCAGCGACAACACCCTCGACTCCTTCGTTCGCCGGCTACGGACCAAACTCGGTGCGCTGGGCGTGGCCGATCGCCTGGCAACGGTCCGTGGGGTGGGCTATCGATGGGAGTGACGGGCTTCCGTGGGAGGGTCGTCGCGCTTGCCGTACTGATCGCGACAGCGGTGGCCGCAGTGCTGGTGGTGGTCTCGCACGTGTTGCTGAGCCGGGTGACCGACGCCGACGCGAACGCTCTGGCGCATACGCGAGCAGAGGCGGTGGCGGGGAACGTGACCGTACGTCGCGGCCACGTCGTGCTGATCGAGAGCGGCAACGAAGCGCTGGACACGGTCTCCTGGGTGTACGCCGATGGGCACCTCATCGACGGGATCGTGCCGGGCAGCGTCCTTGACCGCGTCGAGGCGCTTGCCGATTCCGGACAGTCCCGGACCACCACGGTCGGCAGATACCTTCTGTATGCCCAGCCGATCCGACTCGAAGGCCACCGCGTCACGGCGGTCGTGAGGGTGGATCTGACGCCGTACGAGACGTCGGAGCAGCGCAGCCTGGCTATGTCGCTCATCCTGGGTGGCATCACGATCCTGCTCGCAGGCATCGTCGGATACGTCGTGGTGGGTCGTGCGTTGCGGGTGGTTCACGAAATGGCCGCTCTTGCCGACGACTGGGGCGATCACGAACCCGGGCGCCGTTTCAACCTAGGCGTTCCTCGCGATGAATTCGGGGAGCTCGGGCGAACTCTCGATCGCCTGCTTGACCGCGTGGACAACGCGCTCGCGGACGAGCGCCGGCTCACCGATGAGATCGCCCACGAGTTGCGGACCCCCTTGACGGCCCTGCGGGGCGAGGCACAGTTGGCGCAGCTCTCCGGTCACCATGTGGCACCGGAGTCCGTTTTGACCGAGGTCGACCGCCTGAACACGGCGATCACGACGATCCTGAGTGCCGCCCGGACACGGATCGACGGCGGTGACCGCTGCGATCTCAGGGCGGCGGCGCGACAGGCGATCGCCGGTCGCTCCATCGAACTCGCCATCCCGACCAACGTCGACGTCGCCGTGGCAACCGAACTCGTCGTGGCTGTGTTGTCACCCCTGCTGGAGAACGGCCTGCGACATGCGAGCTCGCGGGTCTGGATCACGGGGCGCATCCAGCCCCAGGGCGTCGTGATCGATGTCCTCGACGATGGCCCGGGGTTCGATCCGGCGGAGGTTGACCGGGTCTTCGAAGCCGGCGTGACCAGCGGCAACGGAAACGGGTTGGGGCTGGCCGTGGTAAGGCGTCTCGCCGCGTCCGCGGGAGTGGCAGTCCGTGCGATCGCCGATGGTCACGGTCGCGTCGAGGTGACCTTCCCCACGCCAGAGGCGATCGCGTAGTCAGGTTGTGTGCAGGTTGGCCGAGTAAACCTCCCTGCATGACAACGACAAGCGAAGCCAGCACGCACCGCCGTGGGCGGCTGATGCTGAACAAGGTTCCCGAGGTCACCATCTGGTTCTGGGTGATCAAGATCTTGTGCACGACCGTCGGTGAGAGTTTCGCCGACTGGATCAACATGAAGCTGGGCGTCGGCCTGGTGAACACGGCCTGGATCTTCACCGCCGTGTTCGTGGTGGTTCTGGGCGTCCAACTGCGGCTCAAGCGGTACGTCCCGTTCCCGTACTGGCTGACCGTGGTCGTTGTCAGCGTCACGGGCACCCTGTACACGGACATCCTGACAGACCAGCTCAACGTGCCGCTGTGGATCAGCTCCGCCGTGTTCTCGGTCCTGCTCGCCGTGGTCTTCGGTGTGTGGTGGCTGCGCGAGCGCACCCTCTCGATCCACTCCGTCACGACGCTGCCGCGTGAATCGTTCTACTGGCTCGCCGTTCTCGTCACCTTCGCGCTCGGCACCGCGACCGGCGACTGGACCCTCGAGCTCACCGGCTGGAGCCCGGGAGTCTCGGTCCTGCTGCCGCTCGGCCTCATCGCGGCGATCACGCTGCTGTGGAAGTTCGGCGCGAACCCGGTGCTGTCCTTCTGGCTCGCCTACATCCTGACCCGCCCGCTGGGCGCCAACATCGGCGACTGGCTCGCCTCCCCGAAGGTCGCCGCGCCGGGTGAGCCGACCGGCCTCGCACTGGGCACCTTCACCACCAGCCTGATCTTCCTCGGCCTGATCCTGGCGACTGTCGTCTACCTGACGGTGACACGCTCCGACGTGACCGAGACCTACGAGGCCACGCACACCCCGCAGATCATCGCCGACCCGCGCAGGGAGCGCATCGGGCTGGCGGGCTTCGGCCTCCTCGCCGTCGCCACCGCGGGCCTGCTGGTCTGGGCTCACAGCCAGCCGCACGTCGGGCCGGCGCCGGAGACCGACGCCACCTCCACCGTTCACCTCGCCCCTGGCCAGGCCGTGAAGAAGTTCCCGTCCACGAAGGTCGACGCACTCAGGAAGCTCGCATCGACCTCGCTCAAGGACGCACGGTCGGGCAACGCGACCGGAGCCCACGCCGCTGCCCAGTCGCTGCGAGACCTCTGGGATGCCGACCAAGCCTCGCTGCAGCCGCTGGACAACACCGGCTGGACATTCCTCGACGCCCAGATGGACCAGGTCCTGAAGACCTTCGGCATCGACCACCCGAACCCGCCGATGTCGCCCGCGCACCAGGAAGCGGAACTCAAGACCCTCCTCACAGATATGCGCTGACGGACCTGATCGGCGGCGACTCCCTTGAGGCCGCCGCCGATCACGCTCTCGCTGCTCGGGCGAGGAGGCGGATGCCGCACGGCGGTCAGGATGTCTTCAGGTAGTCCGTGGCACGGTCGGGCCTCATGGCTTACGAGACACCAGAAACCACGGCGGCCTCATCGGCCGATGCCGAGGCGTCCTCGGGCCGCCGGTTCCGCCGGAACAAGGTGCCCGAGGCCACCGCCTATTTCTGGATCATCAAGGTGCTGTGCACCACGGCCGGGGAGACCGCGGCCGACCTGCTCGACGAGAAGGCCGGGCTCGGCCTGACCAGGGTGTCGGTGCTGATGAGCGCCCTGCTGACGGTCGTCCTGGTCGTGCAGTTCCGCACCGGTGCCTACCGCGCCGATGTGTACTGGCCGGCCGTCGCGCTGATCAGCGTCGTCGGCACGCTGATCAGCGACAATCTCACCGACAACATGGGTGTGCCGCTGGATACCAGCGCCACCGTCTTCGCGATCGTCCTCGCATTGGTCTTCGTGGTCTGGTACCGGCGTGAGCGGACGCTGTCCGTCCACAGCATCGACACCACGGGCCGTGAGTCCTTCTACTGGCTCGCCGTCCTGTTCACCTTCGCTCTCGGCACCGCCGCCGGCGACCTGGTCTCCGAGCGGATGGACTTCGGCTACTGGCTGTCCGCGGTCCTCTTCGGCCTGGTCATCGCCGCGGTCACCCTCGCACACTTCGAGCTTGACCTTGACGCGGTGTGGAGCTTCTGGATCGCCTACGTCCTCACCCGCCCGTTCGGCGCGTCCATCGGCGACTACCTCTCGCAGCCGACCGGTGACGGCGGAGTGGGCCTGGGCGCCGTCGTCACGAGCGCGCTGTTCCTCAGCGTTATCCTGGGTCTTGTGGTGTACCTGGCGGTGACCCGGAAGGATGTCGCCCAGCCGCAGCGAACCGCGCGCCACGCCGTCTGAACAGGGACGCACCCGGCGTCAAGGATGTGTTCAGGGAGACGCTGCCAAGGTCGTTGCAGCAGCCGGAAGCTGAGCGGGATGACCTTCCAGATCCGCGACATCGTCACCTTCCGTGGAAAGGCCCCGTTCTGGTCGGCGATCCTCGTCTCCAACACCCTCGGCACCTCCATGGGCGACTTTCTCTCCGACAGCTCCGGCCTCGGCTACGCCGGCGGCGCGCTGCTCGTGACGGGGGCGCTCGCGGGAGGGGCCTGGTGTGGCGATGCGCGCGACACGGATGAACGCGTGAGGTAGGAGAGCGTTGGCTCGCGGGACTCCTGGCTTCTGTCTCGCGCATGGAGTCGGCGGCGGTGTCACGGTTGTGGCGTGACCGGCGTCCGCTGGCGGTGCACGGAGAACCGTCGGATGCGTGTCGCTCGGGGCCCGCCTGGTTGCCCGGCGGTGATGTGGCGACGGGCCACGAGTTCGAGAGTGATGGTCACAGCCACGGCTTGAACGGCCATCAGGGCTATGAGCACGAAGAGTTGGACGGCTCCGGCGACCAGCGGGTCCGCTCCGCCGAGCAGCATGCCGACAAAGGCGCCGGGCAGGGTTACCAGGCCGACGGTACGAGTCTGGTCGAGACCCGGCAGCAGCGCGTCGGAGGCGGCGGGCCGGGCGATCTCGATCCTGGCATCGCGTTCCGTCATTCCGAGTGCCAGACCGGCCTCGACCTCACCGTGGCGTTGCGCGAGTGCCGAGAGACTCTGGCGGCCGGCCAGGACGGTCGCGGTGAGGGCACCTCCGATCAGGATTCCGGTGATCGGGATGACGGCTATGCCGCGGGGCGGGACGAGTCCGGTGGCCAAAAGGAGGGCGATGGCTGGTGCCACACTCGCGGCGATCGGCACAGCTGCCCACCACCAGGAGCCGTTCGCGGTGATCCGTCGGCCTGCAGTGCGTACCGCGACCGCGTACATCAGGATCAGGAACGCAGGCAGGCCGGCGCGGGAGGACACCACCCATCCGATGACCGCGGATACGGCTAGGAGTTGCACGGCGGCCCGCACCCCCGCAGTCAGGACTTCGCGTGCTCGGCCAAAGCCTTGATCGGGGGACAAACGGGCCGCGGCGGTAACCGCCACGGCTGCTGCGAGGAGCACGGCCAGTACCCAGCCGAGGTTTGCACCGACAGGGAGAAGGCTGGTCGAGGCGGAGCTCATGCGTCTCACCGTTCATCGCGGTTGGGCTGTGGGCCTGCGGGCTGTTTGGCCAGGCGGACGTACCCAGCCATGGGTGCAGCTGATCGTCTAGTGACCCGGTCCCTGCATCTGGCCTCTGTGACGGGGGCGATCTCGTACGACGACTGCTTCAGACGGCCGGTGCCCAGGTCGTGCCCTTCCTCGGCGGCTGCCTTGCAGGTGGCATGACGCACCAAGGGTTTAGCTGCAGCGCCCCGGACGCCGGGCAGACACGGGTGCCTCGATTCGTCAAGCGCGCCAGGCGACAGGTGAAAGCTCCGCTGAGTCTACTCACATGTAGACGGTGAAGAAGGGGTGGCCTTGCAAGCGGACTGACTTGGGCGGGCGATACCGGGGCCGAGTACGTAGCCGGAGCCGGGCACGGTGTGGATGAGCGGTTCGCCGGCTGCGTCGATCTTCTGGCGCAGGTAGGTGATGTACAAACCGACGACACGAGAGGTGTTCCCGAAGGCGTTGGGCCAGACATGTTCGATGATCTGAGCAGCAGTGTGCACCTGGCCGACGTTGCTCATCAGGAAGCGCAGCAGAGCGAACTCGTCGGGAGAGAGTTCAATGAGCCTGCCGTTGCGGGTGACCTCGTGTGCCGTCTCGTCCATCAACAGGTCTGCGACCGTTAGGCGACTTTCGGCAGGGGCGCAATCGGAATCCGGACGCCTCATGCCGGCGTGGCGCAGCAGAGAGGTCAGCCGCGCGACGATCTGTGCGAGACCGACCGGCTTGACCAGGTAGGCATCGCCTGTGGGAATCGCGGTGTCCGCAACATCGCAGGCGGTCAGGAAGAGTATGGAGACCTCGGGCAGCAGCGCGCGGATTCGCCGAGCGACGGCGGGGCCGTCGAGGTCGGGCAACAGCGCGTCGAGTACCACAGCGTCGGGGCGAAAGCGTTCGGCCTGGGCCACGGCACCGGCGCCGTCCACGGCGCTGCTGACTTGCCAGCCCTGGTAGCGCAATACCGTGCTGACCACGTACTCCGTGTCGGGTTCGTCGTCCACGACGAGGATCCGAACGGCACCGCCGTCGGGCCGCAACAGCGGCATGGGGGCGGTCTTGAGATCCATCGCTCCCTCCTGTGGGCGTCGTCCCGAGATGGGATGTCGGACCATGCCACACGAATCTCTGAGCCTGCTCTCAGCCTGCCGCTGTTTCCGGGCGCCGCCTTCGGTTCACTCGGCGTGGTGCCTCGATGCCGTCCGTGCCGGCCATGCGGACGCCCATGAGAACGACGTCGGGGCACAGTTCGGTCGCCATGCGGACCGCCTCCGAGTCCTTCGCTCAGAGCGCGGCGTGGATGCCTCGGTCACGCTGGGAGACGGCCAGATACCCGACGAATCCGACGATCGCGACCGTCCACGCCAGAGTGACCGGTGCCAGGCCGATGCCCAGGCCGCCGCGGGCGTGGCCCAGTGCCATCCAGTCGGCGAGGGAGGCACCGAGGGGGCGGGTGATGACGTACGCGGTCCAGAAGGCGGCGACCGCGTTGAGGATGCTGAGGCGGTGGGCCAGGGCGGGCGTAGAGATGGCCGCCGCGAACAGGGCGCCCGAGCCCAGGTAACCGAGGCCCGCGGTGGCGGTGAGGTCGCCCGCGGCGGTGCCAAGGGCGAAGGTGGCGAGTACGGCCGCCCAGTAGAACGCTTCGCGACGACGAGTCTGGATGGTGTGGACGGAGAGGGTCCGCTCGCTGGCGTACCAGAGCATGAAGACCGCGGCCAGGACGACGAGGAAGGCCGGCGTCGACGCCGTGTACGGCACGCCGAGGCCGACGTGCAGGATGTCGGCTGCCATGGTGCCGAACACGCTGACCATGACGACGGCGGTCCAGTAGGCCCAGGCGACGTACCGGCGCAGGGCGAACTGGACGGCGAGGGAGGCTGCCAGAGCGAGGCCGCCCAGTGCGACTGCCGGTACCGGGCCGAGCGTTCGGGCCAGGAGGTCCGATGCCGTCTCGCCCATGCCGGTGGTCAGGACCTTGATGATCCAGAAGTAGACGGTCACCTCTGGCACCTTGTTCACCGACTGGTGTACGGGGGTGAGGGGCCGGTCGTCGAGGGCGTGCCTTGCGGTCATGATCCGCACGATGGCACGCCGGAACTGAACGTGACCTGAACGGTGAGACCGAGCGTGCAGTGGCGCGTAGTACCGGGGGGCGTCCCCGTGTCCTCGTGCTGACCACCTTCGATGTCGACGAGTATGTGCATGCCGCCCTGCGGGCCGGAGCCAGCGGCTTCCCCCTCAAGGATGCGTGCCCCGAGGAACTCCTCGAGTACGCCCAGCATGTGCCCGTCAGAAGGGATGGCCGGGGGCGAGGACCCGCGCCTGGCCTCCCTCACCGAACGCGAGCGGGCGTCTCACGTTGGCCGCCGCCTGCCGTGTCTGGCGCTTTTCGAAGAAGTGCGGAGGTGTCTTCTCACCTGCCTCTAACCCTGCAAGCCGTAGGGTGGCATGTCCTCCTACGACCTGTAGAGGATTCGATGCCGTGGCGTGCGACGACGTTCGACGACGAGAGGTGAAAGATGGCCGACGGCTCGAACGCGACGAGGACCGGTGCCCCTCGCGCTGGCCGCCCGCCGCAGCCCCTTCGGACTCGGCGTTCACGGCCCGAGCCGCGGCTCGGGGCGGTCGCAGCCGCCTTCGCGCTCGCCCAGCTCGTCCTCGTATTGCCGGACCTCGGTCTCGGCTGGGACGAGACCGTTTACGTCAGCCAGGTCAGCGGTCACGTTCCCGCCGCCTACTTCAGCGCGCCGCGCTCCCGTGGCATCTCACTCCTCGTCGCGCCGATCGCATCGTGGTCCGACTCCACCGTCCTGCTCCGCATCTACCTGGCCGTCCTCTCCGGCCTGGCCCTCTACCTGGCCCTCCGGGTATGGCGAGGCCACCTCGGGCCCGGCGTCCTGGCCTTGGCCGGCGCCCTGTTCGCCTCGTTGTGGGTGACGCTGTTCTACGGCCCCCAGGCCATGCCCAACTACTGGGTCGCCATCGGCGCCCTGGCCTGCGTCGGCTGCTTCCTGCGCGCCCGTGCGAACGCACGGGACCGGGCGGCCTGGTGGGGTGTCTTCGCGGGCGCGGCGTTGATGGCGGGGATGCGCCCCATGGACGGGGTCTACGTCGTGCTGCCCCTGCTCGCACTCTCCGTGCGTCGCCCGCGTCTACTCGTCGTGCTGGTCGTGGGGCTGGTGGCGGGTGCGGGCGAGTGGGTGATCGAGGCGTATGCGAGCTACGGCGGCCTCACGCAGCGCCTGTCCGCCGCCTCCGCCATCCAGGGCGGCATCGGCTGGCACCTCGCGGTGGTCTACCAGCTGCGCAGTCTCGGCGGACGAACTCTGTGCCGGCCCTGCTCCGGATCGGCCCCCAGCCCCGTGGTGACGTTGTGGTGGTTCGCGCTGCCGCTCCTCGCCGCCCTGGGCGCCGTGGTCGCCGTCCGCACCCGGCGCGCGCTGCCCGTCCTGCTTCCGCTGGCCTGCGCTGTCGCGGCCGCGGTCCCCTACCTGTTACTCATCGGCTACGCGGCCCCCCGCTTCCTGCTGCCTGCCTACGCCTTGCTCGCCCTCCCCGTCGCCCACGGCCTCGCTCACCTGGTCACGGCCCCGAACGGTCGGATCGCGCGTACCGTCGCCGTCAGCCTGGTGGCGGTCGGGGTCGCGGGTCACCTGGCTGTGCAGTACGTCGTTCTGGAGCACACTGTGCACAGCTCCGCGGCCTCCCGCGCCGACTGGTCTCGCACCGCCGGCGCCCTCCGCACGCTCGGCGTACGGCAACCCTGCCTGCTCAGCGGCTACGACGCCGTGCCGATCGCCTTCTACACCGGCTGTGGCTCTGCCCAGACGGCGGGGCACGACGCCAGCACCACCGTGGCCGAACTGACGCGCACCGCTCACCGCACGTCCTTCGCTGTCCTCGCTCCACCGGGGGACCGTCCGCCCGCGTACGCGCGCACCTGGTCCGAGGAAAAGGCCGGCGGTCTTCGGGCGTACGTGGCACCCGATGTGCCGAAGGGGAGGTGACCGTCGTGACCGCGACTCAGAGTCTGCCGATCGCCGTGGGCAGGCGCCCGTACTTCCAGTTGGGAATCACGCTGGTTGTGCTCGCCGCCGCCGGTTGGATGCTCGCCGCGCACCGGGTCACGCTGGACAGCGGCACCGACCGGCTGGCCGCCGCCGACGGGGAGTGGCTCGTGCTCGCCTGCCTCGCCGCCGCGGCCACATGGGTGTGCGCGGCCGTGGCCCAGCAGGGGGCGGTGGTCGAACGGCTGCCCAGAGGGCGGCTGGTGGCGGCACAGTTCGCGGCCGGCGCCGCCAACCACCTCCTTCCGGCAGGGGCCGGAGCCACCGTGGTCAACCTGCGGTTCCTGACACGGTGCGGGCTGTCCACTCGGCGCGCGGCGGCCGCGCTGGCGGCGAAGGCGGCTGTCGGCGGGTTGGTCCGGTGTGCTCTGGGTGTGGCTCTGCTGGTCGCCTCGCCCGGTACGGTCCGTCTCTCCGCGCGGGTCCCGCATGTGCTGGTCCTGCTGCCGGTGGCGGCCGGGGTCGTCGTCCTGGCGGTCGTGCTGAGCGGCCGCCTCAGACGAATGGTGGGCCGGGCCTTTGCCGACGTGCGGGACGTGCACCGGTGCCGGGCGCGGGCCTGTGCGCTGTGGGGCGGGTCGGTCGCGTTCGCTCTACTGCATGCCGGTGTAGTCGTTGCCGTGGTCCATGCGATCGGTATCGGCCTGCCCGCGAGCCGCGTGGTCATGGCCTATCTGGTCGCCAGCGGCGCGGCGGCGCTGCTGCCCACGCCGGGCGGACTGGGGTCGCTGGACGCCGCGCTCGCCCTCGCGCTCACGGCGGCCGGCGCGCCGGGACCGGAGGCGGTGTCGACGGTCCTCGGCTACCGCCTGCTGACCGGATGGCTGCCGATGGCCCCCGGGCTGCTGGTCCTGGCGTTGCTGGCCCGCCGCTCGGCTTTGTGAACCAGCGAGGTGTTCGCCGCACCGCGGGCGCCGTGGGCGCGTTCTCAATCCGGCGGATCAGGTTGCTGTTCCAGCCGGTACCCGTGGCCCCGCAACGTGGTGATCCGGGGCAGCCGGGCCCGCCGCCCCTCCATCTGCGCCGCCTCGGTGAGTCTGCGGCGCAGCCCCGCCAACGTCACGTCGAGGGTTTTGGTGGAGCCGAACCAGTTCTCGTCCCACACATCGGCCATCAGCGTCTCGCGCGAGACCGCCTCGCCGACCCGCGCGGCCAGCACCGAGAGCAGGTCGAACTCCTTGGCCCGTAGCGGGACGTCGACGCCGAGCAGCGTGCAGCGACGGGCCGCCACGTCGACGACCAGATCACCCAGCCGCACCGGCTCTGGGGTCGGCACGGCTACCACGTGCCGCCTCAGGTGGGCCCGCAGCCGGGCGAGCAGCACGGTCAGGCTGAACGGCTTGACCAGGTAGTCGTCGGCCCCGGCGTCCAGCCCGGCGATGATGTCGATGTCGTCTGTCCGGGCCGTCAGTACGACGATCAGCAGGTCGGGGAGGCGGGCGCGTAGCTGCCGGGCGACGTCCAAGCCGTCCATGTCCGGCAGCCCCAGGTCCAGCAGCAGTACCTCGTACGGTGCCTGCTCGGCCTCCGCCAGTGCGCCTGCTCCGGTGCGGCACCACGTCGGGACGTAGTCGTGGCCGCGCAGGCCGGTCTCCAGGTGGCGGCCGATGGTGTCGTCGTCCTCGACGACGAGGACGCGCAGTCGGCTGCGGTCCGGTGCGGCGGGCGTGCGCATGGTCGACAGCCTAGGAGTCGCCGGGGCTCGAGGCCCGTCATGGGTGCACGCCGCGTTCACAGGTCGCGGAGCTCCTCGACCGGGGGGCGGTGGCTGCCGCGGATGCCGTTGAGGGCCGCGGCCAGGATGGCGGCGACGGCGGCTGACGCGGTGAGTGCCAGGTAGGCACCGGGGATCGACAGGGCCGCGGGTGGCGGATCGAAGACACCGGTCAGGACCTTGACCAGCATCTCCGACAGGGCCCAGCCGATGAGGGCGCCTCCCGCCAGGCCACCGACGGTCAGCAACAGGGCCTCGGAGAGGACCATGCCGCGCAGGTGGCGTGGTTGCGCGCCGAGCACGGTGGCGATGGCGAAGGTGCGGCGGCGTTCGGCGAGTCCGAGGGCGAGGACCAGGCCGCCGGCCCCGGCGGCGAGCAGGACGGCGAAGGCGAGCTCGATCCGGGTGAGACCGGCCAGGTCGACCGAGGTCAGGCTGGTGCCGACGGTGCCGCGGGTCTGGGTCAGGTCGGTGACGGTGGCCCGGGTACCGAGCTGTCCCCGCAGGTGGGCCGCGATCTGCTGCTGGTTCGTGCCACTGGTGTCGAGGAGGAAGGCGCCGACCGAGTCGTTGCCGGTGGCCTTGGCGATGTAGGACGCGTTGGCGACGAAGAAGCTGTCCTTGGGGGCGGTGGGGAACTCCTTGGCGATGCCGGCGTAGTGGAAGGGGACCGTACGCAGGGCCTTGGTGTGGGCGTCCTGGATGCGCAGGTTGACGGTGTCGCCGGGGGAGAGCTGGAAGTCGTTGACGGTCTCGACGCTGACGAGGAGGTTGTCCGGGCGCTGGGCGAGGCGGCGCATCAGCTGGTCGGCGGTGCCGCCGGCGAAGTAGGCGTCCTGGAGCGAGGTGGCCTTGGCGACGCTGTCCGGTCGGACGCCGTAGAGGTCCTGCAGATCGGAGCCGACGTAGGCGAAGCGGTGCTGAAGGGGTTCGACGTGCCGTACGCCGGAGATCTTCAGCGCTGCTCCGGCAGCGGGCGGGACTTGGGCGCCCGGTGGTTCGGTGACGGTGACGTCGGCGCCGTTGGTCAGCCGGGCGTCGACCTCGGCCTGCTGATGGTAGGTGGCGTTGAAGACGGCGGTGGAGATCGCGAAGGAGACTGCGAGGGCGAGCAGCACCACCGACCGGGCGAACGGGCGGCGGCGCCGGGCCAGGACGGCGGCGGTGGTGCCGGCCAGGGTCGCGGTCAGCGGCCGGACCAGTCGGGCCAGGGCAGGCCGGCCGTGGGTGAGGGCGAGCAGGGTGAGACGCCACAGGAGCAGAGCCGCGCCGATCCACAGCAGAGCGGGGCCGAGGAAAGCCCAGTACGACACGGAGATGCTGGGGACGCCCTCGGGGGCGAGGACGAGTGTGTACTGGTTGCCGGAGGAGGCACGGAAGATGAGCCACGAGCCGATCAGGAGGGCGAAGTCCAGGCCGTAGCGCATCCACCAGGGCGATCGGGAGCGTCGTACGTTGTCCTGCTTGCGCGTGTCGGCGATGGTGACCGTGCGCAGGTCCCGCAGGGCGGGGACGAGGACCGCACCTGCGGCGACTGCGGCCCCGAGCACGAAGGCGACGGGGGACCAGACGGACCAGGTTCCCGCGCTCGCCCCGAAGGAGGCCGTGCCGAAGGCGAGCCGGCCGGTGAGGGCGGCGATGCCCAGCCCGGCCACACCTCCGGCGAGGCCGAGCAGGGCGGCCTCCAGACCGGCGAGTGCGGTGATCTGACGGGGCCGCAGACCGCGCAGCCGCAGCAGCCCCTGTTCCTGACGGCGTCGTTCGCCGCCCGCCGAGGCGACCGCCGCCGTCAGCGTGGCGGCCAGCACCGCGCCCGGCACCCCGAGGAAGAGGAAGAGGATCTGGGCGTACAGGGCGTCCTGGCGGGCCGAGTCGAGCGCAGCGCCGACGTTGTTGCCGACCAGGGCCGTGCCGGCGGAGCGGGCTTCGAGGTTGTGAGCGGCGCCGGTGACGGCGGAGTACGCGGAGGCCGGGTCGGCGGGCAGCCGAGTGTTGTCGCGATCGGCGTGGATCTGGGTGGTGACACCGGTGGCGCCGCGAGTGAGGGCGGCGAACTGGTTGGCGGGCAGGAGGACGACGTTGTCCGGAGGCGCGGTCGGCTGGGACTGGCTCGGGGCGCCGACGGTCTGGAAGAGGGAGTCGGCCTGCGGCAGGTCGACCACACCGTCCACCTTCACCTGGCGCAGACCGGCACCGGGAAAATGGATGCCGATGGTGTCGCCGGGGGCCGCGTGCAGGTTGGAGGCGGTCTGCTGGGCCAGCAGGACACCGGTGGACGCCCCGGAGAGCGTGCGGACGGCGTCGGGGAAGCGGGCGCGGTAGGCGTCGGGCAGGCCGAGGGCCATGCCGGGGCCGGTGGCCTGGGTGCTTCCCTGCGCGCGAGCGGTGAAGCCGCTGGTGTGCGCGAAGCCGACGGGCAGGGCGGCCCGGGTGCCCGGAGTCCTGTCCACCAGGGCCAGGACCGTACGAGGGTCGGCACCGGGCTGCACCTGGACCTGCCAGTCCACGGAGACCGAGCGCACGGCCCGCTGGGTCATCGTCGCCTTAGACGCGGTGAGGAAGGAGCCGAGCGCCGCGATGAGGGCGACGGCGAGCGCGATGCCGGTCAGGGCGGCCAGCAACCGTCCGGCGCGATGGCGAGCCAGACCCCTTGCCCACGAGGTGATCATGGCGTGTCCTCCGGTGCGAGCAGCCTGCCGTCCTGGATGGCCCGCCGAATGGTGAGCCGGGCGGCGACGGCCGGGTCGTGGGTGGTGACGACGAGGGCCGCGCCCGTGCGGTCCGCCGCCGCCAGCAGGGCGTCCAGGACGCGGCCGCCGGTGACGTGGTCGAGACGGCCGGTGGGCTCGTCGGCGAGGATCAGGCGTGGTTCCTGGGCGAGCACGCGTGCCACGGCGACCCGCTGGGCCTGGCCGCCGGAGATCTCCTCGGGCAGCCGGTCGGCGAGGTCGGCCGCGCCGACCAGAGCGAGGGCCTCGGTGACCTGGTGGTGGGTCTCCGTCTCGGGACGACCGGCGAGGACGAGCGGCAGTGCGGTGTTCTCGGTGACGTCGAGGGCGGGTATGAGGCTGTCGGCCTGGAACACCAGCCCGATGCCGGCAGGCCCGCCGAGGCCGGGCCAGGAGACGGTGCCGCTGGTGGGGTGTTCGAGTCCGGCCAGCAGATGCAGCAGCGACGACTTCCCCGACCCGGACGGGCCCACGACGGCCAGCCGGTCGCCGGAGCGGATGCTCAGGTCGGCGCCGTGCACGGCCACCACGGCGGTCGCACCCCGCCCGAAGGTCAGCGCCGCGTTCTCGCAGGAGACGAGTACGTCAATGCCGGACATCGCTCACATCCCGCGTCTCCCGCGCCCGTCCGTCGTCCAGGGCGATCACCCGGTCGGCGATCCGGACCGCCTCAGCGCTGTGCGTGACGATCAGCACCCCACAGCCGTCGGCGGCCCGCTCCCGCACCATCCGCAGCACCAACTGCTCAGTGAGGCCGTCCAGTTCGCCGGTCGGCTCGTCGGCCAGCAGCACGGCGGGGGAGTTCGCGAGGGCCACGGCCAGCCCGGCGCGCGCCAGCTCACCGCCGGACAGTTGCCGGGGCAGGGCGCGGACCCGCTGTCCGAGCCCCACCTGGTCCAGCAGCGCCTCTGCGGCGAGGGCGGGGCGGCCGCGCACGGCCCGCTGGGCCAGGCGGATGTTGTCGCGGACGGTGAGGTGCGCCAGCAGGTTGCGGCCTTGGAGCAGGACGCCGATGTGGCGGGCGCGCATCCGGGCGCGCTCGGTCTCCGGCCGATGGCTGATCCGGACGCCGGCCACGCGGACCTCGCCGCCCGAGGGCTCGTCCAGGCCGGCCAGGCACGCCAGCAGGGTGGACTTGCCGGCGCCGGAGGGACCGACGACGGCGACCGTCTCGCCGCGCCGCACCTTCAGCGACACCCCGCGCAGGGCCAGCGTCTCCTCCTCGCCAGCCCGGTAGAAGCGGTACAGCTCGCGGGCGCTGAGCACGTCATCGTCGTACGACCGACTGGGCACGACGGTCACCGCCAGGCGAAGGAGTCGCTGACGATCCGCCACGGGTCGACGTTGTCGGCGTTGACGGGCCCGGACAGCGTCAGGTCGACCTCGTGCCCCTGCCGGTAGAAGGCGTACCGTTCGAACGCGTCCCGCACCACCTTGCCGGTGACCGGGTCCTTGGCGGAGTCGCCCTGATAGGTGAGCCGGACGACGCGGCCGGCGTGCCGGTTCACCTCGGTCACCTTCGGGGCCGAGAACTTCGGTACCTGCGCTCTGAGCGTGGGCACGACAGTGTTGGTGACCGAGCCGACCGTGGGAGCGGCGGACGCGGTGGTCGCGGTGATACGGACGGTGTTCAGCTTGTCCGTGAACAGGGTCGTGGCGCCCTGCTCGGTGCGGGCCCAGCCCTCGGGCACCTTCACGGTGAAGCCGGTGAAGCCGCTGCCGGGTCGAAAGGCCACGTACACCTGGTTGTCGGGGATGTCGCCGGGCGGATTCGATTCGGTGGGTGCGGGATTCGCCTGGGCGCCGCCATCTCCTGCTGGGGAGGAGGACGGGGAAGAACCCGAGCGCGAGTGCGAGCCGGAGCCCGCACACCCGGCGGTCACCGCCGCCACCAGCGCCAGCCCGACGGCGGCGGATGTACGTGCATGTGCCATGGCCACTGCCCTCCCGGAAAGGCCTGCGACCGGGAATCGGTCATGGCACCGACGCTAGGGAGCGGCCGGTTAACGCCCGGCACGTCGACGGTTAGACGATGGCAAAAGCGCGTGGCGCACCCGTACAGAGCAGGGCGGTGGCCCGCAGGATGAGGGCATGAGACAGCGTGTGGTGCGAGTCGCCCTCACCGCCGCCCTGGTCGCCGTCGTCCTCCTCGCCGTCCCTCTGGCCCTGGCGATCAGGTCGTCCCTGTACGCCGACCAGCGGGACACCCTGGAGCGTGCTGCCCTGTCGGGTGCCGTGCGCGTCAGCCCGGACTACACCACCGGCGACCCGGTCGAACTGCCCGCTCCGCCGTCGGCCGGGCGCCTCGGCCTGTACGACACCCACCTCCGCCTGCGGGCGGGCAGCGGCCCCGGGACCGGTGACGCGGCGGTGCGGCAGGCGCTCGGCGCCCGGGTGGTGCGTGGCCGATCGGGCGACGACCTCACGGTCACGGTGCCGGTGTCGCACGCAGAGCGGGTGATCGGCGTAGTACGCGCCTCCTCGCCCGCCCACGCCGTACGCGACCGCGTCCTCGCCGTGTGGGCGGTCCTGGCCGGCGCCTGCGCCCTCGCCCTGGCCGTGGCGGTCCTGGTCGCGCGTCGGCAGGCGCGGGCGCTGGCCGCTCCGTTGGAGGAACTCTCCCGCCACAGCCGGGCCGTCACCGCCGGTGATCTGAGCGTACGCGCCGCGCCCAGCAGCATCGCCGAGATCGACCAGGTGGCCCGCACCCACAACGAGATGCTGCACAGCCTCACCGAACTCCTCCGCCATGAAAGGGACTTCACCGCCAACGCCTCGCACCAGCTCCGCACCCCGCTGACCGGACTGCAGCTCACCCTGGAGGCGGGGCTCGCGCAGGAGGGCGACGCCCGGCTGCGCCCGGCGCTGGAGGAGGCACTGGCCACCACCCGTCGCCTGCAGAGCACGGTCGAGGAGGTGCTACGGCTTTCCCGTTCCCCGGGTCTGCCCCGCCCCCCGGCCCCGTCCGTGCCGGTCGCACAGATGCTGCGGGAGACCGAGGACCACTGGCACGGTCTGTTCGCCCGCGACGGCAGACGACTGCTGTGCACGACGGGTGATCTACCGGACGACGCTCTGGTACCCGGCACACCGGTCGCCGAGATCCTCGGCATCCTGCTGGACAACGCCCGCGTACACGGGCGGGGCACCGTGCGCCTCATGGCCCGCGACCTCGGCGACGCCCTCGCCCTCGACGTCGCCGACGAGGGCGGCATCGAGACACCCCAGCCGTTCGAGCGCGAACACACCAGTGACGGAGAGGGCGAGGGAATCGGCCTCGCGCTGGCCCGCGATCTCGCCGACTCCCTCGGCGGCAGGCTCTCCCTGACCAGCCACCGCCCCACCACCTTCACCCTGCTGGTGCCGGTCCGTCAGGACGAGACGGGGGACGACACCGGGGACGGCAGCGGCTGAGGACGTTCGACTCAAAGCGTGCTCCTCGCCGCACCGGTCATCGAGCCGGCCGCCGCCTGGGGAGGACAGGACAAGGGCCTTCGGAGGCGCGGGGGCCATCGGTCCCCACGACGGAAGCTGTGAGCCGGGCGGGAGGTCCTCCGGTCACAGCGCCCGGTGGGAGACGGTGAGCAGGTAGGTGCCGTAGAAGACGGAGGCGCCGGCCAGGGCGGTGAGCAGGACGGCGATGGTGCGTAGGCTACTCCGCGCCAGATGCCGGGCGAGCGGGAGCAGCAGGGGGAAAGCCGGCAGCAGGAACCTCGGCTTGCTAGGGAACGTCTTGCCGATCATGTGTCGAGCCAGATGAGTGTGCTGGCCAGGGTGATCGCTGCGCGGTAGCGGCCGGGTTGCTTGTCGTAGCG
>NZ_JBIATQ010000029.1:0-31080 GCF_042891955.1 Streptomyces sp. NPDC001843 | reverse complement strand
GTCACACTGGCGGCGACGCCACCAACACCGAGCCCGGATCAGCCATTACCGCCGCCGCGGCCACCGACCCCCGTAACTGCGGCTGCAGTACTAGGTCGTTTGACGGAGCAACAACGGCAACGGGTCCTGTACGTCAGTTGACGGATCTGCACGGACGGGTGTGCGCGCCATGCTGTCACGGGCCGTCGGCCACCGCCGGCCGGCCATCCCGAAGACCATGGAAACAGGTGGAGATGAAAAGCTTCTTGATACGAGGTCGTGCCGGCAAGGCCGCGGGCTCCGCGCGCACCCGCCGCCGGATCGCCACGCTCGTCGGCGGGAGCGCCCTGGTGCTCGCCCTTCCCGGACCGGCAGCCCAGGCGGACTCGCTGCCGAACCTGCCCCAGCGGGCGGGTGGTTACGAGGCG
Organism: Streptomyces sp. NPDC001843; assembly: GCF_042891955.1. NCBI lineage: Bacteria > Bacillati > Actinomycetota > Actinomycetes > Kitasatosporales > Streptomycetaceae > Streptomyces > Streptomyces sp. NPDC001843. Next base: position 30,673 of record NZ_JBIATQ010000029.1, on the reverse strand, counting down.
TCGTTCTCGCCCGCCTACGACTACGACACCGACGGCTGCTACGCGGTCTCCGCCATAGCCCCGGACGGCACCCTCAACCCGGGCCTCAAGCTGGGCGGCGACGTCAACGGGAACTGCCGCGACAAGTCGGACCTGGACCGCTCGCAGACCTACGCACGTTCCAAGTGCAACAACGGCTGGTGCGCCATCGTGTACGCCAGCTACTTCGAGAAGGACCAGACGCAGAACGGCGGTGCCGGAGGCCACCGACACGACTGGGAGCACGTCATCTCCTGGGTCAAGCAGTCGTCCGACCAGGTGGAGTTCCTGACCGTCACCCAGCACGGAGGTCAGCACACCTACCCCCGCTCGGACGTGCGGTTCGACGGCAGCCACCCCAAGGTCGTCTATCACAAGGAAGGCAGCGCGGGCAGCCACCTCTTCCGCCTGGCCAACGGCAACGACGAGCCGCCGGAGAACCACTACCACAACTGGCGCCAGCCCCCCATCGTCGACTGGAACGGCTGGCCCAGCACCTGGCTGCGTGACCGCCTCAACAACGCCGACTTCGGATCGGCGACCATCAAGACGACCGACAAGGACGACCGCTTCCGCAGCCTCCTCAACGCCTCGAAGCCAGGAGGCATCCCCTTCAACCCCTGGGCCTGACATCACCGACGCCCACCGGGCCCGGTGCCCCCTTGCCTTCCGCGTTGTTGGGTCGGCCTGCAAGCGTGACCGGCCATCTGTGAGCTGCGAGGCGGCTCACACCTGACGCAGCGGAATCGTGACGGCCCGTGGGGGCTGGTCGCAGGCGAAGGCCGCCCCCACGTCCGTCGACTCCCTGATGCTCGACCCCGTGCAGAGCGTTGTTCAAATCGGCAGTGCTTCCCCAAGGGCACCGACCCTCGCAACACTGGAGTACTTCTGCAACCTGGCCAACCGACAGGACGGCGCCCCGGTGCAGCGCACCGCCGCCGAGGACATCGCCCTCGTGCCGTACTTCTCACTCGGCGGCTTCGCCCCCGGCTCCGAGACGCTGGCGAAGGACGCCGCCCCCGACTGGAGACCTCGCCCCAGCATGGAAAAGCGCTTTGTCCGTTCCCCTGACGGCTGTCGTTACGCCTACGCCCGGTTCGGCAGCGAGGAGGGCAATCCGCCCCTGCTGCTCCTTTCGCATTTCCGGGCCAGCATCGACATGTGGGATCCGGCCCTGCTCCAGAGGCTGGCGGCAGACCGTACGTTGATCGTCGTTGACAACCGCGGTATCGGTCTGTCGGACGGGACGACCCCCAGAACGGTCGAGGCCATGGCGGGGGGAATCGCTGAATTCATGGCATCACTGGGACTGGGTGGCGTCGATGTACTCGGGTTCTCACTGGGCGGTTATGTGGCGCAGGCATTGGCGCGCATCCGACCGAACCTGGTACGCCGCCTGATACTCGCCGGCACCGCGCCACGCGGATTCGGCGAGGACAACGCCGCAGGAGGCCGGGTACGGTCGATCATCTCCAAAGAACTGATCAGCCCCAAAGACATCATCCACCTGTTCTTCCCCCCGACCGCAGTTGGCCGGGCACACGGCATCGAGTACATCCGCCGGCTGTCCCGACGCCAGGTGAGCCCCGCCGGCGACGTCACCGAAACCTCCTGGCGGGCCCAGATGGTAGCCGCGGAGGTCTGGGGCGCACGTGATCCGCTGGCCGCCGCAGAACTTACGGCAATCACGCAGCCGACCTTCGTCGCACACGGCGAACTCGACATCATGGTCGCTGCGGAAAAGAGCAGCATCTTGGCGTCACATGTGCCCGATTCAGTACTGAAGATCTACCCCGGAACCGGGCACGGGTTTCTGTTTCAAACGTTCGAAGAATTCGGTACCGACGTGGTGCGCTTTCTGGCGGACGAGTCGTACCAGCACGCCGTGCTTCCCGATTGGGAGATGAAGTGAAGTCGACTGAGCGAAGCGCCGGACAGACGTCCCCATGCCCGTTCGCGCTGGACATCAACGGTTCGGATCAGCACGCGGAGAACGCCCGCCTACGGGCGGCCGGGAGAGCCGTGCCGGTCCAACTCCCCGGCGGTGTGCGGGCGTGGGCGATTCCGCATCACGAAGACCTGCGCCGGGTGCTGACGGATCCCAGGGTCGCCAAGGGGATCACGCACTGGGGCGCAGCGGCCCGTGGCGAAGTGCCGGACGGGTGGCCGTTGATCGGCTTCGTCGCGACCGACAGCGTCATCAACTCGCACGGCGCGGATCACCGGCGGTTGCGCGGACTGGTCGACCAGGCACTGGTACCGGCGCGGGTGGAGGCCATGCGCCCGGGCGTTGAACACCTCGTCGACGAGCTCCTCGACCAGCTCGCCACACGGCCGGAAGACCGGCCGGTGGACTTCCGCAAGGCTTTCGCCTACCCCATCCCCACCACCGTTGTCTCCGACCTGCTGGGAATCCCGCAGCGCAAGCGGCGTCTGCTGCACGTGCTCACCGGTATGCAGACCCGTACGAACAACACCCCCGACCAGGTCCTGGAGATCGACGGGCGGATCGAAGCGCTGCTGCGGGAGATCGTCGCGGAACGTCGCAACGCCCCCAGGGACGACCTCATCAGCGCCCTGCTCACGGCACGCCAAGACGGAGACGACCGGCTCACCGACGGAGAACTGCACGGCATGATCCTGCTGATGTTCTTCGCCGGCCACCAGAGCGTCATCAACGTACTCGTCAACGCCTGCCACGCGCTGCTCACCCACCCCGGACAACTCGCGTCCGTCCGCGCCGGGGAGGTCCCGTGGAGCGCGGTGGTCGAGGAGACGATGCGCTGGAACGGCGCTGTGAACCAGTTCCCGATGCGCTATCCGACCGAGGACATCGTCATCGGCGGCGAGACGATCCACCGAGGAGAAGCCATCCTCGCGTCCTTCGGTTCGGCGGGCCGGGACCCGGAGCACCACGGGCCGGACGCGGACCTCTTCGACGTCCGCCGACGGCAGGCCGGCCACCTCGGCTTCGGGCACGGCCCGCACTTCTGTGTCGGGATCCACCTGGCCCGTCTCCAGCTGGAGACGGCGCTGGCCGGATTCTTCACCCGGTTCCCCGACGTGCGGCTGGCGCCGTCCGACACGTGGACCGTGCGGCCCGTGCCCTCGTTCGTCAGCAACAGCATCGAGGAGCTGCCCGTTCTACTCGGCCCTGCTGCAGGACCCGGGCCGCGCTGACGCGGCACGCGCGTTTACGGAGCCGAGTCACACCACGCACCGCGCGGCAAGGTGCTCGCCGACGGCCTGCGCAGACCAACAGAGAGGACGCCCCCCGGTGACCACGCCCACCATTGCTCTGCTGGCACCCACCACCGCCATCTCCCCTGGCGAACGACTCACCGTCCCCACCTTCGGAGATGTCGCCGTGGACCGGCCGGCACACGCCGACTGGCAGCGCTACCTGCACGAGTTCGACCCGTCAGCCGAACTCGCGGCGGTGTGGATCGGCGCGGACGCCGAGCCGCTGCCCGCCGTCCGGGCGCTGCGGTCGCACACGAGGTTCAACCGGACCCGGGTGTACGTCGTCGGGCCCGATACGGCAGGCCCGGTTCCCGGCTGGGCGGAAGCGCTGGATGTCGAGGACGTGGTGCGGCCCGCCGCGGTGGCGCCCGAGGGGTTCACCGCCTCGGTCGAGCTGGCCCTGCGGGCGCACCGCGCGCTGATGGCGGACGACCTCTACACCGACTACTACCTCGACATGACGTTCAACAAGATCTTCGACTGGTTCGAGACGACGCGCTGGGACTGGACCGAGGTGGACCTGGACCGCATCGAGCACGGCATGCTCGACGAACGGACCGTGGACTTCCTCACCGAGGCGGCCGTCATCGAGTTCGGCACCCTGCCCGGAGCCCACAACTTCCTGCGGGAATGGCAGGGCGAGGCCAGTTTCTCCTCCTGGGCACTGCAATGGGGTGCGGAGGAGTCCCGGCACTCACTGGTTCAGGCCCGCTACCTGGACCGGATCGGGATCAAGCTCCGTTCGAAGCACGCGCTCTACAAACGAGAGCCGTACCCCCAGGGAGACGTGCGCTCCGCCACGCTCATGATGAACGTGATCTCGGAGTCACGCGCGTCCGCCCTCTACAAGGCGCTCGCGGCCCATATATCGGAGCCGGTGATCCGCAAGATCTGGCGGCTCCTGGCCCGCGACGAGGCCCGGCACTGCCGTGCGTTCTCCGTCTTCATGCGGGAACTGTGCGACAGCGATCCGGCCCATCAGACCGCAGCGCTGCGCATGGCCTACATCTGGCTCGCGGACCGTGGCAACGGTGTCAAGCATCCGGCGGGCATGTTCTATCCGCACTCCACATCCACGGCCGGCATCCGGCGGATCGAGACCATCCAGCACGACTCGGTGGACGCCGCGGACGCCAAGGTGATGTCGATCGTCCGGCTCCTGGCCAACGACGACTCGCTGGAGACCCCGCGAGACATCAAAGCCAAGCTGCGCGACCTGGCCCGCCGTCCCGTCGCTCGCTGACCATCAGTCCAGGAGTCCGCCTCCCGCCGCGCCCCCGACGCGTCGGCCTCACAGAACAGGACAACACCACGCCATGTCACAGACGCGCGTCACCGACATCGAACAGACCGTCCGCCGATTCGTCGCCGAGCTACTGCGCATCGGGATCGAGGAGGTGGACGTGGACACCGATCTGCGCTCCCTGCCGCGCTTCGACTCGCTCCACGCGCTGCAGGTCGTGCTGGAGATCGAGCAGCACTACGACATCGAGGTGGAGGACCGCATCGTCTTCGAGACGAGCACCGTGCGGGAGTTCGCGGCCGCGATCGCCAAGGTGATCGCGGACGCCGGCACCGGGCCGCTGTCGTGACCCTGTTCCCGGCGCTCGGCCGCGTCGCCGCACAAGGGTCCGGGCGGGGCATGCACGTGCTGCGCGGGGGCAAGGACGGCGACGCCCTGTCCTACAGCGACCTCTTCGTCGAGGCCGGGCGGGTGGCCGCGGGGCTGCTGTCGCGCGGGGTGCAACCCGGCGAACGGGTCGCCCTCGTCCTGCCGACGTCGGTGGACTTCGCGCGCGCCTTCTTCGGCGTGCTGGCGGCAGGCGCGGTCGCGGTGCCGCTGCCCGGCCCCGCGCCCTTCGGGTCGTCCGACGCCTACCTCCGGCGCACCGCGGCAGCCCTGCACCGTTCCCGGGTACGAACCTTGCTGACGGCTCCGGTCATGCTCCCGTTGCTCGGTCCGGGACTGTCCGACGGCGCACGCCCGGTCGATGTTCTCCTGGTGCCGGAGGTGGCTGAACCGGGCATGGCCCACGTCGCGCGGGCGGCGTCGGACCCGGCCGTCGTCCAGTACACGTCGGGGACCAGCTGCGAGCCGCGGGGCGTCGTGCTCAGCCACGGCAACGTGACGGCCGGGGTGGCGGCCATCGCCCATGGCACACGGCTCACCGGGACCGACGTCGGCTGCACCTGGCTGCCCCTCTTCCACGACATGGGCCTGATCGGTTCCTTCCTGACACCGCTGCTGCACGACGTCGAAATCCATCTGCTGACACCCGAGGACTACCTGCGCAGTCCGAGGGACTGGATCCGAGCCATGGGACGGCTGGGGGCGACCTTCACCATGGCTCCGGACTCCGGCTACCGCTACGTCCTGCGGCGCGACGCGGCGCCGCCGGCCGGTCTCGACCTGTCCCGCTGGAGGATCGCCGTGAACGGCGCCGAGCCGGTCGACCGGCGGCTGCAGGACGCCTTCGTCGAGCGTTTCGCGCCCGCCGGACTGGCGGAGAACGTCTTCCTGCCGGCCTACGGACTGGCGGAGGCGACCCTGGCGGTCGCCTTCCCTCCGCTTGGCCGACCGGCCAAGGTGCTATGTGCCGACCGGGACGAACTGAACCGGGGCCAGTACGTACCGGCGCCCTCCGGCGCCGGGCGGTGCCGCGAACTGGTCAGCGTGGGAACGCCCGTGCGGCGTACCGAGGTCCGGCTCACCACCGCGAGCGGCGAACCGGCCGCGCCCGGCACGGTCGGTGCCGTCGAGGTCCGGGGAGCGTCCGTCACGAGCACCGGGTACGACCACCACCCTGAAGAGAGCCGTCGCGTCGTCCTGCCGGGCGGCTGGGTGGCGACCGGTGACCTGGGCCTGTGGCACGACGGCGAGCTGTACATCGTGGGCCGCACAAAAGAGATGATCATCGTCTTCGGCGCGAACCACTGGGCGAGCGACATCGAGGCGGTCGTGCGGGACACCCCCGGTCTCCCCGTCCACGGCGTCCTGGCCGAGCAGATCTGGAGTGACGAAGGGGGCCGGCTCGGGCTCGTCGTCGAGACGACGCAGCGCGACGAGGCGAGCCGTCGTGCCACGGCGCAACGCATCCGCGCACGCGTCGTGGCCGAGCTGGGCGTCACACCCGACATGATCGAGTTCGTGCGGCGGGGCGGGATCGCCCGCACCTCCAGCGGCAAGGCGCTGCGCCGCCCGCCACCCTCGGACACGCGCGTGTCCCGCTCCGGTGCATGACGCACCCGGAACACCGGAACACACCGCGCGTCCGCGACAGGGCACTACGTGCCGCAGACACCGCGGAGCTCCCCGGCCACCTGCCGTAAGGAGACTCCCCGCATGACCGGCCCTGGAGGTCTTTCATGGCGCACAGCGCCTACCTGCTCGGTCACTCCGACAGCGAGCACCACAGGCTGACCCTGCAGAACGAGGCGATCTCACCGTTCACCGAACGCACCCTGCGATCGGCCGGAGTGCGTCCGGGAATGAGCGTCCTGGACATCGGCGCCGGGCTGGGTTACGTCTCCATGCTGGCCGCCGGAGTGGTCGGGCCCGGCGGACACGTCGTGGGAATCGAACGTGACCCCGGAAGCGTCCACAAGGCGCGGATGCTGGCACGGGAGGCGGGTCTCGCCGCCTCGGTGCGGTACGAGGTCGCGGACCTGGCCGACTTCACCTGGCCGGAGAAGTTCGACGTCCTGGTCGGCAGATACATCCTGATGTACCTGCCCGATCCCACGTCCGTGCTGCGCCGTCTGACGTCCCTGCTGAAACCTGACGGGATCGTCGTCATGCATGAGATGGACTTCACCAACACGTCGCCGTCCCGTCCGCCGCTGCCGGAGTGGGACGAGTACTACGCGCTGTGGCCCAAACCCTTCCTGGCGACCGGTGCCGCCCCCGACTTCGGCCCTCGTCTCACCCGGACGTTCCTCGACGCCGGCCTCGGGCAGCCGGAAGTGGCCACCTGGACGCCGGTCGCGGGCCGCTCGGGGGATCCCGCGGTTCTCGACTGGCTCAGCACCACCTGCCGCGAGATCGCGACGCCGCTGCGGAACGCCGGAGTCACGGTGCCGGACCACCTGCGCTTCAACGACGCCCTGCCACAGCGCCTGCGGGACCTCGTCCTGTCCCGAGGAGTGCAGGTCGACGGGCCGACGCAGTTCGGTGCCCACGCCCGGCTGACATCTCAGGCGTCCAACGCGTCAAACCGCGACGGCAGCAGACGCTGAGAGGAAAGGGAACGCGCCGCGCGCGAAGTGACGGACATCCGGGAGCCGATCCATCCTCCGAGGCTGGACAGACCGAACAGCAGGCCACCCTCCGGGAGGCGGAAAAGTCCGCTCGCCCGAGTCGTCGGCGCCCGGCGGGTCGTGTCCCACGGCCATCAGCGGCAGAGGAGACAGATGTCCCGCGGCGTTCTCGACCGATCGCGGCGGACGACCCGCCGGCCATCGACGGGAGACGATGGGACCACGGCAGGCTCCACCACCACGCCCCGACGTGCGGGAAGCGTGGAGGAACTCCCGGAACTGACCGAAGGCGCCGGAGCGGCCGCCCCTTCCGAACAGGAGTCACTGACCATGTCCGGCACTTTCGATCTCTACAGGACCGGCCCCCTGCCGTCCTTCCTGGCAGTGCCATCAGCGGAGGCCGTCACACGGGTGCGGATGCCCACGGGGGATCACATGTGGCTGGTCACCGACTACGCCGTGGGGCGCGCCGCGCTGGCCGACCCACGTCTCAGCAGAGCCGCGGCCACCCATCCCGATGCTCCGAAATGGGGATCCGTCGACCTCTCACCCAACTCGATCATGAGTCTGGACGGCGCGGACCACGCCCGGCTGCGCCGGGTCGCCGGAGCGGCGTTCACCAGCGCTCGTGTCACCGCACAGGCAGCGGTGATCGAGGAAGCCGCTGACGCACTGCTGGATCAGCTACAGGCTGCGGGGCCAGGCGCCGACCTGGTCAGCGGCTATGCCTCGCCCCTTCCCATGGTCGCGTTGAGCTCACTGCTCGGCATGCCGGTGGCGGACCGGCCCGTTTTCGACGCCGCCGTCACCGGCCTGTTCGACATGACGCCTCGGGGAGTCCGCAGAAGAGGCCGCCACGTCCTGACTCTCATCGAGTACATGTCCTCACTGATCGGAAGAAAGAGAGATGTGCCCGGGCAGGATCTCCTGAGCGCGCTGGTGCAGGTTGAGCAGTCGGGTGAGATTTCCCGCACCGAGTTGATCAATCTCGGACTGGTACTTCTCATGGCTGGTTACGAGACCACCGCCCATCAACTGAGCCTTGCCATACTCGAACTACTCACCGGTAACACGCCCGGCGGGAAACTCGTGGAAACGCTGGTCGAAGAATTGCTCCGCAAGACGCCGTCCACACCTGTCACTTTTCCCCGAGTGGCCATCGAGGACCTCGTGCTGGGCGGGACGACGGTGCGCCAAGGAGATGCCGTCATCGTCTCGTTGCTGCACTGCAACCATGACGCCGAAGTGTGCCCATCGGGTGTGAAGAGCAACGCCCGCCGACCTGCACACCTCACATTCGGACACGGCGCCCACCGGTGCATGGGCGCGCCGCTGGTTCTTCTGCAGATGAAGATCGCCCTGACCCGCTTGTGGCAGCGCTTCCCCGGCCTGCGACTCGCACCAGGAGACGGGGCCCTGGTATGGCGGGAGGGCCTCGCGACGCGCGGTGTGTCAAGGCTGGTCGTCGAGTGGTAACCGAACCGCTCGGTGTCCATATCGGCTGTGGCCGGTGGTGACGGACCGGCTCTGCCGTGCACGGCATCCTGGACGTCCTCGTACGCGCCTGTCTCGTGAGGCATTCGTCATCCACCCGCGCCCTTCGGGGGAGTGCCCGTTCGACCCTGCCGACGGCTTCCGCCGCCGTCCGTGGCTTTATCGGTGAGTCCTGGCTCTGGTCCACTGGACGCCCTGTTCAGCGCCGCCCAAGCTCTGTGTCGTGCATCGGGTCGAAGCACGTCGACAGTCGGCCCGGCTCAGTGCACGCCGTGCGGGCGGAACTGGACGCTGATGCGCGGTTCCGTGATCCGGGTGGTCTTGGGTATGCAGTGCTGCCAGGTGCGCTGGCAGGAGCCGCCCATGACGATGAGGTCGCCGTGGCCCTGGGGCCGCCGGATGCTCGCGCCGCCGCCGTGTGCCGGCCGCAGCAGCAGGTCGCGGGGGGTGCCCACGGAGAGGATGGCGACCATCGTGTCCTCGTGGGCGCCCCGCCCGATCCGGTCGCCGTGCCAGGCCACGCTGTCGCGGCCGTCGCGGTAGAGGCACAGTCCGGCCGTGGTGAAGGGTTCGCCCAGTTCGTCGGCGTAGTGCCGGGAGAGCGCGTCGCGGGCCTCGGTGAGCACGGGGTGCGGCAACGGGTCCTCGGCCCCGTAGAAGGCGAGCAGGCGTGGTACGGCCACGACGCTGTCGTACAACCTCAAGGGTGTTTGTCGGCGAGCGTAACAGAAACGCCCGTGACCTGGTGTTTCATCGGGTTCGGAGACGGTGGGGCGCGTAGTCGGCCTTGGCGGTGCATGGCGGTCGGAAGCGGGTTCTGGCGGTACTGATGCTGACCTGGCGCTGACTTTCGTGACGGACCGTCAGGTGGCTACGCCAACGCGCGCGGTCACCTCCTGGCCACCACGAGCGGCGGGAACGAGGCCGCGGTACAGATGCGGGACGCCGCCGACTCCGCACACCCACGGCGCATCGGTGAACCGATCACCGCTGATTCCGCCGTAATTGAAGCGGCCCAACTCAGCCCGGTCGGTCACACCCTCACCCTGGGGCCTGGTCATCACCCAAGAGCGGGCCTACAGCAAAGGCGGGGGAGCGGTGGCCTATGTGCCGCAGCATGTGCACGACACAATACGCGGGGATGTTCCTGGGGCACTGGGCCGTGCCTACCGACGAGAAGTCCATATGGATGCACGAGCGAGAGTGGAGGATTCCCCCTCAACGATTGACGCCCAGCACCCGGTCCGGGTCCTCATCTCCCCCAGCGCCGACAGGGTGGCTCAGGTAAGGGCTCCTCTTTGCCACGTGTGTGTCCTCGTCGTCGTCAGGACGAGGCCGGCGCCGTCGGGGAGCCGGGCGGCGGTGGCAATGCCGGCCAGCGCGGGTCGAAGGCCGACTGCGTCAGGTCGGAACCGGTGAACTCTGGTCGTCCAGAACCTCGTCATCGCCGGTGTCTTCATCGCCGGCCTGGTGCTCTGGGACCTGGCCGACGACCTGCCACTGCCCCTCGGCGTCGCGGGCCACGAGGGCTCCACTGTTATTGTCGGCCTCAACGGACTGCGGCTGCTGCGCGAGGCGGCCTGGAAAGGGGCCGCCGAGTGAGCCGCCGTAAGGCACCCGCAGCGCAGGCGGCGCCCCGGTGCACGGTCACCGTGTGCCGAGGCTGCTGCTGCGGCACCCCCAAGATCCCCGGCGTCGACCACATGGCCCAACTTGCCACCCTGAAAGCCGACCTGGGCCAGATGGCCCAAGTCCGTGCGGTCAACTGCCTCGACGCCTGTGAACAGGCCAACGTCATCGTCGTACAGCCCTCCCCGGCCGGACGGGCCGCAGGCGGCCGGCCTGTATGGCTCGGACTGGTCAACGACCCCGACGCGACGGCCGACATCGTCGAGTGGGTGCGGGCCGGCGGTCCGGGGATCGCCGAGCCGCCGGACATCCTCGACCTCTACGAGTTCTCGCCGTCCCGGCGCATACGGCGGGCCGTCGAAGACTGATGACCGGCTGGACCGTCAGGTGATCAGAATCCAGTCACTCGCCAGGGGCGCACGCGTTTCCCCGTCTGCATCCAGCCGAGGCCGCCGCGCTGGTGACCCAGGCTTGGAAGGGTAATCGTGACGCGGTCAGCTCTTGCCGCAGCACGGTGCCCCTTGGCGTTCCGGCGTCGAGTGATCCACTAGTCCCGCAGGCGGCGCCAGCCGTCTGGACTCGGCAGCAGGGCCGCGGGCAGTGGCCGCCTCAGGTGGGCGTCCGGGAGGGGGCAGGGCGGAGCAGATCAGACGCTGCGCCCGCTCTCACGTGGTCGGGGCGGTCCTCTCGCTCTGTCCCAACTGCTCCAGAGCCCGCTGCAGAAGCGGCGCTTCCTCTTGAGATGGACTGAGCACGCGGAGGCAGGACTCCGGCTTGAGTGCAAGAGGCGCCGCTCCCGTACGACTGTCTGAGTGGGTGGCCCGGTGCCGGGCTTGACTCGACATTCCGGGTGCTGGCGCGTTATCAGTAGCGGCTGCCGCCACGCCGTTATAGCGTTGTGATTCAGCAGTCGTGGTTCCGAAGTTCCGTTCGCCCGTGATCGCGGTCACGGGCGTTCTTGCTGTTCAGCGCCTCTCCGGACCAGGGCGATCACCTCCCGGTCGCGCAGCGTGCGTGCCCGGTTTCCCTCGAAGGAGACAGTCATGGCCAAGGGCACTGTGAAGTGGTTCAACAGCGAGAAGGGCTTCGGCTTCATCGAACAGGAGGGTGGCGGCCCCGACGTCTTCGCCCACTACTCCAACATCGCCAGCCAGGGTTACCGCGAGCTGCAGGAGGGCCAGAAGGTCGAGTTCGACGTCACCCAGGGCCAGAAGGGCCCGCAGGCGGAGAACATCCGCCCCGCCTGACGCCCGGTTCGGTCAGGCCCGGCATCCCGGCTTCGGGACGCCCCGCCTGACCGCCTGCCGGTGTGGTCAGCGGGCGGAAGCCGATTGGTGTCGAGCTTGCAAACCGTGTGAAGGCCTCCGGACAAGTCAGGTGAGCGGGGTACTCAAAGGCCGGTTGGGCTTGGCCACTCCGTATGGCCTCCCACGTTGTCACCCCACCTGGTGCCACGATCACCGCTGCCGTCGTTCGTCGCACCGCCAGGCGGGGGCGCGATGCTGCTGGCCGCCGACCGGACCAACCCAGAGCTCCGCCAACCGGGATCTCCCGCCCATCCCGGCCGATCAGGTGGACCACCGCCCGCGGTGACGCCGGCCCCTGCCCCGCCTCAGTACAGTGCTGCAAGCACGCGATGCGATGACCTTCGCTACAGGTGATCTCGTGACCGGGGCGTCGCACACTTCCAAGCAGGCGGCCGTGCGCCGGGACGGCGGCGCCCTTCAAAGACGCCGCCGTCTGTGTCCCGGTCGGCGAGGACTTCAGCTGACGCTGAAGGTGCCCTTCATGCCCTTGTCGGCGTGGTTGCGGATGCCGCACTTGCAGGTGTAGGTGCCCGGCCGTTGCAGAGTGATGACAGTTTCTTCGGTCGTGCCGGGCTTGACCGAGGCACCTCACCGACCTCCTTGCCGTCGGGACCGAAAATCTCCAGCTCGTGCTCGGTCGTGCCCTCGTTCTCCAGCTTGAACTCGATCTTCTCGCCTGCCTTCGCGGTGAACTTGTCGAGCCCTTCGAGGTGGTATTCCTCGACCTCGACCTCGCGGTCGTAGGATCCCTCGGACTCCTCGTCCGCCTTTGCGCCTTCGACGGTGATCTTCTGGCGGATGCCGTCGCCGGTGTGACCGGGCCTGCAGGCGATCTCGTACGTGCCGCCGCCCAGCTTGGCTTCCATCTGGCGGGAGGCGCCGGGGCCGATGTTCTCGACTTCGGTGACGACGTGGCTGTATGCGCCCTCGTGCTCGCCGTAGACGCAGACCCCGGTGGCCTTGTTGCCTTTGTTGGTGATGGCGAACGTGGTCTCGTCGGCCTTCAGTTCGGTCTTGGCGACCTTGCAGGCGGTGTCGGTGGCGGTGATGGCGATGTGGGTGTCCCGGCCCGGGGCCCCGCCACACGTCGATGTCCGATGCGCGGCACGCCGTGTTCGGCACACCACTCGCGTACGGTGCGGGCGGCCTCCGCGGCTCTCTCACGTCCACCGTGAACGGCCAACCCGAGCCGGCTCTTCCGCAGTGCCTCCTTCGGCCTGCTGGGACGAGGAACTGCCGACGAAGTGGTAGGGCGGGCGGACCGTTGACGCACAGCTCGAGATGCGGGTGCCGTTAGCGCTATCCGGGGATCGCCCTACTGAATGCCCAATTCAGCAGCTTTTTCCTCCTGCCCGCCGGAAGGTCCTTCAAGATCGAAACGATGGGAAAAGTGCTCCTGGTCCAGCGTCGCACTGGTCTGCTCTCCGACACGCGCACCTAGCCGCTCACCCAAAATTGTGCGGTCCTACGGAATCGGAGGCAGCAACCGAGTTCGAACGATGGGCTCGTGGCGGGCAGCCGGACTCGGGGGCCCCGCCCCGCTTTTGTAGCGGGTAGCCAGGGTTCGGCACTGCGTGAGCAGCGGCACATACGCCACCGCACCCCGATGCGCGCCCGGTGACCGGCCAATCTCCTCCCGGGGAGGAAAACAGGAATCGGCCTGCCACCGCCGGTGCCCCGGGAAGCAGAGCAGGACAGTCACTGGTCAAGGTCCGCCGCAACCAACCACCCAAGGGACCTAAGGGAAATGAGGGGACTGCGGCCGGTTCTGTGCTCTTTGATTACGACGTTTTTGCAGTGTTCAGTGTGAGTTTTGATAGGGCGAATGTTAGACCATTCGAGTCAATCTGATTCCTGCATATGGTGGGGATTTAGCTTGTGTGCCTGTAATGGGGTAACCGATTGTGGGTGCCCATCCTCTGTCGTGGTGTCAGACGGCGATCGCTGGATCGTTGTCCACACGCATGGGCACCCCGACAGGTGAATGCCTGAACCGCGCCAGCAAGGCGTGCGGCCGTATGCGGCAGCCCACACCCGACTCTCCGCAAAAGGGGCTGCTCTCATGGCAGTAACCATCATTCCCTCAACGGTGGCGGCTTGCTCGACCTTCACCGCCATCGTCACCGGCGCGCCCGCCGGGGCCACCTCGGCCGTCTTCACCTACGACGGCGCCACCCCCCAGACGCTGCCGGTGGTCGCCGGAGTCGCCGGCCCTGCGACGTTCACGGCCGTCGGCTCGGGCGTACAGCTGGTCTCAGTGAACTACGTCGACGCCGGCGGCGTCGTGGTGGGGACCGACAGCGGTACCGTGACCGTCACCGCGGGGCCGGCCGGTACCATCTCGACGACGCTGTCCGCCCCCGGCGGGACCACGACAGCCACCACCACGCTGGCCTGCAGCGCCGGCCTGGCCTCCGTCAACGGGACCCTGACCTACACTCTGCCGGGCGGGGCCACGGTCACGGCCGCGGTGGTCAACGGCGTGGTCGCCCCGACCAATCTGGGGGTCGCGCTGACCGCAGGTCAGACGGTGGGCGTCAGCTTCACCCCGGCAGCTGGCTCCTGCGTTGCCTGCACCTTCGCACCGATCACCGTCACCGTCCCCGCAGCGCCGTCCTGTCTCGTGCTTCTGCTGCCGCCGTCGGGTGCGGTGGTGGCCGGTCAGCCGACCACCTTGACGGCGGTCGTGCTGTGCAACGGGCTCCCCGTCTCGGGTGCCTCGGTCACCTTCAGCGGTGGTGGGGCCACACCGGTGACCGTCACCACCAACGCCTCCGGGATCGCCACCGGGTCGCTGACCTTCCCCACGGCAGGTCCGGCGTCGGTCACCGCAACGGTCACCGCGGCCAACACCGCCTGCTCGTGCACCAACGTCTCCTCCACCCCGGTCACGGTCAACGTCACCACGCAGCCGTCCTGTCTGGTGTTCCTGCTGCCGCCGTCGGGTGGGGTGGTGGCCGGTCAGCCGACCAGCCTGACGGCGGTCGTGCTGTGCAACGGTGTACCCGTCTCGGGTGCCTCGGTCACCTTCAGCGGCGGCGGGGCGACGCCGGTGACCGTCACCACCAACGCCTCCGGGATCGCCTCCGGGTCGCTGACCTTCCCCGCGGCGGGTCCGGCGTCGGTCACCGCAACGGTCACCGCGGCCAACACCGCCTGCTCGTGCACCAACGTCTCCTCCACCCCGATCACCGTCAACGTCACCGGCGCGGGGACGGGCGTGACACTTCAGGTGCTGCCGTCCTGCTGGCAGTTCGACCTGCAGGTCCCGCTGCCGAACACCTTCGCGGCAACACTGCGGGCGCGTGTCTCGCCTGCGGCCGCGGGCGTGACGGTAAGTTTCTTCGTGGGCGGACAACTGGTGGGCACCGCGGTGACCGACGCCACCGGCACGGCGACCCTCAACACCAGCCTGACGCTGCTGCAGGCGCTGTCAGGCAGCTTCACCGCAACCGCCAACGTCGGCGGAAGCACCGTTCAGGCGACCGGCCCCCTGCCGCCCTGCCTGCCGCTGTGACCGGTCCCGACCCTGCCTCGTCCGGGACGGCACAGCACCGTCGGGACAGACCGTTGCCAGGCCCCGTCCAATGGTCAGCCTGATTTAACGGTTCGTCGAACGTCGATCGCCTTCCCCCTGCGGAGCCGTCCCCCCCGTCATGCAAGGACGGGGGGGGGGGGGGGGGGGGGGGGGGGGGGGCGGGGCGCGCCCCCCCCCCCCCCCGCCCCGCCCCCCCCCCCCCCCCCCCCCCCCCCCCCCCCCCCCCCCCCCCCCCCCGGCGGGGGGGGGGGGGGGGCACGGCCCGGCCTCCAAGCCTAACGGCGAGCGCACACACGCCGCCCGGTGCCGCACCAAACCCACCTGCACTGAGGGGAGACTTCCATGAGCCTGACGGCGTTCCTGCTGGCCCTCGGCGCCACTTGCCGCATCACCCGCCTTCTCACCAAGGACACGCTCGCGGCCGGCTTCAGATCGCAGATCGCCGATCGCTTCGGCGACGACTCCAAGGCAACCTACCTGGTCAGCTGCGGTTGGTGCGCGAGCGTGTGGGTCGCGACCGCCGTGACCGCCTGTCTCCTCGCCCTGGCGGACACCGTCTGGTTCACGGCACCGGCAACCGCCCTGAGCCTGTCCTACATCGCGGGAGTGGCCTCACGGTGGCTGGACTGACCAACACGAAACCATGAGGGCACCATCCACCAGGTGCATTGCACAACGCGCCGCATGCGGACGGCATGACAGCGTAACGGCTGCCACTCCGGCGCTCAAACACCGAGACACGAAAGGAGAACGCACATGGCCTGCAACTGCGGCGCGGTGTCCCCGCAGCCAATCATCGTCTACCAGCTGAACTTGCCCGACGGCACAACCCGCCAGTACGTCACCTACCAGGAGGCGCTGGCCGCCCAAGCAAGAGCAGGCGGCATCGGGGAGATCACGATCAGCACTCAGTGAAACTCAGGGCGGCCCAGGACGTTGCGCCGCCGTCCTCCGTGGTCGTACCGCCGCCGGCCAGGGCAGCAGTCACCTTCTGGCCGGGGGCGTACAGGTCCACGCACCGTCCGTAGCCCGAAACTGCGCCGCCCCCACCGCGGGCATGGGCACCTCCCAGGCACTGATCGGCGCCCGCTCCCTGGCCCGCCATCTGACCGCCTCCAACAGTGCCCACACGATCGAATTCGCTGCCTACAAAGCCGAGTTGGGGCCCTACATCAAGGCCAACCAGCAGACGGGCCGAGAGGGCGCAGCAGCCTTCGGTGCTCGCACCGAGTGATGCTCCCCGTTGCTCAGTTCGGCTTCGCAGGGCTGGTAGAGCTTCACTTCCGGTGACAGGAAGGCTGCTGAATGAGCACTGGTGACAGGCCGCCTGCCTCGTTGGTGACAACCAGACTGCTTTGACCGGACCCGTTCACCAGCTCGTCCGGCTCCGCCGGTGACAACTAGCGTGCTTCGGTTCACTACGGCCGCCGCATCCACCATGCGGCGGCCGGAAATCCGTCACCGTTTCCACGACGATCGGGAGGCTCGTGTGAGCACCCCCGTTCCCCGATCCCGCCGTCGTCTGCGCGTCTCGGCACCCGGCCCGGCCGCGCCCCGCCAGCCGGTCGACTGGGCGAAGGTCGGCCGCCGCTCGGTCCGCGCCACCGGCATGACCGCCACAGGGACCGCGGCCGCGCTCGAGGAAGCCCGGCTGCAGCAGCCCCTCGAAGGCGACCGCGAGGACCTGGCCGACGCCGAACGCGGCCCGGCCGAAGTCGGCGAGTGGGAGCGCATCACGCAGCTGCTCGCCACCACCGGCGGCGTCTACGACCCGCAGGCCGACGCCGTCGTCCAGGACGAGCTCGCCGCCGACGCCGAAGACGAACGCGTGCAGCAGCTCCAGGACGAGCAGCACCGCCAGGAGCAGGAGGCCGCCCGCCGCGCCGTCCTCGCCCCGGACGTCCTGCGCCACGCCCTGCTGGCACGCTGGCCCGTACCGTCCTGCTGGACTCGCTCAGCGAGGGCGAGCAGGCGGCCGTGGGTCGACTCCCGGGTCCGACCCGGCGGCCGCGCTCGCCTTCAACGCGCTGCTCGCCCGCGCATACGAGGCCGGCACCGCAGCCCGCGCGGGGACCGCGTCATGACTGGTTGCCCGGAGGAACTGGTGGTCGCCACGTGGGTTGAGCGACGGCCTGCGGCACTCGCCATGAGACGCTCACCGCCGACGGCCAGGCCCACGTCGACTGCATGCCTCCGTTCGGGGAGCCGTGCTTCGAGGGCGACGATGACCAGAAGCAGTTCTGCATGGAGTGCTCGGCTGCGCCGCGCGCCGTGAGTGCCGCGGGCCCCGCTTCTGGCCACCGCTTCTGAGCTGATCACTGACGGCAACCTCCCAGGCACCCAGCCCCCCGACGCGAAGCGGGGAGTCTGAGAGCCCGCGTCAGGCATGTGAGGCACCTGGTTCCCGAGGCCCGTGCCTGACAGATACCTCGGGGCTGTTCAAGCACGTACGGCATGTCGGTGACGTATGTGCCGACCCTCGACCTCGCCCGCGGTTGCTCAACCATCAGGTTTCTTACACCCCAGCTCGCGCCGCCCGCAGCGTCCAGAGCCTGCCCGTCCAGCTGGACACCGCTCAAGCCCCGAGCCTCCACCAGGGACGGCGAAGCTCTCCGGGGCCGACGTCAGAGGATGTCCTCCTCCTCCGGAACGACCACCTGGTCGATCAGCCGCTGGATCCGTTCGCTGGGCAGGGCCACCGCCATGGCCCAGTAGTAGATGACGAGGCTGAACACGGCCACGACCCCGATGTCCCACCACAGCGGGAACCAGGGATGCTTGAGCGGTCCGAAGTCGCTGAGGTAGACGATGAGTCCCATGCCCACCAGGTAGACCGGCAGCCATTGCGCGGCACGCAGGTCGAGCTGGGGCGTGATGGGGTTCATCTTGAGCACCCGGTTGGCGACCAGGATGACGTAGCCGAGCAGGATGGCGACGCCGAGTTTCCAGTCGGTGGTCCACCCCGACCACAGGATCAGCAGGTTGGCGACGATGAAGGCCAGCGGCGACATCCAGGCGCCGCCGGGCAGCCGGTAGGGACGGTGGGCGTCGGGCAGCCGGTTGCGGAACACCCCGAAGGAGAGCGGGGCGCCGGCGTACATCAGCACGCTGGCGCTGGTGATCAGGCCGACGAGGGACCGCCAGCTGGGGAAGGGCAGGAAGCAGATGCAGCCGATCACGAACGCGGTGATCAGGCCGACCCAGGGAACACCGCGCCGGTTGGTGGCCTCGAAGACGGAGGGCACATAACCGTTGCGGCTGAGGCCGTAGGAGACCCGGGAGGAACCGGTGATGTAGATCAGGCCGGTACCGGCGGGGGACACCACGGCGTCGAGATAGAGGACCGTGGCCAGCCAGCCCAGGCTGATGAGCGTGGCCACCTGGGCGAAGGGCCCGCTCAGCGCGGTGAAGGCGGAGTTGGCCCAGTGGCTGCCGATCTGGGTGGCGGGCAGCGCGGCCAGGAAGGTGACCTGCAGCAGGATGTAGATCAGGATGCCCAGGACGATCGACCCGATGACCGCGCGCGGGATGTCCCGCTTCGGGTTGGCGCTCTCGCCGGCGAGCTGGTCGGCCTGTTCGAAGCCCAGCAGGGCGAAGATGATGCCACTGGTAGAGACGGCGGACAGGATGCCCTTGGCCCCGTACGGGTCGAAACCGTCGGCCGCGGTGAAGTTGCTGGTGTGGAACTGGGCGAGGGCGAACACGAAGATCGTCAGCAGCGGGACGCCGACCTTCCACCAGGTCGCCGCACTGTTGGTACGGGCCAGCAGCCGGATGCTGAGGAAGTTGATGGCCGTGATGACCGCCATCAGGCCGACCGCGACGGCGATGCCGGGCGGGGTCAGGACGTGCTCGCCGCCCTGGATCTTCTCCCAGCCGCTCGCCCAGGAGTAGTGCTGGGCGTAGGTGATCATCGCCAGCACTTCGATCGGTGCCACCGTGGCCGCCTGCAGCCAGGAGAACCAGCCGAACGACGCGCCTGCGGCGCCGCCGAAGGCGTAGTGCGGGAAGCGGGCGGTGCCGCCCGAGACCGGATACATGCCGCCGAGTTCCGCATGGACCAGCGCCAGGATCAGGATCGCCAGGCCGCCGATGGCCCAGGAGATGATCGCCGCCGGACCGGCGGCCGCCAGGGCGCCCTGGGCGCCGAACAGCCAGCCGGATCCGATGATGGAGCCTTCCGAGGCCCAGATGAGTCCGATGAAGCCGATCTCGCGTCGCAGTCCGGGTTTGTGGGTCTGCGGTCCCGCTTCTGACACGGCCATGGTGCACACCCCCTCGCTAGGGTGATGTTCATCACTATCGTGCCACGGTGACGCGGTCATGGCACCGAACGTGTCACCGGTTGCCGGTGCGCTCGGGCCGCCGAAGCAGCGCGCCCGCTCAGGGAGCGGCGGCCGGGTGCGGGCCGGCCGGCGGAGTGCCGGTGACCGCTGCCCGGTACAGGGCCTCGGTGGCGTGGCCGAACCGGTGTACGACTTCCAGGACGCGGCGGTCACCTGCATCGAGAAGGACAGCGTGCCAGGCCGGCGGGACGTGCGCCGCCTGGTGGAGATCATGCTCGGCGGCGACCGGGTCGGCCAGGTCGGCTACGACGCGCTGGCCCCGCTCACCCGGGACGTCCACGACCGGCTCGCCCCGCTGAACCTCAAGCTCCAGCAGCGCGGCGTCCAGCGGGCCCTGCTCGACATGGCCTCCCGGCCGGAGCTCGAGCAATGCTCCGACGTGCTGTGGATGCTGCGGTACCTCCTGCCGCACGGGGCGGCCCGTCCCATCATGGGCGAACGGCGGCTCGGCGAGCACCCCATCCAGGAGTCCTGGGACCTGGCGCTCGGCACCCACCAGCGGGCCCTGATCGAGCTGGGCTACGAGGGCGTCAGCATTGAGCAGGTGCTCGAGCAGCGGCTGCGGCGGACCGCGTACGGCCCGCAGGCCACCACGGCGACCGTCCTCCAGGCGGTCGAGGACGCCACCCTCTACCTGCGCAGCCGCCGCCTCGCCGACGAACTGGGCCGGCGCGCGCTGGAGGTGCTCGCGACCGAGCGGAGCGTGGACGGCGCACCGGAGGTGCTGCGTCGGGTGCGCGGCCTGCTGGCGTACTACCGCACCAGCGAGCCGGCCCTGCCCGCGTGGATCGAGTCGTTCGTCACGACCGGATACGCGCACTACTGCACGCTGCTGCCGACGGCGTTCGCCGACGACGACGCGAGCGTGCGCCAGGTGGCGGCCATGCTGGGCTTCCTGTTCAGCATGGAGGGCCTCGCCCTGTCCCTCGGCTGCGACCGCAACCAACTGGAGCTGGCCGTCGCCCAGTCGCACCCGGAGGACCCCGCCAAGACGGCGCTGCTGTGGGCGGCGAGGACACAGCTGCGCCGGCTCACCCGCGCCGACCTGCGGGCGCGGTGCGCGGGACTGCTTGGCAACCCGCTGGTGGTGCCTGCCTACCCGCGCTATCTCAGCGGTTTCCTGCACGCGCTGGAGCCGGTGCCGGGCCTCGCCGACTTCGTCGTCGAGGCGGTCTCGCACGCCTTCGCGCAGCTGCCGGACCCGGTGCTGCTGCCCTGGCTGCCGACCCTCATCACCACGCTGCGCGGCAGCGGCGCCGATCTCGCGCCCCTGCTGATCCGCGAGGCCGGCCGCGTCTTCCCGGGCCGGCTGGCGGACCTGGACGCGTGGACACCGCCGTGGCGGGTCGAGCTGGCTTCGGCAGACCCGCGCCCGGCCCGCGACCGCTCCTCCGCGCCCTGCGGCCTGGCCCTGCTCGCCGCCCACCCGGCGACCTGCGACGCGGTGGCGGACCTGCTCGGCTGCGCGGGCACCTGGCAGTCCGCGGAGCCGGCCCTGGCCGGCGCGGCCCTGCTCGCCCGCCATTCGGACACCGCCGACGCCCTGGAGGCGCTGCTGGCCACGCCCTGACACCGGGCAGGCCGGGCTGCACGCGCTTCACCCTTCCCCCCCGCCGGAGCCACCGCGCCCCCGCCCGCGGTGGCTCCGGCAGGTCGCCGGCGGGTGATCAGCGGCGAAGGGGCTGGGCAATCGTCAAGAGTGGTCGCCGGGGTGTTGCTGGCGAACTGGAAGCTGATGGGTGGGGACTGGGATTCGGTCACCACCAAGACCGCAACCGCGAGGCTGGCTCGGCCATCTCCAGCGGAGGCATCAGGAATCGGTCCGAAATGAGCGAGAGGCCGCTCGGTGAAGATGACCTACGGCGGCTCCTACACCGACAGCCCCACCACCCGCTACGACGCCATGTACGGCATGACCTCCCCGGGCGCGTACGTGGCGATGATGTACCGCCGCTACGCCCACGAATACGGCGTGCCCGACGGCGCCCTCGCCCCCATCGCGATCAACAACCGCCGCAACGCCGCCCTCAATCCGGTCGCCGTGATGCGCGAGGAGATCACCGAGGAGCAGTACCTCACCTCCCGCTACATCGCCGACCCGCTGCGCCTGTACGACTACTGCATCATCAACGACGGCGGCGTCGCGCTGATCCTCACCACCCTGGACAAGGCCCGTGACCTGGCCAAGCGGCCGGTACGGGTGGCGGCCACCGCCGCGCGGGCGAGCGTCAGCAACTACTACACCAGCACGGACTTCTTCCACTCCGCCGCCCAGGACGTGGCCCGCCGGGTGTACTCGGCCTCGGGGTATGGCCCGCAGGACATGGACTGCCTGCAGATCTACGACAACTTCACCCCCACCGTCCTGTTCAGCCTGGAGGGCTTCGACCACGCGCCGCGCGGTGAGGCCTGGAAGTGGGCGACCGCCGACCGCATCGCGCGTGACGGCGAGGTGCCCATCAACACGGCCGGCGGGCACACCGGCGAGAGCTACATGCAGGGCTGGGGCCACCACGTCGAGGCCGTGCGCCAGATCCGCGGCGAAGCCGGCCCGCGCCAGGTGGCCGACTGCAACGTCGCCCAATACATCTGCGCCTCACCCATCACCACGTCGCACGTCCTGGTCGGGGAGTGAGCACACCCATGGACAACCAGCAACTCATCGACATGCTCCCGCCGGTCACGGACGCCAACCGCGCCTTCTGGGAGGGCACCCTCGCCGGTGAACTCCGCCTGCAGTACGGCGACTCCGGCACCCCCCGCTACCCCGAGTCGCCAGTCGACCCCGCCACCCTCGACGACGGCTTCGAATGGCGCGCGGCCAGCGGCAGGGCAACGCTCTGGTCCTGGATCGTCATGCACCAGAAGTACTTCCCCGCCTTCGCCGACGAGGTGCCCTACCTCGTGGCCTTCGTCCAGCTGGAGGAGGGCCCGTATCTGATGACCACCCTCATCGACCCGCCCGAGGACCTGGAGTGCGGGATGCCGCTTCAGGTCGTCTTCGAGAAGGTGTCCAAGGAGCGGGCCGTCCCGAAGTTCAAGGTGGCATCCCAATGACCACGACACCCACCACGCAGACGGACACCGAACAAGCCGTCCTGCTCGAGCACCTGCCAAGCGGCATCTCCCGCATCACCTTCAACCGCCCGGCCAAGCGCAACGCCATGAACCGGGCGGCCCGCGCCGGCATCGTGCACGCCCTCGACGAGTGCCGAGGCCGCTCCAAGGTGATCATCCTGACCGGCAACGGCCCCGCCTTCTGCGCCGGCGTCGACCTCAAGGAGGGTGACGTCAGCACCGGGGACGCGGAGCTCGACCGGCGCAGCGAGTGGGCGGCCGTCCAGGAGGAGATCCGCAGCCACCCGGCCATCGTTATCGCCGCCGTCAACGGCACGGCGCTCGGCGGGGGTTCCACGCTCATCAACGTCGCCGACCTCGCCATCGCGGCAGACGAGGCCCAGATCGGCATGCCGGAGATCGGCTTCGGCCTCTACCCGACCCTCGCCGGGCCCGCCGCCCAGCTGCGCCTGCAGCCCAAGCACGCGGCCTGGCTGGTCCTCACCGCCGAACGCATCAACGGTCCCACCGCAGCGGAGTGGGGCCTGGTCAACCTCTCCGTCCCCCTCAAGGAGCTGGACTCCGCCGCCACCGACCTCGCCGAACGCGTCGCCTCATTCGACGCGACCGCGCTGGCATGGTCCAAGAAGGCGCTGTGGAAGATCCCCTGCGAGATCTCCCAGTGGACCGAGGCCATCGCCTACGGGCATGAGGTCGCGGACGAACTGCGATCCCGCAGCACCGCTCTGGCCGAAGGCCTCGGCCGGTTCAGGGCGGGCGAGCGCAACCCGGGGCAGGGCTGATGTCCGGCCAGCGCACCTTCCGGGTGGTCGAGGTCACCGAGTCGGTCGCGGGAGCGGCGTGCGGACGCCTGTTCGCCGCCCTCGGCCACGACGTCCTGCTGTGCGAGCCGCCGACCGGCACGCCGCTGCGGGCCAGGGAGTTCACCTTCGCCGCCCTGGGCGCCGGCAAACGCAGCGCCGTACTGCGGCCCGAACAACTGGCGGCCGACGAGACCAGCCCCCTGGCCACCGCCGACGTACTGATCACCGACCTCACACCGGCCGCGGCCGCCGCCGAGGGCCTGGACCTCAACGAGCTCCGGCAACGCTTCCCCGGACTGGTCGTGGTTTCCCTCACCGCGTTCGGACTGGCCGGCGAGTACGCCGAGAGCGTCGGCGACAGCCTCCTGGCGGAGGCGTACGGGGGCCTTGCCACCATGATCGGCGAGCCGGACCAGCGCCCGCTCAGCCTGGGCGGCGAGCAGAGCGCCCACGCGGCGGCCTTCGCCGGCCTGTACGGCGCCATCATCGCCCTGCGAGGCCGCGACCGCACGGGACGCGGCGACCTGGTCGAGGTCGCCCTGAGCGATGTCGCCGCCTACATGGACTGGAAGAGCGACGTCATCCACGACCTCAGCGGCGACATCCCCAAGCGTGCGGGCTACTCACAGGGCGGCTGGCGCGTGGTGCGGGCCAAGGACGGCTGGGTCGGAGTGATCTTCTTCGACCGTCAGTGGCCCGCCGTGGTGGAGGTCTTCGGCGACCCACGCCTGAGCGCCCCCGGCCTCGACGACCCAGAGCAGCGCGCGAGGCGGGCGCAGGAGTGGTGGCCCGTGATCGCCGAAGCGGCCGCGAGCCGGGAGGCCGTGGAGCTCTACACCGCGGCCCAGAGCCTGGGGCTGCCCTTCGGCTACGCCGCCGACGCCAACGACCTGCTGGGCAGCGAGCAGCTCCGCGGCCGCGGTTTCGTGCTGCCGCCCGAGCGGCGACGCAAAGACGCCCCCGTGGTCGGCCTGCCGTGGACCATGCCCGGCCTGCCCGAGCCCGCGGCGCCGGCACCCGCACTGGGCGAGCACAGCAGCACCCTCACGACCACAGCGCAAGAAACCGTCCCCACGCCGCGCGCGAGCACGCCACGGCAGCGCAAGGACGCGGCTCCGCTGAGCGGTCTGGTCGTTCTCGACTTCGGCACCATCACCGCCGGAGCGGCCACCAGCCGGCTGCTCGCCGACTACGGCGCCACCGTCATCAAGATCGAGTCGCGCGAGCGTCCCGACGGGTTCCGGACGTGGGTCATGCCGGGCAGCACGGACCAGGCGTCCGGGAGCAAGCCGCCGACGTCGCCGATGTTCGCCTCCAACAACGCCGGCAAGCGTGGCCTGAGCCTCGATCTGAAAACCGAGCACGGCCGGGCCATCGTCCACCGGCTCATCCGCAGAGCCGACGTCCTGGTCGAGAACTTCCGCGTGGGCGTGGCGGCCCGCATGGGCATCGACTACGCCACCGCCCACCGGCTCAACCCCGACCTGGTCTACCTGTCCCTGTCCAGTCAGGGCGTCACCGGCCCGGAGGCGTCGTACAGCTCCTACGGCTCGACCCTGGATCTGCTGTCCGGCCTCGCGGCCGTCACCGGCTACCCGGGGGAGCGGCCCATGTGGTCGGGCGGTGACATCAACTACCCCGACCAGGTGGTGGCCTTCGTCGGCGCCGCGCTGGTCGCCAACGCCGTCACCAGCGGTCGGCGCGGCATCCACCTGGACGTCTCACAGCGGGAGGTCGTCGCCTGGACCCTGGCCGATCAGCTCGGCCAGTACGTCTGGACAGGACAGATGCCCGCACCGGACGGCAACCGCCGTCCCGGCGCCGCCCCGCACGACACCTACCCGACGGCGGAGCCCGACGGCTGGCTGGCGATCGCCTGCACCAGCGCCGGACACCGGCGGGCGCTGGCCGAGGTGATCACGGCTCTGCCCGGCCATGAGCCGGAGGACTGGTGGCTGAAGCACCAGAACACTGTCGACGCGGTCATCTCGGAGTGGACGGCCCGGCGCCCCCGTGACCGGGCTGTGGCGGAACTGCGCCGCGCAGGTGTCCCGGCCGTGCCCGTGAACACCGCCGCCGACCGAGCGCGTGACCCCCGTTACCGAGAGCGTCGCACGGCGCTGCGCGTGCCTGAGTGGCTGAAGGGGTTCCCCATGATCCTGCACGGCCACGCGCCGCCGGACCCCGCTCCCGCACCCGCCCTCGGCGACAACGTCGAGCACCTTAACGACGCCGCCCTCAATGAACTCCTCGGCGGCATTCCCCAGCCGCCGTCCCCCCGCTGACCCTTTCTGTCCGTGCCCTCCCTACCCCTACCCGCACATCCCCGATCAGGAGCCCGCCATGCCCCGTGTCGTATTCGTCCGCCCGGACGGGACCAAGCAGGAAACCGACGCCCCCGACGGAACCACCGTCATGCAGGCCGCCACCGCCAACCTGGTACCCGGCATCGTCGCCGAGTGCGGCGGTGAGCTGTCCTGCGCCACCTGCCACGTCTTCGTGGACGAGCAGTGGCTCGGTGCGCTGCCCGCGCGGTCGGAAGACGAGGAGGACATGCTGGAGGCGACCTCCGAGGAACCCACCGACGCCAGCCGGCTGTCCTGCCAGATCACGCTGGACGCCTCGCTGGACGGCATCGTCCTGCACATCCCCAAGTCCCAGAAGTAGGACGGGGAGCGCACTATGCACATCGAACCCACCGCCACCGACCGCGTCGTCGTGGTCGGCGGCGGACAGGCCGGCGCGGACTTCGTCGCCGCCCTGCGCATGGCCGGCCATCAGGGACCGGTGACCCTCATCGGCGACGAACCCGGCTACCCCTACGCCCGCCCGCCGCTGTCCAA
Organism: Streptomyces sp. NPDC001843; assembly: GCF_042891955.1. Taxonomy (NCBI): domain Bacteria; kingdom Bacillati; phylum Actinomycetota; class Actinomycetes; order Kitasatosporales; family Streptomycetaceae; genus Streptomyces; species Streptomyces sp. NPDC001843. The sequence goes on along the minus strand of NZ_JBIATQ010000029.1, from coordinate 4,117 downwards.
GGCGTACCTGTCCGGCAAGGCATCCGCCGAGGACCTGTACATCCGGCCCCCCGCCATGTACGAGCAGCAGGGCATCGAGCTGCGCACGGGCACCCGGGTCACGGGAATCGACCGCACCGCCCACGAGGTCGTCCTGGCCGGCGGCGAGCGGCTGCCGTACGCACGCCTGGTGCTCGCCACCGGCGGCCGGGCCCGCAGACTGCCCGCCCCCGGCCTCGACGACGCGCCCAACGTCCACTACCTCAGAACCCTCGCCGACGTGCAGGCCATGCGGCACCGCTTCGTGCCGGGCGCCCGGCTGGTCGTCGTCGGCGGCGGCTATGTCGGGCTCGAGGTGGCGGCGGTCGCCCGGCAACTCGGTTTGAACGTGACGCTGGTGGAGGCGCTGCCGCGTGTCCTGGCCCGGGTGACCGCTCCGCAGGTGTCTGCCTTCTACCAGCGCGTGCACACCGAAGAGGGTGTGGACATCCGCGTCGACACAGCGGTGACCGGCTTCTCCTTCGCCCCCGACGGCACGGTGGCCGCGGTGGAGCTCAAGAGCGGCGAACAACTCGATGCCGACGTCGTCCTCGTCGGCATCGGGCTGATCCCCAACACCGAACTGGCCGAGCAGGCAGGGCTCGCCGTCGACAACGGCATCGTCGTGGACGAGTACTGCCGTACCGAGGACCCCGCGATCCTCGCCATCGGCGACTGCACCAGCCACCCGTGCGGCGAGCACGGCGGACGGCGCAGACTGGAGTCGGTGCCCAACGCCTCCGAGCAGGCACGGGTCGCTGCCGCCACCGTGACCGGGAACCTGCAGCCCTACACCGCCATCCCGTGGTTCTGGTCCGACCAGTACGACGTCAAGCTCCAGACCACAGGACTGTCCACCGGCTACGACGACGTCGTCATCCGTGGCACCACCGAGACCGGTCGGTCGTTCGCCGCTTTCTACCTCAAGGACGGCCAGGTCCGCGCCGCGGACGTGGTGGGCAGCTCCCGCGACTTCACCGCAGCCAGAAAGCTGGTCGCCACGCGCGCCCGGGTGGATCCCGCAGCACTGCAGGACCTGTCCATCCCTCTCAAGCAACTCCTCTGACCACTGAGAATGGAAACCGAGACATGACGGACCACACGGCGGCCCCGGCCACCTCCACGCGCCCGGAGCGCTTTCCGCCCGAGATGGACCGCGACTACCTGATGCTCATCGACGGCGAGTGGGTCGCCGCCTCAGGTGGTGAGACCTTCTCCTGCCTGGACCCGTACGAGAACCGTTCCTGGGGCCGTGTCCCCGCCGCCACCGAGCGGGATGTCGACCGGGCCGTGCGGGCAGCCCGGCGGGCCTTCGACGAGGACGGCTGGTCCCGCACCCCCGCCGCGCTGCGGGCCGGCCTGCTGCGCCGGCTCGCTGACCTGATCGAGGAGCACGCAGAGGAACTGGCGTTCCTCCAGATCCACGAGAATGGCAAGCTCATCAGCGAGATGCTGCCCGGCGCCAAGGGACTGGCGGCGCACGCCCGGTACGTGGCGGGGCTGGCGGAAAACCACCACGGCTCCACCCTGCCCGTCCACCCCGGCTTCACCACCTACACCGTGCCCGAGCCGACCGGCGCCGCCCTGGCGGGCCACCCAGGTGTCGACAAGATCGCCTTCACCGGTTCCACAGGAGCGGGCAAGGCCATGCTCAGCGCCGCCGCCCCCCGGATCGGCAGGGTCACCCTGGAGCTGGGCGGCAAGTCACCCAACATCGTTTTCGCCGATGCCGATCTCGACAACGCCGTTCATGGCGTCATGGGCGGCATCTTCGCGGCGACCGGGCAGACCTGCATGGCCGGATCGCGCGTCCTGGTGCAGGACAGCATCTACGACGAGTTCGTGGACGCCCTGGCGGCGGCCGCGGACAAGCTGGTCCTCGGTGACCCACTCGACCCGGCGACCGACGTCGGTCCGCTCGCCTGCCGTAACCAGTTCGACAAGGTCTTGCAGTACATCGACATCGGACAGTCCGAAGGGGCGCGCCTGGCGGCAGGCGGCGTGCAGGACACCTCCACCACGGAGCTGGCCCGCGGCCTGTTCGTGCGTCCCACCGTCTTCGCCGGCGTCGACAACTCCTCACGTCTCGCCCAAGAGGAGATCTTCGGGCCTGTGGCCAGCGTGGTGCGCTTCAGCGGCGAGGACGACGCGGCCCGGCTCGCCAACGACGTCGACTTCGGTCTCGCGGCCGCCGTGTGGACGCGTGACGTCGGCCGCGCCCATCGCATGGTCAGGCGGCTGCGCGCGGGCACGGTCTGGGTCAACGCCTACCGCGTCGTCCACTACGCCGTGCCCTTCGGCGGGTTCAAGCAGAGCGGCATCGGCCGCGAACTCGGCCCCGAAGCGCTCGACGACTACACGGAGACCAAGTCCGTGTGGATCGACGAGGGCAACCCGCAGCTGTTCGGCCGTCACTGACACACGCCATCACGACGAGGAGATGTGAATACCGTGCTCGAGCACAAGAACCTCTACATCGACGGCGTCTGGCGCCGGTCGTCCGGCGACGAGGTGACCGAGGTCGTCAACCCGGCCACCGAGCAGGTCATCGCTGTGGTGCCGGCCGCCACCGCCAAGGATGTCGACGCGGCCGTCGCCGCCGCCCGCGTGGCGCTGCCCGCCTGGTCCCGCACGTCCCCGGACGACCGCAGAGCCTTCCTTGACCGGCTCCACCAGGGCCTGGTGCAGCGCGCCGACGAGATCGCCGCGACCATCACTGCGCAGATGGGCGCCCCCCGGCAGAACTCCAGGACGGTCCAGGCAGGGCTGCCGATCGCGGTCTCTGAGTCCTACGCTCGGCTGCTTCAGAGCTACGACTTCCAGGAGCGCATCGGAACCACACTCGTCGTCAAGGAGCCGGTCGGCGTCGTCGCCGCCGTCACCCCGTGGAACTACCCGCTGCACCAGATCGTGGCCAAGGTGGCCGCCGCCCTGGCCGCGGGATGCACCGTCGTGCTCAAGCCGTCCGAGGTGACCCCGCTCGACGCCTACCTGCTCACCGAGATCATCGATGCGATCGGGCTGCCTCCGGGCGTCTTCAACCTGGTGCCGGGCACCGGCGCCGTGGTGGGGGAGGCCCTGGTCGCCCACCGGGACGTCGACATGGTCTCCTTCACCGGATCGACGCGTGCCGGCAAGCGGATCGGTGAGCTCGCCGCGGCCACCGTCAAGAAGGTCGCGCTGGAACTCGGCGGCAAGTCGGCCAACGTCATCCTGCCCGATGCCGACCTGGAGTCCGCGGTCCGTGGGGGAGTGGCCAACGTCCTGTTCAACTCCGGGCAGACCTGTACGGCGTGGACCCGGATGCTCGTCCACCGCGACTCCTACGAGCATGCGGTGCAACTGGCCCGCGAGGCGGCCGAGACCGCGGTCGTGGGCGATCCCACCGACGAGCGGACCCAGGTCGGTCCGCTCGCCTCAGCAGTCCAACGCGATCGGGTGCGCACCTACATCGCCGAAGGAATCGAACAGGGCGCCCGGCTGGTGACCGGCGGCATCGAGCCGCCGACCGGCTTGCTCGCCGGCTACTACGTCCGCCCTACCGTCTTCGCCGATGTCACCGAGGACATGACCATCGCCCAGGAAGAGATCTTCGGCCCGGTCATCGTCCTCATACCGTATGCGGACGAGGACGAAGCCCTGCGGATCGCGAACAACTCCCTGTACGGCCTGTCCGGAGCGGTGTTCTCGGCGAGCCAGGACCGAGCCCTCGCCTTCGCCCATCGCCTGGACACCGGCATGGTCCACATAAACGGCGCACCGCTGGACCTGCTCGCGCCGTTCGGCGGCTACAAGCAGTCCGGCAACGGACGCGAACTGGGCGTCCACGGTCTGGAGGAGTTCCTCCAGACCAAAACACTGCAGCTCCCGGCACCGGCTGCGGCGTAATGGCCGCCCTATCTGAAATCCGCGGAAGGACAGCGCAATGAACACCCCAGATCATCCCGCTGCTTGGAGCTTCCTTTCCCAGATCTGGGACTCCCTCGGCGGAGACGAGAAAGCGCTTAATACTGCAGCCGCAGTTGCCGTGACCGGCGGTCCGGACTCTCGTTGGACTGTGCATGGGTGGGGACGTCACGATTGACGAGGTGCACCGCTG
>NZ_JBIATQ010000028.1:0-46582 GCF_042891955.1 Streptomyces sp. NPDC001843 | reverse complement strand
GCACGACGGCGCAGCTCAAGCGGGTAGTGGGAAGGACGTGCCATAACTCGATCCTCTCAAACGATCGAGTCCCTACCGAACCCGGAACGGTTCACACAGGTCGTGAGGGTGGAGCTGGTGATGGCCGCCAAACGGCACGGCATGCCGACCGTCGCGGTCGTCGTCGCCACACGGCTGTCGGTCTGCCTGGAGCGCCAGAGCCCGCGGCCGGACAACCGGCGCGTGCCTGAGGACGTCGTCCGCGCCCAGCACCAGGCCATGGTCCACTCCCACCAGCGTCTCGCGGCCGAAGGCTTCAGTACCACCGTCTTCGTCGACACCCTGTATCGCCTGGAGCCGTTCCTCGAGCGGCTCTCGCAGGCCCGGGAGGCCGAACTCGGGCGCGACGGCAGCACCGGCTTCGGCGGGCCCCGGCGCCGGACCAGCTCACCTACACGGCCGACTTCGCCTGGCCTCACCGGTGGTGGATCGCCAGCACCGACGGCAAACCGCCCCGGGAGTCGAGCAGCTACGAGCGGACCCGGGTCGCCAGCCTCGCCCTGCAGAACGCGATCCGCGACGCCCGTACCGCGCGGGTGAAGCCCGCGCGACGAGCCATCAGCCCCTGCCACCACGAGTTCAACCTCAGTAACAACCGACCGCGGCGCGGCACATCTGCCCACCAGCGGCGACCCATAGCCGGGCGTCGTAACGTGGTTGTCAGTGTGGTCAGCTGAACGTGTTGCAGCTGGCGACGCGGCCGGAGCGGTAGCCGGTGGAGAACCATTGCTGGCGCTGGCTCGCGGAGCCGTGGGTCCAGGTGTCGGGTGTGACCTTGCCTTGGTAGCGCTGCTGGATACGGTCGTCTCCGACGGCGGCGGCCGCGTCCAGCCCGCGGTTGATGTCGTCCTTCGTCAAGTCGGTGACCAGTGGCTTACCGCTCTTGGGGTCGGGGGTGGTGGTGGCGTGGTGGGCCCACACTCCGGCGTAGCAGTCCGCCTGCAACTCGAGTTTCACCGAGCCGCTGTTCTGGCCCTTTCCGCTGCCGCGGGAGATCGTTCCGCTGAGGTCCTGGACGTGGTGGCCGTATTCGTGCGCGATGACGTAGGCCTCGGCGAACGGGCCGCCCTTGGCGCCGAACTTGCTGCTCAAGTCGTTGAAGAAGCCGAGGTCGAGATAGACCTGGTCATCGGCTGAGCAGTAGAAGGGGCCGACCTCGGAAGTCGCGTTCCCGCAGCCGGTGTTCACACTGCCGGTGAACAGGAACGTGGGGGCCTGCTGGTAGGGCTTACCGGCGGCTGTCTCCGTCTGCTTCCAGAATGCCTGCACGCTGTCGACCACGGCGACGATCCGGCACTCCTCCTTGCGGTTGGCGTCGGCACCGGTCCGGCAGTCCGCCGCGAGGTCCGCGACTGACTTGCCGGACGAGGACGTGTCGCTGCTGCCCGAGCCGAACATGCCGGGGTCGACACCCAAGAGCACGGACGCGACCAGCACCACGAGCCCGACCAGTCCCCCGCCGATGGTCTTCCCGCCGCCCGGGATCCCGCCAAGCACACCTCCCCGCCCGTCCGTGACCTCGAACGTGTCCAGAGCAGCATCGTCGTCAAATTGCATACGTTGACCCTCCCTCAAGCAGCGCGCCGGACCGCCCCGCGTCGTCCCGCTCGCCTACCCCGTACGAGGACATCCCCATCCCGTCCTCTTCCCGCTCCGCCTCTTGGAGGAGCCGGCGGGCGACGTCGCGACGCCGCTCTGTGGGTGAACGGCGGACCGCCGTGCGGCAACGGCCCCTCCATGCCGTCGACCGCACAGCGCGGCGCCCCGCCTGCCGCCGGTGCCGGGACCGTGCCCGCGAGGTTCAGGCGACGGACGGCCGCCGCGGGTCGGTCGGGACGATCGCGTACTCGTCGAAGAGCCGTTCAAGGGTTTCGTGACCGTGCGTGCGGCGGTACTCCATCTCGGCCGCCGTCACCGGCAGCACCCAGACAACGCGGGCGTGTCCGCCGGCCAGCGCGAATTTTTCCAGGCCCGAGGGGGGGATCAGCAGGTGGCCACGGTGGGACCCGGGCAGTCAGGGCTCCACGATGGGCAGGCTGTGCTCGAGGTCGAGGCGGGTGATCGGCGTGGTAGTAGACGGTCATGACCAAGAGCTCGGCGAAGCGCTCGTCGCGGACGGGGGCGTGAGGACGATTCCAGGCCGTGGCCGTCGGTCGCGATCGTGGACCAGTAGCCGGCGGTGATGTAGGCCCAGCTGTCGGCGCGCGGTCCTGATGCGACGGGCATCGGCCACCGCCACGAGGCGCGCCTCAGTACAGGGGCCAGGCCGAACGCGGGGTGTGAAGCCGTGCCTGGGTGGCACCGGTGCGCTCGAGCTCTGCCACGAGGACGGTCAGGACGACACGCGCAAGCATCGGCATGACCCCGTCCTTGGCGTCCAGGGTCAGTGTCAGCTTCGTCTCGTCGACCCAGGTGCAGTTCGCGTAGTAAGGCGCGGTGGCGATCTGGTCGGCGGCGGGTACGCGGCCGTCTTCGGTCGCCTGGCCGACCGAGGGAGCGGCAGCTCGCAGCGCCGTGACGGCCGCCTGCGGGTCGCAGTCGGTGACCGCGACGCACCAGACCTGGTCGGCAAGGAACTCGTAGTCCTCGCATTTGATGGTGGTGATCGGCAGTGTGTGGGGGTCGACGGTGATGCCGCCGGGCTGGCTCAAGGAGGTCGCGGCCCGGCGCATCCACGCGGCGGTGCGCACATCGTGCGCCTCGAGGTAGGCCTGCGCGATCCGCCAAGGCGCGTCCAGGACGCCGAGTTCGGCTGCCTCTGCGAATCGCTCCTCCGCGCCGTCGCGGTCGCCCGCGGCCAACAGTTCGCGGCCGTGCTGGAGGGCGGCCTCGCCGTCGGGGCCGGGCTGGTGATCATCCATACCGTCATCCCTACCAGTCAGCTCGGGCTGGTGGGCCGTTTCCCAGGGATGGACACCAGCAATGGGTGAGCCGGTCGACGCCTACAGGTCGGTATCGCCGTGCCCCTGGGCCCCTCCACGCGCGGTGGTGCTCGCGCCGGAGGGCTGGCCGGGCTCATCTCCTCGTCGAGCTCGCTGCCCATCGGCCGGTCGGCCGCGTTGTGGCTTCGCCGGCGTCAGGGGAGAGCGTTGCGCAGATAGGCGGGCAGTATCTGGCAGGTTGCCGGATCCGTGGCCCAGCCGGGGTCGGCGAGTTGCCCGACAGCGATGACGGACTGGTAGCCGTCGCCGGTGCGGGCCACGACGCGGAACGTTCACCCCGGGGGACCGGTCGGCGAGGCGCGCTCTGAGAACAGTCCGGTCCACGTCGGTGGAGTCCGCACCGGTGACCCACGGCCGAAGTCGTTGCAGATCCACACGCCGCTGAATGGTTCATGCATCAACATTTCAACATTTCCACTGCACGCATGTCTTCGCCGTACACGACCGCGATCATGCCCCTACACACCTGCCCGGCGCCCGTTACCGGTGAGTACTGGCCGGAAAGCGAGCCTCTTGCACCCGATGACTCCTTTATCGCGCGCTCGGACGGGTGCGACGGTTCGCCACTGCGGTGGGGCACCCGCTCACGAGCCACACGCAGGATGGGGCGCTGTCGTCATGTCCTGGCGCTCACCGTCGGCCGCAGCGTCAGCGACCCGGTCATAATGTTCCCCGTGTGCCGGGCCCGGTGCTCCGCGAGTGCGCCCGACCGGCGTCAGCTCGCAGACGGATCGCAGCGCGGGCCGCTCCTGTACAGCAACTCTCAACCCGGAAGGCCCGACCCATGAACGCGGCAGCCAGCGCCACGACCGTCAGGACGAATACGGGCGATACCGCCACCCTGACTCGCGCCGCCGTCATTCAGGCATCCCGCACGGAACCCGACTACACCGCCTACGCCCCCAATGACGTCTGGGTCGTCGCCGACATCGGTGGCCGTCTCATCCCGGTGATCCCGTTGGTGCGCGCCGCCCTTGGTGCCGAACCGCACAACACCAATGAGGCTGAAGTCAGGATCAGGGAGCTCGGGTTCCAGATCTTTATCAAGCGCCTGTACACCCCGGGCGGACAGCCTGTCCGGCTCACGCAGACACAGCTCAAGGACGCCCGCCCGTAATCGATGGAGGGCGGCAGGAGCGCGCGCCGCGATGCCGTGGTGAAGATGCGGGCGGGGCAGATCGTGGTTCGCGGCGGGACGGCCCGTCATGGGCAAGAGCCCGTTCACCCTCGGCGTGGCGCTGGTCTCGAGCGCGCCGGCTGGGGCGTTCCCAAAGAGCCCCGCCCGTCTCGCGGGGCTCCTTGATGAGCGGGTGAGCAGAGCCGCGACAGTTTACGCGGAGCCGCGTGGACGGGCCCGGCCACGGTCGGGACGGGGGGCGCAGGCATGGTGTCGTCTGCCGTGTGCGCGGGCATGCTGCGGGCATCGCGGGCGGGGAGGGAACGGCCATGGCGGCGATCACGGAGGTGCAGCGGAGCCGATCGGTGCGGGGACGTGTGGCGCTCCACCTGTTCCGCTGGACGATGGTGCTCCTCGTTCTCTTCTTCACCGTGCGGACCTACGACGAGACCGCCATCGCCGTCGCGCGCGGCACCGGAGGGCTGGACACCGTGGACGCGACCGTGGTGGAGGTCCGGGATGTCTCCCACGAAGGCTGCTCCGGCTCCGGCCAGGACACGAACTGTGACGAGAAGGTCAGCTGGTTCAGTCAGGATGTCACTCTGCGTGTGGGCGACGGTGGCACCAGGACGGTGTCGGTGGACAGCCGTGGGCCGTCCTTCGCCGAGGGACGGCAGGTGCGGCTGGGGCTGTGGCACGACAAGGCCGTGGAGATCGACGGGTACGTCGTCCACAGCGCCTGGACCGGCGACGGCTTCTTCTTCGTCGTCCCCGTGCTGCTGTACCCCCTGGCCATGGGTTACGTGATCGTGGTGGCCGTCGCGCTGCTGGCGCGGGTGCTGGGCCGAGGCGGACGGGCCCGCCTGGGTGTGGGTGACCGCTTTGCCGCAGCCACGTTCGGTGTCGTTGCCGGCCTGGCCTCGTGTGTGGCCCTGATCTTCTTCTCGGCGGCACGGGATGCGACACCCGCGTGGTGGCCGATCGCACCGGTCGGTGCCGGGTCGGCCGTCGCCGCACTGATGCTCGTCAGCGGAGCGCGGAAGGCGGCCGGGCCGAGTCACGGGTGACCTGTCCCGCCTACATCCCGGTCATGCCCCGGCCCCATTCCCCGGCAAGGTGGATCTTGGAGGTCAGACCGCCACGCGAACGGCCGAGTCCGTGGCCCCCGTCCGCCTGTGGCTCAGCCTGTGATCGGGTAGATAAAGCGGTGGTCGCCCGATTGGCTTCCCTGCCACGATCTGGGTGTGACCACGTTGTTCCTGATGGTCGGCCTGCCAGGGGCCGGAAAGACCACGCGGGCTCGGCAGCTCGCCGCGGAGCACGGCGCGCTGCGTTTGACGCCCGACGACTGGATGATTCCCCTGTTCGGCGAGGCGGAGGCGGACGGGAAGCGCGACGTGCTGGAGGGGCGCATGCTCTGGCTCGCCTTGGAGGCGGTCAAACTGGGCACCAACGTCGTCGTGGACTACGGCTGCTGGTCACGGGCCGAACGGTCTGCGATCCGCTGGCTGGTGGAGGCCGAGGAGGCGTGCTTCCGCATGGTCTACCTGCCGGTGGACGATGAGACCCAACGCGCCCGTATCGCCCACCGCTGGGCGACCACCCCCGAGGAGACGTTGCCGATGTCCGAGGCCGACATCCTGCACGGGCAGGCGCATTTTGAGGAGCCCGACGCGGCGGAGCTGGAGGGCCGCAGGGTTGCTGGCCCGCCGCCTGGCTGGGTCGGCTGGCGGGAGTGGGCCGCCGACCGGTGGCCGTCGTTCGCGTGACTGCCGCGGCCCCCGACAACTCAGCCTTACCGGGCGTGCCTGCACTAGCCCGAAATGATCCGCCGGACAGGCCCCTAACCGCCGTTTAGCCCGGCGGCCGGACTGGGACTGTCCGCGCCGTGCCCGGGGCCGGAGTGGGGGCCCTGGTCGGTCGGGCGCGTGCAGCGCTACCGTTGGGTTCCCGGGAACCACGCAACGCGGCGGTGTTCCGGTAGGACGCGGGCTCGGGCGCGCGGCGGACACGGCCCCCGGCCCCTATACGGCCTCTCCGGCCGGGCCGCCGCCGTGGCTCAGGAGTAGGTCAACGGGCAGCCGTACCGCAGGGAGTACTGCGCGGCGCGCAGGTAGAGCGCCACGTAGAAGGCCGCGTCCCGGTCCTCGGCCCATGGTCCCGGCCGCACCCGGGCGGTCCGCTCCGCCGCGCCCTCCAGGAACCACAGGCTCAGTGCGAGGTTCTCGCCCGCCGGTATCGCGTCCACGGGCAGTCCGACGGCACCGGCCAGCCGCTCGGCCAGGGCGAGCACCCGCGGGGCCCCGGCGACCGCTGTCTGTTCGCCGGAGTACGCGGTGCCGACGGGGAGCACGATCTCCTCCTCCAGCGCGAACGGCACCAGCACGCTCCAGTCGAGGAGGGCCGACAGCTCCGCGTCGGTCAGCAGCGTCCTGCACAGCGCCACGAAGCCCTCCATGGCCGGGCTGACCTTCTCCTCGAACCAGCCCGGCGCCTCCCGTTCGGCCCGCCGCAGCTCGTAAGGGGGCAGCCCGCGCCGCTCCAGCTCGGTGTTCAGCGCGGCGGCGACGTCCCCGTACCCGTCCTCGCCCGGCTGCGACCAGTCCTGCGCGGTGATACTCACCAGATAGACACCCACGATCGCAACGTACCGGCCGCCACCGACAACGTCCCGGCCCCTCGTGACAAACCCCGGACCGACGGCTGGTAGGGATCGTTGAGCCTTTTGGAGACCACCCCGTCCATCCCGACCGATCCTCTACAGCCACTCGCGCGCGGTGGCCGGGTCGGTGGTCGACGGACACAACGTCCACGGCGCGAAGAGCCGACGGGCGGCGAACAGGGACTCCAGAGCCGCCCGGCACCGCTGGTACGGCCACCGGTCGCGTACGTCCTGGTTCGAACGCCACGAAGTGAGCCGGCCATAACTCCAATCACGGGTGGACCCGCCCGAGTGACCTGAGCGCGACACGTTGACGAGGAGGTGCGGGCAGACTGCCGCACCGGGCGGCGCCTCTGAGCACGGTGATCAGCATGGTCGTGGCACCGATCGAGCCATGACTCCACGCACCTTGTGGCCGGCAACCGACGGCCGAGCCCATACCGCGTTCCTGCGAGGAGGCCCACCGGGCATGACGAGCCCGGGATCGGCCCGTCTGCGACCAAGACTTGAGCGGTCGATCGCAGACCGTCGGCGGCATTCCGGGCCGGTCAGCGAGGAGATGGGCGAATGATCTACCCAGTCAGCGCCCCAAAGGACGTGCCAGACCTGGGTGCGTTGCCCGGCCAAGAGTGACCGTTCGGCCACTGGCCCGAGCTGGGTGAGACGGACGACAGCGATGCAGAGGATGGCCTCGGCGAGCCGGCGGCGGCCGTGGTGCCGCCACGCAGCAGGTATGGGTGAGACGTGGCAGGGCATCCGGGGTGAGGAGCCGGGGCGTCGCCCGTCGACGTCATGGACTTGAAAGGGTGTAAAGGTGAAGGGCTTCCGCAGCTTCATCCTGCGCGGCAATGTGGTCGACCTGGCGGTCGGCATCGTCATCGGAGCGGCGTTTACCGCCGTCGTCAACGGCTTCGTCAGCGCCTTTTTGACCCCGCTCGTTGGGCTGGCCACCGGTGCCACCGGCGACATGGCCCGCAAGACCTTCACAGTAGGCGCCACCAAGTTCCCCTACGGCACCTTCATCAACGCGGCGATCAGCTTCCTCCTCCTAGCCAGCGCCCTGTACTTCCTGGTCGTGCTCCCGATCAACAAGCTCCACGAACGCCTCGCCCCGCACCAAGACGTCCAAGCCCCCAAACGGGACTGCCCCGAATGCCTCAGCCCCGTACCCGCCCAGGCCCGACGCTGCGCCTCCTGCACCGTCTCCCTGCCTGCCGTGCCCGCTCAGGCCGGGGAGACAACCCAGCGCGCCGGGTGACCCGACCTCCATGGCCCGGCCTGCGTTGCCGGGCCCGTCGCGGGCACGTCCGCGGTGACCGTAGCTACCGCCTGTGCCAGGGCATCCAACGTCGGCTCCGCTCAGCCTTCCCTCCAGCCCGCGGGGAGGCCGTCGGGTGCATGCACCGGGCGGGCACTGGCGTCGCCCGCCCGGGAATTGCGGCGTTTCGGCTGAGTACCCCGCACGGGCCGGGGCGGCGAGTTGGCTCGCCGGCTGCCGCCGCCTGCACCGCCGCTACGAGCGCAAAGCCGAGCACTTCCTGGCCTTCTCCAGCATCGCCTGCACCCTCATCTGCTACCGCAGACTCACCAAATGAGACGACGTCTTACGAGGCGTCGACGATCTGGTGCCGGAGATGGTCATAGGCCCAGGCAGCGAGGGTCGTCGGGGTGGTTGTCTGGACGGTGCGGCGCTGTTCGGGCACGAAGTTTTCGCGCAGGCCGGTCGACATTCCGAGCACGGCCTCGACCAATCCGTCGGTCATCCCGGCCTGGCGGAGCTGGGTGCGCATGGCGTCGTGGGTGATCTGTTCGACGCTGATCTGCCGACCAGTGGCGGCAGTAAGGATTTCGGCGACGTGTCGCCAGGTGAGGTCGGCGGGTCCGTGAATTGCTTGCACGCACCGTCCGGACCAGGTGGTAGAAAGCAGACGGGTGGCGGCGACCTCGGCGATGTCACGAGGCGCCACCCAGGCCATGGGTAGGTCGAGCGGAAGAATCACCTGGAGGGTGCCGGCTCGCAAGGCGTCGAGCTGAAGTTCGAGATTGGTGAAGAAGTAGCCGCAGCGGAGGTGGGTGACGTCGACGCCAATGTCGTTTAAAGCAGTTTCCGTGTGTGCTAGGCCGTCGATCTCGCCGGCGCCGTGACGTTTCTCGGCGCCGACGCTGCTCTGGAAGACGACACGGCCGATCCGGTTGTCGGTGACAGCGCGGACCACGCTGCTGGTGGCGCGGGCGTAGTCGGCGAGGGGATCCTCGCTGCCGGTGGTCGGGTCCACCCAGAACAGCGCGCCAACGTCTTCAGTGGCGGCTACCACCGCGTCGACATCGTACTGATCGACCGGCACGGCATCCACCTCGTCCTGGAACTCGGGAGCCAGCCGGTCAGGTTCGCGCAGCAAGACGCGTGGCCGGACCCCGGCGCGGATCAGCGTGGCGACTACATGGCGGCCGACGTTACCGGTCGGGGTAGTGACAGCGATCTGCATTGTTTCCTCTCGTCCAGTTACTGGGCTTCAGGCTAGGACCTGAGGAGGCCTGAACCTGTCCTCCTCTCCTGGAAGACTGCGGGCATGGACCTCGACCCGACGATCAGAACCTTGACTTTGCTGACTCTGCTGCAGTCGGGGGGCGACTGGACGGCTGCCGACCTGGCCGAACGGCTCGGCACGAGCGTCCGCACCATACGACGCGACGCCCAGCGGCTACGCCGGCTCGGGTATACCGTCGAGGCCCGCCCGGGACCAGGCAGCACCTACCGGCTGAGCCCTGGAATCAAAGTCCCCCCGCTGCTGTTCACCGTCGACGAGATCACTGCACTGGTAGCAGGACTGCACGTGATCCGCACCTGGCTCCCCAAGGAGGCGGTCGCGTCGAGCGCCTTGCTCAAGCTCGACCAAATCTTGCCCCGACCCCTGCGCCGCCGCGCAGCCGCCACCAACCTCGCAACCGAGGTGCTCCAGCAGCCCGACGCTGCGATCTCGGCGGCAACCATCGGTGTCATCGCCGACGCGGTAGCCGAGGACAGCAGGCTCCGATTCCGCTACATCGACCAGCACGACCGACCGTCCACCCGCCTGGTCGAGCCATACCGCCACTTCCTACGCGCCGGCCAGTGGTACCTCGTGGCGTTCGATGTCGACCGGGACGACTGGCGCACCTTTCGCCTCGACCGAGTCACCGACATCTCCCCGGTGGCGGGCACCTACCAGCCCCACGAATTCCCTGATGTGTCCATCGAACACTGGTTGACCACCGACTTCGGCCGCGCCACTTCACGCTCACTCCGCTCAGCCGCCAAGCCTGCTCGATGACGTCGACGTTCGCGTACGACCCGCGTAATCCTGAACGTCCGTCTTCGACAACGTGGCGATCGGACCGCTGGACCGTCGTGCGCACCATGGCCTGGCTCGTCGGCTCCCGCCGCACCCACCGCCGCTATGAGCGCAGAGCCGAGCACTTCCTCGCGTTCGTTGCCATCGCCGCAGCCCTCATCGGGTATCGCCGTCTCGACAGATGAGCGGGCCGACCGCGCAGATGCTGACCATGCCTGCGTTGTCAGCGGCAGTCCATGAGGTGCGCTCACCATCTCGAAGGGATTCTCGGGTCACCTGGTCTTCGCTCGCAGCAACCGCCCTCTGTTGGAAGCTCCCGTGTTCTACAGCCTCGACGTGAGAACTCTAGGCGGTCATGCACACATGGGAGTCACGGTCGGGCGGCTGGCAAACACTCCAAATCGATTCCGGGACATGGGACGACGCGGCCCTGCCCGCCCTGGTTGAGTGGAGCAGTGCACCGGCCTGCGTCGCCGACGTCTCCGACAGTTCCCTCGCTCTCGTGACCGGGCTGGACATCACCGGGCAGCGTTGGCAGGCATGGCTCAACCTAGACATCACCGCCAGGCTTTTGACCGAGGAGCCCGAAGACCTCGAAGATCAACTCCTGCGGCTGGACACGCCAGAGTTCCTCGAAGCCGTCAGACATGAGCGCGTCGAGCTCGAAGGAGCCGGCCCTGGCGGGGCGCTCGTTCGGGGACGCTCTGACGTCCTACCCGACGTCGAGTGTCGTCGGGATCATGCGAGGAGAGACCCACCTGCTCAACCCGCCGCCGCAGACCTCCATCGCCGAGGACGACCTGATCATCGTCATCGCCCCGGACGACGACACAGCCTGGACGGACGACTGCGCGGGAGCTGGCCGAGAAGGCGGCGATGGCGTCCGGCCCTGCCACGCCCGCGCGACCGGAGCGGGTGCTCCTGCTGGGCTGGAATCGCCGAGCGCCGCTCGTCGTGGAGCAGCTGCGCCGCCGCGCCCGGCCCGGATCGGCCGTCGACGTGGTGGCGAACGGCGGTGAGGCGACGGTCCGGCAGGTGAGCGAGGCGGACGCGGACAGCGGCGCCGGCCTGACCTTGACCCTGCACCACGGGGACGTCACCCGCCCCGAGACCCTGCGGCGTCTGGACGTTCATTCCTATGACAGCCTCATCGTGCTCCGCCAGGACTTCGCTCCCGGACAACGGCCGGACGACCCCGACAACCGCACGCTCGTCACCCTCGTGCTTCTGCGCCAGCTGGAGGAGACCAGCGGACGCGAACTGCCGTCGTCACCGAACTGATCGACGACAGCAACCGGGCGCTGGCGCCCATCAGTCCCGGAGCCGACGTGATCATCAGCGGCAGGCTGATCGGCCTGCTCATGGCACAGACTCCCCAGAACCGGCACCTGGCAGCGGTGTTCGAGGAACTGTTCTCCGCCGACGGCGCCGGGGTCCGCATGCGGCCGGCCGCCGACTACGTGCTGCCGGGGTCGAGACGTCGTTCGCCACCGTCGTGGCCGCGGCACGCCATCGCGGCGAATGCGCCATCGGTTACCGAAGCCACGACGACTCCTCGACGAGTCCCGGCCACGGCCTGCGGATCAACCCGCCCAAAGCCGAGCGGCGCCACTGGAGGGCCGAGGACGAGGTGGTCGTCGTCGGCAAGGACTGACGAAAGACTTATCTTGGAACGTTTGTGCTAAGAAATCGCCACTCCCGTCACATAATCGAATGAGTGGTCGAAGAAGATCGCCTGGAAAGGTGACGTGCCATATTGTCTCGTCAATTACCTTCACGAAAAGCGGGTAGTCGGTTCATACTTGGCGCCCGAGGGGTGACAGGGGGTCTGGTCGAATTCGGGGGGATTCTTCGGCGAGTGAGTATCAATTCCGTGGCGCACACGGCAGCCTTTTTCGTGCGCCGCGTCGTCGGCATCCGATGGCCTGCCGTTCCGCGTTCTCTCCGTGCCTTCGCGCCTTGGCGCCGAGCTCCACACAGAGAAAGAGATCTCCATGAGCACGACGACGGTTACCTTGCGCAATGCGATTTCCAATGCTCGCCAGGCCATTGATGTCCAGCCGGGACAGACGGTCCGGCAAGCGGTCGACAACAGCGGGTTCATCGCAGCGGGCAGCGACTTCAGTGTGCGGGACAAGAACGGACAGGTGGTGGACGACAGGCCGGTCGAGGATTACGCCAACACCGTCCTGTCCGTGGGACTGCCCGGTGACAATGTCGTCGGCGGCGTCACGGCCGGGGTGCGCCGTGTCCGCTGAGCGCTACGTACGGCAGAGCGGCGTCCTCGTCCAGGATCTGGTCGCCGACGCACGGATCGCCGTCCGGGGTTCCGGCGCGGCCCTGACCTACCTGCTCCAATGCCTGGCCATGATGGGCGCTGGAAGCAGGCACGGGCACATCAGACTCGTCGGTATGGAGCGGCTCGTCGAAGAGCAGGACCTCGCCGATCAGTTCCTGCTCTGCCCCGACGATCTGGGTGCGCCTCTCGACCAGGCCCTTGCCCTGCGCACTCACCAGATGAACGGCTCGGTCCGTGTGTTCGCCGACTCACGGCCACGGGACGCGCGAGAACTGGTCCTGGCCGTTCCGCGGGCCGCCGAGACGGAAGCGGCCGCGGCCTGGGGCACGGTGGACGTCTGGGGGCAGGTGCTGCCCCTGGCCGTCAGCGTGGGGCCCGATGTCCTGCCGGACGCGGCGGACGAGACGGGCCCGCTGACCGCCGCGCTGGGAGCCGTGTGCGGGGGACTGCTCGCCCAGGCCGCGCTAGTCGAGTTGGGCGCACTCGTGGACGGCCCAGCGGTCGTCTCCCAGTGGACCGAGGAGCGCCTCATGGTGCGCGCACCGGGCATCGGCGCCGCCGCGAAGTCCCTGATGGCGCGGGACAACCCGCAGCCGGATCTGCAGGGCCTACTGGAGCATGTGGCCACGGCCGGGCAGGCGCACGACTTCACCGTGCAGGTGGACGGGCAGCCGGCGCGGCCCAGGGTGACCGCGGTGGTCGATGACGACCATGTACTGGCTTCCGTGGCGGTGCCGGACTCGAACCGGACCCGCTCGCCGGTCGCCGTCGTACCCGCGCGGCGGCCGCCCCGGCGCACTCAGCCATGCTTCTGGTCTCCACTGGCAGACATCGTCCCCGACGCCGCGGGCCCCCTTTCCGAGCACTGGGAGCCGCGGCCGATCCCGGACGCCCGGGTGGTCCTGTGCGGCGCGGGGGCTCTCGGCGGCTGGGCTGCCGGGGTCCTGGCCGCCAGCGGCACCGTGGGACATCTGACCGTCATCGACATGGACGACAGGGTCGAACTGCACAACCTCAACCGCCAGATCCTGTTCGGGGACGGCGACGTCGGCGCCGCGAAGGCCGAGCGGACCGCCGCCCGGCTGCGGGCCATCAACCCCGGGCTGGAGGTCGAGGCCCTGGCGACCGTGATCGGCCCGGACCTGCTCACCGCTTCAGCCGTGGTCGACATCGGCGCGCTCGCAGGCAGCCCGGAACTGCAGGCACAACTGGCCCAGGCCACTCGGCTGCGTGCCTTGCTGGAACAGCAACTCGCCATGGCCTGGGCGGTGTTGTCGTGCCCGGACAACCAGCAGACCCGCTGGACGCTGAACGTACTCGCCGAACGGCACAAGCTGCCCCTCGTCAACGGCGCCGTGGACGGACTAACCGGCCGCGTGCACGTCTGCGATCCAGGCACATCGAGCATGTGCCTCGTGTGCTGGCTCGGAGCGTCGATCGCCGACGACCCGGTACGGCGCTCCTGCACGGACATCGTCGACGGCGTACCCATCCCGTCACTCGTCACCAGCGCGGCGATCGTGGGCGCCACCCAGGCGGCGACGCTGATCGCCACGCTGACCGGGGCGGCGGACCGGGTCAGGCGCTTCCACGTCTGGGACGGGACCACGGCCTCCCTCACCGGCCATCGGGCCGGTGAACGGGACCCCGAGGAGTGCCCGGCCCACCTGGGCGACCCCTTGGTCGGCACGAGTGGACAGGAGGACGACCGTGGCCATACCCCCGCATGAGTTCTTCGAGGCGAAGGGCCAGTTCTTCGACCTCGAACCGCTGGCGACGGACCGGGACAACTGGGTCACGAGCATCGCGGTGACGGTGCGCGGGATTCTCGGATCCGCGAATCTCCCCAGGCGCCACCGCCCGCAGGACTACCGCCTGCTCATCGACGTCACACGACTACGGGAAGAACTGCCCGCCGTCTGGGTGTTCTCCCCCGCCAACCCGGAGATTCAGCACGTCAACATCTTCCGCCCCAGTGAGACGTGCCCCTTCACCCGGACACGGCTGCCCCTGCTGTGCTGGGGGACGACCGGCACGGCCTGGCAGCACCAACCCCAGCCGGCCCGCACCCTGTCCAACTTCCTCGAGGCGACGCGCCAGGTCCTCGCCAACGCCAACATGGACAGCAGGGCCCGCTGATGCCGGTGACCGAAGCGGAGGTGCTGGCGCTGCGGAGGGACCATCCGGGCATCGGTGTCCTGGCGCGCGAGACCCGGCCGACCACACTGCTGATGGCACGGTGGCGGGCGCTGCTCGCAGCGCAGCCCCTGACCGGACAGCCCGACGTGGTCGCCGTCACCGTCGGAATGCGGGGCATCGCCGGCGGTGGATCGTGGATCCGACAGGACTACGGATTGGTACTGGACGTCAGCGCGTTGCACCGGAGGCTGCCGACGGTCTGGATCACCGCGCCGACGGACGTCCAGATCCGGCACGTGAACATCTGGCGGTCGGCCGACGACGGCGCGTGGTGCCCCTGGCTCGGCATGCGACTGCCGTACGTGTGCTGGTTCACCTACGCGGACGCATGGTCGGGCGCCTCACCGTCGAACCGCACGCTGGGTGCCGCGCTCGAATACGTCAAACAGCTTCTGAACACGGAGAATCATGACAGTCCGGCACGTTGAACACCGGGCGTTGAGTCTGCGGCTCGCCCTGCCCGTCACCCTGGTCGGCCCCGCCTTCTTCCTTTCCTCCTATCTCCTGTCCGTCGGTTGGGCCGTGCCGAGTGGCTGCCGGGCAGCTGCGGTGGGTCTCGCGGCGACCGTGACGGCCTGGCTCGGCACCTCCGAATGGTTCACCACGCATCCGCCCGGTCCACAGACCGGCCCCGACATCCGCAATGCTCTGCTCGCAGCACTGCTGCCCTGTGCGGCTCTCGCCGCCCTCTCCGTCGCGCTGCTGCGGCGCGGCGACTCCGCCGGTGTCTGGGCCGTCATCCCGGTGATCGCCCTCGCGCAGGCCGGCCTCCTGCTGCACACCCTTCGGACCGACCGGGACACCGGGTCCGGCGGTGACGGCCGATCTGCCGACGAGCGAACGCACGCCCCGCACGCGTCACCGGCGCAGCCGGCACCGCGGACTGCGGAGGAGACACCGGCCGTGCAGGCGCCGGCGGCTGTCGAGGAGACACCGGAGCGGCCCGCCGTGGACACTCCGGACGACGACGCGGTGAAGCCTGCTCCCGGCGCCTCGTCGACCGACGCCGCACCGGCCGAGGCGACACCAGCCGCCCCGCCCGACACGCCGACGGACCAGGAAGACCAGGACGACACCGCACCCGCCCCGCAGGTCACGGACCCGGCGGACCCGGCCGACGATACGACGCCGCGGCAAGACCCTGAACCGGAGCCGAAGCCGAGCACCCCGCAGGTGGGCATCGACGCCGAACTGTGGCGGAATCTCGCGGACGCGCTCAGAGAACCCGCCGACCGCCGCAAGGAACAGGGCGGCCTCGCGCTCACAGCCCGGACGGAGGACGGACTGTGGACCATCGTGGGCGCCGTTCTGCCGCAGCAGACCTCGGCCACCTCCGTCCGGTGCGAGTTCTCCGTCCTCGACGTGGAACGGGTGCGCGGCGCGCTGGACTCCCTCGGACCCGACCACCAGGACGTCGTCAGCATCACCTGGCTGCACACCCACCCCGGCCTGTCGGTGTTCCTGTCCGCCACCGACCACGCCACCTCGGCCAACTGGCGGGCACTCGACCCGGAGTTCCGGCCCGTCGTCATCGACGTCACCGAGCAGGAACTGTGCGACCAGATCGGGGTGTTCGACGCCCACGGCAAGGCCCTGCGCATCGGCCTGGTCGGCGGCGTCCTGCCCACCGAGACGGCCACAGCCGTCCGCCAAGCCGTCCTCGACCACTACCGGTCGTCGGGTGCCCCGCAGCCCACCGTGCTCGTTGGAGCGGAACCGTGCCCCACCTGACCGACCGACATGCCCCGCAATCGGCCCAGGAACGGATGATGCTGAGGTCACTGATCCGCGCACACGCCGGAGACGACGTGGTCTTCGACCGGGAGTGGGGCCGCACCCTGCTCGCGTACTTCGCCCGCTTCACCACCGAGCGCGGCGGCGTACTGGTCGGCAAGCGGTCCACGGGACCGGTCGAGATCACGGCAGCGGTCTTCCCACCCCAGCGAGTCTCCACCGCGACCCGCTGCTCGTTCGACACCGGGGTGATCGAGGGAGTGCACGAGACCCTCAGTGATGTACGACGTACCGAGCGAGGTGACCACGGCACCACGGTCCTCGGCTGGGTGCACAGCCATCCACGCATGGGCGTGTTCCTCTCCGACCAGGACCGCCACACCCTCACGACCTGGACCAGCCTGGACGCGGCCGCCGTCGCCCTTGTCGCCGACCCGTTCGCGCAGAGCAGCCAGATCCGCGCCTGGGGAGACCGGTGCGCGCCCCGGCCCATCCGGGTCCGCGACGAGTCCGAGGGACTCATGCTCGACGAGGGCGTCCTGCTCGCCGACGCGCTGAGCGGAGTGGTGGACCCCGGGCTCCGCGGTCTGTGGGACATCGTCGGCTCCGCCGGGGTCATATCGATCAGTGCCGTCCGGGCCAGGCCCGCCGCGGGACCGGCCGAGGAGGAGCGGTGAACACGATCGTGACGGTCCGGGCTCTCGCGGACGACGTGGTGATCCACGGCCACTGCTACACCAACGTGCCGGACTCAAGGGCCGGCGACCTGCTGCGCGTGGCCACGTCCGACGCCGCCATCTACTGCCGGGCCGCATGGGATTTCACCGACCGTTTCGGTACGGCGGCCGAGATCGCGCTCGACCGCTGGCAGCGCGCGGCGCTGCGCGGCGGCGAGGGGGCCGAGGTCCGGGTCGAGGTGGAACGCGGGACCGTTCCCCCCGCCGGCGAGGTACGGCTGAACCTGCTGCGCGGCACGACGGCATCCGGTGCCGAACTGCGCGACTTCCTCGCCGCCGGCCTCTACCCCCTCTATCCGGGGCTGCGTTTCTCCCACCGCCCGCTGGGCGCGGCAGGCGACGGCGGCGACAGATGCGGTGAGTACGTCGTGGACCGGGTCCTCGCCGAGGGCATCGACGTACCCGTAGCCGCCGTCGATCCCTCGCTGAGGATCAGCGTCCAGCGTTCTCCCGCACTGCGCGCGGTGTGGCCTGGCTATGAGGACCTCGGCGGCATCGACGATGTGGTGGCGCTGCTGCGCCGGGAGATCGAGGTGCCGCTCAGACGGTCCGAAGCGCTGCGCCGCCTGGGTGTGTACGCCCCGGCAGGCATCCTGCTGCACGGTCCGCCGGGCACCGGCAAGACGACACTCACCCGGGCGGTCAGCGCGCGCTGTGCCCAGGACGGGGTGGAGACCGTCATGTTGCGCGGGCCGGCTCTGGTCACCCAGCAGCGGGAGGAGGCGGAGGCCGCGCTGCGTGAGGCTCTGCGCCCGGTCGCCGAGGGTGAACCGGCGCGACTGGTCGTCATCGAGGACATCGACTACCTGGCACCGGCCCGCGACACCCCCGTACCGGGTGGCTCCTTCCTGGGGCTGCTGCACGAACTGCTGGACCGGCCGGACCGGCCGGTGATCATCGCTACGACCAGCCGTCCCGACGACGTGGATGCCGCGATTCGCCGTCTGGGCCGACTCGGTCAGGGAATTCGCATGCCACTGCCCTCGGAGGAGGGCCGCCGCGCGATCCTTGCGATCCACACCCGGGATCTCTCCCTGGCCATAGACGACGAGATGGCGCGGGGCGAGCTGCTGCGCGAGCTGGCGGCCCGTACGTCCGGATTCGTGGGATCCGACCTGGCGGCCCTGTGCCATGAGGCGGGGCGCGTAGCCTTGCGCCGGGCCTTCCCGCTGGACGTGCTGGAGCAGGAGGCCGCCGTCGCGTCGCCCGGAGACGACGCCGTGGAGGACCTGCGCACTGCGGGCGAGGAAGGACCCCTGTCCCCGGGCGGGTTGCCGGAGCCGGTCTCCGCCCTGCGCATCCAGGAAGCGGACTGGACGGCCGCCTTGACCATGGTCACCCCGTCCGCGATCGGCGGGGTGATCCCCGAGCTGCCGACAACCGGCTTCGCCGATGTCGTCGGCCTCGACGCCACCGTCACCCAGTTGCGGGAACGCCTGCTCCTCCCGCTGCGTGACCCCGCGCTGTTCGCCGAGGCAGGGGTGCGTGTCGAGCGCGGGGTGCTCTTCCACGGTCCGCCAGGCACCGGCAAGACGCTGCTGGCCCGAGCGCTGGCGCATGAGTGCGAGCGCCGCTTTCTGTCCGTAAGGGGTCCGGAGCTGCTCAACCAGTGGTTCGGCGAGTCGGAGCGTGCGGTGCGGGATCTGTTCGAGCGTGCCCGGCACCTCGCCCCGAGCATTCTCTTCTTCGACGAGGTCGACGCCCTGGCACCGCGACGCACCAGCGGCAGCGGTGACGGCGGCGCGGCCAACCGGGTGGTCAACCAGCTCCTCGCGGAACTCGACGGGCTCGAGGATCTCGGGCACGTCACCGTCGTCGGCGCCACCAACAACCACGAGCGCATCGATCCGGCACTGCTGCGACCCGGCAGGCTGGGCCTGCACATCGAGGTGCCCCTACCCGATACGGCGGGCCGGGAGGCCCTGTTCGCGCTGTACCTGCCGCAGGGTGCGGTCGAGGACCGCATCCCGGAGTACGCGAGCAGGTCGGACGGCATGTCCGGAGCCGCCATCGCGATGGTGGCCCGGGAAGCGCGGCTGGCCGCGCTGCGCCGCGGCCGTTTCCAGGAGCTCCTCCCGGTCAGCCACGACGACGTGCTTTACGGCCTGGCCACGGTCCGCGGTCATACCTGGACCGGTACCGCCGGCTCGGGCGAACGAGCTGCGGCGGCCGTGCCCGGCGACCGCCCGGCCTGACGGAGCGCCGCTCGGACCGTCCCGTACCCCTTCCTCCGACAACCGCCATGTACCCGGATGCTGCCGCGAAGGCCCCGTCCACACCCGAAAGCAGGTTGCTTGCGTGACCCTTTACGCCCTCTTGGTCGGGATCGACGCCTACCAGGCACCGGTCATGCCGCTGCACGGCTGCCGCTCGGACGTCATGGCCGTGGCGGACCAACTGCGCCGCCGGGGCCCGGACGCGGAGCTCAGCATCCTCAGCCTGACCGACGCGGAGGCCACCCGCCGGGCCGTGATCGCCGGGTTCCGACACCATCTGGGCCTGGCCACCGCGGAGGACAGCGCGCTCCTCTGGTTCAGCGGCCACGGCTCGCAAGCCCCCGTGCCCCCGGAACTCGCGCACCTCGAGCCGACCGGAATGCTGCAGACCCTGCTGTGCGCCGACAGCAGGCACGATGGCACGCCCGACCTGTACGACAAGGAACTGGCCGTCCTCATCGAGGAGATCACCGCGCGAGGAACCCACTTCGTGGCCGTGCTCGACTGCTGCCACGCCGACAGCGGCACTCGCGCGCCCCTCACCCCGTGCCTGGCCGCGCCGTCCGGTCAGCAGCCCCTGCGGGTGCGCCACCATCCGGCCTCGACCACGCCACCACCACTCTCGGCCCTGCTGGAGGAGCTTCGCACCCGGCCGGGCAGGACGGCGACGGCGGACGGCTCCGACACCAACCCGCACGTACTGCTGGCAGCCTGCCACTCCGACCAGTACGCCGTCGAGATCCCCACCGACGATGGACCTCGCGGCCTGTTCAGCCTGGCCCTGCTGGAACAGCTGAGGGATCTTGGCCCCGGGGCCACCTACCGGCAACTGCTGACCGGTGCCCGCTGCCGGGTCGAGAACAGCGCCCAAGGACAGGTACCGGTGCTGTCCCCGGCCGCAGACGCCGTGGTCGACCGCCCGTTCCTCGGCGGGCCGGTCAGCGCGAACGGCTCACCGGTGACCCTGCGCCGACTGCGCGGTCGTTGGGAGGTCGACGCGGGAGCCTGCCACGGGGTGCCGACCAGCACGTCGGAAGACCCTGTCCGGTTCGCCAGGCCCGGGTCCGACCCCTTGCAGGAGGTCGTGGTGACGCAGGTGCTGACCGACCGCAGTGTGGTCGAGCCGATCGGCTGGACACCACATCCGGACCGACAGCACCCCGTGGTCCTCACGAGCGTCCCACTGCCCGCGGGCACGGTCGCACTGCAGAACGACAGCAGGCACGCCGCCCAGGTCGCCCAGTTGGTCAGCACTGCCCTCGGCAGCGCGGGACCGGGTGGACTGCCGTCACCCCACATACGTGCCGTCGACACCGCCAAGACGGAGCAACTGCCCGATTTCCGGGTCCTTGTGCCCCGTCCGGCGACCGCGTGGATCTGTGCGAGCGACGGCGTCCCGCTCGCCCCGGAGTCCCCCTGCGGCACGGCGGAAGAAGCGTCCCGCGTGGTCGCGGATCTGGAACACATGGCTCGCTGGCACCGCGTCAAGAGCCTGCACAACCCGGTCTCCGCGCTGGCCAACGCCGTCTCCGTGGAGGTGGTGGCCGCCGCTCGCGACGAGTCCGTCGACCTGGGCACACGTCCACCGCTGCGACCGGGTCCGGACGGAGCCGTACACCTCGCTTACCACCGGGGGCCGGCCGGCTGGGAGGCGCCCCAGGTGTTCGTACGGCTGCGCAATGCCACGGACCGTCGTCTGTACTGCGCCCTGCTCGACCTGACCGACCGGTTCCGCATCCACCCCCAGCTGTTCTCCGGCGACTGGATCGCTCCCGGGCGCACCGCCTCAGCGGCCTGGGGAAGGGCCATCACCATGAGCCTGCCGCCCGGCCGGCCGCCGGCGCCCGGTGCCAGCGGAACCGACTGGCTGAAGGTCCTGGTGGCGCAGACACCCTTCTCGTCCGCCGGGTTCGTGCTCGGCCGGCTCGGCGAGCCGGAGGCGACGGCCGTCCGTACCGGCACGGGCGGATACCAGGGCGTCCTCGACCGGCTGGGCCTTGCCGCGCTCCACCGGGACGCCGAGCCGGTGCGGCCCAGGGCGGGCGACTGGACCACGGGCATCCTGCCGGTGATCGTCCATGTCCCCGCCGTCTGAGCGGCCGCCCGGACGGCGCATCACCATCCGATGTGTACGAACGCCGCCCAGGAGGCGAGATCCGACTCCTGATGTGTGCGCAGCTGTTCGCGCAGGTGGCTGGGCATCGTCGCAGGCTCTTCCCGGCGGCCGATCATGCACAGCTGGGCGTGGTGCAGGGCGTCGGCCGGGCGCATGCCCTCCGCCCGCAGGTAGTGGTGGAACAGGAACATCAGTACGGAAGTCGCGGCGTCCTCCACGCTCCAGGTCGCACTCACCACCGACCGGACCCGGCCCGCCAGCAGGGTGGTGCTCAGACTGAACGCCTCGTCATGGCCCCGTCCCGACCGGCCGGTGCTGCACGCGGCGAGGACCGCCAGTGCGACATCCCGTCCCGGACCCCGCACCAGTGCGTCCAGAACACGTTCGGCCGCCAGATGCTCGCCCCGATGGAGCAGCAGATAGGAGCTCTCACCCGGCGCGGTGCTCTCCTCGACGATGCCGTGGCACGCCAGGTGCACCATGGAACCGCCGTCGGGACCCGAGAACCAGCGCAACACCTCCGCAGCGGTCCCGGCCCCCTCCGGGCTGGGCTCGCCGCCGGGCATCCTGCCGATGTAACGGGCGTCGGGGTAGAAGCAGTCCCTCACCGCCAGGGCCTCCAGACGTGCCCCGGGCAGTTCGCGCGCCGCGCCGGCCGTGTCCGGGTCGCCCACCACGAGTCCGCCTTCGGTCAGCGGGACGGGTTGGCGCCCGGCCGTCTCGCACAGCAGCCGCGCGGACGGCGCGTAGGAGAAGACGGCTCGCTCCATCGCGTACCGCCAGGTGCCGTTCGGCGCCCGGGTGCGGGCCGCGTGCCAGGGCACCCGGGCCAGCTCCCGTAAGGGGATGAGGACCAAGCGCACCGGGCGGCCCGCGGGCAGGAGTAGACGCTCGAAGAGCGGACCGATCACCGCGTCCCAGGCCCACTCGCAGATGCCGTCTAGCACCTGCGGCGCACTGACCACGGCATCCCGCAGGGCGCTGCCGCGACGGTCGGTGTTTCCGTCGGCCGTTCCCCGGGCGGCGTCGGTGAGGAAGCCGTCGAACGCCGCCGTGCCGGAGTCGTTCAGCCGGGGCAGCCGGAGCCAGCTCGCGGGAGCGTCGACGGGCACCACGACGGCGGCGCCGTCGAGTTCGTCGCCGGGCATGAGGTAGACGAGGGCGTCGGCCCCGAGG
The DNA here is from genome assembly GCF_042891955.1 of Streptomyces sp. NPDC001843. Lineage (NCBI taxonomy): Bacteria > Bacillati > Actinomycetota > Actinomycetes > Kitasatosporales > Streptomycetaceae > Streptomyces > Streptomyces sp. NPDC001843. The sequence continues at coordinate 24,013 of NZ_JBIATQ010000028.1, read as the reverse complement.
GCCCGCAGGGCGGCCCGGGTCTCCTGTCCGTCGGGCGGGTCGAGCAGGCGAGAGGCGCCCTCGCCCAGGTCGGCCACCGGTGCACCGTCATCCCGCACCGGCACACCCGACAGAGCCGTCATCACCCGACGGCGCAGGTCCATGGGGACCTCGCCGGCCGGGGCGGCGGCCCGGGCCCGCTGCCATTCCGCTGCGAGCTCAGCGTGCCCGGTGGCTGTCAGACGCGCCGTGAGGTCGCGGGTCTCGGTCGCGGCGTAGAGGATGAGACCACGACCGGCGTCGAGGGCGACGGCCGCGTCCTCCGCGGCGTCGTCCTCTAGACACCACCGGGCGGTGAACAAGGCGTCCCCGGCCGCGTGCCGTGCGATGGCCTGCATTTCGTCCGCCGTGGACTCCAGCAGCACGCTCCAGGCGTGTCCGCGCAGCCCGCGCAGTGCGGTCGAGCGACCGAGTTCCATACGGCCGGAGAGCCGGTAGGCGTGCGCCAGCGGCATGGTGACGGAGGTCCACAGCATGTGCATGCTCGACGCGGTGGCGTCCCGGGCCTGTTCCAGCAGGTCGGTGCCGGCCTTCAGGGACTGACGGTCGCCCGTGAGCTCGACCAGCCGGAGATAGGCGGTGCCGGCACTGATCTGGTAGAAGGGCCGGCGTGGGTCGTGCGCCGGACTGAGTTCGAGCGCCTCGGTCAGGTGGCTGATGGCATCGTCCACCGACTGACGTGTGTCCACGAGGAGTTCGGCCATGGCGAGCTGGGCCAGATGGAACGCGCGCATCCGGTCGTCATGTCCGGGCTGAGCGGCTGTCTCCCGGAACCTGTGCAGGAGGGCCTGTACGTCCGTGAGTGCTGCTCCGCCGGTACCCGCGGTCTGGTTCCGCCCCGGGCTCGCGTGACGAAGGAGTGCCAGAAGAGCGGCGGTCGAGTCCGCCATCTGCTCCAGCCACCCGCCCATCGGATCGCCGGGAGGACAGCGCTGTGCGCTGTCCCGCAATTCGTCGAGGCGTCGTTCGAGGCCGGTGAAGTCGGAGCGCACGCTCATCGCGTGCATGGTCAGCATCAGCTGCATGATCTCGGCCCGATCGCGCACGGAGGCGGGTCGATCGGCCATCTGGTCGGAGAACTCCCGCATGTGTTCGGTCACCTGCCGGGCCTCGGCCGCGGTGGGATTCTCCTGCACCAGCAGATGCTGTACGGCGAGCTGTGCGGTTCTCACCAGGTCGGCGTACGGCTGTGCATCCCCGACGACACCGGCGAATTCCTCCAGCTTTTGTGCCGCCGCACGGGAGTCGAAGCCGCGGCGGCTCTCCTCCGCGGCCTTCAGGAGATCGGCCGCGTGCAAGGCGGCGGACAGCACCGGCCAGTCCTGCAGCGGTGCGGGATCGGTGTCTGCGACGTCCGCCAGGGCCACGGCCCAGGACAGGCGGGGAGAACCCAGCAGCCGGCCTGATTTCAGCATTGCGGCGGCGAGGACCGCCGCCAGCTTCGCCCGGCCGGGCAGCTCGAACGGCAGGGCTTGGAAGTCCGCGAGCGCCTGGTCGATGTCAGCGTCCCGGCTGAGGGATTCGTAACGGCAGGCGTGAATCCAGCACCGTGCGAAGACCCAGGGGATTCGTTCCTCCGGTGGCAGGGCTTCGACGGCCTGTGCGGTTCTCGTGACGAGCGCCTCCAGCGGGTCAGTCCCTGGCACATCAGTCATGGCGCCCCCCTGCGCTCCGTATGCCGACGCCATGCGACGGTATCGGCAAACCATGCCGGGCGTGCCCGCCGATGCCCACGCGGACAGGAAGTGACAGACGATGACCGGCTTCTGGCCAGGTCGTGCCAGGAGTCGGTTGGGCCGGGCCGGTGGGCGCCGCGCGGCGGCCTTGGAACATTCCCGATCCGGTTCCCCAGCGCCGCGCCACCCGGCGACGATGGATGGCACCTCGACGCGAGCTTCCAAGGCGACGCCGACCCGGGCGACTACTTCAGCTACCGCGTCAACGTGGCATCCAAGGGACGGGCCCTGCTCATGCCCTTCCTCTTCTCCGAGACCGACGAGAACGACGCGCCCACCCGCATCCGGGTTGGCTCGCACCTCGACGTGGCACCCCTGCTGGCACCCTACGGCGAGTACGGCCTCACGATGGTGGAGATCTCGACGCGGGCCATACCGGCGACCGAGCACTGCTCGATCGCCTTCGCCACCGGCCGGCCCGGCGATGTCTACCTGTGCCACCCGTTGCTGGTACACGCCGCCCAACCGCCCCTGGACCCGGTCGAGCCGTACGACGTAGACCACGGGACGTCACCGGTTGAGCAAGCGCGCGCGATGAGCCCCGGCGCCGGGTGAGGGACTTGGTGCTGGGTCTGCTGTGGAGCTGCCACACGTAGTCACGGTCCCCGCCCGCTGTTCCGGGTTCAGGTCAGTTGGAGGGGATCGGGCAGATCCGCCGCGGGATGCATGCGCAGGAGCGTGTGCAGGACGCCGGCGGCCGGACATGAGGCTGGGCGAGAACGCCTCGCGGGCCAGGCCGCCGACGGGGTCACGCAGGCGAAGTTGTGCATGGTGGTGACGGCCTGGACGGCGTGGTGGAGGCCGTCGCCCCTTTGGCGGCAGTCACGGAGGATCTTTCAGTTCTTCATCCGGGCGAAGGTGTGCTCGACGCGGGCTCGCACGCGCCGGTGTTCGGCGTTGTCTTCCTCCTGGCCGCGCAGGAGGGGACGTCCGGGTCGTCTGCGGTGCGGGACGATCAGCCCGGTGCCCAGGCAGGCGCCGTCCGCGATCACGGTCGTGCCCGCCGCCACGGCCGGCAGGTCCGAGGCGCGCCAGACGTGTGCGTCTGCCTTGTTGCCGGGCGCCGGCCGGGCCGAGGCCACCACCAGGCGGGTGTCGGCGTCGATGATGACCTGCACATTCGCCGAGAACCGGTAGTTGCGTGAGGAGGCTGCGACCTGCCGGTCACGGACCGGGAGCAGGGTGCCGTCCACGATCCAAAACCGGTCGGCGCCCGGCACCGGCCTGGGTGCCGGCTCCAGCGCATGCAGCGGTCGCAGGCGCTGGATGACACGGCAGACGGTGGCGGTTGAGCAGCCGAAGAGCGGGGCGAGCTGCCGCATGGTGAGGTTCGTGCGGTAGTACACGGCCACCCGCAGCACCCGCTCGTCCAGCGGAAGACACCACGGCCGGCCCCCGCCGGGGCCGTTTCCACCCCGCTCCCGCACCACCCGCAGCAGCTTCTCGAACCGCCCCATCCGCAACCCGGTAAAGGTCTCCACTCACACCGGCTCAGCCCTCAACACCCCACCCATACAGGCAAAATGCCCGCCACCAGGCCTTCTGCAACACCCTTTAGGCCGGCTGCGTACCCGGATCGCCGGCGAACTCGGCATCGACGCCGACCCGAAAGCCATCGGCCCCAGGGTGCTGATCCTCCTCGAAGAGATCAACGCCACCATGAAGCAGCTGGCCCGCTACTGGGAGAAGATCCGCGAGTCCGGCGACCCGAAGGTCTCCCCGGCCGTCGACGCCCTCAACGAGATCCTCTACATGGGCCGCCAACTGCGCATGCACGTCCTCCTGGTCGCCCAGTCCGCCACCGCCCGCGCCCTGGGAGGCCTGGAGGTCCGCGAGCAGTTCGCCACCCGCATCCTCGCCCGCCACAACGTGAACGCCTGGCGCATGCTCGCCCCCGAGGTCCATCCGGCGCCGAAGTCCACCAAGCACCACGGCCGCGCCCAGGTCGTCATCGCGGCTCCGCCCGCGAGACCCAGGTGCTCTTCTTCACCGAGACCGAAGCCCGCGAGTGGGCCACCACCGGCAAGAAGGCCGCCGACGGCCCGAACCCCGCAGCTCTCACCGCGCAGGCCGGCCCCGCGCAGCTGCAGGAGTTGCGGCAGCTGGTTCGCCACTGGGACACGGTTCGGGAGAAGGGCGACCCGAAGACGTCCCCGGCCGTCGACGCCTTCCACGTCCTCTTCGACGGCCACCCCGCCGCCAGCGCCCTCGGTCCGCTGGGAGACGAGCAGTTCGCCACCGTGGCCCTGCGGCGGGTTCCTACCCGCACCTGGAACCGGCTCGCCCCGCAGATCGGCCCCCGTGACGGGGATTCCCGATTTTTGGCTCTGTCCGCAGTTTTCGTGAATGATGTTGGTGCTGCGGCAGGCTGCCGCTGAATCGGTCTCACCTCTCGATCGTGCTGCCGAAACGGCACGTCGTCTGCACAGCCCTCAGCCCGATGTTTCCCCTGTGACGGTGCGGGTGCAGGCTGTTTGACGTCTTGTGTTTCCGGAGTGGCAGCGCGGGCGGGCGTCGGATTACCGATGAGGCGTTTGCCTTGGGCAGGATGGGCGCATGACAGAGATCCGCACACCCCGTCTCCTCCTCCGTAGCTGGCACGACGACGACCTCGTGCCGATGGCGGACATCAACGCGGACCCACGGGTGATGCGCTGGATCGACGACGGCTCGGTGCGCGACCTGGACCACACGGCCGAGGCCATCGAGCGATGGGAGGAGGAGTGGGACGAGGAGGGCTTCGGGCTCTTCGCCGTCGAGCTGCTGGCCTCGGGCGAACTGATCGGCTTCACGGGACTGTCCGTGCCCGAGTTCCTGCCGGAGGTGATGCCCGCCGTGGCGATCAGCTGGCGGCTGGGTTCACAGTTCTGGGACCAGGGGTACGCGTCCGAAGCCGCGCACGCCACGCTGGAGTTCGCGCTTCAGGACCGCGGCCTGGACCGCGTCATCAGCATCAACCGGGTGGGGGACAACGCCTCCGAGAACGTCATCCGCAAGCTCGGCATGGTGCCCGAGCGGGAGACGGTGCACCCGGTGTACGGCTACCTTCTGCGCGTTCACGCCATCGACCTCACTGAGTTCCAGGCGTAAATCGGCCGAACCATCGATCATCGCAAGACAGCCGGCCAATGTCCCCCTACGTCCCCGAGCGCATTGATCGCGACGGTACGGACACGACGGACAGATAGTGTCTTCCCGTCGATGGCCTGCGCTTTCACGGACGGCGGGCAGAGCCTCGAAAACGGCCTGTGAGACAGTCGGGCACGGCTCACCGATCGTCACCGAGGAGAAGGATCCATGAGAGTGTTGCCCGCCGTCACCGGCCGTGATGAGTTCGACGTCCTGGTCGTCAGGACCGACTACCACGACGACCAGGTGTGGCAGAACGTGACGGCGGCGCTGATGGAGTCCTGGGGGGACAGACAGTACGAGGCACACGTCCACTTCATAGACGACCCGGCCTGGGCAGGAGCGACAGTTGACGAGGCGCTGAATGCGGTCTGCGCCGACGAGAACCTGGCCGTTGTCTTCCTCGCCGACCGGACAACCATGCAGGCCGAGAGCCATGCGTTGCTGGCGGTCACCACACTGACGCGGGAGGAGTGCGTGGACGACGAGGACTACGAGCAGCTGACCGAGTTCGGCCGTGAGTTCCGCACCGTCCCCGCAGGGGTCCACGACGTCCACGCAAACCTGAGCATCGGCAACCTGGGCTTCGAGGAGTACGCCGCATGGGCTCACGATGATCCCGAGGGGATATACCGGTCCTTCTGAACCGGGCTCACCGAACTGCGGACAGAGCCAGATTCAAAAGTCCCCATCACCGTCCCGAACGGCAGCACGCACCCCGGCCGACTCCACCTCGTGCAAGGCCTCACCGCCCCCAGACGCAGGTGCTCCTCCTGACCGACGCCGAAGCCGCAGCATGGAGCACGTCCACGGTGGCCGGGGAGATCTCACCTGGACCGGACGCACCACGGGTCCCGGGGAGTTCAGCCATCCCCGGGGTCCGGCGTCATGGAGTCACGCTGTTCAAGGACGCCGCGACAGCCGCGTCACGCCGCCGCCCGCTGAGGGTGCCTCGTGGTGCGCGAGGCCACCGCGGCAGTGCGTTAGTTGAACCAGTAGCGGACGCCGTGGTGGTGGGAGCAGATGCGCTGCGAGTGCCGCGAGTAGGACTGGGTAGCGTTCTTGCACTTCGCGGTCTCGTACTTGTTGACGGGCTTCTTGTGGTGCGTCCAGCCGCACGCTCCGGTGGTGTGGTGGATGCAGTGAGGTGCACGGTTTTCCGGGTCCTCCTCCAGCCGGCCCGGTTGTAGGGCGAGCCGATCGATTGATCGCGAGGGAGCCTGGTCGGGTTCTCAACGAGTGCGGAGGTGCGGGATGACATGGCCGACGACAAGCCGGTCACCACTGCGATCCAGCAGGGGACCGACCGGTACGCCTCGTAGAGCGCGGAGATGCTCCCGGTCTCGGCGGCCTCCTGAAGTGGCATGTCGCGTTTTTGCGCGGGGACCAGTCCAAGAGGCCATCCGATGGGAATCTGCTCGCTCGTCTAGTGCTCTGACCGCGTAGGTTCGCCGGGTTGGTGGTCGTGGCGGTTGGATGTGCACTGACGTCCGTCCCGACCGCTGGGGGTGTGGTGGCAGAGCCTGTCCGTGTGCGCAGGTTGACCGATCAGGAGGGGCAGAAACTGCAGCAGATCGTGCGCCGGGGCAGCACCAGTTCGGTGCGGTTCCGGCGGGCGATGATGCTGCTGGCCTCGGCCGGCGGGAACCGGGTGCCGGTGACCGCGAAGCTGGTGCAAGCCGACGAGGACACCGTCCGGGACGTGATCCACCGGTTCAACGAGATCGGCCTGGCCTGCCTGGACCCTCAGTGGGCGGGAGGCCGTCCCCGCCTGCTCAGTCCTGACGACGAGGACTTCGTCGTTCAGACGGCCACCACCCGCCCCACCAAGCTCGGCCAGCCCTTCACCCGCTGGTCCATCCGCAAACTCGCCACCTACCTGCGGAAAGTGCACGGCCGCGTGATCCGGATCGGCCGCGAGGCATTACGGTGCCTGCTCGCCCGCCGCGGCATCACCTTCCAGCGCACCAAGACCTGGAAGGAGTCACCGGACCCCGAGCGCGACGCCAAGCTCGACCGCATCGAGCACGTGCTGGAACGCTTCCCTGACCGGGTGTTCGCGTTCGACGAGTTCGGCCCGCTTGGTATCCGGCCCGCCGCCGGCGCGTGCTGGGCTGCTGCTGGTCACCCCGAGCGCCATCCCGCGACGTACCACCGCACTCACGGAGTGCGGTACTTCCACGGCTGCTACTCGATCGGCGACGACACCCTGTGGGGCGTCAACCGTCGCAAGAAGGGCGCCGCGAACACCCTGGCCGCGCTCAGGTCGATCCGGGCCGCTCGCCCGGACGGTGCCCCGATCTACGTCATCCTGGACAACTTGTCCGCCCACAAGGGCGACACCATCCGCCGCTGGGCGAAGAAGAACAGGGTCGAGCTGTGCTTCACGCCGACCTACGCGTCCTGGGCCAACCCGATCGAGGCCCACTTCGGGCCGTTGCGACAGTTCACGATCGCCAACTCCAACCACCGCAACCACACCACACAGACCCGGGCCCTCCACGCCTATCTCCGCTGGCGCAACGCCAACGCCCGCCACCCCGACGTCCTTGCCGCCCAGCGTCGAGAGCGCGCCCGCAGCCGCAGTGAGAAGGGCATCCGATGGGGCGGACGAGCGAGGATGGCGGCTTGATCATTCGCTGACGTTCAACGTCGCGCAGTCCGCGACTCCAGTTCGGACAGCACCGCCCGGAGCCGCTCCAGGGCCGCGGTCGTGTCCGGCTCTCCGCGATTTCAAGGTCAAGATGGCAACGCCCCATGCCGCTGCCCGCGCCGGTGACCTCGCCGTCGAGCTCGGACGCCGTCTCCAGAGCCTCCTCGACGTCGTCACGATCGATCGGCAGCCCCACGAAGACAATCTCGACGAACAGTCCGGTCCTCCCTCTAAACCCGGCGAACCACAGCGGTCAGAGCACCTAGCTGCTCGCCGGTCGACCGTTCGCCGGCGTCTCGGTTCGCCAGCCGAGGAGGATCGTGCGAAGCGCCTGTTCGGCGAGGTAGCGGGCGCGATCGTTGCCGACGCTGCCGAGGTAACTGAGCGACGCGATGCCGTACAGCGTGCCCCAGAGGATCTCACACGCCTGGTCGAAATCGGCCAGGACCACGTCGTGTGCAGCCGACCAGGAGATGAGCAGCTCCTTGAGGACGTCGATGACCGGTTCCGCGACGCGCCGGCGTTCGTCCGCGTCGACCATCGGGTCGTTCATGACCTGGAAGAGGTGGGGGTGCTCGCCGGCGAACCGGACGTACTGCGACGCAATGCGCGTCATGCGCCGGTCCGTATCGGGCTCCTGCGCGGCTTGGCGGAACTCGCTCAGCATCAGGCGGTGACCGTGCGCGACCAACTCCAGTACGAGCGCGTCCTTGTTGGCGAAGTGCTGGTAGACGACGGGCGCGGAATATTCGACATCGGTGGCGATGCGCCGGATCGTCAGGGCCGCGATGCCCTCGGTCTCGAGGACGTGCAGCGCGGCCTCGATGATCCGCTCCCGGGTGTTCGCCCGTTCACGGGCCCGTCTCGTGCTGGTCGGCATGGTCCGTCACTTCGCTTCGATGGTGTCCTCGAACACTAGTCACCGCCTTGACCGCGCCGGCACCGCGCGTCATAGTTAACGCCGTTAGGAATTATAACGACGTTAGGAACGAGTAGTAAGTCATGATTTACCACATCAACAGAGTCACGATGAAGGCCACTGCGACGCCTGAGCAGATCGAAGGGGTGCTGGAGAGCTGGCGCAATCAGGGCCGGTCGAATCCCGCCATCAAGTCCTTCGTCGTCGGCCGCGACCACGGCGGCGACTACACGTACGGCGCGGTGTTCGTCGTCGAACATCTCGACGGTCTCTTCGCCTACCTGACGCACCCGACCACCTACCAGACCGACCACCTCGGGCTGCACCTGGTCGAACGGCTGGAGATCTTCGACGTCAGTGACGACGACGACCCTGACCTGAACACCAAGATCCAGGAACTGCACCGGCGCCGCAACGAGCTCAACCCGCAGATCGCCGGCATGCTCGCAGACGTGCCCACCTACACCGGCTCCGGCGTGGACGACTGACCGATACCCCGGAGAAGGAGAAACCGCCATGGCCAAGCACGTCATCATCGGTGCCGGTTCCATCGGTACCAACGTCGCTCGTCTGCTCGCCGAGCGCGGCGAGAGCGTCCGGATCGTCACCCGCAGCGGCTCCGGCCCCGAGCACCCGCTGGTCGACCGGGTCGCCGCGGACGCGTCCGACCCCTCCCGCCTGACCGAGCTGTCCCGCGGCGCGGAAGTGATCTACCACTGCGCCAATCCACCCTCATACACGGTGTGGGAGCGCCTGTTGCCGCCCCTGCAGACGGCGGCCATCACCGCCGCCAAGGCGAACGACGCCGTCCTCGCGCTGACCGGCAGCCTTTACGCCTACGGTCCGCAGCCCGGCGGCCGGATGAACGAACACACCCCCATGGCCGCCACCGGGCACAAGGGCCGTCTGCGCAGACGCATGTGGGAACAGGCCCTCGCCGGGGGGATCCGCACCGTCGAGGTCCGCGGCTCCGACTACATCGGCAAGGACGCCAACGGCATCTACTCCCTGCTCATCAAGTCGGCCCTGCAGAAGGGAAAAGCGGCCTGGATCACCGGCCACCTGGACATGCCGCACACCTTCACCTTCAACGGCGACATGGCACAGGCCCTCATCACGCTGGCCTCGGAAGAACGCGCGTGGGGCCGACCCTGGCACGTGCCGTCCGCGCCGGCCGTCACCATTCGCGAGCTGGCGCGGCGCTACGCCGTCGCGGCGGGCCGGCCACCGGCCAAACTAATCCAGATACCGCGCTCCGTGACGCGTACGGCCGGGCTGATCGTGCCGATCGCCCGCGAGATGGCCGAGATGGACTACCAGTGGTACGCGCCGTTCCACATGGACGCGACGGAGACCGCCGACACCTTCCGCCTGACCGCCACCGACCTCGACACCGCCGTACGCAACGAGGTCAGCTGAACTCCCACCGCCACACCTGCAGGCCGACGGCATGGCCGCCGACACCGTGAACGTTCGTGGTCACGGCACTAGGCCGCTGTGAAGAGCATCGGGAAGCGCAGGCCCAGCGGAAACACAGCCCCTGGACCCCGGCCACGACCGGGATCGGGAGCTGTTCGAACCGGTTGACCACGGCCATGACCTGGTCGAAGTCGGCTCGCAGGCTGGTGCGGTCGGTGTCGAGCCAGGGCCGGAAGTCGCCACCGTAACTGAAGTCGGGTCCCTCGGCCTGCAGCACGACGGCACGGGCCTGGCTGCGCGTGATGGCGTCGACGGAGTCGCTGAGCTTGTTCTTTAACGTCGGGTGCTTCTCATGGTCTGTCACATGTACGGTGCCGTGGTGACAGATGGGCTGTACCCACGGCTGGCGGATGCGTTCCCGGCACTTGCTACCGAGATCGCTGAACTGCTGCGTGTTGAGGGTGAACCGCTGGCCGAGGTGGTCGCTGACCTGCCCTACTACGGCCCGTGCACCTGTACCGCAACTTGCATCAACCTGCTGACCGCGCCGCCCGGTTCGTCGGGTTCCTCGATAATCCAACTCGAACGCGATGGCATGGACGTCATCTGGCTGAGCTTGGATCCCTCCCGGACCACTATCACCGACATTGAAGTTCTGGACGGACGCGACCTCGGCCCAAGCGCCCAGCGATCTGGTTAAGGCCTGTCCTACGGATCTTGTGACTGTCTCGGTTGTGGTTCGTTGGCATGCTCATGGGGCGGGGAGATCTCACAAGTGAAGAATGGGCCCGGCTGAAGCCGCATCTACCGAAGCGTGGCCAGCGCGGGGGTCGTTGGGAGAGTCATCGCAGGATCATCAACGGGATCCTCTATCGGAACCGGACCGGGGTGCCGTGGCGGGATCTACCTGCACGTTTCGGCAAGTGGAAGACCGTGTACGAGCGTCATCGGCGCTGGTCAGCGGATGGCACATGGGACCGGCTTTTCGCGGCTGTCCTCGCCGACGCCGATGCGGAAGGCCGGATCGACTGGTCGATGGTGAGCGTGGACTCCACCTCCTGCAGGGCCCACCAACACGCCGCCGGGGCACCCAAGAAGCCTCCACGGCTGCCGGGAAAAGACGCACGCCCCGGCAGCACCGCCCCGACGAGGGGCTGGGACGCTCCCGGGGCGGCCTGACCTGCAAAACCCACCTCGCCGGTGAGGGCGGATGCCGTCCACTGGCCCTGTTGATCACCCCGGGCCAGTGGGGCGACGCCCCACAGCTGATCCCAGTCATGGAGCGTGTCCGTGTCGCCCGCCTGGACGGTGGACGTCCCCGGACTCGGCCTGACCATCTCGGCGGCGACAAAGCGTATTCGTCCCGCCGTAACCGCCGCTACCTGCGCAGACGCCAGATCAAGCACACGATCCCCGAACCGAAGAACCAGCGGGCCAACCGCCAACGCAAAGGCAGCAGGGGTGGTCGGCCTGCCAGCTTCGACAAGACGATTTACAAGCGCAGGAACGAAGTTGAGCGAACGATCAACGCCCTGAAGAACTCCAGGTCCGTGGCCACGAGATTCGACAAGCGTGCCTACGTCTTCCACGGCACCGTCACCGTTGCCTCGATCCGGCCATCGCATGGCCGACGCACTGCACAGCGCGGGCGATCACGCCGCAGCGGCGGACAGGTATGAGCGCGTCCTGACGCAGCGCCGCCGCGTCCTCGGCTCAGAGCACCCAGACACCCTCGCCAGCAGGCTAGGACTGGATACCTGCCGGGCGGAACAGCACCAAGGACAGCCATCGACGTCCCGCTCCGTCCGCAGACGGGGCCGGGGCAGGGCCAGCCACTGAGCACACCAAGCACCGACGGCCGGGCCATCGCCGTCGACATCGACGCCGCCTCGCACATCCTGGTCTGCAGCGGCACCGGCGGCAGCACGACCATCCTGCGCACCCTCACCGCCCAGTTCCTCCACCAGGGCGCCCACGCCCTGGTCCTCGACCACACCCGTATCGCCCACCTGTGGGCGAAGGACCTGACGACGGTCACCCACCGCGGCAACGTCGCCAGCATCCACGACGCCTTGGTCGGCCTCGGCTCCGAGCTTCAGCGCCGCATCGCCCTCGACGGCGACCTCGACAGCGGTGTGCAACGGCTGATGGGCCGGGTCATCGTCGTCACCCCGGCCCACCGCCAGGCCGGTGCCCGACCTCGTGTCGTACGCCCCCGAAGTCCCCGCCTCACGCGAACAGCCGGCTTGCCGCTTCGCCGCCCCTGCGCGGCCACGGCCTGCCGATCGAGACCGTGATGGACCATCTCCTGACCGGCGGCGGCCCGGACGGAATGGACGCCAAGGTCGTCGCTGTCCAGGTGGTACGTGGCGACGAACCGCGCGCGTGGACGGACATCCACGCGGCGATCGTGGACCTGCTCCCGGGCCATGTGCCGGCGAGGGCCGTTGTCAGAGGCGATTGGCAAGATTGCGGCCGTGAATGTCACTCCTGTCACTCCGCCACGGCCGATCGACGTTGCTGCGGTTTTTCCCCAACTGGCTCCGCTGGCCCGCACGGCGACCCGCCTGCACCCCCGCCCTGGGGCGCCGACGTGGCACGACAGCTCGATCGGCGGGCCGCTGCTGTGGCCCGCCGAGGAGCCGTGGCCGCACTGCGAGGAACCGCATGTGGTGGATGGCATCAACCCAGCCCAGTCCCCGGCGGATCTGCGGCTGGAACGACGGATCTTCGCCGCCTCACACGGCCGGGACCTGACTCCGGAGGAACGGGAGACTATCGAGCGGATCCGACCCCCTCGGACGTATCCGGTGAGGCTGGCGGTCCAGTCGTACGACGGCCCCATAGCGATGCTGCCCGTCGCGCAACTGTACGTAAGGGATGTGCCCGATCTGAGCCCGCCGGAGGGCAAGGACCTGCTGCAGGTTCTGTGGTGCCCCTTCGATCATCCGATCATGCCCAGGACCCTGCTCTTCTGGCGTTCGGCAGCCGCCGTCACCGACATTCTCGACACGCCCCCTGAGCCGCCCGCAGTGCAGTTCGACGGCTATCTACCGGAACCGTGCGTGCTCGAACCGGAGCAGATCACCGAGTACCCCGACCATCTGGAGCTGAGCGAGGAACTGCGGGAGCAACTCAAGCAGTGGAGTGTGCCGCAGGCAGCAGAGGAAGACATGGACCCGGACACGTACTACGACTGTGTGCTGTCCAACGCACCCGGCTGGAAGGTCGGCGGCTGGCCCGCTTGGGACTCCACCGACCCCAGCTCGCAGCCCTGCTCCGAGTGCGGCACCGGCATGGAGGTCCTGATGACCGTCGCCACGTTCGAGGAAGGGGACGACGCCGGGAACAGCTGGTCTCCGCACCCCCACCCAGGTGCTGGACCGTACCCCGGCCATCGCGGCTACAATGCGACCGGTGTCCAGATAGGCAGCGGCTACCGGCAGCACCTGTTCGTCTGCCCGGCGGAGCCCGAGCATCCGCACATCGAGTTGATGACGTAGCCCGTCCGCAGTGTGCAGCCGGGGCGTCACGGTGCGGGCATGCCGGGCCGACCGCCGCCAGGCCTGGGTCGCGCCCCCTACGGCGCGGACGCGGCCCTCGCCGCATACGCGGGCAAGGTCGCGGCCGCACGGAGCGCGTATCTGCGCGGCCACCGTGCCATCCACGCCCAGGAGGCCCGCTGGACCGACCCAGATGGGTGGCGGTCGACGGCATCGACCGTCCGCTCGACACCTTCACCTGTCAGGCCGCCGGTGACTACCTCCAGCACCAGCGAAGGTGCTGGCCACAGACCCGCAACCCCTACCTGTTCAGCAGCTCGCAGATCGCCAACCCCGACGCACCGGTCAGTGTCGGCTGGATGCAGCTAGTGCTGCGCGGCCTGCCCGCGACTGCTCTACAGCTCCGCGAAGATCGGCTTCTCGAAGAGGCATCAGCCAGCGGCGCCCACCCGCTCCACATGTGTGCTCTGTTCAACATCACCCCTGGGACAGGCCTGCGCTACGTCCGACCCTTCTGGCCGGACCCAGGACCCGGACATCCCAGTGAGCGCCTTTCACCTGAGTACGCGTACTCAAGTCAAGGGTAGGCGAGGTGAGGCAGAGTGCTCCCGTCGCGGAAGACGATCACGGGGGTGCGCAGTGAGCAGCGCGGGGACAGCTGAACCAATACCAGGGCCGCGGCGGCCGAGCGGGCGCACGCTGCGCGCGGCCGGCGTGGGGCTCGGCCTCATGGTGTCGCTGTTCCTCGCGGAGTGGCTGCTGGTCTCTTCCTCCGCCTGCCGGAACGCCCCCGGCTGGGGCTGCGTCGGGGTGGTCGTGCTGTGGGGCGACGCCACCCCGTTCGTGCTGCTTATCGTTGGGTGGCCGGTGTTGCGGATGCTCGGGGTGCGCCCGGCGTGGCTCACCGCGCTGCTCGGCGCCGGTCTGAGCTGGTATCTGCTGCGGTATCTGACGGCGGTGGACACCCTCCCCGCGCTCCCGGGCGGCGTCAGCTGGGTCCAGTTTGCGCTGCCGACTGCCGCCTTCGCCCTCGCAGCGTGGTTCACCGCGTCTCTGCGCGCCTGGCTGCCGCGCGTGGCGACGGTGGTGGCGCTTGCGCTGGTGGTGCCGGTGAACACGTTGGCCGTCTCGCAGGTCAACGACAGCCGGCAGGATGCGGCCTTGTCGGCGAGCCGGGTCCCGCTGCTCGGACCGCAGGTCCCCAGCGGCTACCACATCGAAGGTGTTGGGACCGAGACCCTCACCGCTCCCACCTTCTTCTACCGTATCGCCCCCGACGGCCGGCAGGCGACCACCATGGCGGAGCTGCAGCGCGAGATCCATGTCATCGTCGCGCCGGTGCAGCCGCAGTTCACCCCACCATCGCACTGCGCCGCGATCAACTCCGTCTATCCCGTCCCAGCCCCCGCCTGTACCGCCGTCGCGCCGGGCGTGTGGCGTTCGGGGAACTCGCAGTACGTCTCCTACTACATCCGGGTTGGCGACACGGTGGCGGACATCCAGGCGACCTCGCCGCCGGTGAGCGCGGCTGTGCTGACGTCAATTGCGCGGAGCATGAGTGTCCGTCAGCCGTCCTACTTCACCGGAGGGTGAGGGGCTGTTTGCGATGCGGCCCTGGCAACGAGCTGCTCACGAGCCGGGAAGTTGACCATCGGTAGCCTGTTGACCGGCGATGGCTAACCCGGCTGTCCGGAGAAGTTGTCCGCTTGCGGGAGACGTTGAATGAGGCCATCTGATGACAGCGAACCGGCTTGAGCTCCACATCGATCGTGGCAGGGTCCACGCGGGGACGATGACATCCCACCGCACCACGTGATCCGACAGATCCGTGCCGTGCGTGGGGACATGACCGTCGGCGAGGCCGTCGGCGTCGTCACTCGCGGCAGCAATCGCTACCACCTGGCTTCCGTGGCCGGAGGGGCAATCTGGGCGCTGTTCGGAGGAGGACTTCGCCGGCCGGCGGGGCGCGGCGGGCGAGGAGCAGTCCTAGTGCTCTGACCCCATACGTTTGCCGGGTTGATGATCGGGTATCGGATATCGAGTTCTGTCCGATGTCGGGCTGTGGCACGATGCCGCGGTGATCACCTCAGCCATACCGCCCGTCGTTCCTGCAGGTCACATGGCCAAGCAGGAACAACCCGTGCTCGCCCTCCCCAGCGGTCTGGAGCTGCGCCCCTGGTGCGCCAGCGACGCCGACACCGTGGTAACTGCGGGCCAGGATCCGGCATTCGGGAAGGTACGCCCTTGGCGTTCGACCCGAGGCTGATCCACAGGTTCCGAGCATTGCTCCTCAGTGTCCGCATTCAGTCACCGTGGTCGTCGGCACCTGGCTGGACCTCGTCGTCCCGGGTCTGGATTACTGCGGCGGCACGGTGCAGCTCGGCGAGAACCGTGCGGATGGCATTGCGGGCGATGCGTTCGGGACGGTGCAGTACGTCGATGTGGCGGTGGGTGTGTACACCGCTGAGCGGTTTGAGGACGACCGCGGGGTGGGGACTCGCCGTCCAACGCGGCATGAGTGCCAAACCGCCGCCGGCTGCCACGACCTCGGCGACCACGGAGAATTCGTTGACGCGGTGGACGATGTCGGGCCGACGGTTCGCGGCAGTGGCGATGGCCTCGATGGTGGCCAGCAGCGGGAATCCGTCGTGCACGGTGATCCAGGGCTGATCGGCCACGTCCTGCGGGGACAGCTGGCGCCGTGCGGCCAACGGGTGGTCGATGGGTACCGCGATGTCGAGCGGTTCGCGCAGCAGCGTGGTGGCGGTCACGGTGCGCGGCCATGCCGGAGCGTGGTCGAGCCGGTGGGCGAGCACGAGGTCGTAGTCGCGGGTGAGGCGGGGGAAGTGGTTCTGGGCTACGTCCTCGTCGGCGAGCGCCAGGCGGGGGCGGCCCGGGCCGGTGAGGCCGCGCAGCAGAAGAGGGAAGAACGTGGCCGCTCCACTGTGGAAGGCGGCCACCGAGACGACGCCGTCGGGCTGTTCGACGTAGTCAGTGACGGCGTTCCGTGCTCGTGCCAGGGCGGTCTCCACCTCGATCGCGGCGTCGGCCAGTGCCTGCCCGGCCTCGGTGAGCACCACCCGGCGTCCCGCGCGCTCGGTCAGCGGCACGGGGATCGAGCGTTGCAGCAGCCGCAGTTGCTGCGAGACCGCCGAGGGCGTCACCAGCAGAGCTTCGGCGACCGCGGTGACGCTGCCGAGCTCTCTCAGTTCCCGCAGAATCCGCAATTGTCGTGCATCCACCTCAATAGTGTAGGGCTGCTACAGCGTTGTTTCAGAGGTTGGCACTGGGCTTCAGTTTCCTGGTCGGGCAGCGTGTGGCGCATGCGTGATGCCCGCCGTACCGACCTGATACTTCTCCTCGTTGCGCTCGTCTGGGGTTCCAGCTACCTGTCGGCGAAGACGGCCACCGCCGTTCTTCCGGTCCTCGTGGTGCTGTTCGCCCGGTATGCCATCTCGGCGATCGCCTGCCTTGCTCTGGTCGCCTCCCGTGGGGCGTCCCGACGCTGGACCCGCCCCGAGCTCCGCGTGGGGGCGCTGCTGGGCGTCACGCAGGCGGCGGTCCTGGTGCTGGAGACGTACGGGGTGGCACACACCAGCGCCGCCAACGCGGGCCTGATCATCAGCCTGACCATCGTGCTGACGCCGCTGCTGGACCGCACGGGTGGCAGCGGCAGGCTGCCTCTGACGTTCTTCGCGGCTGCCGGTCTGTGCGTCCTGGCCGTGGGGTTCCTTCTGTCCGGCACCGGACTACACACCGTGCGGACCGGCGACCTGCTGATGCTCGCCGCGGCAGCGGTGCGTGCCGGACACGTCGCGCTCGTCGGTCGACTCTCCGTGGGCCGCACCCTGCGCCCGCTGCACCTCACGGCCGTCCAGTCCCTCGTCGGCTCCGCACTCTTTCTGGCACCCGCCGCGTCCAACCTGGAGACGCTGGCGCACAGCGATGCCATGACCTGGGCTCAGCTCGCTTATCTGGCTCTGTTCTGCAGCCTCTTCGCCTTCCTGGCGCAGACACGGGCGGTGCAGCGGACGTCAGCCAGCCGGGCCAGCCTCCTGCTGGGCACCGAACCGGTCTGGGCGGTCGCGGTGGGAATCGGCCTCGGCGGCGAAAGGCTTGCCGTCCTGTCTGCCCTCGGTGCGTCGCTCATGGTCGCCGGAACCTATTGGGGTCAGGCCATCGAGCGCGCCCACCGCACCGGCCCGGAGCGGGACACCGACGACCACCTCGAACACTCCGCCGCCCCGCCCGCAGCCCGGAACAGCACATCCACCGACTCGACTCCGGCCCGCCGTGCCCTCGCTCCGTCCCACCCAGCATCCCGCATACAGAATCAAACGGCTTATCGGCCCATCCGGTAATGTGCGCGCGGCCCATCCGTGAATGCTGTCCAGGCTCCCGCTGGCGCTGTCGCGGACGCCCCGACAGCGGACGAACGTCAGCTGCGCCCGGACTGTTCTGCAGCCCAGGTGTAGCCCAGCTCGGCGAGGGCGGCCCGCTGTGTCGCATCCAGCCGGTCACGCCTGGCTTTCTGGTTACTCAGAAACTCACCCAGTTTGATCGCCGAACCGTCCGGCAGTTCCTCAATGTGTGCCCGTGCAACGACGGTTCTGCCTTCCCGCTGGATGTACTGGGTGAGGGCGGCCAGACCGCGTTGGAAGGCTGATCCTTTCCCTCCGCCCTTAGTCGTCGGGGCCGGGGCGGGCGGTTCGGTGGGTGTTACCCCCAGCCGTGCGAGCCGTTGCTGCTGTTCTTCGGAGAGTTCCGCCCAGCTGCGGCGTTGCCGTTGGAGCCATTTGCCGAGGTCATCGCCTTCGTAGAGGACGCCGGGGGCGATGTCGGGCAGGACGTCGTGGGGATCGTCGGTGGCGAGGTCGGCGAGCACTTTGTAGTGGCGTTGCCAGTCCAGTGGCCAGGGGCAGTTCCAGTCCGGGTCGATCTGGGCGAGTTGTGCGGCTCGGGTTGTGGCGCGCTGCGGGTTCTTGCCGAGGCCGTGGCTGCGGCGGAGGTTGGCCATGTGTTCCCCGACCGGGACCAGTTCACTGTCGGCGTCGCCCCATACGGCATCTCGCCTGGGGGCGAGGTGACCGTGCGCGCGGCGGTATGACCGCAGTACCGCCAGCTTCTGCTCCCAGGCTTCGTCGCCGGGTTCCCACACCATCCCGGCCTCGTCGAGCAGCATCTTGCGATGGGGATCGAGTTCGCCCGCGCGGTACACGCGTCGCTGCTGGTGGACCCACCGCCCCAGCGGGAACGCTTTGGTGGCACCGGCCTCGGTCTCGGTGTCGTACGGGACTGCGTACAGGCCGGTGATGTGGTTGTCCTTCCGCCAGCGCAGCAGGGCCTGGTAGCCCTCGAGCCAGACCAGGGATTCGGGCCGGTACACCCGGGTGCGCAAGAACGCCGCGATCGTGGCTGCGTCCCTGGGGGTGGAGAAGTGCAGCAGCGCCGACTCCGCCGCGCTCTCGGCCCCGGTCTGCCCACTCTCTCCTTGGGCCGTGGTGCCGATGATCTGCCCGTCCTCGTCCCGCTTCACGTGCACCTGCCGTCGCCCACTGGTCAGCGCCCGGCTGGCGAGCTGTTCGACGAGGCGTTCCGAGTGACTGCGGAGTCCTTGGAGCACGGCTACCAGGGGTGCGAACGAGGCGGAAGCGACCATGTCGGTCGGGTCCTCGCCGGGCTTAAGGAAGACGGGCACGATGATCCTGGCGGTCTTGGCCGTGCCGTCGGGGTTCGGGCGCAGGGCGCGGCCGATGTTCTGCACGATCTCCACCTGGGAGCCGCGGGTGTCGGCGAAGCAGACGGCTTCCACGCCCCGCTCGCCGACGATGTCGATTATCTATAGGTGGAGAAGCGTGAGGGAAGTTTGTTGCGCTGCTCCAGCGGGCGTAGCGGCTCCACACCGCCGACGTTGCTCTCTGGCTTGGTCGATCACTGATCGATGTCGTCGAAGAGGCTGCGCTGCGAGCCGGAGGGCTGGTTTCTGCCCTGTTGCTCGCCGTCATCTTCCGCAGCGTCAGGCTCCCAGCCATCGTTGCTGGGTGGCCGAGACCGACGCTCGTGGTTATAGAAGTCGCGTGCATGGTCGAACTCTGCGGCTGCGTCGTCGTCGCCCCGCTCGTCGAAGGCCAGGTAGTACCAGAACAAGGCGCTCTCGATGGGGTCGTCATCGTCTCCGGTAGCGTCCTCAAGCCACTCACCCACCACGTCGACAAGTGTTGGAACGAGCTCTTGCCGCACGTGCTCGAACAGCTGCTCACGCTCCTCGTCGGTGAGGAGGAGGTGCCAGACCTTCTTCTGCCAGTCCGTGGCCTCAATCCAGGAAGCGTCCGGTCCGGAGACGGCGAGCTCTTTCATGCGCTCAATGGCCCGTTGCCGAATGTCTTCTGTCAGTAGACCGGCCTGGTGGAGCCGTGCGAGTACGGTCGTCCGGGTGTCGTACTGGGCGGGGGAGTAGAACTTGACGAGTGTTTCGCTCAGTTGCGGGTCTGCAGTCATATAGGCGCGCAGGAACGTGTCGGAGCCGCGGTAAACCACATATGACAGGACGGCTTCTTCCGGAGGCAGATGGTGTTGCCATGATGCGAGGCGGTTGTAGGGGCGGGCTCGCAGGGCGGCCAGACGTTGCGCTGCCTGCTTGTAGAGCGAGGGTGGGATACGCAGGAGGGTGCCTTGGCGTTGCTCGCTGTCGCGGTCGAGACAGTCGGTGCGTGACAGGAGTGCCTGGTCGGTCATACCGGTGAGGACGACCGGCAGCAGGTGTGGCTGGGTGGCCAGCCAGGCGGCGAAGCCTTCTCGCAGAGTGGGGTGGTGGAAGGCCCAGTAGCCCTGGCCGTCGGATGACGTGTTGAGGCGGAGGAAGGTACCGGTGAGTGCGGTCAAGGCTTTGCTGACGCCGGCCTGCGTGGAGCCGGCTCGCTCGATGATGTCGCGGTCGCCGGCATCGAGGGTGATCGGGTTTGGCAGGCCGGGCAGCGTCTCGTCTCGGGCCGTTGCGTACGTGAGCGCGAGCGCCGCGTGGGCGTGGGTGTCCAGCTGGTCGTAGACATCGCTGAGCAATTGCTGGGACTGCGCCATGAATGCCGTGATGCCCTGCCGTGTCAGGGGCAGTTTGGAAGTGAATGCCTGCAGCCCCAGACGACGTGCGGCCTCGGGGCGGAAGGGGGCGGCGTCCGCTGCTGCTTCCAGGTGCGGTTTCATCTGGGCGCGTACGTCTTGGGGCTGGTCGCCGGCGGAGAGGTGGTTGTACAGGATCTGTTGCCGCTCTTCGCGGGTGAGGTCGGCGACGTCTACGGTGACCTGCTGTTCGTGCAGCCGGGGGTAGGAGTACGGCTTCAGCAGCGGGCGGGCTTCGTTGTAGATGTAGCTGCGGGAGGTCAATACCACTCGGGCGCCGTTCTTGACCGCGCTCATCACGTGTGGCAGGTCGCGTGCCCAGGCGTGGGTGAGGTGTTCCTCGTGGCGGACAGCGCCGAAGGCGTCGTCGAGCCAGAAGAACTGGTCCTTCTCGTGCGGATTCCAGCGTTGTACGAGTTCTTCGGAGGTCCGGGCCTTGACAGCCATGCAGTCCCAGTTATCAGCCGCGCTGATGGCCAGCATCAGCGCGATGACGGACTTGCCGACGGCCGGGTCGCCCAACAGCAGCACAAAGCCGTGGTCACGCAGCGCGCGGGCGGCCTTGCGGTAGGCGCCGGTGACGACGAACGTGGCCACCTGCTCGGGCGCGGACGCCATGAGTACAGAGGCCTGGGCGTAGGCACGCTCGTCGAGGATCTGCGAGAGATCACCGAGCCCGTAGACGCGGGGGACGAACATTCGCAGCCTGCGGTGCGTGGCGATCATGTCGCTCAGCCACTGACCGTCCAGGATTAGCGGATGCGCGACCCCGCATGCGCTCAGCCGACGGCGGATCTCCTCCTCGGAGGTGCCGGTGACCCGCGCGTTTGTCAGCAGTACGTACGTTCCGCACACTCCGCGCTTCACCAGGGCGCTGACCTTGTCGAATTCGTCTTCCAGCTCCGACGGGGCGAGCGTGGTGTCGGCCTTCTTGGTGTGCTTGCACTGCAGCACGAACGGCCCTGGCGGAACGTCTCGAACGCCACTGGGGTCGGTCGGCGGCTGCCAGGTGCCGTAGAACGCGCCGTCTCGGCCTCCGTCGTTGGAGTCGGCGAATGCCTGCACCGACTGCCCCCATACCTCCCGCAGGACAGCCGCGCACAGGTCCTGGAAGGCCCGCCAGCCCAAGGTGTGCAGGGTAAACCGGGGAGAGCCGGCAGCCACGACTTCGCCTGCGCTGCTCACGCGCCGTCCCCGCTGTCGTGTTCATCGGCGTCATGGTCGGCGAGTGCGGCCATCGCCTCCCACATGGCCTCATCGTCGTAATCCGGCACCACCAGGTCAGGTGTCAGGTCGTTGCTGTCGGGGTCCAGGTTTTCGGACTGGGCCAGCACCTCGACCAGGAACCGTCGCGCGGCCTTCAGCAGGCCGGGATCATCCAGCCACAGCCCGAACTCCAAGCTGCGGCGGGAGCTCCCCGTGCCGTTGGCGCTGCCTAGCCACAGTCGGTGCGGCGTGAAGCCGGTGACATCTGCCACGCCTCCCAGAGCGTCCTCGTCATGCCACCACAGCTCACCTAGCAACAGCATCTTGGTGTGGAGTATCGGGACGAGATGGTTTCCGGCCTTGCGATAGCCCAGGGTGCGTAGTGCCGGGAGCCGGACGCGTTCCTGCGGCGAGCCAGGGCCCAGCACTGGTGCCTTGCCGTCCTGGTGGAAGCGCAGCTCCTCTAGCTCGGAGAAAGCCCAGGTTGGGAGGCCAGCCGCGTCTTTCACAGCCTCGGCGACCTTCCGCAACCGCTCTGCGTGGTACTTGCCCCGTGGTTGCTTGCTCACCACCACGCACGCGGCGGGGAACTCGGCGATGCGCTGCAGCAGCTCGGCATCGTCCACCCACAAAAAGGCCCCGAGCATCGCAGGCCCCAGGCTTCTCGACCGCCGCTGCTGTTCGAGATCACGCCGGAACTTGTCAATCCCCCCGATGAGACCTGCCAGCACGTTCGTCCCGAACTGGACAGGACGCTTCCCGTCCTCCAGGACTGCCTGCACGTCGAACTGCTTGGAAAACGACGGATCCATATGCCCCCCTGTGCTGCCAGCATTATGACGCGACACCACAGATTGCCGGGTGCTGAGCGGCAGCGGGGAGCGTGGTGGCCCGTGGTCCCTTCAGTCCTCGCCGACCTGCCCTGGCCGCGCCGACGCGTAGCGGACCGGCGCCAAGACGTCGGCTGCAGGGGCACGGATTATCCATAGGTGCGCGGGCTTGTGTGGTGTGTTCGGTGTGGTTGCCACCTGGTCGTGTAGGAGATGTCTGGAAGCGGCGCCGGCTGGGGGCGGGCTTGGTTGTGTTTGGGGGGTGGAGCAGGCATATGTGGCTGAGCGTTCGGTCTCCCCGTCGACTGGTGTGGAGCGGTGGGTGGTGGCCGACGCACGTACCTATGACCTGCATGCCGAGGCGTGTGCGTTTTTGGCGGGGTTGCGTAGCAAGGGCCGCTCGCCGAACACGGAACGGGTCTACGCGGGCCGTCTCGCCCTCTATCTGAACTACTGCACCCAGCGCCGTATCGAGTGGTCGTGTCCGGGTTTCATGGCGCTGTCCGGGCTGCAGCAGTGGCTGGTCACCACGCCGCTGCCGGCCCGCAGCCGCCGCTCTCCGACCACGGCGGCGCCCCGCTACCGTTCGCAGGGTACGGCGAACGCGGTGATGACGGCGGTCACGGACTTCCTGCGTTTCGGCGCGCTCCACGGCTGGGTTCCCGCGCAGACGGCCGGTTTGTTGTCGGAGCCGAAGTTCCTGCGGTTCTTGCCGGCCGGTTACGACGCCGGCGAGCGTGGCCAGTGGCGTCAGGTCCAGGTGTCGGCTTTTCGTTTCCAGGTCAGCGAGCCCGGATACGAGGACCTGTCCCCGCAGCAGATCCGCCGCATGATCGCGGATACGCCCCGGGCGCGGGACCGTTTCCTCATCGCGCTGCTCGCCGCGACCGGCCTGCGGATCGGGGAGGCCCTGGGCCTGCGTCAGGAGGATCTGCATTTCCTGGCCTCGTCACGCTCGCTGGGCTGCCCGGTTCAGGGGCCGCACCTTCATGTGCGGCGCCGCACCGACAACCCCAACCGGGCCCTGGCCAAGTCCAGACACTCCCGATGCCTCCCCGTCACCCCCGACATCGTCGCCTTCTACACCGACTACCAGCACGAACGGAACCAGGTGGCCGCCGCGGCCGAGACAGGCATGGTGTTCGTGAACCTCTTCCGGCCCCCGCTGGGGCGGGCCATGACCTACCCGAACGCCAAGAACGTCTTCGACCGTCTGGCCCGCCGCGCCGGGCACCCGGCTCGCCCGCACATGCTGCGCCACTCCGCGGCCACCCACTGGCTACGTGAAGGAGTGGACCGGGACGTGGTGCAAAAGCTGCTGGGTCACGCCTCGCCGCTGTCCATGGACCGCTACCGCCACGTCGATGAGTGAACCGTTCCGGGTTCGGTAGGGACTCGATCGTTTGAGAGGATCGAGTTATGGCACGTCCTTCCCACTACCCGCTTGAGCTGCGCCGTCGTGC
>NZ_JBIATQ010000027.1:0-66580 GCF_042891955.1 Streptomyces sp. NPDC001843 | reverse complement strand
ATCTCGGTGTGGCCTCCGGCAACGGCAAGGGGCAGATCTTCGTCAAGGGCGAGGTCATCAAGACCGTCCCGGAGTCGAAGATCGTGGAGACCCTCATCGAGGAGGCCATGAAGCTCGCCGAGAAGATGGAGGCGGACGGCGTGGCCTCCGGCGAGCCCGAGGTCTCCGTCGCCGGCTGACCCCTCCGGCCGCTCTCACACCCCGTCACCCTCACGCCCCGTCACCTCCTTGGTGGCGGGGCGTAAGTGTTGTCTCCGGCTCCCTTGACAGCTCCGATGTGTGGAGGGACGTTATGGGGCGCACCTGCGCTCATGTCCCACGCGAAATACCCGCACCGGCTATACATCGGACGACAAGGTGACCGTATGAGACGCCGCAGACTGCTGGCCCTGTGGACCGCCCTCCTCGCCCTGCTGCTCGCCGCCGCCCCCTCGGCCCAGGCGGCCCACACAGCACAGGCGCCCCCTTACCCGCCCCGCCAGACCGCGCTCCGCAACGCCACCGCCGGTCTCTTCCTGCACTGGGGCATGTT
Source organism: Streptomyces sp. NPDC001843 (assembly GCF_042891955.1). Taxonomy (NCBI): domain Bacteria; kingdom Bacillati; phylum Actinomycetota; class Actinomycetes; order Kitasatosporales; family Streptomycetaceae; genus Streptomyces; species Streptomyces sp. NPDC001843. Next base: position 66,048 of record NZ_JBIATQ010000027.1, on the reverse strand, counting down.
CACCGCGCCCAAGCACTACGACTGCGCCTCCTGGGAACAGGCCGTCACCGACGGCGGCTGGAACCCCGACTACTGGGTCGAGGAGGCCCGCAAGATCCGCGCGAGTTACATCGTGCTCGCCACCTTCCACTCCCGCCTCGGCTACGCCCGCCCCTGGCCGTCGGCCATCCCCGGCTCCTGCTCCACCAAGCGCGACATCCTCGGCGAACTCGTCGACGCCGCGGCGAAGAAGGGCCTGAAGGTCATCCTCTACATGACCGACGACCCCAAGTGGCACGACGAACAGGGCGTCGAGACCCTCGACTCGGCCGCCTACTCCGCCTACAAGGGCCACGACGTCGACCTCACCACCCGTCAGGGCTTCGGCGAGTTCAGCTACGACAACTTCTTCGAGGTCATGCACAACTACCCGAAGCTGTCGGGCTTCTGGATCGACAACGACAACGAGTACTGGGAACAGCACCAGCTCTACGAGCAGATCCGGCAACTGCGTCCGGACATGACGCTGAGCAACAACAACGAGGACACTCCGATCATGGACATGGTGTCCCATGAGCAGAAGGTCGGCATGACCCCGCCGTACGACCAGCCGTCGGCGATCTGGACGCCCATGCCACGCCTGACCGAATCCTGCTACAAGGTGCCCGACACGGGCAGCTGGTGGTACGACGGCCAGGACCGCCCGGTGTCGACGGGGCTGAACGTGGACCGGTACATCGCCAACGCGGGCAACTCCATCCGTTCCCTCATGGACTTCACCGCCATGGTCGACGGCCGCTTCCCGCCGCAGCAGGAGAAGTTCATCGACCTGCTGAAGGACTACCTCCCACCCGTCTGGGAGTCCCTGCACGGCGTCGACGCGGGCGGCTTCCTGTACGGCGGCATGCAGCCGGGCAGCTGGAACGACGGCTCGTACGGCTACGTCACCGTCAGCCGCGCCCACCCCGCCACCACCCAGTACGTCCACGTCACCACCCGCCCGACCACCGGCGACCAGGTCCGCATCCGCGACAACGGCTACCGGATCGAGCGCGTCACCGACCTGCGCACCGGCAAGCGGCTCCACTTCGACCAGCGCGGGGGAACGCTCACCATCCGGGGCATCGCCGACTGGGACCCGTACGACACCGTGTTCAAGGTGCGCACCGCCGCTCACCGCGAGGGCGTGTACCCGGCCCGCTCCGTCAGGGCGAGCGAACCCGCCCTCAGCGACGGCGACTTCACCACGTACAGCGACAACAAGGGCGTCCTGCCGACCGGGTTCACCCTTGACCTCGGCCGGGCCCGCAAGGTGGCCTTCCTGGGGATCAACCAGCGCGAGTGGTCGCCGACGTACAACCGGGAGTCCTTCGGCCGCAAGGAGGACTCCGCGCGGATCAAGGACTACACGGTCTCCGTGAGCGACGACGGAACCACCTGGCGGCAGATCGAGGCAGGAGTGCTGGAAAGCGCCCGGGGAATCCGCTTCGTGGACCTCGGCGACCGCCTGCGCACCCGCTACGTCCGGCTCGACGTCCCCACGACCTGGTCCGCGGCCACCGTGCCGAACTACTACAAGCAGCTGCGCATCGACGAGGTACAGGTCGGTTACGGCCATCCCAGGAGCAAAGGCTGACCCGTGGCTCCCACCGCGCTGCCCCCGCGGGGCGGCGCGGCACAATTTCGGCAGGTACAGTGCGGAGATCAGCAGACCCTCAGGGTGAGGCCCGCACGTGTTGACGCAGACCACCTCTCGGGTGCTCGAACCGAGCGACCTGGACGCCGCGCTCGCCGTCCTCGACCGCGAGCCGGTCGCCAACGCCTTCGTGACCTCCCGCGTCCAGGTCGCGGGCCTCGACCCCTGGCGGCTCGGCGGGGAGATGTGGGGCTGGTACGAGGACGGCATGCTGACGTCCCTGTGCTACGCGGGAGCCAACCTCGTCCCGATCTGCGCCACCCCGCGCGCCGTGCGCGCCTTCGCCGACCGCGCCCGACGGGCCGGGCGCCGCTGCTCCTCCATCGTCGGCCCCGCCCAGACCACCGCCGAGCTGTGGCGGCTGCTGGAACCGCACTGGGGCCCCGCCCGGGAGGTCCGCACCCGCCAGCCCCTCATGGTCACCGACCGCATGCCCGCCGACATAGCCCCCGACCCCTACGTGCGCCGGATCCGCAAGGACGAGATGGAGGCGATCATGCCGGCGTGCGTCGCGATGTTCACCGAGGAGGTCGGCGTGTCCCCGCTGGCCGGGGACGGCGGCCTCCTCTACCAGGCCCGCGTCGCCGAACTCGTCGGCTCCGGCCGCTCCTTCGCCCGCCTCGACGAACACGGCAAGGTCGTCTTCAAGGCGGAGATCGGCGCGGCGACCTCCCAGGCGTGCCAGATCCAGGGCGTGTGGGTGGCCCCGGAATACCGGGGCAGGGGACTGGCCGCCCCCGGAATGGCGGCGGTCCTGCGGTACGCGCTGGCGGACGTGGCCCCCGTGGTGAGCCTGTACGTGAACGACTTCAACACCCCGGCGCGGCGGGCGTACGAGCGGGTGGGCTTCCAGGAGGTCGGCGCCTTCATGAGCGTGCTGTTCTGAGACGGCCCTTGCGGTTTGGGGGACGTACCGGGAGCGGTCAGGGTCCGCCTCAGGGGCGCCTGAGGGGCATCCCGGATGGCCGGGCCGGACGGTGTCGGCAGCATGATCCTCATGACCTCACAGTGGATCTCCGGACGCGTCTCCCGACGCTCCTTACTCGGCGGCTCGCTGGCGGGCGCGGCCCTGGTCGCGTCCGGCGGCACGGTGTCCCGTGCGGCCACCGGCGCGGACCGCCGCCCGCCGCCGCTGGACACACAGGCCCTGCACGCCGCGGTCTCCGACCTCACCCACCCGCCCGCCACCTCGGCGCAGCTACGCGTCTCCCGCGGGGCGGACCACTGGTACACAGCCGCGGGAGCCGCCGACCTGACCGACGGCCGCTCCCCGGGCCCGGCCGACCGGTTCCGCGCCGGCAGTGTCACCAAGGTGCTCGTGGCGGCGGTCGTCCTCCACCTGTGGACCGCGCACCGCCTCCGGCTCGACGCCCCGATCGGCCACTACCTGCCCCGGCTGCTCCCGCCGGACTCCGCCCGGATCACCGTCGCGCAACTGCTCAACCACACCAGCGGGCTCCCCGACCACCAGGGCGTGCCCGACCTCAGCACGCCGGAGGCCGTGCTGCGGCACCGGTTCGACCGGTGGACGCCACAGCGGTGGGTCGACACCGTGGCACACGGCCCGCTCAAGTTCCGGCCGGGCACCGCACAGGAGTACCGGGGCATCAACTACGTCCTGCTCGCCCTGCTGGTGGAGGAGCTCACCGGGCGCCCCTACGGCGAGGCGATCGCCTCCCGCGTCCTGCGCCCGCTGGGGCTGGACCGCACCCTGATACCCGGCGACGACCCGCGGCTGCACGGCCCGCACGTGCACGGCTATCTGCGGATGACCGACGGCTCACTGAGGGACGTCACCGTCTTCGACCAGTCCGGCTCCTGGGGCGAGGGCGAGCTGGTCTCCAGCGTCGACGACCTGTGCCGCCTCCAACAGGCTTTGCTCTCCGGCGAGTTGCTGCCTCCGAAGGCGACGGAGCAGCTCTTCACCATGCCCCCCGACACCGTGCGCATGCTGGACGGCAGCCCCGCCCGGTACAGCATGGGGCTGCAGAAGGCCACCGTGAACGGAGTGACGTTCTGGGGGAAGACCGGCGAGACCTACGGCTACCGCACCCGCGTGTTCGCCACCCGCGACCGGAACCTGAGCTTCGTGCTCTCCTACACGCCGACGCCGCTCACCACGGACGAGGACATGACCCAGCGGGTGGTCACGGTGCTCACCTCCTGACCCACACGTCGGCGGCGCCCCCCTGTAGTCTCCCCGCATGGACGTAGTGATCGGCCCACTCGACCTCCCGGCACACGTGGACGAGGCCCTGGCCGTCCAGGCCGTCGCCTTCGGACTGGGCCCCGACGAGGTGGCCGTGCGACGCCAGATCGTCCTGCGCCACATGCAGTACCCGGGAGCGAGGGCACTCGGCGCCACCGCCGGCGGACGGCTCGTCGGATTCGTCTACGGCATGCCCAACGACCGCACCCACTGGTGGTCCACCGTCGTGGAACCGTATCTGCGGGCCCGCGGCCACGACGACTGGCTCGACGACTCCTTCGTGATCACCGAGCTGCACGTCCACCCGAGCCACCAGAACCGCGGTGTCGGCCGCGCCCTGATCACCACGATCACCGACGGCGCCACCGAACCCCGCTCGATACTCTCCGCCATCGACACCGACAGCCCCGCCCGCGGCCTCTACCACACCCTCGGCTACCAGGACCTCGCCCGCCAGGTCCTCTTCCCCAGCGCCCCGAAGCCGTACGCCGTCATGGGCGCCCCGCTGCCCCTGCGCCGGAAGTAAGGATTTCCGGCCACGGCGGCGCCCCGGCTAACCTCCTGGTCATCACCTTCACCCGGCAGGAGTACGAGAACCATGGCGAACGCACCGGTCCAGCGCATGTCCCAGCTGCTGGCGAAAACGCTGCGCGACGACCCGGCCGACGCCGAGGTGCTCAGCCACAAGCTCCTGGTCCGCGCCGGCTACGTCCGCCGTACCGCCGCCGGCATCTGGACCTGGCTGCCTCTCGGCAAGAAGGTCCTGGCGAACGTGGAGCGGATCGTCCGCGAGGAGATGGACGCCATCGGCGCCCAGGAGGTACTGCTCCCCGCCCTGCTGCCGCGTGAGCCGTACGAGGCGACCGGCCGCTGGGACGAGTACGGCGCCGAGCTGTTCCGCCTGAAGGACCGCAAGGGCGGCGACTACCTCCTCGGCCCCACCCACGAGGAGATCTTCACCCTGCTGGTGAAGGACCAGGCGTCCTCCTACAAGGACCTGCCGGTCATCCTCTACCAGATCCAGACCAAGTTCCGCGACGAGGCCCGGCCCCGCGCGGGCATCCTGCGCGGCCGCGAGTTCCTGATGAAGGACTCGTACTCCTTCGACACCGAGGACGAGGGCCTCGCCCACTCCTACGCCCTGCACCGCCAGGCCTATCAGCGGATCTTCGAGCGCCTCGGCCTCGACTACCGCATCTGCGCCGCCACCGCCGGCGCGATGGGCGGCTCCAAGTCCGAGGAGTTCCTCGCCCCGGCCGAAGCCGGCGAGGACACCTTCGCGGACTGCCCGAACTGCGACTTCGCCGCCAACACCGAGGCGATCACCTATGGGCTCCAGGAGCAGGACGCCACCGGCGTCCCCGCCGCCGAGGAGATCCCGACCCCGGACACCCCGACCATCGAGACCCTCGCCGCCTCCCTCGGTGTCCCGGCCTCCGCCACCCTAAAGAACCTCCTCGTCAAGGTCGACGGCGAGATCGTCGCGGTCGGCGTGCCCGGTGACCGCGAGGTCGACATGGACAAGGTCGAGGCGCACTTCGCCCCGGCCGCCGTCGAACTGGTCACCGCCGAGGACTTCACGGGCCGCCCCGACCTGGTCCGCGGCTACGTCGGCCCGCAGGGACTGGGCGAGAAGGTCCGCTACATCGCCGACCCCCGCGTGGCGCCGGGCACCGCCTGGATCACGGGCGCCAACAAGGAGCACACCCACGCCAGGAACGTGGTCGCCGGCCGTGACTTCGAGGTCGACGCCTACGTGGACGTCGTGGTGGTGCAGGAGGGCGACCCGTGCCCCGACTGCGGCACCGGGCTGAAGCTCGACCGCGCCATCGAGATCGGTCACATCTTCCAGCTCGGCCGCAAGTACGCCGACGCCCTCAAGCTCGACGTCCTCGGCCAGAACGGCAAGCCGGTCCGCGTCACCATGGGCTCCTACGGCATCGGCGTCTCCCGCGCCGTCGCCGCCCTCGCCGAGCAGCACGCCGACGAGCAGGGCCTGGTGTGGCCCAAGGAGGTCGCCCCGGCCGACGTGCACGTGGTCGCCGCGGGCAAGGCCCTGCAGACCGAGCTCGCCCTCGAGGTCTCCGGGAAGCTGGCCGCCGCGGGCCTGCGCGTCCTGGTCGACGACCGTGCGGGCGTCTCCCCGGGCGTGAAGTTCACCGACGCCGAACTCATCGGCGTACCCCAGATCCTGGTCGCGGGCCGCCGCTCCGCCGAGGGCGTGCTGGAGCTGAAGGACCGCAGGAGCGGCGAGCGCGAGGAGCTGACCGTGGACGAGGCGATCGCGCGCCTGACCGCCTGACAGCGGCGCGCGCGGCGGTCGGCGGGGTGCCGGCCGGCCTCGGCGGCGACACCGCCGTCGCGGGGGAGCCCCCGGGCTGGGGGGAGGGCTGACGGCCGGCCTGCGCGGCGGCGGACCGGCCCTCCCCGGACCGGCGCCCGGCGTCGGCGGCACGGCCGGCACGCCCGGCGCCACATCGTCGACCCGCGCACCGGTCGGTCCGCCCCCCTGGCGCTCGGTCTCCGTTGCCGCCGTGACCTGCGCCGACGCCGGCGCGACCACCACCGCGGCGGCCCGGCCAGGGGCGCGGGAGCGGAACGCCGGCCCGTCCGTTTCCTGCGGCCTGATCCGCCGGACAGGCACTAGCCTAGTCCGTCCCTGCCGTACCCGGAGCTGCAGGGCCAGGGCCGGGCAGTCGGCCGCGGCTCAGGGGGCGCGGTGCTCCAGCCGGGCGTCGTAGCGACCAGCTCGTGCTGTGCGACCAGCCGGGCCGGCAGCCTGACGCGGGCCGGGTGCCCCCGCGCGAGCTCGGTTCGAGCGTGGGGGAGTCGGCGACCGACGACAACGCCGGTGGGGGCACCGCCCGCTCATGGGGGAGGGCGTGCCAAGCCCCGCGTCTGCGGCAAGATACGCCGGACAGGGCCTAAAGCCAGCCCGCGAACTCCAGCAGCAGTTCCGCGTCCTGCTCCCGGCCCACCCGGCGGGCCCGCACCCCGGACTCCACCGCCCGGAACAGGGTCCAGCCTTTGAGCCGCTCCTGGTCCACGTCCAGCGACTCCGCGAGCCGCTTCACCCGCCGCCGGGTGGTGGCCGCCCCCGACGGCGTGGCGATCAGGTCCTCCACCCGGTCCCGGACCAGCCGCGCGAGATCGAAGGCGCACTCGCCGACCAGTGGGTCCGGGCCCACCGCCAGCCACGGCATGCGGTCCCCGGCGAGCACCTTGCTCTGCCGGAACGTGCCGTGCAGCAGGCGGTGCTCCGGCGGCGCGGCCAGCAGCTCCGCGCGGGCCGCGAGCGCCGCCTCGACCAGCGGGGCCACCTGGGGGTCGGTCTCCGCGCCGGCCCGCATGGCCTCGGCCTGCCGTCCGGTCCGCCCGGCCACGGTCTCGAAGGAGAACTCCGCCGGCGGTTCCACCCACAACCGCCGCAGTGTCCCCGCCGCCTCCAGCAGCGCCTTCGCCTCGGGCAGGGACCGCACGGACACGTCGGGGTGCAGCCGTTCCAGGAGCAGCACGCCCTCGGCGCCGTCCGCCTCCAGCAGCTGCACCGCGCCCAGCCCGTCCCAGTGCGCGAGCGCCGCACGCTCCGCCTCCGGCCGGGCCCGGGGCGGCGCCAGCTTCAGTACGGCCGGGGTCCCGTCCGCCCGGCGCACCAGCACGACCAGGCTGCTGCGGCCGCCCGGCACCTGCACCCGCTCGACGGTCAACCCGCGCAGCGCGACGGCCTGCCGCACGGCATCCGGCAGCCTCTCCAGCCAGCCGTCACCGTCCGGTGCCGTCTCACCGAGCGCTCTGACGAGACGCCGCGGCGGTTCGAAAGCCATGCGCGAGCCGTTCCTTCCCGGGCTGCCGGATCATGTCGTCGGTGTCGCCGACGCCGAGGCCGGCGGCGCGGTCGCGGACGCACCGGCCGCGGTGCCGTCCCGTTCGGCGAGACCAGGGAAGGCTACGCTCTCCCCGCGCCAGCGCACCGCCCGCACGGCGGTCTCCCGCAGCACCCCGGCGGCCTCGCGGCGCCGCCCACCCGTGGTCGCCCGTACCAGGTCGGAGTACACCCCGGCCACGCGTTCCTCCAACTCGGCGGCCAGCCTCACCGCCGCGTCGGAGTCCGGCACCGGGAACGGCAGCGCGTACGCCGCGTCCGCGGCCACCGGGGCGCCGCCCAGGTCGCGCACCTCACGGACCAGCGCATCCCTGCGCGCCCTGTGCGCGTCGTACGCCGTCCGTGCTTCAGTGCGCCGTTCCGCGCGGATTCGCCCCCCGACGACCCCGTACCCGTACACGGCCGCGTGCTCGGCGGCCAGGGCCGCCTGCAGGGCCTTGAGCTCGCCGCTCCCGGCCTCGTCGCTCACTTCCCGTCCTCCGTCAGCAGATACGCGTGCGACGCCCCGGCCGCCGCCACCGAGGCCAGCAGCCGGGCCAGCTCACCGTCCACCTCCAGCAGCGCCTTCGCCCGCCGGTCGGCGAGGGCCCGCTCCGCGGCGGCCAGCGCGGCGCGGGCGGCCTTCTCGTCGGCCGGCACGACCGTTGCCGTTGCCGTTGCCGATGCGGACGTCGGGGCCGGCGCCGAGGCGCCGGGGGAGCGCGAGGGCGCCGCCGTGCCGCCGCCGAACGCCTCCGCGTGCGCCGCCGCCTCCGCCCGCAGCGGCTCCAGCCGGTCGGCCAGCGCCGGATGCGCCGAGATCACCGCGTCGTACCGTGCCACCAGGGCCCGGCTGTCCCGGGACGCACGCGCGCGTGCCCGTGCGGAGGCCGAGGGGGCGTCGCCCGTGCCGCCGGAGTCCCCGCCCCCGTCGGAGCAGCCCGCGAGCAGGGCCGCTCCCGCGGCCGAGGCGAGCAGTGTTCTTCTGCGCGACCACGGGAGGGCACGCGGCGGTGAGGAGAGGGGCACGGCAGACGTCCTCGGGGGGCTCGTACGAACACACGGGCGGGGGCTCGCCGCTGATCACGGTACCCGCGAACCGGCCCGACCCATGTCACCGGCTCGTGGACCCACTTGAGGGGCGTCGGAGCGTGTCGGCGGGCAGAGCCGTCCGGGCTCCCCTCCCCGGCGAACCGGCCGCACCGCCGGAGGCGGACGTGGACGGCAACACCCCCTGCGACCGGATACCCTTTGACCAGACACGCGACCCATCCCACAACAGCACACGCGGCCGAGGAGTCACCCGGATGAGCACCACCCAGAGCGAGAGGCTGCGAGAACTGCTGGAACCGCTCGTCACATCCCAGGGCCTGGATCTCGAGGAGATCGCCGTCGACTCCGTCGGACGCAAGCGGGTGCTGCGCGTCGTCGTCGACTCCGACACCGGGGCGGACCTGGACCAGATCGCCGATGTGAGCCGCGCGCTCTCGGCGAAGCTCGACGAGACGGACGCGATGGGCGAGGGCGCGTACGACCTGGAGGTCGGAACCCCGGGCGCTGAGCGCCTCCTCAAGGAACAACGGCACTACGCGCGCGCGGTGGGCCGGCTGGCGAAGTTCCAGCTGGCCGAGGGCGGCGAACTGGTCGCCAGGATCCTGACGGTCGACGACGAGGGCCTCGACCTCGAAGTGCCCGGAGTCAAGGGCCGTAAGGCCACCACCCGCAGACTCGGCTACCCGGACATCGCCAAGGCGCGCGTGCAGGTCGAGTTCAACCGCAAGGACAAGAAGGAAGAGGAGGCGTAGCCGTGGACATCGACATGAGTGCCCTGCGGGGCTTGGTTCGGGAGAAGGAGATCTCCTTCGACCTGCTGGTCGAGGCGATCGAGTCGGCCCTCCTCATCGCCTACCACCGCACCGAGGGAAGCCGCCGACACGCGCGCGTGGAGCTCAACCGGGAGACCGGGCATGTGACCGTGTGGGCGAAGGAGGACCCCGAGGACCTCGAGGAGGGCCAGGAGCCCCGCGAGTTCGACGACACCCCGTCCGGCTTCGGCCGTATCGCCGCCACCACCGCCAAGCAGGTCATCCTGCAGCGGCTGCGCGACGCCGAGGACGACGCGACGCTCGGCGAGTACGCCGGCCGTGAGGGCGACATCGTCACCGGAGTGGTCCAGCAGGGCCGCGACCCGAAGAACGTGCTCGTGGACATCGGCAAGCTGGAGGCCATCCTGCCGGTGCAGGAGCAGGTGCCGGGGGAGACGTACCCGCACGGCATGCGGCTGCGCAGTTACGTCGTACGGGTGGCGAAGGGCGTGCGCGGTCCGTCCGTCACCCTTTCGCGCACCCACCCCAACCTGGTGAAGAAGTTGTTCGCGCTCGAGGTGCCGGAGATCGCCGACGGCTCCGTCGAGATCGCCGCGATCGCCCGTGAGGCCGGTCACCGCACGAAGATCGCCGTGCGTTCCACCCGTTCGGGCCTGAACGCCAAGGGCGCCTGCATCGGCCCCATGGGCGGCCGGGTGCGCAACGTGATGGGCGAGCTCAACGGTGAGAAGATCGACATCGTCGACTGGTCGGACGACCCGGCGGAGATGGTCGCGAACGCCCTGTCACCCGCCCGGGTGTCCAAGGTGGAGGTCGTGGACATGTCCGCCAGGTCCGCCCGGGTGACCGTGCCGGACTACCAGCTGTCGCTGGCCATCGGCAAGGAGGGCCAGAACGCGCGGCTCGCCGCCCGGCTCACCGGCTGGCGGATCGACATCCGGCCGGACACGGAGCAGCCCGGGGAATAGATCCAGGCCGCAGGGCGCTTGGATCACGACAGTTATATGCGCGACAACTGTTCGATCTATCACCCAGAGGGGTGAGGTCGGTACGGGGAGGTAGACTTAACTGTGTCTGGCCGGACGCATGCCCGAGCATGCCCTGAACGCACCTGCGTGGGGTGTCGGGAGCGGGCGGCCAAGACGGGTCTGCTGCGGATCGTGGCGATCGAGGACGCGTGCGTCCCCGATCCTCGCGGTACGCTGCCCGGCCGGGGTGCGTACGTACACCCCGCCCTGGTCTGTCTCGACCAGGCGGTACGCCGCCGGGCGTTCACGCGGGCACTGCGCGCCCCGGGAGCGCTCGACACAAAGGCGTTGCGCCGGTACGTCGAGCAGACGACAGTTGCTGAGCAGGCAACACCGTAAGACGTGCCGCACGGAACCCCGTGCGGTCTGGTACCTCGCGAGTCGAAAGCAGGTCGAGATTGCGATGAGCACTCGATGAGTACGCGATGAGTACGCCCATGAACTAGCGACGGTCCGGCCGCAACCCGGACCTCAAAGGAGCGAAGTGGCTAAGGTCCGGGTCTACGAACTCGCCAAGGAGTTCGGCGTTGAGAGCAAGGTCGTCATGGCCAAGCTCCAGGAACTCGGTGAATTCGTCCGTTCGGCGTCTTCGACGATCGAAGCGCCCGTAGTACGCAAGCTGACCGACGCCTTCCAGGGCGGTGGCAACGGCAAGCCCGCCCCGCGCAAGGCCGCCCCCAGGCCCGCCGCGCCCTCTCCGGCGCAGGCGGCTCGTCCGGCTGCACCGAAGCCGGGCGCCCCCAAGCCGCCGTCGGCCCCGCAGCCGTCGGCACCCCAGCCCGCGGCCCAGCAGCCGTCGGCCCCGTCGGCGCCCGCGCCGGCCCCCGGCCCGCGTCCGGTGCCGGGCCCCAAGCCCGCGCCGCGTCCGGCGCCGGCCGCCCCGGAGTTCACCGCTCCGCCGGCCGCTCCGGCCCCGCAGGCTCCGGCCGCCCAGGGTCCGCGCCCCGGCGCGCGTCCCGGCGCGCCCAAGCCCGGTGGCGCCCGTCCGGGCGGTCCCGGCCAGGGCCAGCGGGGCGAGCGACCCGCCGGCCAGGGCCAGCGGGGCGAGCGTCCCGGCGGTCAGGGCGCGCGTCCCGGCGCCCGTCCGGCCGGTCCGCGTCCGGGTAACAACCCCTTCACGTCCGGTGGCTCCACCGGCATGGCCCGCCCGCAGGCCCCGCGCCCGCAGGGCGGACCCCGCCCCGGCGGTCCCGGTGCCCCCGGCGGCGGCCCCCGTCCCCAGGCGCCCGGCGCCCAGGGCGGCGGTCCCCGTCCGCAGGCTCCCGGCGGTCCGCGCCCGACCCCGGGCTCGATGCCGCGTCCGCAGGGCGGTCCCCGTCCCGGCGGTGGCGGCCCCGGTGGCCCGCGTCCGAACCCCGGCATGATGCCTCAGCGTCCTGCCGCGGGTCCGCGTCCCGGTGGTGGCGGTCCCGGTGGCCGTGGTCCCGGTGGCGGCGGTCGTCCCGGTGGCGGCGGCGGTCGTCCGGGCGGCGGCGGCTTCGCCGGTCGTCCCGGTGGCGGTGGCGGCGGCGGCTTCGCCGGTCGTCCGGGTGGTCCCGGTGGCGGTGGCGGCGGTTTCGCCGGTCGTCCCGGTGGCCCCGGTGGTGGCGGCGGTGGCCGTCCCGGCTTCGGCGGTCGTCCCGGTGGTCCGGGTGGCCGTGGTGGCACGCAGGGCGCCTTCGGCCGTCCCGGTGGTCCCGCGCGTCGTGGCCGCAAGTCGAAGCGGCAGAGGCGTCAGGAGTACGAGGCCATGCAGGCCCCGTCGGTCGGCGGTGTGATGCTGCCTCGCGGCAACGGCGAGACCATTCGCCTGTCGCGCGGTGCCTCCCTCACCGACTTCGCCGAGAAGATCAACGCCAACCCGGCGTCGCTCGTCGCGGTCATGATGAACCTGGGCGAGATGGTCACGGCCACGCAGTCCGTCTCCGACGAGACGCTGCAGCTCCTCGCCGACGAGATGAACTACACGGTTCAGATCGTCAGCCCCGAGGAGGAGGACCGCGAGCTCCTCGAGTCCTTCGACATCGAGTTCGGCGAGGACGAGGGCTCCGAGGAGGACCTGGTCGTCCGTCCGCCGGTCGTGACCGTCATGGGTCACGTCGACCACGGTAAGACCCGCCTGCTGGACGCCATCCGCAAGACGAACGTCATCGCGGGCGAGGCCGGTGGCATCACCCAGCACATCGGTGCCTACCAGGTCTCGACCGAGGTCAACGACGAAGAGCGCAAGATCACCTTCATCGACACCCCGGGTCACGAGGCGTTCACCGCCATGCGTGCCCGTGGTGCGAAGTCGACCGACATCGCGATCCTGGTCGTCGCGGCCAACGACGGCGTCATGCCGCAGACGGTCGAGGCGCTCAACCACGCCAAGGCGGCCGACGTGCCGATCGTGGTCGCGGTCAACAAGATCGACGTCGAGGGTGCCGACCCGACCAAGGTGCGCGGTCAGCTGACCGAGTACGGCCTGGTGGCCGAGGAGTACGGCGGCGACACGATGTTCGTCGACATCTCCGCCAAGCAGGGTCTGCACATCGACAGCCTCCTCGAGGCCGTCGTCCTCACCGCCGACGCCTCGCTCGACCTGCGGGCCAACCCGGCCCAGGACGCGCAGGGCATCTCGATCGAGTCCCGTCTCGACCGCGGCCGCGGTGCCGTGGCGACGGTCCTCGTCCAGCGAGGCACCCTGCGGGTCGGCGACACGATGGTGGTGGGCGACGCCTACGGCCGCGTCCGCGCCATGCTCGACGACAACGGCAACAACGTCGCCGAGGCCGGCCCGTCGACGCCGGTCCAGGTCCTCGGCCTGACCAACGTCCCGGGTGCGGGCGACAACTTCCTGGTGGTCGACGAGGACCGTACGGCCCGTCAGATCGCCGAGAAGCGCGCCGCCCGCGAGCGCAACGCCGCGTTCGCCAAGCGCACGCGCCGCGTGTCGCTGGAGGACCTGGACAAGGTGCTGAAGGCCGGCGAGGTCCAGCAGCTGAACCTGATCATCAAGGGTGACGCTTCCGGTTCCGTCGAGGCTCTCGAGTCCTCGCTGCTCCAGCTGGACGTCGGCGAAGAGGTCGACATCCGCGTCCTGCACCGCGGCGTCGGTGCGGTCACGGAGTCCGACATCGACCTGGCGATGGGCTCCGACGCCATCGTGATCGGCTTCAACGTCCGCGCGGCCGGCCGCGCGGCGCAGATGGCCGAGCGCGAAGGCGTGGACGTCCGGTACTACTCGGTCATCTACCAGGCGATCGAGGAGATCGAGGCGGCCCTGAAGGGCATGCTGAAGCCGGAGTACGAGGAGGTCGAGCTCGGTACGGCGGAGATCCGCGAGGTCTTCAAGTCGTCCAAGCTGGGCAACATCGCCGGTGTCCTCATCCGCTCCGGCGAGGTGCGCCGCAACACCAAGGCCCGCCTCATCCGCGACGGCAAGGTGGTCGCGGAGAACCTCAACATCGAGGGCCTGCGTCGCTTCAAGGACGACGTCACCGAGATCCGCGAAGGTTACGAGGGTGGTATCAACCTCGGAAACTTCAACGACATCAAGGTCGACGACGTCATCGCGACGTACGAGATGCGCGAGAAGCCGCGGGTGTAACACCCACGGTCCGCACCGGCCGGCGGGACCCCGGTCCCGCCGGCCGGTGCGCCGTAGTAGCGGATGCTTCGCCTCCCCCGCGGCGGTCGCGGTTTCGACCGACCGCCACGGGTGGGTGGGGGACCGGAGGTCTGGGGGCGAAGCCTTCAGGCGTGCCCGGCAGCCCGCAGCGCGGCAAAACCCCGTCGAAGCCTCCGGCAGGAACGGGGTACCGTTCATGATGCCCCCGGCCACACGGCCCCGGGGCCATCGACCCCGTACCGGCGGGTGAACCGGTTACACACATGTACGTGGGGACTCTGTCCTTCGACCTTCTCCTCGGCGACGTACGGTCGCTCAAGGAGAAGCGCTCCGTCGTCCGCCCGATCGTCGCCGAACTCCAGCGGAAGTACGCCGTGAGCGCGGCCGAGGTGGACCACATGGACCTCCACCGGCGGGCCCTCGTCGGCCTCGCCGTGGTCTCGGGCGACGCGGCGCACCTCACCGACGTACTGGACCGGTGCGAACGGCTGGTCGCCGCCCGCCCCGAGGTGGAACTGCTGTCCGTCAGACGGCGGTTCCACGGCGACGACGACTAGACCCAAGAACGACCGAGAGACAAGAACGGGAGACGGACCAGTGGCCGACAACGCGCGGGCGAAAAGGCTGGCGGACCTCATCCGAGAGGTGGTGGCCCAGAAGCTGCAGCGCGGGATCAAGGACCCGCGGCTCGGCTCGCACGTCACCATCACGGACACCCGGGTCACCGGGGACCTGCGGGAGGCGACCGTCTTCTACACGGTGTACGGCGACGAGGAGGAGCGGAAGGCCGCCGCCGCGGGCCTGGAGAGCGCCAAGGGCATCCTGCGCTCCGAGGTCGGCCGGGCGGCCGGCGTGAAGTTCACGCCGACCCTCGCGTTCGTCGCGGACGCCCTCCCGGACACCGCCAAGAACATCGAGGACCTCCTCGACAAGGCGCGCCTGTCCGACGAGAAGGTACGCGAGGCGTCCGCGGGCGCCGCGTACGCCGGTGAAGCGGACCCGTACCGCAAGCCGGGCTCCGAGGACGAGACGGACGACACCGCGGAATGACCGACAAGCGCACCACGCCCGACGGACTTGTCATCGTCGACAAGCCGTCGGGCTTCACCTCGCACGACGTGGTCGCCAAGATGCGCGGGATCGCCAGGACCCGCCGTGTCGGCCACGCCGGCACCCTCGACCCCATGGCCACGGGCGTCCTCGTCCTCGGCGTCGAGAGGGCGACGAAGCTCCTCGGGCACCTGGCCCTCACGGAGAAGGAGTACCTCGGCACCATCCGCCTCGGCCAGACCACGGTCACCGACGACGCCGAGGGCGAGATCACGGCGTCGGCCGACGCGTCCAAGGTCACCCGTGCCGCCGTCGACGCCGGGGTCGCCAAGCTGACCGGCGACATCATGCAGGTGCCGTCCAAGGTCAGCGCCATCAAGATCGACGGCGTACGGTCCTACAAGCGGGCCCGCGAGGGGGAGGACTTCGACATCCCCGCGCGGCCCGTCACGGTCTCGTCCTTCGCCGTGTACGACGTACGGGACGCGGTCGCCGAGGACGGCACGCCGGTCCTCGACCTCGTGGTGTCGGTGGTCTGCTCCTCCGGCACCTACATCCGCGCCCTCGCCCGTGACCTGGGCGCCGACCTCGGCGTCGGCGGGCACCTCACGGCCCTGCGCCGCACGCGCGTGGGGCCGTACAAGCTGGACGCGGCCCGCACCCTCGACGAGCTCCAGACGGAGCTGACCGTGATGCCGATCGCCCAGGCGGCCGCGGCCGCGTTCCCGCGCTGGGACGTCGACACCAGACGCGCCCGGCTGCTCACCAACGGCGTGCGGCTGGAGATGCCCGACGAGTACACGGGCGCCGGACCCGTCGCCGTCTTCGCCCCCGAGGAACGCTTCCTCGCGCTGGTCGAGGAGCACAAGGGCAAGGCCAAGAGCCTCGCCGTCTTCGGCTGACCCGGCCCCGGGGCTGTGCCCGTGGAGCGGCGGCCACGGGATGTGGCCGCCGCTCCACGGTCCCCCCTCGGTTCCCCCATCCCTAGGGTTATCCAGCCGCCCCCGCCTATTCACCCGACCGAGCAGGCGCTCGGAGTGAACCGGGGGAGCGGAAGGGGGCGCTTTGTCCGCTCGAGCTGTTCCGCTGATCATCCCGGGCCTACCGTCGTGGGCAGGGCACGGGTGCACGGGCGGGAGGTTCGACCATGGCGGGACGGGGCCCGCGCAGCGAGGGCGGCGCCGGACGCACCCCCGAGGACGCGATCTGCCGGGAGCAGCGCCCGGACCACCCCGGCGAGGCCCGTGACCGCGCCCTCGACGCGCGCCTGGTCCGGATCCGCGACATGACCGGCCGCCCCCGAGGCACCGGCTTCCTCGCCGACCACCACGGCACCCTCGTCACCAGCGACGAGGCCGTCCACGGTCTGGCCCGCCTCGTGCTGCACACCGCCGACGGGCGGACCCGCGTCGTGACCGCCGACGCCGTCACCCCGCTGCCCGCCCTGGACCTCGCCCTGGTGCGCACCGAGGGCCTCGGCGTGGACCCGCTCCCGGTGACCGCGCGGGACCGCATCCCCACCGGTACCTATGTGCGTATCGCCGCCGGAGGCTGGCGCGCGGCAAGGGTGCTCGGCACCGCCCAGGCGACGTACACGACCACGGCCCAGGGCCGCCGCTTCGACCTCCTCGGCGAGGCGATGGAGTTGGCGATGGGCACGGCGGGCCGGGACGCGCTGCGGCTCGGCGGCGGCGCGGCCGGCGGGCCGGTGCTCGACGCGGCGACCGGCGCGGTGCTCGGCGTCCTCGGCACGGCGCTGCGGTCCGGTGACCGCGACGCGAGTTTCGCCGTACCGCTGCGCCCTGCCGGCGGCCCGCTCGCCGAACTCCTCGACCGCAACGCCGCGACCGTGCCCGCGTACGGCGCCGACCTGAACCTGGCGGGCATCCTGGAACTGACCGCCACCTCGGTCGGCCAGGACGGCCCGCCCGGAGCGCTCGCCGGGTACACCGGCCGGCCCGGTGCCGTGGGCCCCGGCCCGGTCGAGCCCGTCGAACGCCCCGAGGTGGTGCGGCAGTTGACGGCCTTCACCGAGGCCCGCGGCGGCGCCGCCGTCCTCGGCCTCGTCGGCGCCCCGGGCAGCGGCCGTACGACGGAACTCGCGGCCCTCGCCACCCGCCGTGACCGCGGACCGGAACCGGCGCCCACCCTGTGGCTGCGCGGCGCCGACCTGACGGACACCGACGGCTCGGTGGCCGACGCCGCGCGCCGCGCCCTGCGCCGGGCGGCCCGCATCGTCGCCGCCTCCCGGCCGCCCCTCCCCGCCGACCAGACCGCTCCGGCCACCCCTGCCGTCCCTGAGGACACCACCCCGGAACGCCTCGCCCGCGTCGCCGCACGGCTCGGCCGTCCGCTGCTGCTCCTGCTCGACGGCCCCGAGGAGATGCCCCCCGCCCTCGCCCACCGGCTCCCCGAGTGGACAGCGGGGACCGCCCAGTGGCTGCGCGAGGCCGGCGCACGACTGGTGGTGGCATGCCGGGAGGAGTACTGGGAGACCGCCGGGGCACACTTCCCGCCCGAACTGCTGTACCGCCCCGTGCCGGCCCCCGCCGACCCGCCCCGCCCGCTCCCGCCCTGCGTGCGCCTGACCGACCTCACCCCGGACGAGGCCCGCGCCGCCCGCGCCCGCTACGCGCTCCCCGACGGCGCCGTCACCGACCGCGACGCCCGTCACCCCCTCACCCTCCGGCTGCTGTCGGAGGTCCGCGCCGCCCTGCGGGACGCCCCGGCGCCCCGCGTCGACCGGCACGAGGTGTTCTCGGCCCACCTGGACCTGATGTGCCTGCGCATCGCGGTCCGCCTGGCCGCGGACAACGGCCTGCGCGGCACCGCCGTACGGCGTCTCGCGGCCCGGGTCTCCGGTCAGGTCCACGAGGCCGCCCGACGCAGCCTCGGCCCGGGACAGGGCGGGCTGGACCGGGCCACCTTCGAGGCGGTGTTCCCCTGGGGGCCCGCCCCGTCCTGGCTGGGCGGCGTCACCGGCTGGGCGTCCGCCGTCCTCACCGAGGGGCTGCTGGTGCCCGCCGGGACCGGCTACCGGTTCGCCCACGAGGAGTTCGCCGACTGGATCCAGGGCATGCACCTCGACCTGGACGAGGCCCTGCGCACCCTGGTCCACCACCGCCCCGCCCCGCGCCGCCCTCTGCCGGTCCCGCACGAGAGCCACCCCCTGCCCGTTCCGCACGAGAGTCACCCCCTGCCCGTTCCGCACGAGAGCCACCCCCTGCCCGTCCCGCACCATCGCGTCGGCCCCGTCGTCCAGGCCCTGCTCGTCCTCGCCCGCCAGCAGGGCACCGACGAACTCGCCGCGCACCTCGAGAAGTTGATCCACGCCCTCGAGGAGGACCCCGGATCGTGGTGGGCCGCCCGGCTCCTCGCCCGGGTGCTGTCCCAGGTTCCCGACGCGACCCCCTACACCGGTGTGCTCCGCCTGCTCGCCGACCACATCGTCGTCCGGCGGCGCCGACAGCGCCCCGTGCCCGCGGACTTCGGCCCCGCCTTCTGGACCACGCTGCCGATCCCGGACCGCGAGCGCTTCGACCTCCTGCGCCGCCTGCTCCAGGCCGACGAGGCCCCACCGGACACCGCGGGGGCGGCCACCGGGCCCGGCCCGCTGCCATGGCCACGGCGGGGCGACGACACCCCCGCCACGCCGCCGCCCGCCAGCACCCGGTACCTGGACGCCGTCGCCCGGCTCCTCGCCGCCGACCCCACCGCCGTACAACCGCACCTGACCCGGTGGTTCGACGACGAGCGGCCCCTGCCCGCCACCCCGCACGCCACCGTGGCCACGGCCGCGCAGGCCCTGTTGCACACCTACCGGCACGGCGCGCCGGACGACCTCACCGAGGTGCTCGTGGACAGCGCGCACCGACGTGGCGACGAACTGCTCGCCGTGCTCGCCGAGGACGAGACGTCCGCCGTCTGCCGGGCCGTGGACCGATGGGTGCACGACGAACGCCCGGCACGGCGGGCGGCGGCCATCACGTACGGCCTGTGCGCCGCACCCCGTCTGCGCACCGAGGCCGACCGCGAGCTGCTGCGCCGCGCGGCCGTCACCCTGCTCGCCCGCCCCGCCGACCGCGGCCTGCACGGCGGCGCGCTCGCCCTGCTGGTGCGCGACCCGCACACCCGCGCCCGCCATCTCCCGCAGGCGGTCGAGCACTTCGCCACCGGTGACCCCCGGTTCCCGCCCAGCGCCCTGGCCCCCGCCCTGGCCACGGACCCCCGGCCGGTGCTGGACGCCTTCCGCGCCCGGCTGCGCGCCGGGGCGGACCCGGCGGAGGCGCTGCGCGCCCTCGCCGACGTCACCACGCCCCCGCTGGCCGGCCAGGTCGCCGCACTCGTGTGCGAGACGGTCGAGCTGTGGCCGGAGACCGCCCAACCGGTGGCGCAGTACGTCGACCGCCGCCTCGACCAGGGCCCGGCCGCCCGCGCCGTGCTGCCGCCGCTGGTCACCGGCATCCTGGACGGCGGCCCGGCACCGCTCCGGGCGGCTCTCGCGGCCGTCCTGGCCGCACCCGGCACCCCGGCGTCCCGGCCCCTGCGCGAGGAGCTGCTGAACCACCTGCCGGCCCATGAGCGCTGTCCCACCGTCCTGCCGGCGTGACGACGTGCGCCCGGTCACAGCCTCCATGCCGATGCGGGTCCGGAACGCGCGGCATGGCACCCTTAGACCTGCGCAATCGGTCAATGATGGATACGGACAAGGGTTCGAGGAGCGGTCACAGTGCAGCGCTGGCGTGGCTTGGAGGACATCCCCCAGGACTGGGGGCGCAGCGTCGTCACCATCGGCTCCTACGACGGAGTCCACCGCGGGCACCAGCTGATCATCAGGCATGCTGTGGACCGCGCCCTCGAGCTGGGCATCCCCTCCGTCGTCGTCACCTTCGACCCGCACCCCAGCGAGGTCGTCCGCCCCGGCAGCCACCCCCCGCTGCTCGCCCCGCACCACCGCCGTGCCGAGGTCATGGCCGAGCTGGGTGTGGACGCGGTGCTGATCCTTCCCTTCACCACCGAGTTCTCGAAGCTGTCCCCGGCCGACTTCGTCGTCAAGGTCCTGGTGGACAAGCTGCACGCCAAGGCGGTCGTCGAGGGCCCGAACTTCCGCTTCGGCCACAAGGCGGCCGGCAACGTCGAGTTCCTTGTCGAACAGGGCAAGAGCTACGACTTCGAGGTCGAGGTCGTCGACCTGTACCTGAGCGGCGAGGCGGGTGGCGGCGAGCCCTTCTCCTCGACCCTGACCCGGCGCCTGGTCGCCGAGGGCGACGTCGGCGGTGCCCGCGAGATCCTGGGCCGCCCGCACCGTGTGGAGGGCGTGGTCGTCCGCGGCGCCCAGCGCGGCCGCGAGCTGGGCTTTCCCACGGCCAACGTCGAGACCCTCCCGCACACCGCCATCCCGGCCGACGGCGTGTACGCCGGCTATCTGCACGCGCAGGGCGAGGTGATGCCGGCCGCGATCTCCGTCGGCACGAACCCGCAGTTCGACGGCACCGAGCGCACGGTGGAGGCGTACGCGATCGACCGCGTCGGCCTCGACCTGTACGGGCTGCACGTCGCCGTCGACTTCCTGGCGTACGTGCGCGGACAGGCGAAGTTCGAGTCGCTCCAGGCCCTGCTGGAGCAGATGGCCGACGACGTGAAGCGCTGCCGGGAGCTGATCGCCGCGGACCGGTAGGGACGCGGCCTTCGCCCGTACGACGGAAAGGGCGGCCGGTGCCCGCAGGGGCACCGGCCGCCCTTCTTCACGCCGCTCTACTGCGGGGGCGGGCCCTGCGGGGGCGGGCCCTGCGGGGGCGGGCCCTGCGGAGGCTGCGCCTCGGACTGCCCCGGCTGCGGGTAGCCGGGCTGCGGCGGGTACGGCTGACCGGGCTGGCCCTGGACCGGCGGGTACGGCTGACCGGGCTGGCCCTGGACCGGCGGGTACGGCTGACCGGGCGCCGCCGGATAGGGCTGACCCGCGCCGTACAGCGGCTGCTGTGCGGGCGGGGCGTACTGCTGGCCCGGCATCGGCGGGGCGGCCACCGGCGGGGGGTTGCCGTCGTTCGTCCACAGGCCGTGCATCTGCTGGTGCCGGATGAAGTCCTCCGCGACCAACGCCGCGAGGTTGAAGTACGCCTCCCGCACCTTCGGCCGCATCATGTCGAGGTCGACCTCGGCACCGGCGGCGAGATGCTCGTCGAAGGGGACGACCACGACGCCACGGCAGCGCGTCTCGAAGTGCGCCACGATGTCCTCGACCTTGATCATCTTGCCGGTCTCGCGCACCCCGGAGATGACGGTGAGGGACCGCGAGACGAGGTCGGCGTACCCGTGCGCGGACAGCCAGTCCAGCGTCGTGCTGGCGCTGCTCGCACCGTCCACCGACGGCGTGGAGATGATGATGAGCTGGTCGGCCAGGTCGAGCACCCCGCGCATCGCGCTGTACAGCAGACCCGTGCCCGAGTCGGTGAGGATGACCGGGTACTGCCTGCCCAGCACGTCGATCGCGCGCCGGTAGTCCTCGTCGTTGAACGTGGTGGAGACGGCCGGGTCGACGTCGTTGGCGATGATCTCCAGGCCGGACGGCGCCTGCGACGTGAACCGCCGGATGTCCATGTACGAGTTGAGGTACGGGATCGCCTGGACGAGGTCCCGGATGGTCGCCCCGGTCTCGCGGCGCACGCGGCGGCCGAGCGTACCGGCGTCCGGGTTCGCGTCGATGGCGAGGATCTTGTCCTGCCGCTCGGAGGCGAGGGTGGAGCCCAGCGCGGTCGTCGTGGTCGTCTTGCCCACACCGCCCTTGAGGCTGATGACGGCGATCCGGTAGCAGGACAGCACCGGCGTCCGGATCAGCTCGAGCTTCCGCTGCCGCTCAGCCTCCTCCTTCTTCCCGCCCAGCTTGAACCGCGACGTCGCCGCCGCGGGCCGGCCGCTCTTCGCCTTCTGCTTCTTGTTGTTGAGCAGCCGGTCGGAGGACAGTTCCACGGCCGCGGTGTAACCGAGCGGCGCCGCACCGGGGTTGGTCATCTGCCGCTGGTCGTGCTGTATCGGCTGCGGCCAGGCGGCACCGGCACGGGGATCGGCCGGGGCCTGCGGCACCTGCGGCTGGGGCGCGTGCGGGGGCTGCGGCTGCCCCTGGCCCTGGCCCTGATCCTGCGGGGTGGGGGGCGGAGGGAAGCCGTAGCCGGCCTGCGGGTTGGGGGTGGGGGGCTGGGGGAAGCCGTAGCCGGCCTGCGGGTGGGGAGCGGGCGGCGGGGGGAAGCCGTAGCCGGCCTGCGGGTTGGGAGCAGGGGCGGGGGCGTGCGGCGGCTGGGGTGCCGGCGGGGCCGGGGGACCGGGGTGCGGGAAACCGTAGCCCTGGTCCGGCTGGGCGGGCGGCGCGCCGACCGGTGCCGGGGGCGGCGGGAAGCCGTACCCATCCTGGGCGTTGGGGGCCGGAACGGGGGCATGGGGCGGCTGGGGTGCCGCCGGGGCACCAGGGGTGTACGGCTGGCCCGGGTGGGGTGCGGTCGGCGCCGCCGGGGGCTGGTTCCAGGCGGCGGGCGCGGGCTGCGGCGCCTGCGGCTGGAACGGAGGCTGCTGGGGCTGGGGCTGGGGCTGGGGCTGGGGCTGGGGCTGGGGCTGGGGCTGGGCGTGGGGCTGGGGCTGCGGCTGCTGGGGTTGGGGCTGCTGCTGAGGCTGCGCGGGCCACTGGGCCGCCGGGACGGGGGCCGCGGGCTGGTACGACGGCGGCAGCGGCGGCACCCCGGTCTGCGGCGCCGGCGGGGGACCCCAGGCGGGCGGGGCGTCCTGCGGAGCGGGCGGTGCGGCGTCCGTGGGGGCGGCCTCCGCGGACTCGGCCTCGTTCTGAGCGGAGGGAGCCTGAGCGGACTGGGCCTCGGCGGGTTCGGCCTCGGCCTCCGGCTTCACGGTCTCCTCGGCCGTGGATTCCGCGTCACCGGCGGGGACGCCGGCCGGCTCGTCGTCGGTGTCCGCGGCCTCGGCATCCTCCACCGCAGCCGCGGACTGCGGGGCGACCGCCGGGGCAGGGGAGACCTCCTCGGCAGGCGCTACCGCCCCGGCAGGGGCGTCCGCCTCTGCCGTCACCACCTCGGCGCCCTCGTCGGAGCCGACGGCCGCGTGATCGGCGTCCGCGGACGCCAGGGCACCATCGGAAGCACCGCGGGGCTCGCCCTCGTCGGCCCCGTCCGCACCCGGTGCCTCCGCCTCGGCCACATCCTTCGACTCGTCCGAAGCACCCGGCTCCGCCGAGTCGTCGTCCTTGGAGGCGGCATGCTCCGCGATGGCGGCCATCTCACGCTTCAACGCGACGGCCGAGAACCGCATGGTGGCGCCGCTCTCCAGGTCACCGTTGTCCGGCTCCGGCTCGGCGGGCGCGTTCGCGGGCGGAGCGGGCGGCACGGGCGGAGCCCAACCCTGGGCCGGAGTCTCCGGCTGCGGCTGCTGCGGGGTCTGTGGCTCGAACCCGCTCGACATCGGAAGCCTCGGCACCGGACCGGGCTCCCCGGTCTGTGGCGCGGGTGGTGTGAACGGCGCCCCGGGCACAGGCCCTGGAGGAGCCGGGGGAGCCGGGGGAACAGGGGGAGCCGGGGTGAAGGGCGCCCCGCCGGCCGGACCGGGCGCACCGGCCGGACCGGGAACGGCCCCGGAGGGCCCACCGGCTCCAGGGCCCTGCTCGGACCCCCCGGCGGCCCCGCCAGTCTGCGCCGCGTTCTGCGTGTACCAGGCCGGCGGCGCGTAGTCGATGGTGAACTCGCCCGTCGTCTCGAAGGCGGACTCCGCGTCGGGCTGGTCATCGCCGGGTGTGGCCCAGCCCCCGCGGATCCCGTCCCGATCGCTGCTCACAGTTCCTCCTGATGTGGTCGAGCACCCTCATGCCGTGCCGGGGCGACCATGTCGTGTCGTTCTCAGTCGTCCGTAGTCGTTAGAGGTAGTCGGATCCACCGGTTCTCCCCCTGGACAGTCGATGCCCGGTCCACGGGTTCTGGCATCGCGCCCGGTACCAGCCTAATCACCACGAGCCGCACCCGGGCAGGCCCGTCCACCCCTCAGCACCCGCACACCAGGTCACACCGCACCGGAAATGCCCGAGCCGCCCTCTGCTTTGCCGTGAAAACCGGCGAACAAAGCAGGCAAAGGCAGCCAGTTCAGTCCATTCGCCTCGGGGTCCCCAACAATCCGATCTCGGCATCGGTGGGTTGAGTCATCGCGTACTGCCGGTCGCGGTCGGTGCACCACAGGGTGACGCCGTCGGGCAGCGCCGGCAGCGAGTCCACCTCGGTCCGGGACAGACCCATGGTGCGTCCCAGTTCCGCCGCCTCGTCCGGCGAGACCCGCTGAATGCCGGCGAGCCGCGCCTGCCGCAGCAACCGGGGAGCGACGGGACTGAGATAGGGCAGCAAGGTCAGCACCGACTGCCACGGCCCCGACACCACGCGCCCGCGGGGCGGCCGCATACCGCAGTCCCGCACCACCAGCACGGGCGTCCCGGCCGACGCACCCTGCGGCGGCACCTGCCCCACCTCGTACACGGCGAGCCCGTTCTGCCCGCCGCCCATGGCGTGCACCATCTGGATCCAGGCCTGCGGCCGGCCGGTCTCGACCGCGACCCGCGCACCCGTCGCCGCCGTACGCAGCGCCAGCACCTGCGCCGTCCACAGACCGCCGATCAGCACGACGTCGTACGGTGTGGGCCGGTTGATCCCCAGCACGGCCGGCTGCCCCTCCGCGTCCACGCCGGCCACCACGCCGTCGTCGCCGATGGGCAGGGACAGCGCGTCGAACTGCTCCACGGGCAGCGTGTGCCGCGGGTGGCGGGGGCCCAGAAGGCCGAAGCCGGTGCGCAGCCGCTCGCCGAGACCCGACGCCGACGGAGTGGGGGAAGTCGTCACGGCCATCAGCGGGCACCTCCCAGCGGCAGGGTGGCCAGAACGCCGGGCAGCTGTTCACGGTCCAGGCGCGCGAGCCCGGTCCGCGCCTGCTGCGCCGCACGCTCCAGTTCGCGCCGCGCGTCGGTCAACTCCTGGTTGCTGCGGCCGGTGATCCTCAGATGACCGGTGACCGTCACGTCCTGCCGCGCACCCTTGGCCAACGTCAGGCTGAACGTCGTCGCCAGCGCCGGCACCACGGTCAGCTGCGCCACCAATTGCGCCAGCGAGCCACCCGATCCGCCCAACTGGGGCCAGCGGCGCACCCAGTAAGTGGTGTGCCGGCGGTTGTCGCAGCGCCAGCTACGGCTGGACTCCTCGGTGCGGCGCTGCGGCGCCTCGCCCCGACCTGCCTGGGCCGCCTGGGCCGTCACCATCGGATTGGCGCACGCGGAAGTGGCGATGGCGGCCGTCAGCTCCTCCTCCGTGAGCACGCTCGCCCGGAACCCGGCCCCGGTGAGCCGGCTCGACAGGTGTTCGGCGGAGCGGGCCAGGCACTTCTGCGCCCCCAGCAGCCCGCCGCCGCGCGCGGCCACCGCCTCCGGGCACAGCTCGGGATCGAGCTTCAACGCGATCCACGTGATGCGCACGGCGGGGGAGCCGGTCTGCGCCTGCAGCGGCGCGTAGTTGCTGACCACGACCGACTGCTGGGGCAGGTGCAGCGCGGGCGCGGGCTGTGTGTGCACCACGATCTGCGCCGACTCCAGCCGGATCCCGTCGACTTCGAGGACATCCCGTACGAGCGCCATCGGCAGCGGTCTGTGGGTGCGCTCCGCGCGCAGCGCGCCGGCGTCCGACTCCACCTGGAGCACCACGGTCAGGAAGCCGCCGTCACCCACCATGCCGACCGGCCGCTGATCGCGGTCGTCGCCGCGGTTGTAGCTATAGGTACGCAGAGCCGGATCGCACTCCACGGCAGGCGCCAGACCGGAGTCGGTTCCCGGCGGCACCGGTGTGCTCGCGGCCCGCCGTCTGCGAGCCCGCAGCGCCAGCAGGGTGCCGAGCCATTCCGGCAGGGAGCGCCCCCGGCGTCGTACGACGGCGAGCACCACGAGCACCGCCGCGATCGCGACGGCGACGACCAGGGCGACCGTACCCACGACCCATCCGCACACCACGAGTGCGCCCGCGATCTCCAGCAGCACCAGCCGCTGCACCGCGAACGAGCCGCCGCGCCCCGAACGGGACTCCAGATGCGGCGTGAAAGCGCCCTGGTGGGGCGTACGTGCCGGCCGGCCGCCCGGTCGGGAGGACGAAGAGCCGCGGGCGTCCGGCGAGCCCGCGCCCTCCGACCGTGACCCTGATTGCGATCGCGACCGGCTCCGCGTTGCGGAAGCCACCACTCCAAACCCCCGAACTATCCCTGAAACCCGGCGCTCCGGTCCCTTCAAGCCCTGAGCACCCTACCTGTGCCACAAGCATGTCCACGCAACAGGCATAGTAGGGGCCGGGTCTGACAGTCGAGGCACCAGAGGCA
The DNA here is from genome assembly GCF_042891955.1 of Streptomyces sp. NPDC001843. Taxonomy (NCBI): domain Bacteria; kingdom Bacillati; phylum Actinomycetota; class Actinomycetes; order Kitasatosporales; family Streptomycetaceae; genus Streptomyces; species Streptomyces sp. NPDC001843. The sequence continues at coordinate 39,421 of NZ_JBIATQ010000027.1, read as the reverse complement.
ACCGAAGGCGGGGGACGGATCTTCACAGGTCCCCCACGGCTCCGCAACGGGGAGAGAGCGGACACAAATGGCATCACGGCGGGACGAACTCAACGCCTACACCTTCGCGAAGCGCCGCACGCTCGCATCCTTCCTGCAGCCTTCCGTCTCCGGCTCGGAGGAAGGCGCCCCCAAACCGCTGAGCGCGCTGGTTCCCGGCCTCGTCGTCGGCGTGGTGGTCCTCGCCGTGTTCGGCGCGGTCGGAATGTTCAGCCCCACGGCGCCCAAGGGCTGGGACACGCCGAACGAGCATGTCATCGTCGCGAGCAAGTCGACCACCCGGTACGTGGTGTTGAAGACGGGCAAGGAGACGCAGCTGCACCCGGTCCTCAACATGGCCTCGGCCAAGCTCCTCCTGGAACCCGGCAAGGACAGCGTCATCACCGTCGACGAGAAGGTCCTCGACAGCGGCAAACCCCCGCACGGCGCGACCATCGGCATCCCCTACGCCCCCGACCGCCTGCCCTCCCCGGGCGACGCGGAGGCCGCCAAACGCTGGGCGGTGTGCGAGCGCCCCGGCGACGGTGGCCGGGCCATCCAGAAGGCGGCGTTCGTCCTCGCCAGGAAGGAATGGTCCAAGACGGAGGGCGCGAACAAGCTCACCCGCGGCGACCTGATGTACGTCGTCGGCCCGGACGGCAAGACGCAGTACGTCGTCGACGCACGGGGCATGGCGTACGAGATCGCCGACCCGAGCGACAAGGAACTGCTCAAGGCCCTCGACACCCAGGGCCGCGCCCCGCAGCGCGTCTCCCAGGAGTGGCTCGACACCCTCCGCAAGGGCGCCCCGATCTCCATCCCGAAGATCCAGGGCACGCCCGGCGCAAAGGCCGGCGCCTCCGGCCTGCTGCGGCAGTACGACAAGGTCGGCGAGGTCATCAAGGCGTACGACGGCCAGACGATGCAGTACTACGTCGTACTACCGGGAAAGGTGGCCCGCATCACCGAGTTCACGGCCACGCTCCTGCTGAACAGCGGGGACCTCATCGCCACGGGACAGGCCGGTGAGGCGCAGCAGGTCAGCCCCGGCGCGGTCGCCGACAGCACGACGTTCGACGCGGAAAAGAAGTGGCCGACGTACAAGCCGAAGACGGTGAACGACGGCTCCAGCACCACCAGCGGCCGCAACACGGTCTGCAACGTCCTGCGCTCGGTCGGCGCCAAGGGTGCCACCACCCTGTCGACCTGGGTGGGTACGGACTTCCCCGCCCAATTGCCCACCGGCTCCTCCAGCGCGTACGTCACCCCCGGTTCCGGCCAGCTCTATCGCCAGTTCAAGGGCACGGAGACCTCGGCCGGCGGCGTCTTCCTGGTCACCGACACGGGCCTGCGCTACGCCCTGCAGTCCAACAGCGACAGCGCCACCGACGACCAGGGCATCGGCACCTCCGCCAAGCAGCGCAAGGAGGAGCTGAGCGAGGCGAAGATCGCCCAGACCCGCCTCGGCTACGAGAAGGTGACACCCACGCCCATCCCCGCGGAGTGGTCCACGTTCCTGCCGACCGGCCCGCGCCTGTCGGAGTCGGCGGCACGGCAACCGCAGGGTTCGTAGAGACGGGGCGGAGGAGAAGGGACTCATGCTGAAGGCAAGGACACCAGGGACGAGGACGCCGGGCATCCCGGCCCGAGCGGCGCTGTCGGCCGCCGGGGTGGTCATCACCGCGACGACCACGGTGATCGCCCTTCCCGCTTCCCCGGCCCGGGCGGACGACGGCCAGTGCACGTTCCCGTCGAAGAAGTACGCGGGCCGGCCCTGGGCGCTGCAGCGCGTCAACATGGACCAGCTCTGGGGGCAGTCGACGGGCAAGGGTGTCCAGGTGGCCGTGATCGACACGGGAGTGGACGTCAAGAACCCGCAGCTCACCAAGGCCGTGAACGCGTCCAAGGGCAAGAACCTGTTGCCCGCCAAGAACTCCAAGGGCGAGAAGATCGACCGCGGCAACAACTCGGGCACCACGGACACGGTCGGCCACGGCACCCGCGTGGCGGGCATCATCGCGGCCCGCCCGGCGAAGGGAACGGGCTTCGTGGGCCTGGCCCCGGACGCGACGATCATCCCGATCAAACAGAACGACGCCGAAGGCGACGGTACGACGCTCACACTGGCCTCGGCGATCCGGTACGCGGTCCAGGCGGGCGCGGACGTCATCAACATCTCCCAGGACACGGCCAACGCGGTCGCGGGAGGCCCGCAGCTGAAGCAGGCCGTCGACTACGCCCTCGCCCAGAACGTCGTCATCGTGGCCTCGGCCGGCAACGACGGCCTGGGCGGCAACGTCAAAGTGACGTACCCGGCGTCGTACAAGGGCGTCCTGGCGGTGGCGGCGTCCGACCGCAACAACGAACGGGCGCCGTTCTCACAATCGCAGGACACGGTGGGCGTCGCCGCGCCCGGCGTCGACATGATCTCCACAGTTCCCGGCGGCGGCCACTGCTCGGACAACGGCACGAGCTTCTCGGCCCCCTATGTGGCCGGCGTGGCAGCCTTGTTGAAGGCCAAGTACCCCAAGTGGACGGCCCAGGAGGTTGTCGCCCAGATCGAACAGACGGCGGAACGCTCGATCCCGGGACACGACCGACTGGTGGGCTGGGGAGTGGTGGACCCGGTGAAGGCGTTGACGGACGTCGACCCCGAACACCCCGTCCAGTCCCCGCAACCCGAAGGCGGCGTGTCCAGAGCCGAGGCCCCGTCGGTCGCGCCCCTCCACTTCGGCGAGACACCGGACGAACGGAACACCCGCCTGGCCACCTACGCGGTCGTGGGCGCCCTGGTCGGCGTGGCAGGCCTGACCGGCACGGCCGTCGCGGTCCGCGACGCGCGGCGCAGGCGGGCGAGGCTGCTGGAGGGCGGGCGGGGCACGTCCTGACGAGACGTGCCCGTCCTGTTCGGGGTGTCCGCCGTACTCCTGGCCCAGGCCTGCGTGAGGGGGGCCGGGCCCGGCCCTGGTGCGAGCGCCTCAATCCCTCGGCGCCCGAACTCCCCGACTCCGCCTTGGGGATCGCCCTGATCCTCTTCGAGGTCCTGGCCGGCTGGGGTGTCTGCACCGTTGACGTCTCGGGGATACAGCTTGCCGTGGAGTCACGGAAGGCGAGCGCTGACCCCGGCAGGACGCTGAGCGGCTGCTGACAGGACGGCTTTCGGTGAAGAGCGCTGGACCTCACAGCTTGCCGAAGACAACTCCCCGCCAGACCCAGCCGGACTTCAGGACGGTGTCCCGCAGCGGCTCGCGCAGCTCGGAGCTGTCGAAGCGGAAGGTCTCCGTCGCCTCGAGGCGACCACTTTCCCCACGACCGATGGTCCACTGGCGGCTGACGGTCCGGCTCGGCCCGCGCGTGTACTCCGACGCCACCTGGAGCGTCGTCGGACTCCCGACCCGCCTGAGCTCCCACTGCTCCTCGAGAGCACGCACCTCATGCTCCTTGCGGACCAGCCGCATCCGGATCCGCACGGCGTGACTGATCTGGGACCGCACGAAGAAGCTCTGCCAGGCGGGCTCAGCCAACCGCCACTCCGCCACCAGGTCGCACTGCTCACCGCCGCCGTAACGGATGACGTACGGGACGTCGGGCTGGTTGAGCCCGAGCAGCGCCGCCCGCAGTTCCTCCCCTGGGACTGGTGCAATCCCCTCCGGCGGATGCTTGGTGCCGGTCAGTTTGTCGAAGAGTCCCATGGGGTCAACCTATGAAGGAGCGCACCCCCGGCACAAAGTGCCCGCCCCGTGCGTCTCATGAGTCACGCGTTGTAAGTCGCAGTCGCAGTCGCCGACACCGGAGAACGAGCATCCCCCTCGGCGTGCGAAAGCCCGGCGGCCGGAACGGCTGCCGGGCTGCGGCGAGGGGCCAACCCCTGGTGTTGAACGGCGTGGTGGTCAGTTCGGAGCGGGGGAGGCCTTGTCGTCGGCCTTGAAGTCGAAGTTGATCCGGCTTCCCTTGACAGAGGTCACCTTGACCGTTACGCCCAAGGTGCTGCCGTCCTTGGCCGTGAGCTTGCACCGGGTGGTGGTGCCGACTTTGGCGTCGAGGTCCTCAGGGCAGGCGATGTCCGGCTTCGGCTGACCCGTCGTGGCAGCGAGCCTTTCGGCGACGGTGTTGGCCAGCTTGTCCTTGGACATTTTCGGCGTGGTGGCCTTTTCGGCATGCACCGAGGCCGAGCAGCCGACGAGCAGCACGCCGGCGGCCACGGCCGTAAGGCTCCAAGCGGTCGCGGACGGGCGGGCTGTGGTCATGAGTGGCTCCAATTCGGCTGAGCAGGACAGGGAACGGCGGAAGCATACTGGCATCGACAGCTCCCGGAACGTTGCAGACGAACACCATGTGGTCTCCGCCCGACCGTGAACGCCCCCTGCTTTCATAGGAGTCAGCCAACACGCTCACGCGGCGTCTGACGCATCTTCACATAATCTGACCAGGTCGACGGTCCCTCTCGCGCACACCGGTGATGAGCCCGGGTGAGTCGTGTGGGGCCGGTGAGCTCGGCGTCGAGGGCGCGATGCTGGTGTTAGCGTTAGCAAGTCGATCGCCAAAGCGTGTGTATGCGGGCGGTGTTGAAGAAATGAGGCGGGGGTCTCGTGTCGGGTGATCTTGGAGTAGGGCCAGGCGTCCTGAAGAAGGGCGCTTCGGACATTCTGGAATGCCTTACGTCAGTTCAGAAGGTGGACATGCAGAGCCTGGCCGAGCAGGGCTCCGCGCTCGGGGACGATTCGGCGGCCGAGGCGCTGGTCACGTTCTGCGGCACATGGGAGCTGGGAGCCGAGTTCCTCGCCGACTGTGCGGCGTCCCTGGCCGAGGGGCTGAACTCGGCCAACAACAACTTCACGGAGACGGACCAGGCCATCCGCGACGCGGTGAACTCGGTCAAGTCGGATTTGAGCTAAGACCTGAATCAGGGTCCGAATCAGACCCAGATCCAGGGACGGAATCAGAAACGGGGAATCCGTATCCATGGCAACCGAGTTGGGGTCGACGACCGACCCCAAGGAGCTCATCCCGGGAGACACCGGGAAGCTGGCCACTCTCGCCTCCACCCTCACCAGCTGGTCCAAGAAGTTCGACAAGATCGGCGACGGCCTGCGCGACGTCAAGATCCCGGGCTGGAGGGGCCAGGCCAGTGACGCCTTCTGGCCCACCCTGTCCAAGGAGAAGACCAACTGGTACCTCGCGTCCGACGCGATGTCGGGCGCGGCCGATGCGGTCACCTCGTACTCCTCCACGTTGGGGTGGGCCCAGAAGCAGGCCTCGACGGCGATCGAGCAGTGGAAGTCAGGCGACCATGAAGCGGCACAGACGACACTGAACGCCGCGCGCAAGCAACTCAAGCCCGAACTCGAGAAGCTGACGAAGAAGCTGGGCGACCTGGCGGGGGGTACGTCGCACAGTCCTGGCTGGTTGGTAGACGCGCGTCAGCGGGTGGACGACTGGAAGTGGCTCGCGGATCACGGCGTCGGTAAGACCAGTCAGAACCGGTGGAAGTGGGAGACGCAGAAGTGGCGGGGCGGTGACGACGGCCGCTTCCACAAGGAAAAGGAGTGGGGTAAGGACGCTGACGGCAATTGGTTCATCCGGAACAAGCCTGCGGCGGATCCCGAGGTGGCGGACCCGGCCGATCCTGGGAAGAACACCAATCTGACCGTCAAGCTCGCCGAGTGGCAGGGCGGCGCCAATGCCTGGTCGGATGGCGTCAGCAAGGACGGGTCCTTCGCGGGCGATGGCAAGTACAAGGTGGGCGCCGGCGTTTCGGTGCTCGGGGTCGACGGATCCGCCGGTGCGAGCATCACCAACGGGCGGCTGCAGGCCGGTCTTTCCGGGAGTGCGTACCTCGCACAGGCCTCCGCGAACGGCAGTGTGGAGTACGGCTACGCCGCGGCCCAGGCCGAGGGGAAGGCTTATGCCGGTGCCGAGGCCTCCGCGACCCTCGGCGCCGGCAAGGACGGACTGCACGCCGGCGCGGAGGCGTTCGCCGGAGCCAAGGCCACCGGGTCGGTCTCCGGCGATGTCGCCGGCGTCGGCGCCGGTGTCGGCGGCGAGGCGTGGGCGGGCGCGGGTGCCTCCGCCAGCGCCGACCTGGGCATGAAGGACGGCAAGTTCACCATCGGTGGCGAGGTCGGAGTCGGTCTCGGCGTCGGGGGGAAAGTCTCCTTCGATGTCACCGTCGATCCCCACAAGGTCGTCGACTCGCTCGGTGACGCGGCCGACGCGATCGGTGACTGGTTCTAGGCTGGCTGACGCACATCAAGGAAAGGTTCACCATGACGGCCACGTTGCCGGTCAAAATCTCGTTCGAGTTGCCGGACGGCTGGCAGGCAGCGCCGCCGGATGAGGTGGGAGCGCCCGGTGCCGCTTTCGTCGCCCTCCATCCCGCCTCCATCGACGACGGGTTCACGGCGAACATCACCATCACCGGGCGGATGCGCAACGACAACGCCACCATGTGGCAGATCGCCGATGAGTCGGTGCACCGGCTGGAGCAGGCGGGCACCGTCGAGGTCGTCAAGAAGTCCGAAGTGGGTGCCCCGGACATCCCAGGCCTGACGGATGCCCCCGGCGTGATCCAGAACCTGCGCCTCCACACCACCCTGAGGGGTGAACCGCTGGAGTTGCGCCAGAGTCAGGTGTACCTCGGCATGGAAGACGTCAAGAATCCGGCGAAGCGCGCGGTCATCGAACTCGTCCTCACCGCGAAACCGCTCCAGCTAGCAAGGGTGATCGACGACTTCAAGGCGTTCCTGCGGACGGTGCGGCCGGCTGAGGAAGATGCCGAGTGAACGACGGAGTGCCCTCTTCCTGTGTGCCTGTTGGTCACGGGAAGAGGGCACTCCAGGGGCAATCTGATTCCTCAGGCAGCGCTCCATGCCTGTTCCGGAATCCGGTCCAGGACATCGCACAGGTAGTTCAACTTCTCGTCGACGGCCTGCGGGGACAGGGTGCCCGTGTACCAAGTGAAGAGTTCGCTGTCACGTAGATGGAGCGGGGACTCCTTGGCGCGCGGGTCCGAGAGCAGGAAGTCCACCACGGCACCACCAAAGGCGCGCTGGACGAAATCCTCATCCTTGGTGACGACCCGAAACTCTTGATCGAATTCAGGCACCCCGAGCTGCATCCGGGCCCTCCGATCGAGTACCACGTCCAGCTTGCTGGGGAGAAGAATTTCGACGGACGGCCCCGAGCCAGGCGCTGTCACAATGAAAACCGACTCGATGATGGGTTGCTTGCGATCCGCAGCGTCAGCGCCTGACATCGGGTTGATGTAGCGGTACTCGAAGTACTTGAAGGAGCGGCCCCGGAACTCGCCTGTGGTGTAGTGGTAAGCGCTCAGGTTGCTCCCGCGCCCAGGCATGGGCCCAGCACCGCAATGCTGGTCAATCTTGCCACGCGCGCGTGCCTCGTACGTCCATCCGCGTTCCGGGGCGATCCGGGAGAGCTGCGCATAATCCTCCCTGATCTGCGCAACCTTTTTGCGTCCGCGCCTGGACACTGTGAACACCAGGATGAACATGCCCGCGATGAACGCGTACAGCGCCCACTTGATCAGTTCCCCAAGCCAACCATTCATGGCCCCAGCTTATGGCGGACGCGGGTGACGCGGTGAACCGAGCCTTCCGCTTGACGCATATGTGTGGAGGTGGTGAAGCGGGGCTCGTCCGCGGTCACAGGAAACCGCCTTGACGTCGCCGTACGCTGCCTGCTGATAGCGTCAACCGTGTTCAGTGCGGCGAGGTTCCCCGTCCGGACGATGCAGGCCCGGGGGCGTTCAAGACCTGACCGTTGCCCGCACCGACGGGCCCAGCCGGATCTATGAGCTGCAAGGCGCGCCGGTGCTCGCCGACCGCACATCCCTGGGCGTTGAGGCGAGCACCGTTTCCCGCTGTCTCCTGCCTGCCGTCCGACGACTCGCTGTAGCAGAGAAGAAGGAGCACCGCGCCTACGGCGAAGAACGCCCCCGCGGGCGGGGAATTCGGTCCGCGCGGACTCAGAGGTGGTCAGGGCGTCTCTGCTTTGGCCTCCGGAATACGTGACGGCAAGGCTGCCTCCGACGCGCAGCCCAGTTGCTTGGCCATGCCGAGCGAAATGCCGTTGAGTACTGTCATCAAGTCCCGGCCCGTGGCCTGAGTGGCTATTTGCCCCGGCGCGCTGGTGAGAGATGCCCTGATGTGTGACATGCTCTCGTGGGAACTTACAGTGGAGCACTTAAAATAGAGCAGAGCACTGATGTTTCTGTTCGTCTTGGCGTAGGCGCCTATCGAATAGAAGGCTTGCCCCGAGTCGCCGCCAGCTGCTGATGTGTCCTTGCTAGGAACGTACTTGGCAGCCGAAAAATCCACGTTGATCAACGGATGGCCGGTCTTGTCACCTGCTTTGAAGACGACGCACTGGTTTCGCTGCGTCTGATCCTTACGGATCGTGCTCGCGGCGCGCTTCAGTGAGAATTTGTTGGGCCTCCCGGCGTCACCGGTGCCGGGCAGCTCAGTGAACTTCACCGTGCCGCCGATGCGTTCGAGTGCCGCAGCCGCCGACGAGTCCAGGGTTGAGGCGCATACCTGCGATGCCGTGAGGCTCCCCCCTCCTTGGGTGTTGTCAGCTCCACTGCACGCAGAAAGTCCGAGCAGCAGAGCTGCGGCACCCGTCGCGGAGCGCAGTGCCGCAAGCTCTATAAATCTTTCCCGTAGACGCTCTGTTGTCGGTCGCACAGCTCAGTCCTTATATGGAGAGCGGCCACGCTGTTCGTTTTCGCCCGTGCCGGTGCCGTAGTAAGCGGCGTTGATGTCCTGGTCCCAGTTCTGATCGTCGCCAGTGGCGCTGGCCTTGGGATTGTCATGCAAGTATGTGCTGTAGGCGTCGCCCAGTGTGTTGATGCCCTTCTTGTAGAAGTCGCTACTTGTGATCTGAGCCTGTTCTTCCGGATGCCCTTCTGCGTCGTCCACTTCCTTGTCGATCTGGTGGCCGATGAAGGTGTTTACGGCCTCGCCAACAGTGTCTGCGGCGACCGGCGCGATGAGCATTGCCGCTGCGGTGCTCCCTGGGAGGGGGATGGCGGCCACACCAACCCCGACGGCCCCTCCGACGCCAAGCTTGATCCAGTCGGCCGAGCGGCCGAGCGACTTGTTGGCTTTCTCGGAGTTCTCGCCGTAGTCTGCTGCGGCCTGCTCGACACGGGCGTTGTCGAGGATGCCTCGCGCCTGCGCTGATGCAATCAGTGCATCGTGAGCATGGCCAACGTTGGCAGCACTGGTTGACGGGTACTTATCGAGAGCACTGAGCGTGTACAAATGCTGAGCTGCGGTGACAGCGCGGTGACAATTTTCGTCCTGCCCCAGCACGCTCAGGAAGTTGATCGCACCCTCGTTGGTGAAGTTGGCTCGCCCCTGATATGCCGCAGCGAAAGTGCCACCGTCCATCTCGTGCTCCCCGACACCAGACAGGTTGTAGTCGATGTCGTCGATGTATGCGCCGGCCATCTTGCCCAGACTGTCAGCCAGTTCGGGCTGCTCGTGCAACAGTTTCGGGCCGTCCTTGCTGCCGTAGAGGTATGCCACCTGTTCCATCACACCCGCGGTTGCGGGCGTGCGGTGATCGCCGCCGGCCTTGATGGCGTCTGCGCTCGCGTCGTAGGCGTACCCGGTCGTCGCGGCCTCTAGGGCGTGGCCAAGGGAGTCGCGTCCCGCGACATAGCCGTCCTTGCCCCCCAGCCCTAAGTCGGGAGACCAGACACGTTCCTGGGTCAGATATTTGAGGTGTTCGTTGAGCTCGGACCCTTTGTTGACGGTGTCGCCCGCACCGTCGGGCTGGGCGAAGAACTGTGCCGAGGCGTCCGGGTTGTGTCCCAGAGCCTCCAGGAAACCCGTCACCGGGTCGCGGCCACGGTCGTTCTTATTACCCCAGTAGTTGAGGTCATCCTGGTGGGCGTTGTTGACCCAGAGATTGAGGCCTTCGCCGTTGAAGTGCTTGTCGTAGGCGAGGAGCTTGTCACCGTAGTCGTTGAGGAACTGGTCGTCGTAGTCACCGAAGCGCATCAGGTTGCTCATCACGGCGTAGCCCGTGGGGTTGCTCGCGTCGTCGATTCCGAGCTGACTTGGCCCCAGCTTGATCATCTGCTTCTCCCAGCTCTGCATCCTGTCGCTGTCGGAGAGCGTCGCCTTACCGATGGTGATCCCGAGGTTCTTCTGGAGTTGCTTGACCTGCTTGGCGCGGTCGGGGTCGTACTGGCCCTGGAAGGGATCAGCGACCCCCGCGTAGAAGGTGAGGAGCTTTTTGGGCCCGACCCGCTCGGCGAACTCCTCGGCGAAGAGCGGGTCGTTCTTGTACTTCGCCAGACTGGAGTTGAGCGAGGCGAGTTCCGTGCTCGTCACGTCGTGCGGATTCTTCACGAGGATTCGGGCCAACTTGTCGGCGTCCGCGATAGCCTTCGCAGCCGAGTCTCGGTCCTCGTACCTGGCGTCGGAGAAGCCGTACTTGGCCTGGTCGACAATGAGGCGCAGCGCCTTGCCGGCGGTGGAGTCGCTCTCGTTGGCCTTGTCGAGGATCCGCTGGATCTCGTCACGCAGGTCGTCGGCGTCCTTCTGCGCCGTCGCATCGTCCTGACCGCTGGGATCAGACGCCCAGTCGGGGCGGGTCGACCTGGTGACCATGAAGGCACCGTCGCCCATGTTCAGCACGGTCAGATTCTTCTTCAGGCCCCGTTCGATGGCCTCGTTGACCTGTGTGCGGTATCCGACGAGTTCGTCGCGGGTGTCGCTGAGGATCTTGGTGATCGTGTCGGCCTGGATGTGGGCGTCGGAGAACTCGCCAGCCGTCTTGTCGATGAACTCACGAGTAACGGTCGCATTCAAGCCGGCCCAGTCAGCCTTTCGGGCCTTACCCTTGAGATTTTTGTCGGCCTCGTCGGCGAGAATCTTGAGCTGCTTCGTCATGTTCTGCCAGTCGGAGATCGCCTCACCGAGCTGGTGGAAGTTTCCGTGTCGGAGCGCTTCGAGGTCCACCGGTCAGTTGGCCTTCCGCTCGTCGAAACCCTGGTCGAGCGTGGCGATACTGCTGATCGTGCCTGCGATGTACTGCTCGTCGCCGGCATGTGCCTTCTTCGTGTAGTCAAGGTGGTTGGAGATGTGGGCCGTGGCGTCCAGCAGCGACTGGACTTGATCCACCCAGTGCTGCACGACATGGTTCAACGCCGAACCGATCGCATAGCCTTCGCTCTCCAAGCCGTCGGCGGCCTTGATGGAGCTCAGCCGGGCGAAGTCGCTGAAGTGCAAGAACCCCTGGTGCAAAGCGTAGGCTGCGTCGCCGACCGCGGCGAGGTCCTTCTGGCTGACCTTGAGATCACCTTGGGTGCTGCCGCCGCCCGGATCGGCCGGAAGCTGATTGAGCTGCATGTGTGTGGAGCTCTGCGGGCGCTTCTGCGCCTCGTCCAGGAGTTGCTCCCATTCGTCCCATGCCATCTGCGGCACCCTTCCCCCGACGTTTCGGTGACTGCGAAAACCTCGACGATCACCATGGCGAGCTCGAAGCATGCTAGCAACCGGCAAGCTGCTGAGGGTTTTTCGGCGTTGCCCCTCAAGGGTGAGGGCGTCCGCGGGATTGACGACGTTCGGCTCGGGCTGGTGCCTCATACTCGACGGAACGCTGGCCGCCAAGGGGCACGACCAGGCAGCTCCCTCCTCCACCAACGCAGCTTCTCGGTCGTCGGTCGGCAGTTGGTGGAGGCGCATGCGCCTCGAACACCCCCGGCCGCCGTGAACCCAGTTGCTCCACCCGCCATGGCATCTGCAGGGCTCTTCTCGTTGACTGCCGGGGGTTCTGCTGCCTCCTCCTCCCGCCGACAGCAAGGGTGCCGAGCAGACTTGGAGTGCGCCAGCAAGCCGTTTCGCGATTCACCACATTGCTGTGGAGCCACCATCAGTCACGTGTGGAAATTTGATGAAGGTCGCAAACGGCGTCGCGCGAGCGGCGCCGATCGTTGCCGCGACGGGCCGTCACCTGCCCGGTGACACGGCCGGTAGTCGGCGTAACCACTTCCCCATACCGGCAAACCGGGCAAAGCGCGGCGTCGAACCCGGTGGTGTAACTGAGTTGGTGCACAGTCTGGTTGGACCGGTTGGGCAGGTTGACTAGAGTGGTAAAGGCGTTGTGAGACGCGGCTCGCTTTGCGATCGTACGGCGAGTGTGTGTGGTCGGTCCCGATCCAGTCGGGGGCGATGTATGTAACGGGGCAACGGGGAGGAGCGTCGTGCTTCCGGCAGACATGGGTGGGGGCGTGTCGGCGGCGAACCTGGAGGCGAGTGGTGACGCGCTGAAGAAGTTCGTGAGTCGGGTGGACGCGGTACTGCGGGACCTGGAGGCGTCGGCGGGCAATCCGAAGCGGCTCGGAGCGCAAGCGATCCGTCAGGGATCGCTCAGTAGCGGGGCCGGTACTTTCCATGAGGCTGATGCCCTGTACGCCACGTTCAACTCGGTGCACGAGAGCCTCACCACCCTGTCCAAGACGCTGCACTTGCAGATCGAGGCGATGGGTATCGCGGTTCTGGGCGCAAAGGGAACCTTCGACGAGGTCGAAGAGGAGCAACGCCGACGGTTCTGGGAGATCCAGGCGGAGATCCGGCAACTGCAGGACGCGCCAGGCGCGCAGCGTACCGGCGACGGCACCGATGTGGTGATGTGACGATGACCGACAAGCACAAGGGGGACCTGGACCGGGCCTCCACCCAGAACGCTTTCGCGGACCTCGCTCGGGACGCTGCGCAGCACCCTCATGAGGGTGGTTTCCTCAAAGGCGTCCTGAACAGCGCCATTCGCGGAGCGGCTCAGGGGACCCCGTACTCAGAGGCCATGGTCAGTCGTACGGAGTTTGACGGCTATGAGCTCAATGCGATGGTCGACCTGGTCGATCAGACAGACCCGGAGGATCTGGAGTCGTCCGGCCGGGCACTCTGGGACGCGCGCGATGCCATCAAGGCGGCGGCTGATGAACTCAAGGGGCACTTCGACTCGGTGCCATGGGTCGGAAAGGCGGGCGATGACTTCCGCGCTTGGGGCGCGGGACTCGTCACGAGCACGTACGACCTGAGTGCTTTCGCCGGAGGGGCGGGCGATCAGATCACCGCCGCTGCTGTGGGGCTGGCGTCTGTTCGGAAAGCAATGCCCCCTCGTGATTCCCGGACGGTTGCGACGCATCCCAGGGACATCCCCACCCCTGCGAGGATCGCGAGCAACAGCGAGTACGCCGCTGCCGTCCAGGTGGAGAAGCACCGCCAGGAGGCGATCAATCAGATGAATCGATTGGCGTCGTACTACGCAGTGTCCAGAGAGCAACTGCAAGGCCTGAACGACAATGCGCCTACGTTCAAGAGTGTGCCGGATGTAGGGATGCCCAAGCCGAATTCGGCGAAGTGGGACCCCTCGGGAGATGCTGGCTCCAACCCGGCTCAAGGGGCTGGGACGAACCCCGTTGCGTCTCATCATGCTGCGGTCGCATCCACCGCTGCTAATGTCCGCCCGCACGCCGGTGATGTCTCGACGCCCACGGCGGACGTTGGGAGGCATATCGCGGTCCCGGACCACCCCGTAGGTACGAACATCGACAGCGTCGGCACGCTCCCGCCGAGCACCACCACACCTGTGACCGGCCACACCCCGCCGATGACGAGTACTCCTGTCGTTGGCGGTGACCAGGCAGGTCCGTTCGATGGTGGCCCCGGGTTGCCGATCCCCAACCGCACGTCAGGCAGAAGCTGGAGCGGGGCCGGCGGTCCCCGTACCCCGGTGTCCGCGCAGGGGCGCACCGCTGCTGTACCCGGTAGCAGATCGGGGCCGGGCTATCGGGCCACGGGGCAAGGCATCGTGGACCAGACAGAGCGCGCCGCGTCGACCGGCCAGTCGGCTGCCAGGGGCACCACTCCGGGATCGAAACCGTCCTCGATGGGCCGTGGGGTCACCGGCGGTACGCCGCGGCCCTCCGGCACGGCGGCACCACGAGTGAACGGTGGGCCGGCCACTGGCGCTGGTCGGTCCAACGGAGTCGTTGGGGGGCGCCCCTCGGTCGCTGGTGATGCTGCGGCGAAGGGTGGGGCAAGGATCCCCCGTGGAACGGTCATCGGTGGTGAAGGAGCGGCCAACTCCCAGCCGACTGGTCGACCCAGGCAGCGAGGTGTCTTCGGATCGTCCGAGTCCATGGCGAGGAGCGGTTCGACAGCGACCGGCTCTCGCGCTGGCTCGGGAACGTCCGAGCCCGTCACCGGCAGGCCCATCGCGCGCAACTCCCTCGCGGGAGCAGAGCGCAACGGTATGACTCGCGGTGGATCGGGTCTTGTGCGGGGTGCTGGCCAGAACGGGAAGCCGGGAGGCGAGGGGGAGGCGCAGGGATCGCAGCGCCCTGACTACCTCGTCGAAGACGAAGAGACACACCTGCCCGACAAACCCCGGCGCGATGTGCCGCCGGTTGTCAACTGAGACAGCGAGGACACAGGACACGATGAAGTCAGGGACCAGCCGACGAGTCGGGCGGGCTGCGCGCCTCAAGACGCCCTTCGGGAGACGGGCGCGTGATCTCGGCGCGATTCTCGGCGCCCTGGCCGCTTTCAGTGTGGGCTTTGCACCGAGTTCCAATGCGTATGACGCCAAGTCTGAGCAGTGGTACTTGGGGCCGATGAAGGCTGAGCAGATGTGGAAGGTCAGTACGGGGAAGGGCGTCAAGGTTGCCGTTGTGGATAGCGGTGTAAACCCGAACACGCCTTCGCTGAAGGGGCAGGTGCTGGCTGACGAAGTTCCCAAAAAGGTTGCTTACCGGGCCACTGACGACTACAAGGGGCACGGAACTTCCATGGCCGAACTGATCGCCGGTACCGGGGCTAATGGCGGCCTTCAGGGGCTGGCGCCAGGGGCTAAGATCGTTCCGTATCGAGTCGACCTCGAAGGTCTGCCAGGCGGGAAGGAAGAGGAGAAGAAAACACCCCAGCCCTGGCAGGCGATCAGGGCGGCCGCCGACACCGACGTGAAGATCATCAGTATGTCCATCGGAGGCGTGGTCGATCCGGAAGAGGAGGCGGCAATCAAGTATGCCGCGTCCAAAGGCAAGTTGATGATCGCCGCTGTTGGTAATGCTGGGGAAGGCAACGGCGAAATCGACTACCCTGCTGCTTACCCCTATGTGGTGGGTGTAGCCGCGACCAACAAGTCGCTCACTGTTTCGAAGTTCTCGTCATTCGGCAACTACGTGGACCTTTCTGCGCCTGGTGAAGGTTTCCCCGGGTGGTGCGACACGAGCTTCCGCTCGTATTGCGACCGAAAGGGTACGAGCCCGGCAACTGCGATCGCCTCGGCCTCCGCAGCCTTGATCTGGTCTGCTCACCCCGACTGGTCGGTGAACCAGGTTGTGCGGTCCCTGATCGACACTGCTGGTCGCAAGTGGGCGAGGGGCAATCCGAGTAAATACGCCGGCTATGGAATGGTTCGTCCTCGCCTGGTTCTCGAGAAGCGTGATTACGATGCTGGACCGGCAGACGTCGACCCGCTCGCGAAGGAGAACGGCGGAAATCTGCTGGCACAATCCGCACGTTCTTCCTCGAGTTCAAAATCGCCCGCACCCTCTGCTTCTGCATCAACCCCGTCACAAGCTCCGGAAAAGGGTTCTTCGGGCGGGATTTCAGCGGCAGGATCAAGCACCGAATCGTCGAGCGACAACAACACCCTGTGGATCGCGCTCGGGTCTGTGGCCGCGGTCATCGTGCTCGCCGGTGCCGGGGTGGCCGTGATGCGGGCGCGGCGTGCCACGTGACGCCGTCAACCTCCTGTAGCCCTTCATCCTTCGGATAGGGGATGCAGCAGACGCTCACCGACGTACTGCGCTGAGGGTCGGTGAGCTAGACCGTTGGATCAAGAAGATAGAAAGAGAAGGGCGGGCAGACATGGCCGGCGGAAAGCAGAAGCTCGAAGATGCCGCAGTAATTCATCTCGAGAAGCAGATGGCCGAGAAGTACGAGGGCATCCGCAAGCGTGTGCACGGGCTCCAGGGCGTGATCGACGGCCTTGAAGGTCAGTGGCAGGGTGTCGGCCGTGCCGCGTTCGACAAGAAGCAGTACGAGATCAACGAGTCGCTGCAGAACATCGGCAACATCCTCGGCGATGTGATCGAGGCGATGACCGCGACGCGCAACATCAAGGACAGCAAGGAAGACGAGGTGCGCGCGTCCGTCAACAAGATCGACGTCCAGGACGGCGCTCCCACGGTGTCCCCCCTGAGCTCGTACTGAGTCGAGCGGCACTCAGGACAACTGCCGGACAGCCGGCGCATACAACAGGCACTCCAGGCACTCCAGGCACACACCAGCGAGACGAGGTAATCAGACATGGCCAGCAACGCTGATGGGCTGTCAGTCACTTATGACGGGCTCGACGTCGCGGCAACCAAGATCGGTAACGAGGCGAGCCAGCTCGAGCAGGATCTGCAGGAGCTCAGGAGGCTCGTGGTGAGCAGCCTGCAGTACTGGGAGGGCCAGGCGCAGGACACCTTCAACGAGAAGCTGCAGCGCTGGGACAAGGAAGCCAACGACATCCACCAGGCGCTGGCCGGTATTGGCCACGTCGTCGCCCAGTCCGGCGGTACGTACATGGAAGGCGACAAGAAGGCGGCCAGCTACTTCCGGTAGGACGAGGCTCGCAGGAGCAACTCAAGGGTGGGCGTGCGCGGGAGGCGCCCACCCTCTCGTCGGTCCGTAGTCCGGTCGTACTCGGCGTTTCGATTCCCGTTTTCGGCACGGCCGTTGGGCCGCGGACACCGCACAGACAAGGGGCTGGGAACCAGGTGCACGCGACATCCGCCGCAACCGGCGAAGCGCCGCGGGGCGTGCCTGCCTCGCGACGGATCGGCCCGTACGTCCTGATCACTTCGCTGGACGATCCCCGCAGCGATGTCCCGGTGCCGGAACGGCGCTATATAGCCCGAAGCGCCGATGGTGAGCACACAGTCCTGCTCGGTGCTCCGCTCCCGGGCGCCGATCCCCAACGCTTCATGGCGGAAGCCGAAGCCTCTCGCTATCTGCTCGGTCAGTTCGCGGCGCCCGCTGTCACGTGCGCCGCCCCTGGAGAGAGCGCCTGGCACGCCCGCCCCTATGTGCCCGCGCTGCCCCTGCCCACCGCACTCGCGGTCCACGGCGGCCCACTTCCCGAGCGGACCGTCCGGGCCCTTGGAGCGGCCCTTGCGGAGACCCTGAGCATCGTGCACGGGCAGGGACTGGCGTACGCCGGTGTGTCCCCGGCGGCCGTGCTGCTCGCCGCCGACGGGCCGCGCCTCACCTGCTTCGGGGCCGTACGGGCCGCTGCCCCGGACGGTACGGCTCGTTCCGGGTTGCCGGGACTGGAGCCGGGCAGCCTGCCGGCCGAGCAGGCATCCGGCGGACGACCGCGCCCAATGGGCGATGTGTACGCTCTGGGCGCGACGCTCGCGTACGCCGCTACCGGGTACACCGCTCCCGAACGCGACGAGCTTCCTTTCTCGCTGCGGACGATCGTCAGCCGCTGTCTGACCCGGGACCCCGGCGCCCGCCCGCAACTGGCAGAAGTGATGGACGAGTTCGCGCCCACCTCGGTGACCGCTTCCTCGGCATCACACCC
This sequence comes from Streptomyces sp. NPDC001843, assembly GCF_042891955.1. Classification (NCBI taxonomy): domain Bacteria; kingdom Bacillati; phylum Actinomycetota; class Actinomycetes; order Kitasatosporales; family Streptomycetaceae; genus Streptomyces; species Streptomyces sp. NPDC001843. The sequence continues at coordinate 21,787 of NZ_JBIATQ010000027.1, read as the reverse complement.
CGTCGACCCCGCCATGGCCCAGGAGCCGGCCGGTGCCGCGTTCGCGACCAGGACCGCCCCACTGCTCGGCCGGGGATGGCTGCCGAGCCCGGTGATCGCCGCCATCGCTCATCAGTCGGTCGCCGTACTCGCCGCCGAGATCCCGCACGCCACCGTGCCCTCTTCACGCCAGGACTGACGACTACCGCATGCCCACTCCGCTCACTCACGACGATCCCGAGGTGTTCGGCCCCTACCGTCCGATCGCCCGCCTCGGCAGCGGCGGCATGGGGACGGTCTACCTGGCGCGCTCGGGCGGCGGACGGACCGTCGCGGTCAAGACCATGCACGCCGCCATCGCCGCGGATCCCAGTGCCCGAACCCGGTTCCGCCTGGAGGTCGATGCCGCCCGCGTCATCGGAGGGCAATACGGCGCACAGGTCGTGGCAGCGGACACACAGACCGGGACACCGTGGATCGCCACCGAGTATGTACTCGGTCCGCCCCTCGACGAGGCGGTCGAACTGGCCGGGCCGCTCGCCGAGGCGACCGTACGTGCTCTCGGAGCGGCTCTGTGCGGGGCGCTGGGCCAGCTACACAGCAGCGAAGTGGTCCACCGCGACCTAAAACCCTCAAACATCCTGATCACGGCCTACGGACCGAAGGTCATCGACTTCGGCATCGCCCGGGCGATCGGCGACGAACGGCTCACCAGAGTCGGCGCGGCCATGGGTACCCCGGCCTTCATGTCACCGGAACAGGCAACCGGTCAGGAACACACCTCGGCGGGTGACGTGTTCGCGCTTGCCGCGGTCCTCGTATTCGCCGCCACCGGGCGCGCCCCGTTCGGTCACGGCCAGACCGCGGATCTTCTCTACCGCGTCCGCTATAGTGCCCCGGATCTGAGTGACGTACCCGTCGCCCTGGTTCCGATTCTCAGGCGGTGCCTGGACAAGAACCCGTTCCTGCGGCCGACCACGGCAGAACTCGCAACCGAACTCCACGACGGATCCGGCGAGTTCGCGGAGCACCTGCCGGACTCACTGCTCGCGGAGATCGCCCGGCGGGCCACCGAGGTCTGGCAGATCACACCGCAGCGACTCCCCGCGCCTCTTCCACAGCACGCGGAATCGCCGACAGCATCGGCCGCGCCGATGCCCCGTCGTCGACTGCTGCTGGCGGGCAGCGGACTGGCGTTCGGCGCCATGGCCGTCGGGGCGGGAGCCTGGGCCTGGAGCCGGCGGTCCGTGTCCGAGCCGAAGCCGCCCGTGCCGGGTCCCAGCAACAGCCTGCTGCCGAAGAAGCGGCTCGACTCGGTCTGGCAGCATCAGGTCGCCGATCCGCCGTACGGCACGGTCCCGCCCGCACAGCCGCTCGCCGTGAGAAACCTGGTCACGGTAGTGGTCGGAACCGGTCTGGCCGGAATCGACGCCGCCTCGGGAGGAATCCGGTGGGCGTCGGACCAGATGGAGATCCACTGGCAGATCGCGACGGACGGCGAGAGCCTCGTCCGGATGGTGGCGCCGGAGGGGTCCGAGAACAACGCCGGTAAGCCCGGGGGCTTTCCGCTGATCTTCGCGTCCGTCGACATCGGCACGGGCGTGGCGACCGAGCCCTTCGCCCAGCTCACCGATTTCAACGGGGTGATCAGCCAGAACCAGGTGCTGTGCACGGCCGACGGCATCGTGTACGCGGCGGCCGGCAAGGGCAAGTTCGACGAGTACTTCCTGGCGTCCCAGTCCTGGTCCGTCTTCGCCGTCGACATCAGCACGGGGAAGACGCTGTGGACCAAGCCGCTGCCCTCTCGACCGGACCACACCGATCGCCTGCACTTCCTCTCCGCCCGAGCGGTCGGGCACAGCCTGGTGGCCCTCCAGGAGACGAACGACGGCAAGGTACGCGTCGTCGTACGGGACACCCGTACGGGTGCTGTCCGCTGGGAGAAGCCGTTCGACGGCGTCGCCCCGGACCGCGTACAAGTGCCGCTCGCGACGGACACCGAGAACCTGTTCCTGGGCACCGGCCGACTGCGGGCACTGCGGCTGAGTGACGGCGCTGACGTGTGGGACTCCGCGAAGGAGCGTCCCGGGCGTACGTACGGCCCTCCGGCGGTCAAGGGCGGCTCGGTCTACGCCGTGGAGAAGGGCCTCGGCCTCGTCGCCTTCGACGCCGGCAGCGGGCGGGTGCGGTGGGAGGAGAAGGGCGGCGGGGAAACGACGGCGGATGTGTCCGCCGCACCGGTGATCGGCACCGAGTGCGTGTACAGCAAGCGGTCTTCGGCGCTCTGGGCGGTCGACATCTCCGCGGGCAGGCCCGTGGCTTCCTACAGGACCACCGGCGACCGCTTCCTCGCGCACGAGAAGGCCAAAGTGACCGTGGCGCTGGGCGGCAAGTTCCTCGCGGCCTTCCCCCTGAGATGAGCGGCCGTCCGCGGATGAAGAGAACAGAAGGCAGCCAACGATGAAACCCCTGGGTGTCGGCGATCCTATCCGTCTCGGCCCGTACCGTCTGCTCGGAGTCCTGGGCGAAGGCGGTATGGGCAAGGTGTACGTCGGCCAGGACGGTGCTGCGACGGCCGCCGCGGTGAAGGTGCTGCGCCCTGAACTCGCCCACGACTCCGGTCTCAGTCGGCGCTTCGTGCGGGAGGCGCTCGCGGCACAGGCGGTACGGAGTCCGGGCGTCGCCGCGGTCCTCGGTGCACAGACCGAGGGCGGTCGCCCCTGGATCGCCACCGAGTTCCTCACCGGCCCGACCCTGGACGAGGCGGTCGAGAAACACGGGCCACTCGACGAGACGGGCGTACGCGCCCTCGCGGCGTCCATCGCGCGCACCCTGGCGGACATTCATGCCGCAGGCTTCATCCACCGCGACCTCAAACCCCAGAACATCGTGCTGACGTCGACCGGCCCCCGGGTCATCGACTTCGGCATCGCGCGCCCCGAGCACGGCCTGACGCTGACTACGACCGGCCAGATCCCCGTCACGCCCGGGTACGGCGCACCTGAGCAGGTGCTGGGCCAGCGCGTGACACCTGCCGCCGACGTGTTCTCCCTGGGCGCTGTCCTCGTCTACGCGGCCACCGGTCGGCGCGCTTTCGAGGGCGGGCACGTGGCCGCCGTTCAGTACGAGGTGGTCCATGGCGAGCCGCGCTGGGACGGCCTGACTCCTGAGCTGTACGCGCTCATCGCTCCCTGCCTGGCCAAGGACAGTGCGTCCCGGCCCGTCCCCGGGCAGATCGCCACGGCGTTCGCGCCGCCGAAGAACAGCGACCGGGTGTGGCGAAGAGGCCTGGTCGCGGACGACATCAAGGAACGGGAAAGACTGGTCCGAGAGCTCACCGCGCCGCCCACGACGGGCACGGTGACGACCGTGACCAGGCGGCGTCTGCTCACCGGCTTGGCAGCCGGCGGCACGGTGCTCGCCGCAGGGGGCGGCACGACGGGGTGGTGGCTGCTCCGGTCGCGGGCGAGCCAGAAGAAGGACAACCTGTTCGACATCCCTACTGCCGTGAAGACACCGAACGCCCGTCTGCTGGTGGCGGATGACGGTGACTACATGGTCGATGATTCCCCGAAGCCGCTGTGGAGCACCGATGCGGCGGTGGACGGCAAGTCCCGCGCCCCGTTGCCCGTCAGGGACGTCGTCGTGATCGGGCTCTACGGCGGTATCGGCGCCTACAACGTCGTCGACGGAAAGCTGCGGTGGAAGGTGGAGGACGTACAGCCCGACCACTACCTGTCGCTGTCCGACCGCCTCGTCGTGACCCTCGACGCCAAGGGGGTGTTGCGTACGTACGTCCCCTCCACGGGTGAACCCAAATGGACGGCGGCAGCCGATGCGGCGGCCCTGCTGACCGCGGACGAGCATGCGGTGTACGTCGTGACGAAGGACCATCGGCTGCGCAGTGTGGGACGCTCGGACGCCCGGATCCGCTGGACCGCCGAGGTTCCGGCGCGGTATCGGGGCAAGCTCTCCGTCAGGGCAGCCGTGGACAGCGGGCGCCTGGTGCTCTCGACGGTCGACGGTCATGTGCTGGCCGTGGCGACGGCCAACGGCCATCTGGTCTGGGAGCTGCGCCACCAAGCGGAGAAGGCCTCGCTCAGCCCCGTCGCGCAGGACGGGATCGTGTACGTCAACGGCAAGACGTTGACCGCGTTGAGGATCACCGACCGCAAGGAGATCTGGTCCCGCGCGACCAGGGACATGTACAAGGCGCGCGCGGAGTGGGGCCCGCCGAGCGTCCATGGAGACTCCGTCTACGCACTCGGCGGGATGTTTCCCGAACGTCGCCGCAGCAGCGACGGCAATACCATCTGGACTTCCCGTAAAGACGGCAGTCCCGTCTTGGTACAGGGCACCGGTGTGTGGACGATCGACGACTCCTACAAGACTCAGGTGAACACCGTCAACGTGGACAACGGATACCCGGTCTGGTCCTACGAACTGCCCGAAGCCGAGCACCACGGCATCGCGGTCGACGGCAACAGAGCCTTCATCCGGAACGACGAGTTGCTCTGCGCGCTACCGGTCTTCTGACCCACGAGGTCGCGAAGGCAGGAGAAGAGCCTTCGCGACCTCGCAGGAACTGCAGGCTTCGTCACCTGCTCACACGTTCTCGTCCTCGACCAGCCCGACCTGCACCATCGGCTTCCCCCGCTTCCGGGACACGAAGACGCCCCGCCCCGCCGGCATCGGCCGCGGCCGCACTCCTCCGAGCAGGTCGCCCTCGGCCGGATCACCCGCGAGGACCACACCCTGGGCGCCGAGTTCCTTGATGCGCTGCATGAAGGACTCGTAGCCGGCGCGGCTCGCACCCGCCGTGGAGCGGGCGATGATGAAGCGGACGCCGACGTCGCGGGCGAAGGGCAGGAGTTCCGTCAGGCCCGCCAGCGGGTTGCCGCTCGACGTGGACACGAGGTCGTAGTCGTCGATGACGACGTACACCGTGGGGCCTCGCCACCAACTGCGGTTGCGCAACTGCTCCGGGGTCACGTCGGCCGTCGGGGTGCGGCGCTGCATCAGTTCGGACAGGGCGTCCATGTGGTGCTGCATCTGGTTCGACATCGGAATGTAGGCCGCCAGGTGGGACTCCGGGGTCACCCCGAGGAGCGAACGCCGGTTGTCCACGACGAAGAGCTTGCAGGTGTTGCCGTCGTAGCGCTCGGTGAGCCGCTTGATCAGCAGCTTCAGCAGGTTCGACTTGCCGGACTCGCTCTCACCGAACACCAGGAAGAACGGGTCCTGTTCGAAGTCCACGAACACCGGCTCGAGGTTGTCCTCGTCGAGGGCGAAGGAGATGCCGCGGTGGGGGAAACGGTCGCCCGGGGGCAGTTGGGCCGCCGGGAGCTCGCGGGGGAGGAGGCGTACCTCGGGTGCGCCGGGTTCCTGCCAGTGGCGGGTGACCTCGGCGGCGAGGGCGGTCGTCGCCTCCGCGAGGTCCGTGTCGGAGGAGAGGCCGTCGATGCGGGGGACCGCCGCCATGAAGTGCTGCTTGTGCGGGGTCTGACCGCGCCCGGGGACCCCGGTGGGGACGTTGGCCGCCACCTTGCGGTCGATCTCGGAGTCCATGGGGTCGCCGAGCCGCAGTTCGAGGCGGTTCATCAGGTGGTCCTTGAGGTTGGCGCGGACCTCCATCGAGCGCGACGCCGTGATGATCACGTGGATGCCGTAGCCGAGGCCGCGGGCGGCGATGTCCAGGACCAGCGGCTCCAGGGCCTCGTAGTCCGTGCGGAAGTTGCCCCAGCCGTCGATGACCAGGAAGACGTCGCCCCAGGGCTGGTCGGTCACCGAGATGTCGCCCCGGGCGCGGCGGGAGCGGAACTCGGCGATGGAGGAGATGCCCGAGGAGCGGAAGTACTCCTCGCGGCGGGTCATGATGCCGTACACCTCGGCGGCCGTACGCCGGACCTTCTCGGGGTCCAGGCGCGAGGCGACACCGCCCACGTGCGGCAGGCCGGCCACCGCGGCCATGCCGCCACCGCCGAAGTCCAGGCCGTAGAACTGCACTTCCCGCGGGGTGTGGGTGAGTGCGAAAGCCGCGATGATCGAGCGCACCAGCGTGGACTTGCCGGACTGCGGGCCGCCGATGATCTGCATGTGGCCGGCGGCGCCGCCGAAGTCGACCATCAGCGGGTCGCGCCGCTGCTCGTAGGGCTTGTCGATGAGACCGGCCGGGATGACGAGGCGGCCCGCGCCCTCGTAGCCCGGCTGGGTCATGCCGCGGCCGGGCACCGGGGCGAGCCCCGGCAGCAGCGCGTCGAGCGACGGCGGGCTGTCCAGCGGGGGCAGCCATACCTGGTGCGCGGCCGGCCCCTGCGCCTCCAGACGCCGCACGATCACGTCGAGCACGGTGTCGGCGAGCGCGTCGTCCTGCCGTTCTTCGGGCGAGTCCTGGCGCTGCTGCGGGATCGGCGCGTACTGCACCGGCACCTCGGCCGCCGTGAAGAGGACCGGCCTGCGGTCGACGGGCATCGGGCCGCCGAGCGCCGCGGCCTGCTGCGAACTCGTCCGATGCACCCCGGAGACGTACGCCGCCTTGAAGCGCACCATTTCGTCCGTGCCGAACTTCAGGAAACCGGAACCCGGGATGTTCGGCAGCTCGTAGGCGTCCGGGACGCCGAGCGCGGCGCGTGACTCGGCCGCAGAGAACGTCCGCAGACCGATCCGGTACGACAGGTAGGTCTCGAGGCCCCTCAGCCGGCCCTCCTCCAGACGCTGCGAGGCCAGCAGCAGATGCACGCCGAGCGAACGGCCGATGCGGCCGATCTGCACGAACATCTCGATGAAGTCCGGCTTGGCGGTGAGCAGTTCGCTGAACTCGTCGATCACCAGGACCAGCGACGGGATCGGCTGGAGGGGTGCGCCCGCCGCCCGGGCCTTCTCGTAGTCGTGGATGTTCGCGTAGTTGCCCGCGTCGCGCAGCATCTCCTGACGGCGGTTGAGCTCACCTCGGATCGAGTCACCCATGCGGTCGACGAGGGTCAGGTCGTCCGCGAGGTTGGTGATCACGGCCGCCACGTGCGGCAGTTGGGCCATGCCCGCGAACGTGGCACCACCCTTGAAGTCGGCGAGGACGAAGTTCAGCGTCTCGGAGGAGTGGGTCACCGCGAGACCGAGAACCAGCGTACGCAGCAGCTCCGACTTGCCGGAACCGGTCGCACCGACGCACAGGCCGTGTGGCCCCATGCCCTCCTGCGCCGCCTCCTTGAGGTCGAGCATCACGGGCCGGCCGTCCTCGCCGAGGCCGATCGGCACGCGCAGCCGTTCCGACTGCGAGCGCGGCCGCCACGTCCGTTTCGGGTCGACGGAGGCCGCGTCGCCCAGGTTCAGCAGATCCGTGAACTCCAGGTTGGCGAGCAGCGGTTCGTCGTCGTCACCGCCCGACGCCACCCGCAGCGGGGCCAGTTGGCGGGCGAGAGCCTCCGCGGCCTCGTACGACAGGACGTCCGGCGTCCCCTCGTAGACCATGCCGTGCGCCGACTCCAGGCGCAGCTCGTCGGGATGGACGATGACGGAGAGGTCGCCGCGGCCGGTGGTGAGGTCGCCCGGCACGACCTCCAGGACCGTCACGCCCTGCAGGCCCTCGGGACTGGCCAGCAACGACGAGGGCGGAAGGGAGATGCCGTCGAGCACGACCACCAGGTGCGGTTGCTCGGCGACGGGTGGTCCATCGGGATGGAAGCGAGGGCGGCCCTGCAGACGGGAGGCGAGCCGGTCCTCCAGCTCCACCGGGTCGGTGGTGATCAGGCGCATGCTGCCGGCGCCGTCGGCCAGGCCCGGGGCCTGCACGTGCGGCAGCCACTTCGCCCACTCCCACTCGGGCGCCGACGCGCGCCCGGTGACGACGGCGATGACCAGGTCCTCGGGGGAGTGCAGCGAGGCGAGGGAGGCGGAGACGGCACGGGCGGTGCCGCGCACGGCGTCCGGCTCGCCGCTGATCGTCACGTGGTAGAAGGCGCGCAGCGACACCGCCATCGGCAGGTCGTCGAGGGTGCTGTGCGTGGCCATGAAACGCTGCATGGCGCCCGCGGTCAGCGGCTCCAGCTCGTCCACCGGGGCGGTCTGCGGCGGGATCAGGGGAGTGGCCAGGGCCTGCGGGCCGAGACCCACCCGCACCTGCCCGAAGTCCTCGTCACCCGTGCGTCGTTCCCACACCCGGCTGCCCTCGGCGACCAGCGCCCACAGTTGCTCCGGTGAAGGATGCAGGTAGTACTGGGCGTCGCGCTGGGCCTTCGCGGTGCCCAGGGCGGAGCGCCGGGTCTGGGACAGGTAGCGGAGGTAGTCACGGCGCATGTCGGCCATCTGCCCCTGGTTGCCGCGTCGGTAGCGGACGAGCATCGAGATGCCCATGGCGATCGTCGAGGCCACCATCACCAGGCCCATGATCTTCATGAAGGGCTGGGCCTGGGGGTTGAAGAAGAACACCACGGACCCGCCCATGCCGAGCATGGGCAGGAGCTGCATCAGAGCGCCTTCCTGCTGCCCGCGCGGAAGTTCCGGCGGAGCTTGCAGTACGACCTCGTCCGTGGGCACTTCCTTCGGCAGTGCCCGCGGCGGGCGCTTGACGACGATGTGGCTCACTACGCACCAATTCCCTTGCCGGACCGAGATTTCTCGTCCGCCGCCCCGTGTCAGACGGACGTCGATCGCGAAGCGCGATCCTACTGACAACGGCTGACGACGTCGGGCGGTAGGGTGCCGAGGAGACGGGTGAGCAGTTGCGAATCGTTCCGGGAAAACCCGGGCAATCCGCAACGGTCCGAAGCAAGTGCGTCCCCGTAAACCCCGGATGCGACCGCTCGGTTGTCGGGTAGAGGGGACGGCAACGCACAACCTACACAGGATTTTTACGGGCGGAAGGTGCGGAGCGCACGTTGACCGCCTCACCACCGACGAGGGGGAACATCAGGTGAGCATGACGGCCTCCGCGCCGGCCGGCGCGACCGGTGGACCGGGCACCGCGGTTTCCGGGTCGGGCATGGGATTCGGCTTCTGCCGGGTCACCATCGTGGCGCCCGACAGCCGTATCGACGTGGCGTTGCCCGACGACGTACCGGTCGCCGACCTGTACCCGGAGATCCTTCGCCTGTCCCAGCAGGACCCCGCCGAGGGCGCGCCGGTCGGCTACCACCTCGTACGGCGTGACGGCACCGTCCTCGACGGGGCCCGGTCCTTCACGGCGCAGCGCATCCTCGACGGCGAGTTGCTCACCCTGCGCCCGTTCGCCGAATCGCTGCCGCCCGCCGTCGTCGACGACGTCTCCGAGGCGGTGGCCTCCGCCGTCACCCGCGACCGCGCCCTGTGGAGCGGCGACCTCACCCGTGCCGCCGGTCTCGTCGCGGGCGGCATCCTGCCCGCGCTGCTCGCGTTCGTGGCCTGGAGCTCCCAGATCCGCCACGACATGAACAGCCTGCAGGGCATCATCGCGGGCGTCGCCGGCGTCCTCCTGATCACCATCGCGTGTGTACGCGCGCGTGTGTACGACGACCGGGGCTCCGCCGTCGCACTGGGACTGGGTGCCCTGCCGAACGTCGCCGTGGCCGGTTCGGGGCTGCTGCCGCTCTCCGACGGCCAGGGCATCGGACGGCTTCAGTTCCTGCTCGCCTGCACCGCGGTCCTCGTCGCCTCCCTGGTGCTCACCCTGGTGTCGCCGGGCGGCGACGGGCCCTTCGTGGCGTTCCTCTTCGCCTCCGCCATCGGTCTGGTCACCACCTTCATCGCGATCCTCACCGAGCTGAAGCCCATCGAGACGGCCGCCGTCTGCGCCCCGCTGTCCGTCGTCGCGCTGGCCTTCCTGCCGGGCCTGTCCATGCGCTTCGCACGGCTGCCCATCGGCTTCGAACCGCCCAACCCCTCCCGCGGCGGCTACGACACCGGCGAGCCCGCCCGGCACGAGCCCGTGGACGCCGAGCGCGTGGCCGCCCAGGCCCGGCGCGGCCACGAACTCCTCGTCGGCCTCGTCGGGGGCTGCGCCCTCGTCGCGGTGGGCGCGTCGATCGTCCTCGGCTTCTCCAGCAACACCTGGGCCCAGCTCCTGGCCCTCGCGACCGGTGTGGCGATGCTGATGCGGGCACACCTATTCCGTTACACCGCGCAGGTCGGCGCCACCCTGGCCGCGGGTCTCGCCGCGATCGTCTTCCTCGGCCTGGGGCTCGCCCTGAACCCGCCCCGGGGCTATGTGATCGAGGCCCTCCAGGGCGACGCGAACGCCCTGGACATCCGCAGCGTCTGGCTCGCCGCGGCGGTCGGCGCGGCCACCGTCCTGGTCACCGCGATCGGCCTGATCACCCCACGGCGCGGTCTCACCCCCTTCTGGGGGCGCTTCCTGGAGGTCGCCGAGAGCTTCGTCCTGCTGACGCTTATCCCGCTCGCGCTGGCCGTGTTCGACGTGTACGCGCAGGCTCGGGCGATGACCAGCTAGAGGCCGCAGCCAGAGGGGACAGCCAAAGGGCGGCACGCACGCGTGCCGCCCTTTCTCTACGGTTGGCTCACTCCGCCGCGAGCCCCCCGTTGTGCGGCGCCGGTTCCAGGTCGAACTCCCCGTCCCGCGCCCCCAGGACGAACGCCCGCCACTCCGCCTCCGTGTACCGCAGGACGGTCTCCGGGTCGAGGGAGGACCGCATGGCCACCGCGCCTTCGGGGAGGTACGCGATCTCGACCCGCTCCTCGTGCTCCTCCGTGCCCGGCGCGCAGTGCCACTCGACGCCGGAGATGTCGAGCGCGTACAGCTCGTCCCGCTCCCGTTCCTTGCGTGCCTTGAGTTCCTCGGCGTCGGCCATCGTGACCAGGTCCTTCCTTCAGTACCAGTGAGCTGTACCAACGAGCTGCGCAGACACCCTACTTGTCATTGTTGTCCCAGCTCAGACGTTTGCCGATGTCCACTCGTGACGGAGCGTGGCGACGCCGTCGCGGCCGCCGGCCCTCGCCCGGAGCGCACCTGGCGCCCCTGTCAGGAGTGCGCGTCGACCCTGGTACCCTGAGTGACGGCCGTTCGTGTACGCACCCTCGGAGCCACGCGGGCACCCCCTGCGGGCGCTGGAGGCCGCGCCGGCGGATCCCGGGCTCCCGAGTAACGGAAGCTCCCCGAGATGAAGACCGGGGGCACTCGGTGGCCACTCACAGACTACGAGGAGTACGCGTGTCGCTCGACGCCGCTACGAAGAAGCAGATCATCTCCGAGTTCGGTACCCAGGAGGGTGACACCGGCTCCCCCGAGGTCCAGGTCGCTCTGCTGTCCCGTCGGATCTCCGACCTGACGGAGCACCTCAAGACCCACAAGCACGACCACCACTCCCGCCGCGGCCTGCTGATCCTGGTCGGTCAGCGCCGTCGCCTGCTGCAGTACCTGGCGAAGAAGGACATCCAGCGCTTCCGTGCGCTGGTCGACCGCCTCGGCATCCGCCGTGGTGCGGCGGGCGCCAAGTAAGACGCCGTGAAGGGAGCGGTTCCCGGAAGGATCGGGGGCCGCTCCCTTTGCCGTACGTGCGGAAACGTGCAGAGTGTCCCTGGCGCTTTGTAGTGTGGTAGCACAACGCAATACGGACGACACGGCACGACAACAGAGCACGACAACAGAGCACGACAACAGAGCACGACAACGAAATGGAGAAGCGCACCGCGCCGCCGCCGGTCCTCGGTAGTGGCCCCCGGGGGGAGCCCCGGGTGCTTCGATCGAAGACCGGCCCGCACCAGACGGAGCGCTTTTCCGCCACCGTCCCCCCGCCACACGGGCGAGGAGGGACGAAGACGAGGAGAAGACGCTAGTGGAGAACGAGACCCACTACGCCGAGGCCGTCATCGACAACGGCGCCTTCGGCACCCGCACCATCCGCTTCGAGACGGGCCGCCTGGCCAAGCAGGCCGCCGGCTCCGCCGTGGCGTACCTGGACGACGACACCATGGTGCTGTCGGCCACCACCGCCTCCAAGAACCCCAAGGACCAGCTCGACTTCTTCCCGCTGACGGTCGACGTCGAGGAGCGCATGTACGCGGCCGGGAAGATCCCCGGTTCCTTCTTCCGCCGTGAGGGCCGGCCGAGCGAGGACGCGATCCTCACCTGCCGTCTGATCGACCGTCCGCTGCGCCCGTCCTTCAAGAAGGGCCTGCGCAACGAGATCCAGGTCGTCGCCACGATCATGGCGCTCAACCCCGACCACCTGTACGACGTCGTGGCGATCAACGCCGCTTCCGCGTCCACCCAGCTGGCCGGTCTGCCCTTCTCCGGTCCGATCGGCGGCGTCCGCGTCGCGCTGATCCGCGGCCAGTGGGTGGCGTTCCCGACGCACACCGAGCTCGAGGACGCCGCCTTCGACATGGTGGTCGCCGGCCGCGTCCTGGAGGACGGCGACGTCGCGATCATGATGGTCGAGGCCGAGGCCACCGAGAAGACCATCAAGCTGGTCGAGGGCGGCGCCGAGGCGCCCACCGAGGAGGTCGTCGCCGCCGGTCTGGAGGCCGCGAAGCCCTTCATCAAGGTGCTGTGCCGGGCCCAGGCCGACCTCGCGTCCAAGGCCGCCAAGCCGACCGGCGAGTTCCCGATCTTCCTGGACTACCAGGACGACGTCTTCGAGGCCCTGACGGCCGCGGTCCGTCCCGAGCTCGCCCAGGCGCTCACCATCGCGGGCAAGCAGGAGCGCGAGAGCGAGCTGGACCGCGTCAAGCAGCTCGCCGCCGAGAAGCTCCTGCCGGAGTTCGAGGGCCGAGAGAAGGAAATCTCCGCCGCGTACCGCTCCCTGACCAAGGCCCTGGTGCGTGAGCGCGTCATCAAGGAGAAGAAGCGCATCGACGGCCGCGGTGTCACCGACATCCGCACGCTGGCCGCCGAGGTCGAGGCCATCCCGCGGGTGCACGGCTCCGCGGTGTTCGAGCGTGGCGAGACCCAGATCCTGGGCGTCACCACCCTCAACATGCTCCGCATGGAGCAGCAGCTGGACACCCTCTCCCCGGTGACCCGCAAGCGCTACATGCACAACTACAACTTCCCGCCGTACTCCACCGGCGAGACCGGCCGCGTCGGTTCCCCGAAGCGCCGCGAGATCGGCCACGGCGCCCTCGCCGAGCGCGCCCTCGTGCCGGTGCTGCCGACGCGCGAGGAGTTCCCCTACGCGATCCGCCAGGTCTCCGAGGCGCTGAGCTCCAACGGCTCGACGTCCATGGGCTCGGTCTGCGCCTCCACCATGTCGCTGCTGAACGCCGGTGTGCCCCTGAAGGCCCCGGTCGCCGGCATCGCCATGGGCCTGATCTCCCAGGAGATCGAGGGCGAGACGCACTACGTCACCCTCACCGACATCCTCGGTGCCGAGGACGCCTTCGGCGACATGGACTTCAAGGTCGCCGGCACGAAGGACTTCGTGACCGCCCTCCAGCTCGACACCAAGCTGGACGGCATCCCGGCCTCCGTCCTGGCCGCGGCGCTGAAGCAGGCCCGCGACGCCCGTCTCCACATCCTCGACGTGATGATGGAAGCGATCGACAAGCCGGACGAGATGTCCCCGAACGCGCCGCGGATCATCACCGTGAAGATCCCGGTCGACAAGATCGGTGAGGTCATCGGCCCCAAGGGCAAGATGATCAACCAGATCCAGGAGGACACCGGCGCCGAGATCACCATCGAGGACGACGGCACGATCTACATCGGCGCCTCCGACGGCCCGGCCGCCGAGGCCGCCCGCGCCACGATCAACGGCATCGCCAACCCGACGATGCCCGAGGTCGGCGAGCGCTACCTGGGTACGGTCGTCAAGACGACCACCTTCGGCGCGTTCGTCTCCCTGCTGCCCGGCAAGGACGGTCTGCTGCACATCTCGCAGATCCGCAAGCTCGCCGGCGGCAAGCGCGTGGAGAACGTCGAGGACGTCCTCGGTGTGGGCCAGAAGGTCCAGGTCGAGATCGCCGAGATCGACTCCCGCGGCAAGCTCTCCCTCGTTCCGGTGATCGAGGGCGAGGAAGACGCCGCCGACAGCGGCTCCGAGACGAAGAAGGACGACGCCGAGCAGTGACGTCCCGTAGCTCCAAGGCGACGGCCCGCACCTCTTCCGAGGCGCGGGCCGTCGCCCGTACCCAAACCCTCATCAAGGGCACCAGCGGCATCGGCACGGTCCGCAAGACCACCCTCCCCGGTGGCCTGCGCATCGTCACCGAGACCCTGCCCTCCGTCCGCTCCGCCACCTTCGGCATCTGGGCGCACGTCGGCTCCCGCGACGAGACGCCGTCCCTGAACGGCGCCACGCACTACCTGGAGCACTTGCTCTTCAAGGGCACGCAGCGCCGCTCCGCCCTGGACATCTCCGCCGCCATCGACGCCGTCGGCGGCGAGATGAACGCGTTCACGGCGAAGGAGTACACGTGCTACTACGCGCGCGTGCTCGACACCGACCTGCCGCTCGCCATAGACGTGGTCTGCGACATGCTGACCGGCTCGCTGATCCTCGAAGAGGACGTCAACGTCGAGCGCGGCGCGATCCTCGAAGAGATCGCCATGACCGAGGACGACCCGGGCGACTGCGTGCACGACCTGTTCGCGCACACGATGTTCGGCGACAACCCCCTCGGCCGTCCCGTCCTCGGCACGGTCGACACGGTCAACGCCCTCACCGCCGACCGCATCCGCCGCTTCTACAAGAAGCACTACGACCCCACCCACCTCGTGGTCGCGTGCGCCGGAAACGTCGACCACAACAAGGTCGTACGACAGGTCCGCGCCGCCTTCGAGAAGGCGGGCGCCTTCAACGGCGACAGCGCCACTCCCGTCGCCCCCCGGGGTGGCCGGCGCGGCCTCCGCACAGCGGGCCGCCTCGAGCTGCTCAGCCGCAAGACCGAGCAGGCGCACGTCGTCCTCGGCATGCCCGGCATCGCCCGCACGGACGACCGTCGCTGGGCCATGGGGGTACTGAACGCGGCACTCGGCGGCGGCATGTCCTCCCGCCTGTTCCAGGAGGTCCGCGAGAAGCGCGGCCTGGCCTACAGCGTGTACTCGTACACCTCCGGCTTCGCCGACTGCGGCCTGTTCGGCGTGTACGCGGGCTGCCGCCCGAGCCAGGTGCACGACGTGCTGAAGATCTGCCGGGACGAACTCGACCACGTGGCCGGGCACGGTCTGTCCGACGACGAGATCGGCCGCGCCATCGGCCAGCTGCAGGGCTCCACGGTCCTCGGCCTCGAGGACACCGGCGCGCTGATGAACCGTATCGGCAAGAGCGAGCTGTGCTGGGGCGAGCAGATGTCCGTCGACGACATGCTGGCCCACATAGCGGCGGTCACCCCGGACGAGGTACGCGCGGTGGCGCGCGACATCCTGGGACAGCGCCCGTCGCTGTCGGTCATCGGCCCGCTGAAGGACAAGCAGGCCGCACGGCTGCACGAAGCCGTGGCGTGAATCCCTCCGCCATCCCTCGCTAAGGAAGCAACAGACATGAGCAAGCTGCGTGTGGCGGTCCTCGGAGCCAAGGGACGCATCGGTTCCGAGGCGGTACGGGCCGTCGAGGCCGCCGAGGACATGGAGCTGGTCGCCGCCCTCGGCCGGGGCGACAAGCTGGAGACCCTGGCGGAGACCGGAGCCCAGGTCGCGGTCGAGCTGACCACCCCGGCCTCGGTGATGGACAACCTCGACTTCTGCGTGCGCCACGGCATCCACGCGGTCGTCGGTACGACGGGCTGGACCGACGACCGCGTCGCCCGGCTGACGGAGCGGCTGGCCCAGTCCCCGGAGACCGGCGTGCTCATCGCGCCGAACTTCTCCATCGGGGCCGTGCTGACGATGAAGTTCGCGCAGATCGCCGCGCCGTACTTCGAGTCCGTCGAGGTCGTCGAGCTGCACCACCCGAAGAAGGTGGACGCCCCCAGCGGCACCGCCACCCGCACCGCCCAGCTCATCGCCGAGGCCCGCCGCCAGGCCGGCACCGCGCCGGCTCCGGACGCCACGGCGACCGCCCTGGACGGCGCCCGCGGGGCGAATGTGGACGGTGTCCCCGTGCACGCCGTCCGCCTGCGCGGTCTGCTGGCCCACCAGGAGGTGCTGCTGGGCGGCGAGGGGGAGACCCTCACCATCCGCCACGACTCCCTCCACCACAGCAGCTTCATGCCGGGCATCCTGCTCGGCGTGCGCCGCGTGGTCACCACTCCGGGCCTGACCTTCGGCCTGGAGCACTTCCTGGACCTCGGGTGACACGGGGCCTGCCGACATGCGCGCGAAGATCTCCTACACCGTCACGGCCGCCGTCCTGGTCTTCTACTTCGTCCTGGTCGGCAGCCGCGGCGTCATGCTCATCCAGTCCGGCACGGTCCTCACCGTCACCTTCGGGGTCGCGGTCCTGATCCTGCCGGTGATCGGCCTGTGGTTCCTGTGGAAGAACACCCAGTTCGTCCGCAAGGCCAACCAGCTCGCCGCCGAACTCGACGCCGAGGGCGGGCTGCCCGTCGACGAGCTGAAGCGCACCCCCGGCGGCCGCATCGACCGCGACTCTGCCGACGAGGTCTTCGCCAAGCGCAAGGCCGAGACGGAGGCGGCCCCCGACGACTGGCGCAGCTGGTTCCGCCTCGCCGTCGCCTACCACGACGCCCGCGACACCCCGCGCGCCCGCAAGGCGATGCAACGGGCGATCGCCCTGCACGACGGCAAAGCCGTCCAGGTCTGAGCCGTACGCCGACGCGAAGGGGGCCGGTCCGCACCGCTGCGGACCGGCCCCCTTCACGTTGTTCCTCGGAACCAGCAGGTCAGCCCCGCGCGTACTCCGCCGCCCACACCTGCACCGCGCCCGCCGCCCGGTCGAAGGCGGAGACCCGGGCGAGGAAGTCCAGGCCGTGCGTGGTCAGCAGCGGCGGCGCGTCCTGTGCGCCGCGATCCCTGCGTACGAGGGTCAGCGCCTGCCCCTGCACCGTGCGCGGCAGCCCCAGCCAGCGCACCGGCTGCTGCAACGTGCGCACCGTGACGACCCGCTCCCAGGGAACCGTGCGCGTGTGCAAGAAGCCCACCTGTCGCACCCCACGCCCGCTCACCCACACACCCATGCGCAGCAGCCGCAGGGCGCCGACGATGATCACCAGCGCGATGGCGAAGACCGTCCCGGCGGAGGACGCCGAGCCCGTCAGGGCGATGAGGACCGCGGCGAAGAGCACGAACGAGGCGAGCATCAGGCACAGCGCCGCCACGGCCACGCGCCACGGGCCGGGCCGGTAGGGCCGTCGCCAGCGCTCGCGGTCGTCGTACGGCAGCGCGCTGTCGGATGCCGCCTCGAAGGTGCGGTCGACCGTCAGGAAGGGCAGGGGCATGGCTGGTCCTCACTCAATCCATGCACAAGCTGTGCCCGGTGAGGCTATCCGCCTGTGTCCCTGCCCACCACCCGAGGGGGTCCGGAAGGGTCAGTGCCCCTGCGACGCCTGTGACTGCTGGGTCTGCGTGGCGGTCGGGGTCGACAGCGCCGGCATGCCGATGACCAGGGAGCCCACCAGCCCCGCGATGATGGTCAGGGCCAGCAGCCAGCGCCCGGCTATCTGGCCGGCGGAGGCCCGCTCAGGGGCCGGGGGCGCCACGTTACTGCGGAAACTGTCGGCTTCGGCGAGGAAGGCGAAGGGTACGGGCTCGCGCCGACGGAACATCGGGGTCGCATCTCCTCTTGGGTCGAATCTTGGGTCGAACGGATGTCTCTTAGAGCACAGACGCACGGGTCCCCCAGAAGGTGCCCGCTTGCCCCGGATTCACAGAACTTCACCGAAAAGTCGCGTCCGGGCACCGAACGCCCCGATGTCAGTGCCGGGCCGTAGAGTGGGCGCCGCCCGACAGAAGTAATGGGAAGGACCCTCCGAGCCGTGACCGACACCCCCTCCGACGACCTCAAGCCGAGTTTCCGCAGTGACGTGACCGTCGAGCTGGTCAAGCACGCCGCGTCCGACGCGGACGTGCTGTTCGCCGCCCGTGTCTCCACGGCCGGCGAGCAGTCCCTGGACGAGCTGAACAAGGACCCGGAGCGCTCGAAGGGCCTGATCAACTACCTCATGAGGGACCGGCACGGCAGCCCCTTCGAGCACAACTCGATGACGTTCTTCATCAGCGCCCCGATCTTCGTCTTCCGCGAGTTCATGCGGCACCGGGTGGGCTGGTCGTACAACGAGGAGAGCGGCCGCTACCGCGAGCTGCAGCCGGTCTTCTACGTCCCCGACGAGTCCCGCAAGCTCGTCCAGCAGGGCCGCCCCGGCAAGTACGTCTTCGTCGAGGGCACCCAGGCGCAGCAGGAGCTGGTCGGCCGCGTCATGGAGGACTCCTACCGGCAGGCCTACGAGGCCTACCAGGAGATGCTCGCCGCCGGCGTCGCCCGCGAGGTGGCCCGTTCGGTCCTCCCCGTCGGCCTGTTCTCCTCCATGTACGCCACATGCAACGCCCGCTCCCTGATGCACTTCCTCGGCCTGCGCACCCAGCACGAGCTGGCCAAGGTGCCGTCCTTCCCGCAGCGGGAGATCGAGATGGTCGGCGAACGGATGGAGGCCGAGTGGGCCAAGCTCATGCCGCTCACTTACGCCGCCTTCAACGCCAACGGACGGGTGGCCCCCTAGGGCCTGATCCGTCGGACAGGCCCTGGTCCGACACAGATGTACGGCCAGCCCAGCGAAGTGTCCGTATTGCGGCATTTGGAGAAGTTCATCTAGCCTGATCGAACGGACCCGGCACTGCTTGAACCCCCGAGCAGGCAGTGCCGGGTTCCATATTTGTCCGGACTTCTCCGGTACCCCGTGGGCAGACCACTCACTGAGCAGCGAGTAGCGTGTAAGCCATGGCTCCGACCTCCACTCCGCAGACCCCCTTCGGGCGGGTCCTCACCGCCATGGTCACGCCCTTCACGGCGGACGGCGCACTCGACCTCGACGGCGCGCAGCGGCTCGCCTCGCATCTGGTGGACGCAGGCAACGACGGCCTGATCATCAACGGCACCACCGGCGAGTCCCCCACCACCAGCGACGCGGAGAAAACGGACCTCGTACGAGCCGTACTGGAGGCGGTCGGCGACCGTGCCCACGTCGTGGCCGGTGTCGGCACCAACGACACCCGCCACAGCATCGAGCTGGCCCGCGCCGCCGAGCAGGTGGGCGCCCACGGCCTGCTGGTCGTCACCCCGTACTACAACAAGCCCCCTCAGGAGGGCCTGTACCGGCACTTCAAGGCCGTCGCCGACGCCGCCGAGCTGCCGGTCATGCTGTACGACATCCCCGGCCGCAGCGGCGTCCCCATCAACACCGAGACACTCGTCCGCCTCGCCGAGCACCCGAGAATCGTCGCCAACAAGGACGCCAAGGGCGACCTCGGCCGCGCCAGCTGGGCCATCGCCCAGTCCGGCCTCGCCTGGTACTCCGGCGACGACATGCTCAACCTGCCGCTGCTCTCCGTGGGCGCGGTCGGCTTCGTCTCGGTGGTCGGCCACGTGGTCACACCCGACCTGCGGGCCCTCGTGGAGGCCTTCGTCGCCGGTGACGTCCAGAAGGCGACCGAGATCCATCAGAAGCTGCTCCCGGTGTACACCGGCATGTTCCGCACGCAGGGCGTCATGACCACCAAGGCGGCGCTCGCGCTCCAGGGCCTGCCCGCCGGACCACTGCGCGCCCCCATGGTCGAGCTCACACCGGAAGAGGTCGCCCAGCTCAAGATCGATCTTGCTGCCGGCGGGGTACAGCTCTGACAACAGACTTCGCGCGGCCCGCCGCGCACCAGGGCTCCACAACTGAACACCAACTGAATGAGCGGGCCACCGGTGCCCGCATTCCACAACGACAACTGCTTCTGCACGAACGTCATGCGCGCCACGTGCCCCACCGGTACGTGGCGCGCGTGGTGAGGAGGGTCTTTTGAGTCATCCGCATCCTGAACTGGGTCCGCCCCCACTGCTCCCCGAAGGCGGCCTGCGGGTCACCCCGCTCGGCGGCCTCGGCGAGATCGGCCGGAACATGACGGTCTTCGAGTACGGCGGCCGTCTGTTGATCGTCGACTGCGGAGTGCTCTTCCCCGAGGAGGAGCAGCCCGGAATCGACCTGATCCTGCCGGACTTCTCGTCCATCAGAGACCGCCTCGACGACATCGAGGGCATCGTCCTCACGCACGGCCACGAGGACCACATCGGCGGCGTCCCCTTCCTCCTCCGCGAGAAGCCGGACATCCCGCTGATCGGCTCCAAGCTGACCCTCGCGCTCATCGAGGCCAAGCTCCAGGAGCACCGCATCCGTCCGTACACCCTCGAGGTGGCGGAGGGGAACCGGGAGCGCATCGGTCCCTTCGACTGCGAGTTCGTCGCGGTCAACCACTCCATCCCCGACGCGCTGGCCGTCGCCATCCGCACACCCGCCGGCATGGTGGTCCACACCGGCGACTTCAAGATGGACCAGCTCCCGCTGGACAACCGTCTGACCGACCTGCACGCGTTCGCGCGGCTGAGCGAGGAGGGCATCGACCTCCTCCTCGCCGACTCGACGAACGCCGAGGTCCCGGGGTTCGTCCCGCCCGAGCGGGACATCTCCAACGTCCTGCGCCAGGTCTTCGCGGGCGCCCGCAAGCGGATCATCGTGGCGAGCTTCGCCAGCCACGTCCACCGCATCCAGCAGATTCTGGACGCGGCGCACGAGTACGGCCGCCGGGTCGCCTTCGTCGGCCGCTCGATGGTCCGCAACATGGGCATCGCCCGGGACCTGGGCTACCTCAAGGTGCCGCCGGGTCTGGTGGTCGACGTCAGGACGCTCGACGACCTCCCGGACCACGAGGTGGTTTTGGTCTGCACGGGCTCCCAGGGCGAGCCGATGGCCGCGCTCTCCCGCATGGCCAACCGCGACCACCAGATCAGGATCGTGGAGGGTGACACCGTCATCCTGGCGTCGTCGCTGATCCCCGGGAACGAGAACGCGGTGTACCGCGTGATCAACGGCCTGACCCGCTGGGGCGCGAACGTCGTCCACAAGGGCAACGCCAAGGTGCACGTTTCCGGCCACGCCTCCGCGGGCGAGCTGCTGTACTTCTACAACATCTGCCGGCCCAAGAACCTGATGCCGGTGCACGGCGAATGGCGCCACCTGCGGGCCAACGCCGAGCTGGGCGCCCTCACCGGAGTCCCGCACGACCGGATCGTGATCGCCGAGGACGGCGTCGTCGTCGATCTCGTCGAGGGCAAGGCGAAGATCTCCGGCAAGGTCCAGGCCGGTTACGTGTACGTCGACGGCCTCTCCGTCGGTGACGTGGGCGAGCCGGCCTTGAAGGACCGGAAGATCCTCGGCGACGAGGGCATCATCTCGGTCTTCGTCGTCATGGACTCGTCCACCGGAAAGATCACCGGCGGCCCGCACATCCAGGCCCGCGGTTCCGGCATCGAGGACTCCGCCTTCGCGGACGTCGTCCCCAGGATCACGGAAGTGCTCGAGCGGTCCGCCCAGGACGGTGTCGTGGAGCCCCACCAGCTCCAGCAGCTCGTCCGCCGGACTCTCGGCAAGTGGGTCTCGGACACGTATCGCCGCAGGCCGATGATCCTGCCCGTCGTCGTGGAGGTCTGACCCGCGTACGACCCCTCGTAGGCGTGAACCCGGACCGGGGTGCCTCGATTTGCATCGAGGCACCCCGCTCCAGTACGTTTACGGCTCCGCCCGATCGGGAACCCAAGTGCTTCATGCGCTGCATGTCGGTCTCCCGGGCCGGGCGGAAAATCCGACTCGGAACTTCTGATAAAGTCGGATCCGCCGGAAAGGGAAACCGCGAGAGCGGGAAACCTGGAAAGCACCGAGGAAATCGGATCGAGAAAAGATCTGATAGAGTCGGAAACGCAAGACCGAAGGGAAGCGCCCGGAGGAA
>NZ_JBIATQ010000026.1:0-80807 GCF_042891955.1 Streptomyces sp. NPDC001843 | reverse complement strand
TCGCCCGCACCCGGGCCAGCCACTTCGCAGCACTCCGCCCCGCCGATCCAGTGATCGACGGGGCGGAGTCGTCCCCGGATTAACCAACAGCATCCCCACCGGCGGCCGGGGCGTACTGCGTCTCGTGGCGCGATTCACTGCCGCCCGCTTATGCAACTAGTTGCAAAACAGCTCGTCCCTCCTCTACAACTACAGGCGACGACACCGCGTACGGAGGGCCCGATGAGCCGTTACCCGCATCTGCTGACCCCACTGGACCTGGGCTTCACCACGCTGCCCAACCGTGTGCTCATGGGCTCCATGCATGTGGGGCTGGAGGAGGCCGAGCAGGGGTTCGAGCGGATGGCGGAGTTCTACGCGGCCCGCGCGCGCGGGGGAGTGGGGCTCATCGTCACCGGCGGCATCGCGCCGAACGAGGAGGGGCGCCCCTACGAGGGCGGCGCCAAGCTCACCACCGAGGCCGAGGCCGAGCAGCACGCCGCCGTCACCGCAGCCGTCCATCGCGAGGGCGGCCGCATCGCGATGCAGATCCTGCACTTCGGCCGGTACGCCTACCACAAGGACCTCGTCGCGCCGAGCCCGATCCAGGCGCCGATCAGCCCCTTCCCGCCCCGCGCGCTCACCGACGACGAGGTCGAGCGGACGATCGACGACTACGCCCGCGCCGCCCGCCTGGCCCGGCAGGCAGGGTACGACGGGGTCGAGATCATGGGCTCCGAGGGTTATCTCATCAACGAGTTCATCGCCGCGCAGACCAACCACCGCACCGACCGCTGGGGCGGCTCCTACGAGAACCGCATGCGCTTCCCGGTCGAGATCGTCCGGCGGGTGCGCGAGGCCGTCGGCGAGGACTTCATCATCGTCTACCGGCTGTCCATGCTGGACCTGGTCCCGGGCGGCTCCTCCCTGGAGGAGGTCGTCACCCTCGCCAAGGCCGTCGAGGCCGCCGGGGCGACGATCATCAACACCGGCATCGGCTGGCACGAGGCACGCATCCCCACCATCGCCACCTCGGTGCCGCGCGGCGCCTACACCTGGGTCACCAAGAAGCTCATGGGCGAGGTGTCCGTACCGCTGGTCACCACCAACCGCATCAACACCCCCGAACTCGCCGAGCAACTGCTCGCCGAAGGCTGCGCCGACATGGTCTCCATGGCCCGCCCGATGCTCGCCGACCCGGACTTCGTGTCCAAGGCCGCCGCCGGGAAGCCCGAGGCCATCAACACCTGCATCGGCTGCAACCAGGCCTGCCTCGACCACACGTTCAGTGGACAGATCACCTCCTGCCTGGTCAACCCGCGCGCCTGCCACGAGACCGAGCTGGTCCTCTCACCGACCCGGCTGGCGAAGCGCGTGGCCGTCGTGGGCGCCGGTCCCGCCGGCCTCGCCTGCGCGGTCAGCGCAGCCGAACGCGGCCACCGGGTCACCCTGTTCGACGCCGCCGGCGAGATCGGCGGCCAGCTGAACGTGGCCCGCAAGGTCCCGGGCAAGCAGGAGTTCGACGAGACCCTGCGGTACTTCCGCCACCAGCTCCGGGCGCACGCGGTGGACGTACGGCTGAACACCCGCGTGGCGGCCGAGGACCTGGGCGACTACGACGAGGTCGTCGTCGCCACCGGCGTCACCCCGCGCACCCCCGACATCCCCGGCGTCGACCACCCTCGCGTCGTGGGCTACCTCGACGTGCTGCGGGGCGGCGCCCCCGTCGGCGACCGGGTGGCGATCCTCGGCGCGGGCGGCATCGGCTTCGACGTCGCCGAGTTCCTCACCGACGGCGGTGACAAGGCGAGCGAGGACCCGGCGACGTACTTCCGCGCCTGGGGCGTCGACATGGACTACCGCACAGCCGGCGGCCTCACCGCACCCGAGCGGCCCGCGCCGCCGCGCACCGTGCACCTGCTGCAGCGCAAGACCACCAAGGTCGGTGCCGGGCTCGGCAAGACCACCGGCTGGATCCACCGCACCGAGCTCAAGCACCGCGGAGTCACCATGGTCCCCGGCGTGCGCTACGACCGCATCGACGACGCCGGACTGCACATCACCGTCGGCGAGCAGAGCACCGTCCTCGAGGTCGACACGATCGTGCTGTGCACCGGCCAGGAGCCGCGTCGCGACCTGTACGAGGAACTGGTCGCCGCCGGACGCCCGGCGCACCTCATCGGAGGGGCCGACGTCGCCGCCGAACTGGACGCCAAGCGTGCCATCAAGCAGGGCACGGAGCTGGCGGCGGCCCTGTAGACGACGCCGGAACGACACACCGCCGTCCCTAGGATGAGGACATGTCACTCCCGCACGCGATCCTCACCGCCCTGCTCGAGAAGCCGTCGTCGGGGCTGGAGCTGACCCGCCGCTTCGACAAGTCGATCGGCTACTTCTGGTCGGCGACGCACCAGCAGATCTATCGCGAGCTGGGAAAGCTGGAGGCCGAGGGCCACATCCGCGCCCTTCCGGCCGAGCAGCCGACCCGCGGGCAGAAGAAGAGCTACGAGGTTCTGCCCGCGGGCCGCGCCGAACTGGCCCGCTGGACCTCCGCGTCCCAGGAGCCCAAGCCGCACCGGGACGCCCTGCTGCTGCGGCTGCGCGCGGCGGCGGTGGTCGGCACGGCGGGGCTGGAGGCCGACATCCGCCGTCATCTGGAGCTGCACCGGCGGCAGCTGGCCGAGTACCGGCGGATCGAGCGACGCGACTTCCCGCCGGACCGGGACAGCGCCCAGGACCGGCTGCGTCATCTGGTGCTGCGCGCGGGCATCGACCTGGAGACCTTCTGGACCCGGTGGCTCACGCACGCCCTGACCGAGTTCGGCGAGCTGACCGGTGACGCCCCCGGGGACGGAGCCTGACAGCCGCTCCGGTCAGAGCCGGTACGGCTTCGAGCGGCGGCGCAGGACCCAGCCCGTGGCGATGAGACCGACGCCCACCAGCGCCCCGCCCACCGCGATGGTGACCGGGCCGTAGTCGTGCGCGGTGCCGCCCGTGCCGCCCATGACGCCGCGCGACGGCGAGGGGGCGGACGTGGCGGAGATCGTCGGTCTGGAGGGGGGCGCGACGATGACCGCCTGGGTGCCGGCGGTGATGCCGTTGGAGCAGACGACCACGACGGTGTACGTCCCCGGGCTCACCCCCGACCAGGCGGCGGACTGGGTGACGGTCGTGCCCGACAGGGCCACTTGACGGCCCTGCGCGAAGCTGCCCTGACTGCTGGTGAGCAGTGAGGCGGTGCCCCAGCTGCCGTTGACCTGGGTGCAGGCGCTGGTCGTGACCGACACCGTGGAGCCGGTGGTGTTGACGGAGATCCCCGAGACCGCGCCGGCCGGCCCGGCGAGCCAGATCGGGAGCGCGGCGGCGGCCGCCACGGTGAGGCCGGAGCGGAGGAGGAGTCGAGTAGTGCGCATTGGCTGCCCTCCGGCGGCACGGTTGGCGGTACGTCCCATGCGCCGCCGGGGGTCGGAAACGTCCGTGCTGCCTCAGGGTCAGCAAACGTGCGTCCGGGCCGTCCCGCATGCGGACCGCGCCCGGCCGGGTGACGCGTCGCCGCGTCAGCGCGGGGCGCCGCCCAGCGGTCCCTTGGCGTGACCACCTCAACTAATTGGTGTGATGGTCCTATTTGGCGACCGGCGGTTGGGGTTACGTATGCTGAGTCATCTCACGGCTGAACTGCCCAGTAGAACAGGTCAGTTCGAGCCTGGGGCGCGGACCGCTGTCGTCGCTGATCCCGCGCCTGTGCGGGCGGCCGGGGTGGCCCGGGCCGACACGGACTCGGGTCCCCGGTCTCCCGGCATCTCATGAGGTGTCCGATATGTCAGATTTGGCCGGGTTACTGTCCTCGTCCCCCCACGAGAGGGTCTCTCATTGTGCGTGCCCAGGCACTGACGCTGGCCGCGGCCGGCGCCGCCGCCCTGCTCGTCCCCACGCCGCAGCCCGGCCCCGCCTTCGCCGTACGCCACCGCGCGGCGCCCCAGCCCCGGAGCGAGGGCCGGATCCAGGCCGCGGACCTGCTGGCCAAGGCACACGACTGCGTCCCGGTCTCCCACGGCCGCTACCGCTCCGACGCCACGGGCTCCGCGAAGATCCGGGTCTGCGCCACCCATGACGCCGTGTTCTGGAAGGCCGACATGGACATCGACTGCGACGGCCGGCCCACCGCCCGCTGCAACCGCCGCACCGACCCGCTGTTCTGTGGCGCCACCGCGTACCAGCAGTCCGACGGCCGCCATCTGAGCGCCGAACGCCTGCCGTACATCGTCGTGCCGGCCCGCAGCCGCATCTGGGACCCCCGCGCGCACGGCGTGCACGGCGGCTCGGTGGCCGCCGTCGTCTACCGGGACACCGTGCGGTACGCGGTCGTCGGCGACACCGGGCCGCGCGACATCATCGGCGAGGCCTCGTACGCCACCGCCCGGGACCTCGGTATCCCGGCCGACCCGCGCACCGGCGGGGTGCCGTCCGGCGTCACCTACATCGTCTTCAAGGACTCGCGGGTGAAGACGATCGAGGACCACGCGGCGGCGGTGGCGGCCGGTGAGCGGCTGGCGCGGCGATTCGTCAACGGCGACTGAGCCGGATCCGGACGCGGCGGTTCGCTCACCGGCCCTCAGGAGGGGCCGCCCCTCGCGTCATGTCTTCCGGTAGGTGTACGCCTCCACGGCCGCTGCCTCCACCGCGTCCAGGTCGGCGCCCGTCGCCGCCGTGACCACCGCGGCCACCGCACCCTCCAGGAAGGGGGCGTCCACCAGCCGGGAGTGCGGCGGCAGTTCGTCCCCCTCCGCGAGCAGTGCCTTCACGGTGAGCACCGCGCTGCCCAGGTCGGTGAGCACGGCGACCCCGGCGCCCCGGTCCACGGACGCGGCCGCGGCCGAGATCAGCTCGGCGCTGGTCCCCAGCCCGCCGGCCTCGGTGCCGCCCGCCGAGGCGACCGGCACCGCCGAACCGCCGGCAGCGAGTCCCTTGGCCAGCTCGGCGACGGAAGCGGCCACCTCCGCACTGTGCGACACCAGCACGATCCCGACCAGCCCGCCGTCATTCACCTGCCGCCTCCGCGGCCTGCTGGAGCGCCGCTATCAGCAACGCCGACGAGGTGGCGCCCGGGTCCTGGTGGCCGATGCTGCGTTCCCCGAGGTAGCTCGCCCTGCCCTTGCGGGCCTGCAGGGGGGTGGTGGCCTCGGCGCCCTCCTCGGCGGCGGACCGGGCCGCCGTGAAGCCGTCACCGAGCGCGTCGACGGCCGGCACCAGAGCGTCGATCATGGTCTTGTCCCCGGGCGCGGCGCCGCCGAGCGCCATCACCCCGTCCACACCCGCCCGCAGCGCCTCGGCGAGCTGCTCCTCGCTCACCTCGGCGGCGTCCCCGAGCGCCTTGCCCGTACGGCGCAGCAGGGTGCCGTACAGCGGCCCGGCGGCGCCGCCGACCGTGGAGATCAGATGGCGTCCGGCCAGGGTCAGGACGGCACCCGGCGTGTCCGGCGCCTCCTTCTCCAAGGCTGCCCGCACGGCCGTGAACCCGCGCTGCAGGTTGCTGCCGTGGTCGGCGTCCCCGATGGGTGAGTCGAGGGCGGTGAGCCGTTCCGCCTCGCGCTCCACGGATGCGGCGGTCGCCGTCATCCAACGGCGGAAGAAGTCGGCGTCGAGCACTGGGTCTCCTCGCGTGGTGGGTGAGTCGGTCGCTCCGGTGTGCCTCACATGCCCCAGCGCAGGGCCGGGGTCCGCACCGGCGCGTCCCACAGCCGGAGCAGTTCCTCGTCGACCTGGCACAGGGTGACCGAGGCGCCCGCCATGTCCAGTGAGGTGACGTAGTTGCCGACGAGCGTGCGTGCCACGGCGACACCGCGCTCGCCGAGCACCCGCTGCACCTCGGCGTTGAAGCCGTAGAGCTCCAGCAGTGGGGTGGCCCCCATGCCGTTGACCAGTACGAGGACGGGGTTGCGCGGGGTGAGGTCCTCCAGGATCGCGTGGATCGCGAAGTCCGCGATCTCGCCGGAGGTCATCATGGCGCGTCGCTCCCGGCCCGGCTCGCCGTGGATTCCGATGCCCAGCTCCAGCTCGCCCGGTGGCAGGTCGAACGTGGGACTGCCCTTCGCCGGGGTGGTGCAGGCGCTGAGCGCGACACCGAAGGTGCGGGAGCTGTCGTTCACCTGGCGGCCGATGGACTCCACCCGCTCCAGCGGCTGGCCCTCGGCCGCGGCGGCGCCCGCGATCTTCTCCACGAACAGCGTGGCACCGGTGCCGCGCCGGCCGGCCGTGTAGAGGCTGTCGGTCACCGCCACGTCGTCGTTGACCAGCACCTTGGCGACCTGAATGCCCTCGTCCTCGGCGAGCTCGGCCGCCATGTCGAAGTTGAGCACGTCGCCGGTGTAGTTCTTCACCACGAACAGCACGCCCGCCCCGCTGTCCACAGCGGCGGCCGCGCGCGCCATCTGGTCGGGCACCGGGGAGGTGAACACCTCACCGGGACAGGCCGCGGACAGCATGCCGTGCCCCACGAACCCGCCGTGCAGCGGCTCGTGCCCCGACCCTCCGCCCGAGACCAGCGCCACCTGTCCGGACACGGGGGCGTCCCGCCGTACGATCACCCGGTTCTCCACGTCGACGGTCAGCTCGGGATGAGCGGCCGCCATACCCCGCAGCGCGTCCGCGACCACGGTCTCCGGGACGTTGATCAGCATCTTCATCTGACTCTCCTCGTGAACGTAGCACTTGGGCTCAGGGCCCGCTTATACGCAGGTCACCGGCATGAAGGGCAGTTTTGGATCTTGGCGGTCCAGTGTGGTCGGAGGTCGGTCGCGGCGGGTCTGTGGCTGACTCGATGCTGACGTCGATGACAGGTCGTCAGGGGTCGGCGGTCACCTGCTGGAGATGGCCGCTTGTCCCTCTACCGGAAGTATCGACCTTGCGGCAGCGAAGGTCACCTGCGACCGAGCGGGTTTTACGGTCGGTAGTGCAATGTCAACGAAAAGTCATCAGGCGAAGGGCCGGCGTCCACCTGCTGGGGCGTCGGCTGTACGAGGCGATGCTGTACTGGGAGAGCGCCGACCAGGATCCCTCGCTCGACGCCCCGATGCTGGGGTTCGCCGTGCCCGCCTGGCCTCCGGAGGTCTGGCGGAGGAGATCGAGCGGTTGCGGGCCGAGCCGGGGGAGGGCGACATCGCGATCGGCGGCACGACTCTCGCCGCCGAGGCGGCCGCGTCGGATCTGATCGACGCGTACCGGGCCAGGGTCCACCCGGTGCTGGTCGGCGGTGGCATTCCGTTCTTCCCCCGGCACGAGCGCCAGGTGGAGCGGGAACTCGTCGAGACCCGCACCTTCACCTCGAGGGTCGTCTACCTCCGCTACCGCGTGGCGCGCTGACCGCTCGTCCGCGGCCGCCCGGTCGGGCGACCGCACCGTGTAGGGCATGATGCTCCCTCAGTATTTTCGTTTCAGGGGGAAACATGCGACTCAGGCCCATCGCGGCGATCCTGGCCGTCACCGCGCTCGCGCTCGCCGCCTGCTCCAGCAACGACAGCGGCGGCCGGGACGACGCGAAGCCCGAGGCGTCCGCCAAGGCCACGGCCACCGGCCAAGACCTCACCCACCAGCAGAGGCACGACGCCCGGGCGGCCGCCGGCATTCCGCCCGAGCCGACCGGGGCCAAGCGCGCCGAACTGCTCCGAGCCCTCGCTGCGGCCAACCCGGACACCGTGAAGTACGAGGACAAGGCCGTCGACGCCGCACGGAACCAGTGCAGCGCGATCAACAGCGGCGCCAAGCGCCTCGATCGGCTGGCCTCGCAGCGCTTCACCTACAAGGGCGTCGAGACGACCGAAGCCCAGGGCAAGCAGATCAACGACGCCCTCGAGGGAATCGGGTTGTGCAAGGTCTGAGCACGTACCACCGACCGGCCCGGCCGTCAGCCCTTGCTGTTCCCCGGCTGGGTACCGGCCGGTCCCAGCAGCTCCGCTGCCTGGTGCTGCGTGTGCTCGGCGGCCGTCTGGGCCTCCGCCAAGGCGTCACCCAGCTCACGCACCAGCTCCTCGTAGATCGGTGCGTGCTCTGTTGTGTTCGGAGTGAGTGTCACCGCGCTTTTCCTTCCATGGTCGTGCGCTGAATTCGGTCAGGCCCGGTCGATCCGGGCGGCGATCCCGTGACCGATCAGCAAATAGATGACAGCCGGGAGACCGTAATTGAGGACGACCCGCAGACCTTCTGTGTCCATTGTGAAAATGTCCTGTGCCCATCCGGACAGCCAGCCTGCCGTTTCGTGAACGAACCCGACGAACGGGTTGGCCCGGTTCGCGTCGAGCAGGTAGAGCACGACCCACAGGCCCAGCAGACCGGCCGCGATGTCCGCGATCGTGCAGATCGTGACTGCTGTCCTCCGCGTGGCGGCCTGGTTGCCCGCGGGGCGGCCGGGGCCCGGAGGCTGGTCGTATGTCGGGTACCCGGAGGCCGGGCCGGTGCTGTCCACAGGAAATCCCATCTGGCGCGTCGTCTTGTGGGCCGGGTCGACCCAAGGCGGCGAGTTTCCGCCTTGGGAAGTGGCCTGTTTCTGCCTACTTCAGCGCCTGGGAAACGCCGTGGTGTTACACGCCGACGCGTAGCGACATAAATATGGCTGACTATCGGTCGTGTACGCAAAAGTGCGCCTGGAGGGGTACATTTCGGACGGCTTGGAAAAGGCTGTACGGTCGATCCGCGAGCGGATTTCGGAGAACGGAGTTCAGTCCGTGCCCTCGCCGACGGGAACCACGAGCCCGATTCCCTCGGCCGCCACGGCGACGGCGAAGTCGAAGAACGCGGACTGATCCCGGACGCTGTCGTGGGTGCGGCTGAAGACCTGGAACGCCAGCAGCCCGATCAGATTGCTCCACAGCACGATGCCGCGCTCGACGATGTCCGAGAACGGAGCCTCGGGCACACCGCCGAAGAGCTCCACGGCCGCCGGCAGCAGCAGCGGCGGACCGGGTACCGCCCGCCGGGGCGGGTTGAGTTCACCGGCCGCGAGCGCCGAACGCACGATCGCCGCCAGTACCGCGGGAGTGCGCGAGGCGGGCGGCACCGTGTCCTGCGGGGCGTGGTAGCCCGGCACGGGCGAGCCGTAGATCAGCGTGAACTCGGCCGGATTGGCGAAGGACCACTGCCGCAGCGCGCGCGTGACCGCGAGGAGCCGCGCGCCCGCCGACGCACCCGAGTCACTGGCGGCCCGGTCGGCCTGCTCCATCGCGGACGCGGACTCGTTGTACGCGTCGACGACCAGTGCGGTGAGCAGGTCGTCCCGGTGCGGGAAGACGGCTTCCACGTCGGCGACGGCCAGACCGCCCTCGCGGGCCACGGCGTCCAGGGACAGCCCGCCGGCGCCCAGCTTCTCCAGCAGGCGGCGCGCGGCGGTCTTGATCTCGGCATCCTCCATGGCCGAACCGTACCGGCCGGTCACATGGGCCGGGGGCGCGATCGCCTCGCTGCCCGGGCCGTACGCCGATATCCAACCATCCCGCCCCGGCGGTCCGGGCCACACCCGGGCATCGGCGCGTTAACCTCGGAGCATGCGGATCTCCGTCTCCTCCGACATGGACGAACCCGTGGCCCGCCTCCTCGTCGATGAGCTGCGTCGACGCGGGCACGAGGTGCGCGCGTACGGCGCCCTCGCCCCCGGCGCGGACCCGCAGTGGGCGGTCTGCTCCGAGGCCGCGGCCCGTGACGTGGCCGCCGGGACGGCGGAGCAGGCGGTGGTGTGCTGCTGGACGGGGACGGGCGCGTCGATCGCCGCCAACAAGGTGCCCGGCGTGCGGGCCGCCCTGTGCACGGACGCGTACACCGCGGACGGTGCCCGCCGCTGGAACGACGCCAACGTGCTGGCCCTCGGTCTGCGCCTGACCTCCGGGGCGATGCTGAAGGAGATCCTCGACGCCTGGTTCGCGGCGCGGCCCAGCGAGGACGCCGAGGACCGGGAGAACGTCGCCCACGTGACGCGGATGGACGGGGCCCGCGCCCCCGCATGACCGGTCGCACCCCCGCCTGACCGAGACCACATGGGTGTGGCACACCCGGGTACCCGCCGACGCATGGTGGTGCACAACACATCGGCCCGGACGCATCCAGTGCCGCCGCGGCCGACGCGGCGCTCGCCGCTGGGCCGCGCGCTGCTGCGCTGGTCGACCACGACCGATCACAAGGTCATCGGCAACCTGTACCTGACGACCGCCTTTTCCTTCTTCCTCTTCGCCGGTGTCCTGGCCCTGCTCATGCGGGCCGAACTCGCCCGACCCGGACTGCAGTTGGTGAGCCAGGACCAGTACGACCAGCTCTTCACGATCCACGGCACGGTCATGATGCTGCTGTTCGCCACCCCGATGTTCGCCGGGTTCGCCAACGCGATCATGCCGCTGCAGATCGGCGCCCCGGACGTGGCCTTCCCGCGGCTGAACGCCCTGTCGTACTGGCTGTACCTCTTCGGCGGTCTGATGGTGATCTCCGGCTTCCTGGTGCCCGGGGGAGCGGCGGCCTTCGGCTGGTTCGCCTACGCCCCGCTCAACAGCGCCGTCCACAGCCCCGGTGCGGGCGGGGACCTGTGGACCATGGGCCTGGTCGTGACCGGCGTATCCACCACGCTCGGCGCGGTCAACTTCATCACCACGATCCTGTGCCTGCGCGCCCCCGGCATGACCATGTTCCGGATGCCGATCTTCACCTGGAACGTGCTGTTCACCTCGATCCTCGTCCTGCCCGCGTTCCCGGTGCTGACCGCCGCCCTGCTCGCCCTGGAGGCGGACCGGAAGTTCGGCGCGCACATCTACGAGGCGGCGAGCGGGGGTTCGCTGCTGTGGCAGCACCTGTTCTGGTTCTTCGGGCACCCCGAGGTCTACATCGTCGCGCTGCCGTTCTTCGGCATCGTCACCGAGATCATCCCGGTGTTCAGCCGCAAGCCCGTCTTCGGCTACGTCAGCCTGGTCGGCGCCACCATCGCGATCACCATGCTCTCGTCGGTCGTGTGGGCGCACCACATGTTCGCCACCGGCGCCGTGCTCCTGCCGTTCTTCTCGCTGATGTCGTTCCTCATCGCGGTGCCGACGGGCGTGAAGTTCTTCAACTGGATCGGCACCATGTGGCACGGGTCGCTCTCCTTCGAGACCCCGATGCTCTGGTCCTGCGGCTTCCTGGTGACCTTCCTGCTCGGCGGCATGAGCGGCGTCCTGATCGCCTCGCCGCCGCTGGACTTCCACCTCACCGACTCGTACTTCATCGTGGCGCACCTGCACTACGTGCTGTTCGGCACGGTCGTGTTCGCGATGTTCGCGGGCTTCTACTTCTGGTGGCCGAAACTCACCGGGCGGATGCTCGACGAACGCCTCGGAAAGATCCACTTCTGGACGCTGTTCGTCGGCTTCCAGGCCACCTTCCTGGTCCAGCACTGGCTCGGCGAGGCCGGGATGCCCCGCCGCTACGCCGACTACCTCCCCACCGACGGCTTCACGCTGCTGAACACCATCAGCTCCGCCGGCGCCTTCCTGCTGGGCCTGTCCACACTGCCGTTCCTCTACAACGTCTGGCGCACCGCCCACCACGGCCGCCGCGCGGACGGCGACGACCCGTGGGGCTACGGCCGCTCCCTGGAGTGGGCCACCTCCTGCCCGCCCCCGCGCCATAACTTCACGGCCCTGCCCCGCATCCGGTCCGAGTCCCCCGCGTTCGACCTGCACCACCCCGAGATACCGAAGGAGGCGTGATGCGGACCGAGGCCCGTCTGTTCGCCGGTGTGGCGGTGTTCTTCGCCGTCACCGCCGCCGGTTACGGCTGGCGCTCCGCGGAGCCCGCCGGCACGGCCGCCCTCGCCGTGGCCTGCCTGATGGCCGCGCTCGTCGCGTTCTTCCTGTACGTCCAGCACCGCCGGCGCGGCGCCCGGGCGCAGGACCGCCCGGACGCGGAGGTCATCGAGACCGCCGGGCCGATCGCCTTCTTCCCGCCGCACAGCCCGTGGCCGATCACCATCGCGCTCGGGGCTGTCCTGCTGGCCCTCGGCGTCGTCTTCGGCCTGTGGCTGGCCCTGATCGGCCTGGGTGTCCTCGCAACGGGTGTCTTCGGAATGGTCCTGCAGTACGCCGACCGGGATGCTCAGTCCTCCGAGCCCTCCCGCGGAGTCCCGGAGTCCCGCTCGGGCACCCCGTAGGCCTCCAGCACGTACCGCTGCTCCTGGTCGATCGGCACGCTGGTCTCCACGTACCCGCCGGCGATGGTCTGCCGGATCTCGCCGGTCTCCTCGCCCTGAGTGAGCCGTTCCATGTCGGCCTCGCGCAGCGCATGGCACACCGCACGGGTCACGAAGAAGGCGAGCGGCGGGAGGACCAGCAGGGCGATCCGGAAGGTCCAGGTGAGCGCGTTCAGAGAGATCTTGAAGGTGTGCGCCAGCACGTCGTTGCCGCCCGCCGCGAGCAGTACGCCGTAGAAGCAGATCGCCGCCACGCCGAGCCCGGTGCGTACCGGCACGTCCCGCGGGCGGTCGCACAGATGGTGCTCCCGGTGGTCCCCGGTGACCCGGGCCTCAAGGAACGGGTACGCGTACAGCACGGCGAACAGGGCCAGCGGCAGCACGACGGCGGGCAGCAGCACGTTCCACATCACCGTGTGCCCGGCGACCGCCGTCTCCCATGGCGGCACCAGCCGCAGCGAGCCCTCCAGGAAACCGACGTACCAGTCGGGCTGCGACCCCGTGGAGACGATGTCAGGCCGGTAGGGGCCGTACACCCAGACGGGGTTGATCTGAGCCAGTCCCGCGAGCAGCGTCAGCACGCCGCTCACCATGAAGAACAGGCCGCCCGAAGTCGCCGAGAACTGCGGGACCATGGGCTTGCCCACGACATTGCGCTCGGTACGGCCCCGGCCCGCCCACTGCGTGTGCTTGAGGTAGACCACCAGGATCAGGTGGAGACTGACCAGCGCGAGCAGCACCCCGGGCAGCAGCAGGATGTGCAGCGCGTACAGCCGGGGGATCAGGTCGTGCCCGGGGAACTCGGCACCGAACGCGAACATGGCGATGTACGTCCCCACCACCGGGATCGACAGCATGACGCCCTGGGCGATCCTGAGCCCCGTCCCGGACAGCAGGTCGTCCGGCAGCGAGTAACCGGCGAAGCCCTCGGCGAGCGCCAGCAGGAACAGCGTCACGCCGATCATCCAGTTGAGCTCACGGGGGCGGCGGAAGGCGCCGGTGAAGAAGATCCGCAGCAGGTGCGTGCCGATCGCGGCGACGAAGACCAGCGCCGCCCAGTGGTGCAGTTGCCGGATCAGCAGCCCGCCGCGCACGTCGAAGCTGATGTGCAGCGTCGAGCGGTACGCCTCCGACATCCGCACCCCGTCCAGCGGACGGTACGAGCCGTTGTAGACGACCTCCGTCATCGACGGGTGGAAGAACAGGGTGAGCCAGACACCGGTCAGCAGCAGGACGACGAAGCTGTAGAGGGCGAGCTCGCCCAGGAAGAACGACCAGTGGTGGGGGAAGGCCTTGCGCAGCAGGCCGCCCCCCTCGTACAGAGGGAGGCGGGCGTCCAGCTCGTCGGCGACGCGCCGCGCCCGCGGCCTCGATCTCCTCAGCAGCACGGCGCCCGAGTGCCCGGCGCCCAGCAGCGGAAACCAGCCGTAGGGCGTCCTGGGCCGTCAGTGAGCGCCGAGACCGCCACCGCCGAACGAACCGCTCGATCCCCTGCTCCAGCGGGGCCGGTCCTTCGACTCGCTGGGCTTGGTGTCCTGGTTTCTCAGCTCGTAGGGCGTGATGGGGCGTTCGCCCTTGGTCACCACGGGCACCTCCTCCGATTGCCGGTTCTCCCGGACCTCATGCACCGCGCCGCCCGGCGGCAGGTGCGGTTGCTCCTCCGGGCGCGGACGCGGCGACTCGTTGTACCGGACTCGGGAGGTCAGCCAGAAACCCCCGGCCAGGATCGCGAGCACGGCGACGGCCACGAGGAAGAGGAACAGGCTCATCAGGCCACTCGCGGCGGCCAGCTGCATCGATGCGGTACTCATACGGGCTGAATACCCCCACAGAACAGCGCGAACCGGACATTCGTGGTGATGGTTTGACCGTCCGTGTCGCGGCAACCCGCCCGGTGTGACACCGACGACGATTTCCCAACAGGAGCTGTACCGGTTCCTGGAGGACCGCTTCGCGTGTGCGCAGGCGTGTACGGAGTGCGCCCGGGCGTGTGCGCTGCGCGCGAGCCTCCTGGATCCCGGCGGAAGCGAGGAGCAGGAGCGGGCGCGCCGGCGGGGCATCATGTGCGCCGAGGTGTGCGACGCCACCTGTCGTGTGCTGTCCGAGCAGAACTGCCTGGACGAGGAGGGCATCCGCGCCCAGCTGGAGCTGTGCCGGACGATCTGTCTCGAGTGCGCGCACGCCTTCGACGCGCAGCCCGGCGCCGAGGAGAGCGCGGCCGCGTGCCGGGCGTGCGCGCGGGCCTGCACGGAGTTCATCGCGACGCTGCGCTGAGGTCAGCGGCGACAACGGGCGGGGCTCGATGCCGCTTCCCAATTACTGAAACACGTTCTACGGTGTGCGCCGACAGGACCGACCCGCCCCGGGAGCCTGGAGGCGCCGTGCACCTCGACCACACGCCCGAGCAGCAGCGGCTGCGCACCGAACTGCGCGCCTACTTCGCCGGCCTGGTGCCGGACAATGCGTACGCGCGGTATGCCGACCCGGTGGCCCAGAAGCGCTTCTACCGGGACACCATCCGCCGGCTCGGCACCGACGGCTGGCTCGGCGTGGGCTGGCCGAAGGAGTACGGCGGGCGCGGTCTGACGCCGATGGAGCAGTTCATCTTCTTCGACGAGGCCGCGCAGGCCGGCGTCCCGCTGCCCCTGATGGCGCTGAACACGGTCGGCCCGACGATCATGCAGTTCGGCAGCGACGAACAGAAGGCCTACTTCCTGCCGCGCATCCTCTCCGGCGAGATCGACTTCGCCATCGGCTACAGCGAACCCGACGCGGGCACCGACCTGGCATCGCTGAAGACACGGGCCGTGCGAGACGATGGGGGCACCTCCCGCTCGAGCGAAGCCGAGAGTGGGGGAGAGTACATCGTGAACGGCCAGAAGATCTGGACGACCAACGGCGACACCGCCGACTGGGTGTGGCTCGCCGTGCGCACCGACCCCGACGCCCCGCCGCACAAGGGCATCACCATGCTGCTCGTCCCGACCTCCGACCCCGGCTACTCCTGCACCGTCATCAACACCCTCGCCTCGCACGACACCACCGCGAGCTACTACGAGAACATCCGCGTCCCCGTCTCCCGCCGGGTCGGCGCCGAGAACCAGGGCTGGCGGCTGATCACCAACCAGCTCAACCACGAACGCGTCACCCTCGCAGCCCACGGCACCATGGCGATCCGCGCCCTGCACGACGTCCAGCGCTGGGCCATGGAGACCAAGCTCGCCGACGGCCGCCGCGTCGTCGACCTGCCCTGGGTGCGCCGCCTGCTCGCCCGGACGCACACCCGCCTCGACGCCATGAAGCTGCTGAACTGGCAGATGGTCACCGCCGTCCAGGACGGCACGCTCACCCCCCAGGACGCCTCGGCGGTCAAGGTCTACGGCTCCGAGGCCCGCCGCGACGCCTACGCCTCGCTCATGGAGATCCTCGCCGCCGTCGGCCCGCTGAAGGAGGGCTCCGCGGGCGCGGTCCTGCACGGTGAGCTGGAGCGCGGCTACCGCTCCGCGGTGATCTTCACCTTCGGCGGCGGCAACAACGAGATCCAGCGCGAGATCATCTCCTGGATCGGGCTGGGGATGCCCCGGGTACGGCGTTAGCCTGCTGTGACCACAGACGTTAGTTGTCACATACCGAGGATAGTTGGCACCGTGATTCTGTGGGATCAGGATGACGGCCGAGCCGTGATGCGGCAGTTGGCACTTCGCCGCGAGCACTGGAAACGCCGTCGACTGCGACTTCGCGGCGATGGCGGCTCCAACTCAAGAGCGAGAACTTGCCGCCTGCCAGGCTGAAGTTCTCCGCTGGCGCCGCGTCCGAGGTTGCCCGTGGGCGTACACCATCGGCAGCGGCCGTTCTGGCGGGGATCTTGGAGATGCCGTTCGCGGACTCGAGGGCGGTGGATGACTGAGCCCTGCTGCCCTCTCGTCAGGTGACGTCCTCGAAGCGGGTGTGCGCATCGATCAGTTGGTGCAGGGGGCGGGCCGGCTCGCGATAGCGCGGCAACGTGGGCGGGCCCCATCCCTGGTAGGGCGGCAGCTCCGGCTTGGCACCGGCCGGGCGGGCGATCTCCTTGGGCTCGACAGCGACGATGTAGGACCAGCCGCGTTCCTCCAGGGCCAGGCGGAAGCAGACACTGCGGCCGTAACCGCAGTCGGCCACAATCACCGGCACCGACGGAAGCCAACCCGCCAGCCTCTCCAGCAGCCCCAGGGTCAGGCGGGGCTTGGGCACATGCCCCACCTCATCGGGCACGCCCGCAGCCGTGCGACGCCGGGTGTCGTGCGCCCGTTCCTCGGGTAGGAACAATTCCCATCCCAGTGGGCAGGAGGCGGTATCCGTGGCCGCATGCACACTGACGGCGACCTGGCAGGTGGCCCGATTCCCCAGTGCCCCGCAGTACTGCCGGGCCCCCCCACCGACGCCCGCCCGCACTTGGGAAACGCGACGTCGTCGATGACCCACACCTCGGGCTTGACGACCTGGACCAGCCGCTCGTCGATCCGCCGCCGCACCGGCGTCCGCTGCCACGGCGACTGGTTGACGAACTGCTCCAGGGCCTGCATGTTCCCGTCCGGCAGCCGCTGCGCCATCGGCTGGATCGACTTGCGCCGGCCGTCCAGCATCAGCCCCCGCAGATAGCAATCGCTCTACATCGCAGGCATCTTCCTTTGGTCCGCACGGTGATCCAAACGAAAGTCCCTAGGTGCGACTGGGCCAGCCGGAAGGCGACGTGTGGAGTGCCTGCGAGGTGACAGTGGACATGTCCGGCAGGCCGTTTTGTCACGCCTCGGCAAACCTGGCAAAAGGAAGTGATGACTGTGTCGGGCACTTCTTGCTCCGTGCCGCGTCCGCCGAGCACGCACCTGGTCACCGGGAATGCCTCGAAGCGCGGTGAACTCCAGCCTCTGGCGGGCCGCGGACCGGGTCCGCTCCGCTCGGGGCGTGCGTCGGCGCTACGGGGCGGTGGGACGCGGGGCGGGTGAGGGCGAAGAGGTAGCCGCGTTCGTCGTCGAGACGCAGGGCGTGGGGGACGGAGGGACGGCTTCGGAGAGGTGCGGGTGGCGGCCCTGCTCCAGGCGGGTGTAGCGGGTGGTGACACACGCCAGGGGCGCGACCTCCTCACGGCTTGGGCACCCGGCGCGCCCCGCGCCCGGTGGCAGTCCGGCGGTGTTCGGGGTGAGGAGGGGGCGACGGGAGCGGAGAAAGTCGCCGAGTTCGCCGTTGTACCCCATTCCTCAGGTATTGGAGGCGCGCGGGACTGTGTGCGGTGCGAGGATGACCCAGACGACGCTCAGGTGGCCGGTGCGGTAGAGGGCGGGGCCGTCGTCCCCCGGACCACGAGGTGTGGAGCCACCACCTGTTCCCCGGTACCGGTGTCGCGACCGTCCAGGCGTGCGATGGCCCGGTCCACGGCGAGGTGGGCGAGGCGGGGGATGTCCTGCCCGACGGTGGTGAGGTCGATATGGGCCAGGCGGGCCAGATGGCTGTCGTCGAAGCCGACGACGGAGATGGCGCCGGGGACGGGAAT
Organism: Streptomyces sp. NPDC001843; assembly: GCF_042891955.1. NCBI lineage: Bacteria > Bacillati > Actinomycetota > Actinomycetes > Kitasatosporales > Streptomycetaceae > Streptomyces > Streptomyces sp. NPDC001843. The sequence continues at coordinate 63,108 of NZ_JBIATQ010000026.1, read as the reverse complement.
GCCGCTGCGGAGGAAGACATCGAGGACACCGGTCGCGCAGCGGTCGTTGAAGGCGAGGACCGCGGTGGGGCGCGGGTGGGAGGCGGCGAGAACCTGGGCGGCCTCGGCGCCCTCTGCCTCGGTGAGGCCCCCGGGCACGACGCGGATGTGCTCGGTGAGACCGTGGCGGCTCATGGCGGTGCGGTAGCCGCGTCGCCGGTCGGCTGCGCCGGGTGCCTTGCCGCCGTCGATGTGGGCGATGGCACGGTGGCCCAGCGCCACGAGGTGGTCGACCGCCTGGCGGGCGCCCTTGTCGTCGGCGGTCCGTACGACCTCCAGGCCGGGGACGGGTGGCCGCAGGTGGCGGGCCACAGAGACGACCGGCAATTGCCCGGCGAGCTCCGTCAGCCGTGAGGCGGGGGCCTGTGGGCCTAGCAGGATCAGCGCCTCGCAGCGGTCGTCGAGCAGGGTTTCGACGGCACGCTGCTCACCCCGTTCGGCGGTCACGGCGCTCAGCGCGATCTGGTATCCGGCTGGTTCGGCGGTGGCGTAGATGCCCTCCACCAGGTCGGCGTGGAAGGGATGCTGGAGGCCGAACTGCACGCCGAGCAGGTGGGAGCGGTGGCTGCGCAGCAGTCTCGCCCGGGCGTCCGGGCGGTAGCCGATCTCCCGCGCGGCCTCCAGGACACGCTCGCGGGTGGCGGCGCTGGCCCCCTTCGCCCCGCGCATCACGATGGAGGCCAGCGCGGTGGACACACCTGCCCGCGTCGCCAGGTCGGCGAGCGTCGGCCGCTTCCCGTCCGGGACCGCCGGGGTCGCAGGCATCCTGTCCTCTCCTGGTCGGTCTCGTCTGCTGGGGACCGATTGTAGAACGTTCCATGTGGGCGTTGCTTCAGGAGGGGGCTCGGCAACGGCACGGTGACGTGAGAGGTACGACCCTGGCGGCGGCCGCTCGGGCTGGAGAAGGCGCCGCCGAGTCGGCGTCGTGTGCTCGGTGCTACGGCCGCACTGTCACCGGGCTCTCCCTGACGTCACCCACGCTGACCGCACCGCCCGTGGCGATCGAACCGATCGAGGCGAGGGCGATGCCCAGCGCGGCCCGAGCGTCCTCGCCGGTCACCGACGGAGCACGCTTGTCCCGGACGCTGTCGGTGAACTCGGCCAGTTCGGCAACGTAGGCCGCGTGGAAGAGATCCTGGTCGTAGCTGACGCACTGGGCGGCAGCGCCGGCCACACCGTAGGACGTGAGGTGGCTGCTGCGCAGGTCACCCAGGGTGAGCATGCCGGTCGAGCCCTTGACCTCACCGCGGACGTCATAGCCGTACACCGCCTGGAAGTTGGCCTCCGCCGTGGCGATGGCGCCGTTGTCGAAGCGGATCGTCACCACGGCCGTGTCGAGCAGTCCATGGTCCTTGAAGTCGGGCCGGACCAGGGCGTCGGCCATGGCGAAGACCTCGACGGGCTCTGAGCCGGGGTTGAGGTAGCGCAGGACGTCGAAGTCGTGGATGAGCGTCTCCAGGAAGATCGTCCATGGCGGGATGCGCGACGGGTCGTGCAGGTTGGGGTCCCGGGTGAGGGAACGCAGCAGCTGCGGGGTACCGATGTCACCGGCGGTGATCTTCTCGTGGGCGGCGCGGAAGCCGACGTCGAAGCGGCGGTTGAAGCCCACCTGGAGCACCACGCCCGCCTCATGTGCGGCGGTGATGGCGCGGTCGGCTTCGTCGAGGGTGACGGCCATCGGCTTCTCGCAGAAGACCGACTTGCCGGCGCGTGCTGCGGCCTCGATGAGTCCGGCGTGGGTACGGGCGGGCGTGACGATCACGACCGCCTCGATCTCGGGGTCGTCGAGCAGGTCACCGATCTCCGTGTACGTCTTGGGGCAGCCGAGACGATCGGCCAGAGCCTTCGCGGCCCCGGGTGCGGGATCGGCAATGGCGGCCAGCCGTACCCCGGGGAGGCGGCGGGCCAGGGTCTCGGCGTGGAAGGAGCCCATGCGTCCGGCGCCGATGAGGCCGACCGCGAGGGACTGGGGGGAGGTCATGGCACATACTCCGTGATCTACGTCGTGGCTTCGGTGGTGGCGGCTGCCGTGGTGCGCGGACGCGAGGGCGGGGCAGATGTCCCGCGGTCGCTCCTGTCAGACGGTGAAGGCGGCCCGGAAGCGTTCCAGAGCGGCCTCGCTGTCGCTGGATGCCCATGCCTCCATGGCGACGGTGCCGTCGTAGCCGATGTCTGCGAGGGTGCGGGCGACGGCCGGGTAGTTGATCTCTCCCGTGCCGGGTTCGCAGCGGCCCGGCACGTCCGCCACCTGGATCTCACCGATGAGTCCCGCGCCGTGGGCGCGGCGCACCAGCTCGATCAGATTTCCCTCGCCGATCTGGGCGTGGTACAGGTCCAGGTTCATGCGCAGACCGGGCCGGTTCACGGCGGCAACCAGCGCCAGGGTGTCGGCAGCCTTCGCGAAGGGCACCCCGGGGTGATCGACGGCGGTGTTGAGATTCTCCAGGGTGAAAATGACCCCGGCGTTCTCGCCGAGCTCGGCGATCCGGGTGAGTGTGCGGTGCGCGGCCATCCACATCGCGCCGGTGGGCTCCCCGGGTACCGGCACCACGGGCAGCCCCTGGCTGTCCAGACCGGTTCCGTGGAGGTTCAGGCGAGTGCAGCCCAGGTGCTCGGCCGCCTTGAGTGACTCCTCGGCCGTGCGCAGCAGTTCGGCGGCGCCGTCGTCCTCGGTGAGGCTGCCGCTCACGTACCCCGTCATCGAGACGATCTCGGCGGACGAGCGGGCGAGGGCATCGAGATCGTGGTTCGTCCAGTCCCAGATCTCGACCTGGAAACCGGCCTCGTGGATACGCCGTGCCCGCTCCTCGATCGGAAGGTCGCGGAAGACCATCTCCGCACAGACCGCCAGTGCGTACATCGTGGTTCTCCTCATCTCCGGACGACCGGGAACTAGAACGTTCTATATACTCTGACCAGTACGCCAGTCACCATGAGCCGCTGTCAAGTGTCCGGTGGCCATGAAGCCTGTAACGTTCTAGCAATCTCGCGCGGAAGCCGTCAGTACCGCGTAGAAGCCCGCCACGGCGCGTCAATTGCGCCGGGGATCCCCATGGGCCGGCCACCGCGCGAGCCGGTGGCATGGTTACTCGGGGGCTCTGCTCGGCTGCTCGTCGGCAGGGAGCGTCAGCCTCGGGCGTCGGGTGCCGGTCAGGCCGTAGCCGGCCAGGTGCTCGCGCGTGCTGACGGCGATGGGCAGCGGCACCTCGGGTGCGCAGGGGTAGAGGTCTTGTTCGACGATCACGAACAGCTCGGCGTCGAGGGTGGCGAGTGCGGTGACGATGTCGGCGGGGTTGGGCACGCCGGCGGGCGGGGAGACGCACACCCCGCGCTTGACGGCCTCGCCGAAGGAGAGGTTTTCGGCGGCGACCTGGGCCAGGACGGCGGGGTCCATCTGCTTGATGTGGACGTAGCCGACGCGTTCGCCGAAGCGGCGGATGAGGTCGAGGTTGTCGCCGCCGCCGTAGGCGACGTGGCCGGTGTCCAGGCAGAGGTTGGTGTAGCGGGGGTCGGACTCGTTCAGCAGCCGTTCGATCTCGGGCTGGGTCTGGATGTGGCTGTCGGCGTGCGGATGGATGACGAGGCGTACGTCGTACTCGTCGAGCAGCAGCTTGCCGAGCCGGTCGGCGGCCCTGCCGAAGCCCGCCCACTGTTCGGCGGTCAGCTCGGGCGACTCGGTGAACGCGCCCGTCTTCTCGTCCCGGTACATGGGCGGGATGAAGACGAGGTGGTGGGCGCCGGCGGCGGCGGTCAGGCCGGCGATCTGCCGGAGGTGGGCGAGCATGTCGTCCCAGGCCTCGGGGCGGTGCAGCGCACCGAAGACGGTGCCGCCGGAGACCTGCAGGCCGCGGGCGTCGAGTTCGTCCTTGAGGCGCTGTGGGTCGGTGGGGAGGTAGCCGTAGGGGCCGAGCTCCAGCCACTCGTAGCCGGCCTGGGCGAGTTCGTCGAGGAAGCGGGTGTACGGCACCTGGTGCTCGTCCTCGGGGAACCAGACGCCCCACGAGTCGGGGGCCGAGCCCAGGCAGAGGTTGCCCGCAGTGGTGCGGAAGGGAGGTGGCGCCGTTGCCATGGTGTGTCCTTCGGAGTGCGGCACGGAAACTCAGTTGGAGGTGGGGAAGTTGAAGCCCGCGCTGACCTGCTGCTTGGGCTGGGGCCAGCGAGTGGTGACGACCTTGGGGCGGGTGTAGAAGCGGATGCCTTCGGGGCCGTGGATGGGGGAGTCGCCGATGAGGGAGTCCTTCCAGCCGCCGAAGGAGTAGTAGGACATCGGGACGGGCACCGGTACGTTGATGCCGATCATGCCGACCTTGATGTGGCGCTGGAAGCGGCGGGCTGCTTCGCCGGAGGCGGTGAACAGGGCGGTGCCGTTGCCGTAGGGGTTGGCGTTGATGAGGTCGATGGCCTCGTCCAGGGTCTCGACTCGGAGGATCGCCAGCACCGGGCCGAAGAGTTCCTCCTTGTACGCTGCCATCTCGGTGGTGACGTGGTCCAGGAGGGAGGGGCCGGTGAAGAAGCCCTCGGCGTAGGCGGGGTCGTCGAGCTTGAGACCGCGGCCGTCGACGACGACGGTGGCGCCCTGGGTGGCGGCGACGCCGACCGCGCTCTCGACGCGCTCCTGGGCGGCCTTGGTGACCAGCGGCCCCATCTCGGTGCCGGGCTGGTCGCCGGGGCCGACCTTCACCTCGCGGGCCTTGCGCTCCAGCACCTGCACGAGTCCGTCGGCGGCGTCGCCGACGGCGACGGCGACCGAGACGGCCATGCAGCGCTCGCCGGCAGAGCCGTAGGCGCCGGCGGTGATGTGGTTGGCGGCGAACTCGAGGTCGGCGTCGGGCAGGACGACGGCGTGGTTCTTGGCGCCGCCCAGGGCCTGGACGCGCTTGCCGTGCGCGGTGGCCTGTTCGTGCACGTACTTGGCGATCGGCGTCGACCCGACGAAGGAGACGGCCTCGATGCCGGGGTGGGTGAGGATCGCGTCGACCGCGTCCTTGCCACCGTGCACCACGTTGAAGACACCGTCGGGCAGTCCGGCCTTCTTGTACAGCTCGGCGACGAAGTTCGCGGCCGACGGGTCGCGCTCACTCGGCTTCAGGATGAAGGTGTTGCCGGTGGCGATGGCCATGGGGTGCATCCACAGCGGCACCATCGCGGGGAAGTTGAACGGGGTGATGCCGGCGACGACGCCGAGGGGCTGGCGGAAGTTGTGCACATCCACGCCACGCGAGACCTGGTCGGAGAAGGAGCCCTTGAGGATGTCGCCGAGGCCGCAGGCGAACTCGACGACCTCGCGGCCCCGGGTGATCTCGCCGCGGGCGTCGTCGACGGTCTTGCCGTGCTCGGCGGAGATGATCCTGCCCAGCTCCTCCTCGTGCTCGAGGAGCAGCTGGCGGAAGGCGAACATCACCTGCGTGCGCTGGGTGAGCGACGATTCCGACCAGGTCTCGAAGGCGGCAGAGGCAGCCTGGACGGCCGCGTCCACGTCGGCCGCGCCGCCGAGGACGACCTGGGCCTGCTCGGCGCCGGTGGCCGGATTGAAGACCGGCTGGGTGGCTGTGGCGGTGCCCTGGACGGGAGCGCCGTTGATCCAGTGCTGGATGGTGGTCACGGTGCGGGTTTCCTTTGCGGGGACGGGACTTACAGGTAGTGGCGCTGGTTCTGCTTCTGAGCGGCGTACGTCTCGTAAGCGGAGCGCGTGGTGTCGAGGGCGGAGGTCTGGCTGACGGGGACGTCCCACCAGCCGTGGCCAGGCGGGTTGGGGCCGTAGAGGTCGGTCTCGACGTGGACGACGGTCGTGCGGGTGGCGGCCTTGGCCTTCTCCATCGCCGCCCGGAACTCCTCCACCGACGTGGCGTGCAGGACGTCCGCGCCGAGGGAGGAGGCGTTGGCGGCGAGGTCGACCGGGAGGACGTCGCCATCCAGTAGGCCCGAATCACCGTCGCGGAAGCGGTACTTGGTGCCGAAGCGCTGGCTGCCGAGTGACTCGGACAGCGAACCGATCGACGCGAAGCCGTGGTTCTGGACAAGCACGATGATGACCTTCAGTCCCTCGGAGACCATGGTGACGATCTCCTGGGCCATCATCAGGTACGAGCCGTCGCCGACCAGCACGACGACCTCGCGGGTCGGGTCGGCCATCTTGGCACCGGCACCGGCGGCGACCTCATATCCCATGCAGGAATAGGCGTATTCGACGTGGTAAGCCTTCGGGTCTCTGGCGCGCCACAGCTGCTGCAGGTCGCCGGGCATGGAGCCGGCAGCGTTGATGACCACGTCACGGTCGCCGAGGACCTCGTTCAGGGCGCCGAGGATCTGCGTCTGGGCGGGCAGATCACTGGTGTTCCGCTCGGGAGCAAAGCACTCGTCCTCGATCTGCCGCGTCCGGGCGATCAGCCGGCGGATGTGACGGCGGTAGGTCTCCTCGACCTCCCAGCCGTCCAGCGCTCCGGAGAGGGCCTGGATGCCGAGCCGGGCGTCGGCGACCAACGGCTCCGCCGAGTGCTTGACGGCGTCCAGGCGGGCCACGTTGAGGTTGACGAAGGTGACGTCCGGATTGCCGAAGCCGGTGTGGCTGGCGGTGGTGAAGTCCGAGTACCGCGTGCCGATACCCACGACGACGTCAGCCTCACGCGCCAGCTCGTTCGCCGCGTACGACCCCGTCGATCCGATGCCGCCGACCGCGTACGGGTGGTCCCAGGGGACGGCGCCCTTGCCGGCGTGGGTATCAGCGACCGGGATCCCGGTGGCTTCGGCAAACGCGCGCAGCACGGTCTCCGCACCGGAGTACACGGCACCGCCGCCCGCCACGATCAGCGGCTTGCGGGCATTGCGCAGCAGACGGGCGGCCCGCTCGACGGCGGCCGCCTCCGGCACCGGGCGGCCCACGTGCCACACCCGCCGCCGGAAGAACGACACCGGCCAGTCGTACGCCTCGGCCTGCACGTCCTGCGGCAACGCGAGGGTGACGGCACCTGTCTCGACCGGGTCGGTCAGCACCCGCATGGCCGCAAGGGCGGCCGGGATGAGCTGCTCGGGCCGCGAGATGCGGTCGAAGTACTTCGATACGGCGCGGAAGGCGTCGTTGACGGTGACGTCCCCGCCGCGGGTGTCCTCCAGCTGCTGCAGCACCGGGTCGGCGGCGCGGGTGGCGAACATGTCAGAGGGCAGCAGCAGGACCGGCAGCCGGTTCGTGGTGGCCAGCGCCGCGCCGGTGATCATGTTCGTCGAACCCGGCCCGGTGGAGGCGGTGCAGGCGAAGGTGGCCAGTCGGTCGCGCATCTTGGCGTAGGCCACCGAGGCGTGGACCATGCCCTGTTCGTTGCGGGCGAGGTAGTAGGGCAGGTCGGCCTCGCCGGTCGTGGCCGCCTGCAGCAGCGCCTGGCCGATGCCGGCCACGTTGCCGTGCCCGAAGATCCCCCACACCCCGGGGATGAGGCGCTGCTCCCGTCCGTCGCGCTCGCTGTACTGGTTCGCCAGGAAACGCACCAGGGCCTGAGCCGTGGTCAGTCTGATCGTGTTCATCAGTGGTTCTCCTCGGCCGCGAACGGCAGCCGGTCATCGATGTCCTGGGCGTCCCAGGTCGAACGCACGCAGCCGTGGGCGGGGTCGTCGCAGATCAGCCAGGCACGGTCTGGGCCGGGACCGGCCATGACGTTGAGGTAGTAGAGGTCGTAGCCGGGCGCGGCGACGGACGGACCGTGCCAGCCGTGCGGGATCAGCACCGCGTCCCCGGAACGCACCTCGGCCAGCACGTCGATCGGCCGCTCGTTGGTCCCGTACACCCGCTGATAGCCGAAGCCGCTCTCGCCGCCGGAGACCTCGAAGTAATAGATCTCCTCCAGCTCCGACTCCTGGCTGGGCCGGGCCTGGTCGTGCTTGTGCGGCGGATACGACGACCAGTTGCCGCCGGGTGTGAGGACCTCGCAGACCAGCAGCTGCTCGGCCTCGAAGGTACCCGGCAGGCAGTAGTTGTTCACCTGCCTTGAGCAGGCCCCGGCACCGCGCAGCTCCACGGGCACGTTCTCCTTGGACCCGTACCGGGCGGAGAGTGAGCTCCGCCCGGTACGGGCGCTGGGCAGTGCGAACCGGCCGCCGGCCGCACTGCTGATCAGAGCCTCCGACTCGCGGGGGAGGTAGGCGAAGTCGGTGACCGAGGCGAACACGCCTGTCCGACCGGTGAGTTCGAAGACGCTGCCGGCCGTGCTGACGGTGCAGGAGCCCGTCAGCGGCAGGACCAGGAACTCGGAGTCGCCGGTGGACACGGCGTGTGCCTCGCCAGGCCTGAGGGTCAGGATCCTCAGGCCGGAGTATCCCCAGCCCGCCGACTCCGGCGTGACCAGGAGGTCATAGGGGCCATCGGAAGAAGCCCCCGACGGCAGGTGGTACTTGCTCACAGCAGGCTCACCGCCTTGTCCACCGCACCGGCGACGTCACCGTTCGAGGGGTAGAGCAGAGACCGGCCCACGACGAGCCCCTGCGCGGTCGGCTGCTTGAGCGCCTTGCCCCATGAGGCGAAGGCCGCGTCCGCGTCCTTGACCTCGCCGCCCAGCAGCAGCGCCGGGAGGGTGGAAGAGGCCAGCACCCGTCCCATGTCCTCCACCACCGGAAGCTTGAGCCAGGTGTAGGCGGTACGCCGGCCGAGCCCCGAGGCGATGGTGACGGACTTGACGACGGCATCGGTGGACAGATCGTTGCGGATCTTCCCGTCCTGCCAGGCGGACAGGAACGGCTCGACCATCGCGATGAGCTGACGGTCATTGAGCTCGTCGATCGCTCGGGCACTGTTCTCCAGGGCGGCCGGTGTGGCGGGGTCGCCCAGCGCGATGCGGGTGAGCATCTTGCCGCCGTCGAAGCCCATCGCGGCGATCGTGGCGGCGTCGTAGCCGGTGAACCGGTCATCGATCTCGAACACCGACCCGGCCAGGCCCGCCCGGTTCATGGAGCCGAAGACGCTTTTACCGTCCAGCACGCCGAGCAGCAGCAGGTCCTCGAGGATGTCCGCGGTTCCCAGGACACCGGTCACGCCGGGCCGTTCCAGCGCGATGCACAGGCGCTCCAGCAGTTCGAACCGGTCCGCCATCGCATTCGGGTCCCCGCCGACGCCGTTGGCGCCGCGGGCAGGGTGGTCGGCGGCGATGATCATCGCCTTGCCGTGCTCGCCGAGCAGGGAGGGAGCCTTCACCCGGCGCGCAGCGGCGGCCGCGACGGCGCCGGGGTCGCCCACCCGGGCGTTCACGATTCGGCTCACATTCTCGGACAGCACGTCGTCACACCTCTTGCTGAGAGTCGTTGGTGGATGTTCCGGCCGCCTCGCCGAGCTTGGCGTCGACCTCGGCCTCGGTCGGCATCGCGTCGGAGCAGGAAAGTCGGCTCGCGACAATGGCGCCGGCGGCGTTGGCGAAGATCACGGTGCGACGGGTGTCCCAGCCCGACAGCAGGCCGTGGCACAGCGCGCCGCCGAAGGCGTCTCCGGCGCCGAGCCCGTTGACGACCTCCACCGGAACCGGCGGGATCTCGGCGGTAGCACCGTCCCGGTCCATGGCCAGGACCCCCTTGGGGCCCTGCTTGACTATGGCCAGCTCCACTCCGGCGGCCAGTAGCGCCTTCGCCGCCGCATACGGCTCACGCTCACCGGTGGCCACCTCGCACTCGTCAAGGTTGCCCACAGCAACCGTCGTGTGCCGCAGGGCCTGCGCGTAGAACCCGCGCGCCTGGTTCGGGTCGGCCCAGAACATCGGCCGCCAGTCCAGGTCGAAGACCGTCGTCCCCGCCTTGCCCCGGTGAGCGAGGGCGGCCAACGTGGCCGAGCGGCTCGGTTCCTCGCTGAGCCCGGTACCTGTCACCCAGAGGACCGCCGCGTCCCGTACTGCCCCCAGGTCCAGCTCACCAGCGGTGATGTCCAGGTCGGGGGCCTTCGGGAGCCGGTAGAAGTACAGCGGGAAGTCATCCGGTGGGAAGATCTCGCAGAAGGTCACCGGCGTCGGTGCGATGTCCGACGTACCGACGAACCGGCTGTCGACGCCGTAGCTCTCCAGTGCCTGTCGGACGAAGTCCCCGAACGGGTCCCTGCCCGTCTTTGTGATCACAGCCGAGGAGTGCCCGTACCGGGACGCGGCCACCGCCACATTGGTCGGGCTACCCCCGAGATACTTGCCGAACGAGGTGACCTCCGCCAGCCCCACGCCGGTCTGAAGTGGATAGACATCCACTCCCACGCGGCCAATGGTCAGCACTTCGAACGGCATGACACTGATTTCCCTTCGCTCCGGAGACTCCGGGGGTGGAGAGGTGGACTTGGCGTCTGAGCCGGTTGTGCCCGTCGGTGGCGGAGACGTGTGGGCCGGGCTGGCCGCCACGGTTGTCAGGAGGCGGCTTCCTTGGTGACTGCCACGGGTGCGGTGAGGTCGGCCTCTTCGGGGAGTTCCTCGACGTCGACGCCGCGGACCTGGGACAACTCGTGCTTGAGCGCGGCGAGTTCGGCGCCGCCCGCCATGTGGTTGGTCAGCTCCTCGAGCGTGATCTGGCTGCGCTCGGCGGAGAGTTCCATCGTGCCCAGGCGCAGCACGCTGAAGTGGTCGCCGACCATGTAGGCGTGGTGCGGGTTGTGGGTGATGAAGATGACCCCGAGTCCGCGATCGCGGGCGGCGGCCACGTACTTGAGGACGACACCGGACTGCTTGACGCCCAGGGCGGCGGTGGGTTCGTCCAGGATCAGGACGCGGGCGCCGAAGTAGACGGCGCGGGCGATGGCCACGCACTGGCGCTGACCGCCGGAGAGGGTGCCGATGGGCTGTTCGAGGTCGTCCAGGACGATGCCCATCTCGCGCAGTTCGTGGTCGGCGGTCTTCTTCATCCTCTCGATGTCCAGGCGGCGCAACGGCCAGGGGCCCTTGGTCATCTCGGAGCCCAGGAAGAAGTTGCGCCACACCGGCATCAGCGGGACCACGGCGAGGTCCTGGTAGACGGTCGCGATGCCCTTGTCCAACGCCTCGCGCGGGGTGGAGAAGCGCACCGGTTCGCCGTCGACGAGGAACTCGCCCTCGGTGTGCTGGTGCAGTCCGGAGATGATCTTGATGAGAGTGGACTTGCCGGCGCCGTTGTCGCCGAGCACACAGGTCACCTGGCCGGGATGCACCGTCAGGCTCACCCCGTGCAGGGCACGTATGTTGCCGTACGCCTTGCCCGCGTTGCGCAGTTCGACGACCGGGGAGTCCTTCTCGGGGGCCCTGTCCGCGAGGACAGCGCCGTGGGTGCCGGTTTCGTTGGTTGTCATTCGGGTCACCTCCGGGTCGCTGTGCGCTGGACCCACAGATTGATCAGGACGGCGCCAAGGAGCATGACGCCGAGGAAGGCCTTGAACCAGTCGGGATTCCAGCCGGCGTAGACGATGCCCTGCTGCACCATGCCGAACATGAACGCGCCGAAGACCGGGCCGATCGCCGAGCCGGAGCCGCCGGTCAGCAGGCAGCCGCCGATCACCGCGCCGGAGATGTAGATCAGCTCGATGCCGACGCCCTCGCCGGACTGCACGGTGTTGAACGAGAACAGTTGGTGCATGCCGACGAACCAGGCGCCGACGCCGACCAGCATGAACAGCGAGATCTTCGTGAAGGCGACCGGAACGCCGACCGCGCGGGCCGACTCCTTGTTGCCGCCGACCGCGAAGATCCAGTTGCCGTACTTGGTGCGCAGCAGCACCCAGGTGGCGATCGCCGCGAACAACAGCCACCAGAAGACGGTGATCTTCACCTGGACGCCGCCGATGTCGAAGCTGGAGGCGAAGACCTTCTTGGCCTGGTCGAAGCCGTCCATGGTGCTGATGTCGTCGGTGGCGACGTTGCCGGTGACCAGCTTGGTCACCGCGAGGTTGACCCCTTGCAGGATCAGAAAGCTGCCCAGGGTGACCAGGAAGCTCGGCAGTCCGGTCTTGACGACCATCCAGCCGTTGAAGAAGCCGATCGCCAGCGACACGATCAGGGCGGCGATGACGCCGACCCAGACGTTCATGCTCAGCTGGTAGGCGGTCATGCTCGCGGTCAGCGCCGAGGTGATCACCCCGACGCCGGCCGACAGGTCGAACTCGCCGCCGATCATCAGCAGTGCCACCGGGACGGTCACGATGCCCAGGGTGGAGGACTGGTAGAGGATGTTCGCCATCGAGCTGGCGTCGCGCACCGGCGGCGCCGCGATCAGGAAGAACACGTAGACGGCCACGGCACCGAGGAAGACGCCCACGTCGGGGCGGGCCAACAGCCTTACGATCATGGACCGTTCGGCGCTGCGCCCGTCGGTGTCCTTGGGGCCGGGGGCCGGCGGTGAGGTCACCGCCGGCTCGGCATGCTGGGTCATGCTCGTCACCGGGTTCCCTTTGAGGCGAAGGCGGCGACCTTGTCGACGTTGGACTTGTCGACGAAGGCAGGGCCGGTCAGCACGGGCTGTTCACCGCCGCCGCTGTAGTTGCCGTTGTTCTTGTAGAGCCACAGCGCGTCGACGGCCAGGTAGCCCTGGAGGTAGGGCTGTTGGTCGACGGCGAACTGGATGGAGTTCTCCTGGATGGCCTTGATGAGGTCCTTGTTGAGGTCGAAGGTGGCGACCTTCGCCTTGCTGCCGGCGTCCGAGACCGACTGCGTGGCGGTCAGCGCGATCGGCGCGGCAAGCGTGACCACCTCGTCGATGGACTTGTCTGCCGAGAGCTTGGCGGTGATCGTCGACTTCACCGACGGCATGTCGGTTCCGTTGACGTAGAGGACGTCGGTCTTGCCGGAGAAGGTCTTCTTCACGCCGTCGCAGCGCTGGGTCAGGGCGATGTTGCCCTGTTCCTGGACGACGCAGACGGCGTGCTTGGCGCCGATGTCATTGAGCTTCTTGCCGAACGCCTCGCCCGCCACGGTCTCGTCCTGGCCGAAGTACTCCAGGAGGCCCAGACTCTTCCACTGGCTCAGGCCGGCGTTGAGGCCGGTCACGGGTATGCCGGCCTGCTCCGCCTTGGCCAGGACGGACTTCATGGCGTCCGGCTTGGCCAGCGTGACGGCAATGCCGTCGACCTTCTGGTCGATCGCGTTCTGCACCAGGTTGGCCTGGTTGCCCGCGTTGGGGTCGGCGGAGTAGATGAGCTTGATGTTGTCCTTGGCCGCGGCGGCCTCGGCGCCCTTGCGGACGGTGTCCCAGAAGGTGTCGCCGGGGGCCTGGTGGGTGACCAGCGCGACGGTCATGCGGGGAGTGGTGGCCTTGCCCGCCGACGCGCCGTTCGCGGTCTCCTCGGACTTCTTGCCGCCTGAGCTGCTGGAGCAGCCGGTGGCGAGAAGAGCGCCGGTGAGAACGGTGGCGGCCAGTGCGGCGGCTCTGTGGTGTCTGTGCATGTCCCTTGCACCTCGCTGTGCTGATCAGGGTGGGAATGGGGTTCCGGCCTCGGGAGGGCCGCGCCCGGACGAGTGACGCGGGCGAGCGGTTGATGAGAACGCCGTGTGCGGCGGAACGTGTCGTCTGCGGCAGCCATCGGGTGTGTGCGGCTCGGCAGCCTCTAGAACGTGCTACTAGTACGTTCTAGATGCCCGTACTATCGAATGCCCTGTCGGCGGTGTCAAGAGGTTTGTCAGGACGTACCGACAACATGGACTGCCTGGCCGCCGACGTGATCTCGAGGATGTCGGGCGTGCGCTCCTCTTCATGCCGCTCGATCCGGCGTCCGGAAAGGACCGCGCTGACGGACGAAGCGTCAGTGGTGAACCTGATCGGCCATCTCGTCGAGCGCCGACTGAAGCTGTCCCCCACTCTGACCCGGGATGTCGTGGTCCAGCGGAGCTACGGGTGCCGATGCCCAACGGGGTCGACCTGTCGGCCGATCTCCCGGCACCGCGATGCCTCCGATGACAACGGTGTCGGATCTTTCACGGACGGCGTCGCCAAGGTGGTTCAGCAGTGTGGTGCCCTCAACGGAGTACGAGGAGGCGCCGTCAAGGGTGACGATGCCGTACTCGTAGGTCTGGTCGGCGACTTCCGAGACATCTGAAATCACCCGGTAGCCAGCGGAGTGATTCACGGTCGCGCTGTCCTAGGAGGAGAGCGTCTGGGGCAGCGACAGCTTCTCCACGTGTGCCGGCCGTACCTGGAACATCACTTCGGCGCGGCTAACTGCAGGTGGTATCCGGTTATGACGCCCATTGCTCCAGCTCCGACAAGCAGTAGGTGGGGGACAGCGACGCGTCGTAGGGCACAGGTGTTCCTCTTTGTGGGTGAGAGGAAGAAACCCGGAGGCCAGCTCCGCGTGCGGCGCTGGCCTCCATGGCGGTTGGATTGACTTCAGAGGGTCATACGACGACGGTGCGGATCTGCTCACCCCGCCTCCAACGCTCGAATGGCGTCGTTCACCTCGTGCAGTGGTACGCGGCGCGTGACCATCGACGCGAGATCGAGGCGGCGTGTCTCCGCCAACTCCACGATCAGCGGAATGTCCCGCCGGGCCTGCGTACCGCCGTAGAGGCTGCCGCACAGCGGTTTGTCGTCCGAGGCCAGGGAAAGCGCGGGCATGGTGATCATCGCGTCGGCGGCCGACATTCCGACGAGGGCGACCGTCCCGCCGCGGCGGGCGGCGTCCCACGCCTGGGTGATGGTCGTGGGGTTGCCCACCACTTCGAAGGTGTGGTGGGCGCCGCGTCCGCCGGTGAGACGCCGGACTTCGTCGACCAGGTCGGCGCTCGTGGGGTCGATCGCGTCCGTCGCGCCGGAACCGAGCGCGGCCGACCGCTTGTTCTCCAGGGGATCGACAGCGATGATGCGGGCGGCACCGGCGATCCGCGCGCCTTGGATCACCGCCTGACCGACACCGCCGGAGCCGATGACCACGATGCTCGAAGCGGGCTTCACCTGAGCCGTGTTGAACACCGCCCCCAGGCCGTTGGTGATGGCGCATCCGATCAGCGCGAGCTGTTCGTCCGGCAGGTCCGTGGTCACGGGGACCACGCTTGCATCGTGCACGGTCATCGCCTCGGCGAAGGTGCCGAGGCCGACAAAGGCTGGAACCTCCGTGCCGTGGGTCCTTTTGACGCGCGGCGCCGAGGTCATGGCCATGCTGTTGTCGCAGAGGTGGGTCATGTCGCGGACGCAGTACCAGCAGGTGCCGCACACAGCGCCCACGGTGCCGATGACCCGGTCGCCGACGGCGACGGAGGTCACCTCGGAGCCGGTCTCCGGCGCCCTCGTGGCCGAGGACGAGGGGCAGTGGCATCGGCAGGTGGCCGCCCAGGACGGCGACGTCGGTGTGGCAGACCCCGCTGGCGCCGACTCGTACGACGATGTCGTGCGGGCCCGGTTTGCGGGGGTCGACCTCCTCGACCGACAGGTAGTGGCCGTCGGCGAGGCCAAGTGCAGTCAGCATCCGTGCTCTCTCCTCATGAACGCGAACAGGTTGAAGGGGCGGGGGGTTGGTGATCCGACGGGTCGGCTATGCCGGAGGCACGACGGGCTTCATCTGGGACGCGGACTTCCGCGCCGAGGTGGTCCGGGTGGCAACCGAGGCCTCTGCGGGTGCCACGGAGCCGAACCGGCCTAGAAAAAAACTAGGCCCTGAGATGGCGCTGAAGGAGAAGCAGGCCGCAGCTCTCTCTGGGGAGTTGCTCATTCCCATGACGGCGGCGATCGGCGCGGCTCTGTCGGGCGGGGCCGACGAACAGGTGGCGGAGCAGTTCGACGTCGGCCTGCAATTCGCGGCCTGGCGTATGAATGCTTCAGGCGCTCGGAAAATCGCTCAGCGGACACGTCAGAAGCGAGCGGCGGGAATTCGACGTTAGTCGATCAGGATCCCGCGTCGGCGCTGAGAGCGAGAGCGATGCCCCCGGCGCCTCGGCGCGGATGTTTGCGATATCGACGTTGCGTGTGACGGACCGTCGACGTCTGCCAGTCACCGACGAGTCGTTCCTTCGCATCCACGCTCGCCGGGCTCTGTCAGTGTCCAGTACAGATCTCCCGACGCCGGCTGCACGCTCCAGGAGCTGATGTGTCCTGCGGCCGTCAATTGGTCAAGTGCATCCGTGAAATCCGTTGCGGCCAGCCCGCACTCGCGTGCCAGCTGATCCACTTCAGCTGTTCCATGGGTGCTCTCGGGAGCGGTATGGGCCTTGATACACATGGCAATGAGCTGGGAAAACGGGGCGCAGTCCATGCGGATGCCGCAAGCGGCTCGCAGCGCCCAGTCTGCGGCAGCGAGCCGGTCGGGACGGGCCGGGCATTGGGCGAAGAGCCCGACGTCGAGGAGCTGGATGACTACAGCGCGTGCGCTGGAGCGCGACGTGGGCAGGGTTGCGCATAGCCATCGTGCCTGGTGGAGATCCCGCCAGGAATCCGTGGCAGGTTCCAATCGAAGGCTGCGCAGTACCCCGAGCGGCAAGCGGACTTGAGCCGAGTCGTTCATGCGCAAGGCGCATTGCAGGGCGATCAGTCGGGCGGCAGGTCCGGTCTCAGTCGGCAGCGCGGAGGCGAGGTAGTTGAGCATCTCCCGCACCCGGGTCTGCCTGTCCGGGCCTCTGGGGCTTCGGTGCTTTCGACGGATGTCCGCATGCGCCGGCGGCGCCGTCGCAGCGTTGATGAACGTGTCGGGAACGACGGCCGCTTGTGACGTGGCGGCGGCGCAGGCCGTGCACGCGTCCGCGAGGCGCCACAGCCGTCCGCCTCGCTCGCGTGCGAGCACGAGCCGGATGGGCCCACCACAGCCTCGATGGCGCGGGTGCCAGCTGCAGCCGCGCTCGTGGCACTGGCAGGTACGAAGGTGAGCAGGGAGGAGATCGCGGCGAGCGTGTCGTGCCAGGTGGGCCAGGAGCTCCGACCGAGCGGACGTGCCACTGAGCAGTCGGTCGCTGCGGGAGCACTGCTGGCATACGAGGATCGGTCCGCCGGGCTGCGGGCGCAGTTCCACGGTCCAGGCGCGCCGGACGCCGGGTCGCGTCGTGCAAAGCCTCATGGGGGGCGTGTTCCTCCCGTCATGTCTGCGCTGTACCCGCGGAGGGTGGGGTGGCCCGCACACGGTAGTGCAGACCTCTGCCCTTCACTTGATGGCGTCACCTACAGAAATAGGGCAGAGGTCTGCACTGGCAGGGCAGTGGTCTGCACCGTCGGATTGTCGGGTGACGATCCTCCCGCCCGACCCGGATTTCGAGGCGCTGCGTCTGGAGCTTGCGCGGCTGCGGGCGGCGCGCGGCTGGACCTATGACGAGCTCGCTGATCGAAGCGGCCTGGCCAGAAGGACCCTCATCGAGATCGAGCAGGGACGCACCATCGGCACTCTCAAGACCTGGCACGCCCTCGCCCATGCCTTGAGCACTCCGCTCGACGAGCTCTTCGGAGCCGTGTGTGAGGGGCACGAGCCCCCGGGGCCGACCGGCGCTGACCGTTGACTGGGAGGGCTCGCGCCAATCACCCGGACCGGCGAAGCGACACGAATCTCTGATCGACAACTCGAACGTGCGTTTCATGGAATGGGGCTGTTCGAGGGACCCTCCAGCCTCGGCGCTGTGGATGCGGCGTGTTGCCTGGCACCTTCGCACGCATGCGTTCTTCATCCACACCGCGGCACTGGGACGGCAGCCCCGCTGTCGCCTACCCCCGACGCTCACTGCGTATCGAGCACGACAGCCCCAGTCGGCTCCTCCGCTGCGCTCAGCGTGATCGCTGCCGAGAGTGCGGCAACCCGGTCGAGTGGTACCACCGCAGCTTTGCGCGGCCCGTCCGCCTGCACCCCCGGGAAGTGCCCGCGGCCGAGGTGCCCACCGCCTACCGTTGGCACGTAAGCTCTGGTGTCGCCCATCCGGCTGGCGATGGCAGAGCCTGGTGCCGCCTGGCTCACGCCCCAGTCTGTCCCGCTCGCGACGCTGCGCCCGAAGCCTCCGCGCTGGACGGGCTGCGCCGGGATCTGGCCCTGCACACACGCCGCCTGATTGACACCGGCGTGTTCACTCCAATGCCCCCTTCGAGCCGGCCAATGGCTCAACCGGACGGCTGCCGACCCGCCAGACCCGTAGTGCAGTTCCTGTATGTCCGCTACCTCGCTGCGCAACCTGTGGACGAAATCCAGTGCGTGGCGCAGACGCGGCGTCGCGACCGCTGCTCGCAGAGGCTGCTCACTGCGGACGGCCCCGTGGGCGTCTGGAGGCTGGTACCCGCTACGGCCACACGGGGGCAACTGGCCTTGCCCTGTGAGCTCATGGCTGTATATGACCTCACCGCCCTGCCTTACGCCGAGCAGCTGCGCTGGCGCGTGCAGCGCTGTTCCACCCACACCGCAACCCAGTCAGCAGCGGA
Organism: Streptomyces sp. NPDC001843; assembly: GCF_042891955.1. Classification (NCBI taxonomy): domain Bacteria; kingdom Bacillati; phylum Actinomycetota; class Actinomycetes; order Kitasatosporales; family Streptomycetaceae; genus Streptomyces; species Streptomyces sp. NPDC001843. The sequence continues at coordinate 44,787 of NZ_JBIATQ010000026.1, read as the reverse complement.
CCTCGCGTTGGCCGACTGGGAGCCCTTCGACCCCATGCTCCACCGCGCGCACATCCACAACCGCCTGCCGAACCACGTCCGTCGTCCGCGCCCGACGCACCACGAGTATGGAACGGCTGGGTCGTGACCTCGCACGATGGCATTGAAATCCTGCTGACCAGGCCAGCCACCAATGGCGAGCTCCACCGAGCTCGTCGTACGGTGTCGCTCGCAGCGAACGCCGACCGCACCCGGTTGATGGCCGTTCAGCCGGCCAGGACGCCAGGCCGCGCGCTGCGGTCACTACGGCGACGGCTGCACCACCTTCTGCCCATCGATGCCCTGACCACCCACTACCCCGACCAGCACGGGCAGGTCCTTCTTAATCTCGAGTTCAGCCGTACCGCGCGAGCGGCGATCCGCCAGGCCGCGACCGCCAGAGGACAGCGGCCCGGAGACTTCGTCGCCCGGAGCGTGACCGCAGCCCTCGATCGGAACGAGAGAGAACGCTCCCTGCAACTGACGGCGCAACTCGAAGGCCTGCTCGCCCTCCACTCCTCCGAGGACGTACTGGCTTGCACAGCCGACATCCTGCTCCGTCGTCGTGATCCGGCCGTATCTGACGCGTACGCCGCTGGCCGCGCTGGACGGAGCCAGTCTCACGCGCACCCGAACCCTTAGCCCTTCTCCTCCGTGGAGCCCTTGTTGCACACGCCCACAGACGAACAGGCTCATGCTGTCGAAGCATTCCGAGATGGCCATCACCTCGTGCTGCAGGCCGGCGCCGGCACAGGAAAGACCAGCACGCTGAGCCTGCTCGCCGCGAGTACCAAACGCCGAGGGCGCTACCTCGCCTTCAACAAAGACATCGCACACGACGCCTCCGCACGCTTCCCGCGATCCGTGATGTGCAAGACCGCCCACGCCACGGCCTACGCAGCCCTTGGCCACCGCTTCGCTCGCACACTCAACAGCCCCCGCCAACCTGCGTGGAAGATCGGGCAGGCCCTCGGCATCACCTCTCCGGTCCGAATCGGAGATCACGAGATCAGCCACAGGACGTTGTCACACAGCGTCCTGCGCACGGTGACCCGCTTCTGCCACTCGGCTGATCGCACGCTGGCTTCTCACCACGTACCCGCGCTGCGCGGCCTGAGTGCGCCGGACGAACACGCCCGCCTCGCCGAGGTCGTGACGTCGTTCGCGGACAAGGCGTGGGGAGACCTGCAGAATCCCGAGCAGGGCGTGGTCCGTTTCGAGCATGACCACTACCTGAAGATGTGGGCCCTCACCGAACCAAAGATCGACGCCGACTTCCTCTTCCTCGACGAAGCACAGGACACCAACCCTGTCCTGGAACAGGTCTTCGCGGCTCAACGCGCCCGCACCCAGCTGGTCATGGTCGGCGACTCCGCGCAGGCGATCTACGGCTGGCGCGGAGCCCGGGACATCATGACAAGCTTCGACGCCACCCACCTCACCCTGACTCGATCCTTCCGCTTCGGCCCCCTCCTTGCCGAACAAGCCAACCGGTGGCTCGCGTTCACCGACGCGCCCATCCGACTGACAGGTACCGAGGCGGTCCCGACGAAGGTCGGTCTCGTCGCCTCTCCGGACGCGGTGCTGTGCCGCACCAACATCGGGGCCATGACCGAGGTCATGCGACTGCTGGCCGCCGGCCACCGCGTCGCGCTGACGCGGGGAGGGCATACGCTCATCGCGCTGGCGCTGGCTGCACGGGACCTCAAAGACGGCCGTCGCACCGCCCACCCAGAACTCGTTCTCTTCGCCTCCTGGGGTGAGCTGCAGGAGTACGCGGATCACGATCCGGCCGGCCGTGATCTGCAGCCTTTCGTAGGAACTTGTCGACCAGCACGGACCCGAGGCCATCATCACCGCGGTCCACGCACTGACCGACGAGGACAAGGCCGACGTCACGGTCTCCACGGCCCACAAGGCCAAAGGCCGGGAATGGCCCACGGTCAAGATCGCCGATGACTTCCCCCCGCCCCCGGACAGCGATCAACACGACGACCGTGGTCGCCCGATCTCGGAACCCGTGAGTGAAACGGACGCCCGCCTCGCCTACGTTGCCGTGACACGTGCCCGCAGTCGGCTCGATCTCGGTGGTCTTGCATGGATCGACCTCATTCCAGCCGCCTCGGACGGAGTGGTTCAGTGAGCGGAGGCGACCGGCGGGGCGGTAGCTTCGGCCGCGGGGAGTGCGGGGGTATCGAGTTTCCTGTGCGAGGGTCTCGGGGAGCACAGCGACGACGGCGATGCCGTGGGCGCTTCCCGTGAACATGCCTCGGCACGGACAACTCCTACCTGCTCCAGGCCCTCGGCAAGGCGTCGGGGCCCTCTCTGCGGCGTGGCCGTCGTAGACCCCGGACGTCGGGGGAGCTCGACCGGCTCGTGGAGACGGGTGCGTGCGGGATCCGCCTCAACCTGATCAGCGGCCCGGTGCCCCCGCTGGAAGATCGGCTCTGGCAGCGACTGGTGCACGAAATCGCCGCCCCTGGACTCCACTTGGAAGTCCAGGGACAGCAACGCCAGTGGGAGGAGCTGGAACCCTGGCTGCTCGGCTGGCCCGGCGTGGTGGTTGTCGATCATCGGGGGCTGCCGGCGGCCCTGTCTCTGCCCTACCCCGGATGCGCTGCGCTCTCCCGCCTGCTGGCCGGACAGTATGTGTGGGCGAAGGCGGCCGTGCCTTGTCGTGCAAATGGCCGTGCCTACAGCACCCCGACCTGGCTCACGGCGGAACTCAACCCCACCGAAGCCCTGCGGATACTGTGCGCCAACCCAGCGCGACTGTTTGCTTGGACGCCCTTTCGTCGCGCGGGCCGACCGATGACGTACAGGGCCGCACTCAGGCACGGCCGAGCAGGGGGGCCGCCTTCCACGGCCAGGGCCGGCGAACGGTGACGGCCGAGCTGACGTTTCCGAGGGCGTTGTGCGAGCGTGAAGGTGCGGGCAGCGCGGCTTGGCTCGGGCTCAGGACCCAAGGAACTCGAGTGCCCTTGCCACGAATTCATCGTGGTACTGGAAGATCCCCCCGTGTCCGGCATCCGGGTAGAGGGGCACGAGTTCACTCCTGGGCAGGCGGGCGGCCAGGTCGAGTGTGTTGTGGCTGGGCACCATGCGGTCGTTCTCGCCGTTTGCCACGAGCACCGGTTGGCGAATCTCCGACAGGTCCGACGGCGCCTGACGGCCCCATTGTCTGATGGCCTTCAGCTGGGCTCGGAACGCCGGCAATGAGATGTCCTTGTCGCGGTGTTGCGTGCGCTCCTTCAGCCGTTCCAGCAAGGCCCGTCCAGCCCGCCGACCGCCCTCGGTTTCGGTGAAGAAGAGGGAGAGCTTGGGATCCTGGCGGGTCAGGGCGCCCTTGAGCGTGGCCTGGAGGGTGAGCGCCGGGACCTTGTCGATGCCGGGGCCACCGGCGGGGCCTGTGCCCGCCAGGATGACCTTGCGGATGAGGTGAGGTTCTTGTTCCGCGATGACCTGTGCGATGAAGCCGCCCATCGACAGGCCGAGCAGATCGACCTGGTCGAACCCGAGGGCTCGGATGAACAGCACCGCGTCGCGGGCCATCGCCTCGATCGTGTCCGGCGTGGAGCCGCTCGATCCGCCCACCCCGCGGTTGTCGAAGGCGATGACCCGGCGTCGTGCGGCGAGTCCGTCGACGACGCGCGGGTCCCAGTTGTCCAGGACCCCGGCCAGGTGAATCAGGAGGATCAGCGGTACGCCGTCCTCAGGGCCGAGTTCCCGGTAGGCGAAGTCCTCGCCGCGGACGGACACGGAGCGGGTCGGCGCGTTCTGGTACGACGACGAGGGCGAGGAGGACGGTGAATTCCGCGGTGTGTTCATGTCCAGGTCCTTCTGTAGCGAGTTTCAAGGACGGAGTTCTCTTCGCCGGCGCCCGATGCACTGCACCGACACTGTCGACCAGGTCACACAGTGGTGGGTACCGACCCATGTCATCCGGCTCGTTCTGATCACACCCGGCATCCGCCTCGCCGAGCGCTGAGGCGGCGCCAACCGAGGGACATTGGATTACACTCATAATACTGTGCATGAAGACGATGGATGGCAAGCGGGCCCCCGCAGTCGACCGCACTCCATGGTGCGCAAATGAACGCCCCCGAGTGAGGGGATACCGTTCCACCTGGCACGGCACCTCGCCGCCGAACGGGCGGCCGTCGGAGCCTCGAATCCATTGAAGTACGATCGAAATGTAAAATGATAAGAGTGCCCGCCAAGAGCAAGCAGCCTCTCCGACGAGCAAAGGAGCGCACGGTGCGCTACGGGAAAGAGCACAAGCAGGCGACCCGGCAGCGGATCATCGAGGCGGCCGGTCGCCGGTTCAAGCGGGACGGCATCGACGGCTCGGGCATCTCAACCCTCATGACGGACGCGGGGCTGACCAACGGCGCCTTCTACACCCATTTCACGTCGAAAGACGACCTCGTGGCCACCGCGGTCTCCGACCAATTGCAGGCGCAGAACGCGAGGATCGTCGCGCAGGCGGCACCCGGGCGCGCAGGACTTGAGCAGATCGTGCGCCGGTACCTGTCCGCCCAGCATCGCGACAGCTCCGACGACGGCTGCCCCTCCGCCGCCCTGCTCGACGAAATCCGGCGCTGCACAGACCCGACCAAGCAGGCTTACACCGACGGCGTACTGATGGTCATCGACGGCATCGCCGCCCGCCTGGCACCCGACGATCCCCTCTCGGTCCGCACCAAGGCGCTCGGCGCCTACGCCATGATGGCCGGGACGCTCCAGCTCTCCCGAGCCCTCACCGACCGGCAGCTTGCCGACGAACTGCTCGAACAGGGCATCCACAACGCCCTCGCCCTGCTGGGCGTGGAGCACGGGCACTCCAGCCCCGCGATGTGACACACCCGCACCCCTTGGATGGTTCCGACCCGGAACTCGGTCGACCTGGCGCGCGAGTGCCGAACGGCGAGTTGGTCCTCTACCCCGACGCCGGCCATGGCGGCATCTTCCAGTTCCACGGGCAGTTCGTGGAGACGGTTCTCGAGTTCCTCGAGCGGCAAAAGGCGAGCGGTGCGGTCGTAGTCTGGGCCGAGGGTGGTGCCTCAGGGGCGTGGCGCCCTTTGGGTGAGCGGCTCGAGGCACCCGTTCACTGACGCGACCTCGCCTTCCGCCTCACCCCATGAACGCGAGAGCGTTCTCGATCCCCAGCTCAAGGACCTCATCGGCGCGCTTCCGGTCGGACAGGGCGCGGGACAGCTGCATCGTCCCCACCAGCATGGTGAACAGCCCGATGGCCTTGGCCTGAGCGGACCGCGGGTCCTCGGGTGTCAGGCGGGCGGAGATCTCCTCCAGGATGGCCCGCGCGCCGTCGCTGTAGGCCTGCCTGGTCCCGTCCTCGCAGCGGCCGATCTCGTCGAGAAGGGCGGCGGAGGGGCATCCGAGGCCGGGGTGGTCCCGGTGCTCGGGAGACAGGTACTCGCGGATGAGGTCCTCGAGTCCCGGGCGGCCGGGCCGCAGGGTGCTGTACCTCGCGACCTGCGTGTGCAGTTCCTCGGCCACGACATGGGCGACGAGGTCGTCCTTGGACGCGAAGTGGGCGTAGAAGGCTCCGTTGGTGAGCCCCGCGTCCGCCATCAGCGTGGAGATACCCGAGCCGTCGATGCCGTCCTGCTTGAACCGGTGGCCGGCCTTTTCGATGATGCGTCGCCGCGTCACCTGCTTGTGCTCCTTGGCGTAGCGCACCACGAGCTTTCTCCGTTCGCTCCGTAAGGCCATGCTTCGCACTCAAGGGTAATCCATGGCCTGACGCACGTAATATCATGACCGGCGACCCCATGACCGGCGTGCTCACGACCGGATGCGGGCACCGGGTCCGAGTCGGGCGGTGACTTCCGCGGGGCTGAGGGTGGAGTGCTCCGCGGAACACTCGACGACGACGCGGACCGGGGCGTCGCAGTCGGTGTGACGGATGTCCAGTACGGGCCCCTCGGGGCCGAGGGCGTACGCCTCGCCCCACTGGCTCAGCGCCATCAGGACAGGCCACAGATCCCAGCCCTTGCGGGTCAGGCGGTACTCGTTGCGGGAGCGGCTGCCCGGCTCCTGGTATGGGACGGTCTTCAGGATGCCGGCCGCGATCAGCTTCCGGAGGCGGTCGCTGAGGACGGCTTCCGACAGGCCGATGTGGCGGTGGAAGTCGTCGAAGCGGCGGACTCCGTTGACGGCGTCACGCAAGATCAGCAACGTCCATTTCTCTCCGACCACGTCGAGCGTGCGCTGGACGGGGCAGTTCTCCGTGCTCGCCTCAAGCCACTCCATCCCGCCAGCGTAAGGGTCTGGCTTCGTCATTGACAGTCAGGCGAGCGGGAAACTAGCTTCGTTTTCAAAAGTCAGATGGAAGGTGCCCGGCCGTGGGACGAACGCGTACGTATCAATGGGAAGATCCCGCGATCCTGGCGGAAGCCGCCGGACGCATGGCCGGCATCGACTTCCTGCGTGAGTTGCAGGCGGGGCGACTGCCGGCGCCGCCCATCAATTACTCCATCGACTTCACTCTGAGCGAGGTGGAGCCCGGCAGGGCGGTCTTCTCCCTGACACCGGGTGAGGAGCACTACAACCCGATCGGCAGCGTGCACGGCGGCATCTTCGCCACCCTGCTCGACTCGGCGGCTGGTTGCGCAGTCCAGTCGACCCTTCCGCAGGGCGTTGCGTACACCTCGCTCGACCTCACGGTGAAGTTCCTGCGACGGATCACCGTGGACACGGGCACGGTACGCGCCATCGGCACGGTGGTCAGCAAGGGCCGTCAAACCGCCCTGGCCCAGGCGCAGTTGGTCGACGGCACGGACCGTCTGCTCGCCCACGCCACCAGCAGCTGCATGCTCTTCCCGGTGCCACCCTCGCAGGGGTGAGCCTCGGCGGCGACCGGTATCGGTCCGGGCCGTGACGTCGCACTCCCTCGATCGCGGCGCAGAGCGCCGGGGTGTGAGGTGAAACCGCTGCGGCGCAGGTCGGTCGCGGCCCGTAACTCCTCGGGTCGCCGGCCTCCGTGCGCCGCAGCTGTGTCGAGGCGGCGAAGGTGGTGGTTCCCTCGGGCGCCGGGCTGCTCTTCGTCAGGCGGCGTGGGTGGGGTAGTCGGTGTAGCCGGCCGCGCCGCCGCCGTAGAAGGTGGCGGGGTCGGGGGTGTTCAGGGGGGCGCCGGCGCGTACGCGCTCGACGAGGTCGGGATTGGCGAGGGCCATGGTGCCGACGGTGACGACGTCGGCCAGACCGTCTTCGACGTCCTTGGCGCGGGCGGCGATGTCGGCACCGGCCCGGTTGAGGATCAGCGTGGTCGGCCACAACTTGCGGAGGGTGGAGAGGAGTTCCTCGTCGCCGCCGTGACCGATGTGCAGGTAGGCGAGGTTGAGGGGGGCGAGGGCGCGCAGGAGGTGCGGGTAGAGCTCGTGCGGGTCGCTCTCCGCGAGGTCGTTGAGCTTGAAGGGGTTGCCGGGAGAGATCCGGATGCCGGTGCGGCCGGCGCCGATCTCGTCGGCCACAGCCGTGGCGACCTCCACCGCGAAACGGATGCGGTTGTCGAGGGAGCCCCCGTACTGATCCGTGCGCTGGTTGGCGCTGGGGAAGAGGAACTGGTTGACCAGGTAGCCGTTGGCCCCGTGGATCTCGACGCCGTCGGCGCCGGCCGCGATGGCGGCCGCGGCGGCGCGCCGGAAGTCGTCGACCGTCGCGGCGACCTCCTCGGTGGACAGTTCGCGCGGCTCCGGCATCTCCTGGAGCCCGGACGGGGTGAACGTCTGGCCGGCCGGCTTGATAGCGGAGGGTGCCACCGGCTGCCGGTGGTGGGGGGTGTTGTCCGGGTGGGAGATGCGCCCGGCGTGCATCAGCTGGATGACGATGCGTCCGTCGGCCTCGTGTACGGCGTCGGTGACCTTGCGCCAGCCGGCGATGTGTTCCTCGGTGTAGATGCCCGGGGTCACCGGGTAGCCCTGGCCGTCGGCGGAGGGCTGGGTGCCCTCGGTGATGATGAGCGCGTGCGAGGCGCGCTGGGCGTAGTACTCGGCGTTCAGCTCGGTCGGCACGCCGTCCGGGGTGGCCCTGCTGCGGGTCAGGGGGGCCATGGCCAGCCGGTGCGGCAGGGCGATCTCTCCGACGACGGTCGGGTTCCACAGGGCGTTGAGCATGGGTGATTCCTCAGGTGATGGGTGGTGGTTTCGAAAGGGCGGGGGCGGACACCGCGTGGACGTGGGTACCGGGCTCTTCTGCTTCCGGGTCCGAAGACGCACGCGCCCTGCGCCCGCCGGCCGAGTCGCAGTCGGCAGCGGCCTATCAAATTACGATCGTAATATTATGCGGTCGGGTGGGTTGTGGCAAGTGGGTCCCGGCAGGGGGCACGAAGCCGCGCGGTGCAGCTCGCGCAAGGACCTCACGCCAGAGCGGTGGGAGTTCCGCAACGGAAGCTGGAATCGCCTGCTCCGCCCAGATGACCTTGTCCTAGCGGGTGTGCTGTGTGCTCCAGTATTCGGTGGGGTGGGCGACGAGGAGCAGGCCGCGGCCGCCGTCGTCGAGACCTGGGCGCGGCGCAGGTGCGGGGCGGTGCTGCTGGCGTCGGAGATTCGCTCGTCAGGGCGGACTGAAAGATCATCCGCAGTTTGATAGGGCTCTTGCCGTAGCGGATGGCGGTCGTCACCAGTTCGCTGACCACGAGTTCGGGGGGTGAAGACCAGTTCCTCCAGCTCGCAGAGGGCGGTTCGTGAGGTGTTGTCCGTTTGCAGGTGAGGTTGGGGCAGGGCTGCTGGTCGCGGGGGCTTGGTCGGCTACTGCTTTCTGGTGAAGCTGCCGGCGTCGGCCTCGGTGAGGACGTCGAGCCTGACGAGGCGTTTCAGCTTGGCGCGGGTGCCATCGATGTTCTTCGGCAGCGGTTCGTGGTCGAGGGCTTCGCAGACATCACGGGCCCGGAGGGGGCCGGTGACCTCGTTGAAGACGGCGAGGATGCGGGGGTAGTTCGGGTGCTCGGGCAGGTCGGGCGCGGCGGTCTGGGCCGGGAGACGGTCAGCGAGAGCAGTCATGGTCTTCCCGGTGATCGTCAAGTGTTCGTCATCACCGACGCGGCGCTTTCTGCCGCACACGCTGCGCCCCGTTCTCCGCCGTGACGTTCACGGCTGACGGCGTGCCCCGGTGCTCGACCGGTAGGCCGCCACACGATCCCACTCGCCTCGGAACTTGCTTGCGGCCTCTCGGTCGCCCCGATAGGAGAAGCACATGTCTTCCTCGAACGCCGAGCCCCGAACGTCCGCCGCCGACTTGCACCGGCTTGCCGATGAGTACGTCAGGCGCGTCAACCTGCGCGACCTCGACGCCCTGTTCGCCCTGTACGCGCCGGACTTCCGCAACCACGCCGCCGATGGCACCACCACCGGCCTCGAGGAGGCCCGCGCGGTGCTTGCGTCGTTCCTCGACGCGGTCCCCGACTTCGCCGCCACGCCGGTCCGTGTCGTCGCCGAGGACGATTGGTTCGCGATCAGCTTCATCCTCACCGGCACGAACACCGGGTCCTTCAACGGCACTCCCGCCACCGGCCGATCGATCAAGGTGCTGGAGGTCCGCATGTTCAAGGTGGCCGACGGGAAGCTCACCGACCACTGGGGCCTCATCGACCTGGCGACGCTCTTCGCCCAGTTGCAGTCCTGAGAGGGTTACGTGAGTTGATGCCTGTTCCCCCTTTCGGGAGGGGCAGGCGGGCCGGCCGCAGCCGCCGGGCGGCTACGGCCGCGGCTGGGTGAACGAACCCTGCCCGGTCTCGACCAGGATTCCGCGCTTGGTCAGCCGCTTGAGCTTCAGGCGGGTGTTGTTGAAGGTGTTGGACGCGATCTCCATGTCCATCGCCTCGCACACCTGCCGCGCCCGCAGCGGAGCGTCGGCCGCGGTGAATACTGCCAGGATCTGCCGGTAGGCCGGATGGTCGGGCAGCTTCGGCGCCGGCGGCGCGGGTGGCTGCGGATCGGGCAGCTCCAGCAGTGTCTTGCGGGTGATCCGGATCTCCTCAGCGGCCCTGCCGAGCTCGTCCAGCCGTGCGGTCAGCTGCTCGATCTGCTCTCCCGTCGTCTCGGCCAGCGCGGCGATCTCCCGTTCCCGCTCCTCCAGCCGGGCCAGCACCGCCCCGAGGGTCAGCTCCCCGCCGGTCATGTGCTGCGCCAGGCCGCGCTTGCGGCCCGGTACTTTTTTGCCGCATCACACCCCGTCGACTCCGCGGGCACCCCGGCCGCCGCATGCATGCTCTGGGTGTCGAGCACCACCAGGCTCGGTCCGCTTTTCGCCGCGCCTTCTCCCGCACCTGCCAGCGCAGCAGGTCGTGGATGGTCTGGTCGGTGCCGTCGTCGCGCCACTTGGCGAAGTTGGTACATCACCGCGCCGCCCGGCGGCAGGTCGTGCGGAAGCAGGTCCCACTGGCAGCCGGTGCGGCCCTGGTAGAGGAGCGCGTTGACGATCTCCCGCATCTCGTACCGTCCCTGGTGGCCGCTGACCGAACGGTGCGCGGCCTTCCACGCGACCGATCACGGGGTGTGACCGGCGCGGCGGAGAACAGGGCGCAGGGTCTCGATGACACCGGGGTCGTCCACGGTGGAGGGGATGGGTTCGTCGTGGCCGTCGGCGATGCCGCGCATCGTCTTGCGGAGGATCTTTCCCGAGCGAGTCTTGGGCAGGGCGGCCACGACCGTGACGTCCTTGAGGGAGGCGACGGCGCCGATGCGCTCGCGTACGAGCTGGACGAGTTCGGCCTCGACCTCGCCCGGTTCGCGGTCGCTGCCGGCTTTCAGGACGACGAAGCCGCGCGGGATCTGTCCCTTGAGTTCGTCGGCGACGCCTATGACGGCGCATTCGGCGACGTCGGGGTGGGCGGCCAGGGCCTCTTCCATGCTGCCGGTGGACAGCCGGTGTCCGGCGACGTTGATGACATCGTCGGTGCGGCCCATGACGAAGACGTAGCCGTCGTCGTCGAGGTGGCCGCTGTCGCCGGTGAGGTAGTAGCCGTCGTAGGCGGAGAGGTAGGAGGCGACGTAGCGGTCGTCGTCTTTCCAGAGCGTGGGGAGCGCGCCGGGCGGCAGGGGAAGCCTCACGACGATCGCGCCGTCGACGCCCGCGGGCACCGGCTTGCCCGAAGCGTCGAGGACGCGGACGTCCCAGCCCGGCAGCGGGCGGGTCGGGGAGCCGGGCTTGAGGGGAGCGGCTTCGATGCCCACAGGGTTGGCGACGATGGGCCAGCCGGTCTCGGTCTGCCACCAGTGGTCGATCACCGGGACGCCCAGCAGGTCGCTCGCCCAGTGATAGGTCTCGGGGTCGAGGCGTTCACCGGCCAGGAAGAGATAGCGCAGGTGGGAGAGGTCGTAGCCGGCGGTGAGCGTCCCCTTCGGGTCCTCCTTCCTGATCGCCCGGAAGGCGGTGGGCGCCGTGAACATGGTCTTGACCCGGTACTCGGCGGCCACCCGCCAGAACTGGCCCGCGTCCGGGGTGCCGACCGGCTTGCCCTCGTACAGCACCGTGGTCGCGCCGACCAGCAAGGGCGCGTAGACGATGTACGAGTGTCCGACGACCCAGCCGACATCGGAGCCGGTGAACATGGTCTCGCCCGGGCCCACGTCGTACACGGCGCCCATCGACCAGTGGAGGGCGACCGCGTAGCCGCCGCAGTCACGCACGACTCCCTTGGGCTTTCCGGTGGTTCCGGAGGTGTAGAGGATGTAGAGGGGGTCGGTTGCGGGGACGGGAACACAGTCGGCCGGTGGCGCGGTAGCCACCAGGTCGGCCCAGTCGAGATCGTGAGGCCCCAACTCGGCCGTCTCCTGTGGGCGTTGCAGGATGACACTCTTCTGCGGCTTGTGGGCCGCGAGTTCGATCGCCTGGTCGAGCAGGGGCTTGTACGCGATGACGCGCTTGCCCTCGATGCCGCAGGAGGCGGAGACGACCACTTTGGGGGCGGCGTCGTCGATGCGAAGGGCGAGTTCGCGTGCGGCGAATCCGCCGAAGACGACGGAGTGGACCGCGCCGATGCGTGCGCAGGCCAGCATCGCGACGGCGGCCTCGGGGACCATCGGCATGTAGATGACCACGCGGTCGCCGTGTCCCACGCCGAGCTGTGCGAGTGCTCCGGCGAAGGCCGCCACCTCGTCCCTCAGCTGTTCGTAGGTGTAGGTGCGCCGGGTGCCCGTCACGGGGGAGTCGTGGACGAGCGCGGGTTGCTCGCCCCGGCCGGCTTCGATGTGCCGGTCGAGCGCGTTGAAACAGACGTTGAGCCGTCCGTCGGGAAACCAGCGGTAGAAGGGCGCGCCCGAGGAGTCCAGAGCGCGTCGCGGAGCGACATCCCAGTCGACGCCCTCCGCCGCCTTCAGCCAGAAGCTCTCCGGGTCCTCGGTACTGGCGCGGAAGACATCTTCGTATGTTCCCATCGCGCACTCCTTTGTGGCATCAATGGACGGTGATGTGGCTGGGTGCGGAACCGTGTCGGACACAGGCACCGCAAGTCGGCCGACTCTGGCAGGATGCCGACGACCGGCGGGAACCGGTCACCGGCATCGCGGTGGTGAGGCGGTCCGGCCGAAGGGCCGCTCCGCCCAGTGTGCCTTCAGCTCACGCGCCGAGGTGCTTGCGCAGCCACTGGCCCATCTGCTGGATCGCCTGGTCCACCTCGGGTACGCGCCCGGCGCCCAGGATGAACGAGTGCTGCCCTTCGGGCATCGGGTGGACCTCTGAGGTGACCTTGAAGTCCGCGAGGCGTCGGCCGAGTTCGGCGCCGTCGTCGGCGAGGGTCTCGTACTCGCCGTAGTGGACGGTCGTGGGCGGCAGGCCGGTCAGATCGGCGTTTGCGATGCTGATCGCGGGGTCGGTGAAGTCCACGGCGGGATCCTGCAGCCAGGCTCCTCGGAAGAGTTCGAGGGTGCTCCTGCTGAGCATCTTGTCGTTGTCCTCGTTCTCGTCCACCGACGGGTTCTGGATGGTGAGGTCGGTCCACGGCGAGACGCTGACGATCGCGCCCGGCGTCGCCTCGCCCTTCGCGAGCAGGCGCAGCGGGAGCATCACCGCGAGCGTGCCGCCGATCGAGTGGCCCGTGCTGCCGATGTTCCGCGGCTCGTAGCCCTGCGAGAGCAGCCACCGGTACGCCGTCTCGGCGTCGTCGAGCTGCGCCGGGTAGGGGTGTTCGGGCGCCAGGCGGAAGTCCACGACGAGGGAGCGGGCTCCGGCTGCCTTGGCGATGTGGCCTGCGGCCTTGCGGTCCGAGTGCATGGAGGCGGTGACGGATCCGCCGAAGTGGAAGTGGAGCAGTGCCTTGTCGGGGTCGGCGCCCTCGGGGATGGCCCAGAGGGCGGGAACGCCGCCCGCGTCCACCTCGGCGTACGTGACGCCTTCCGGCTCGGTCGACGCCTTGTGGTTCGAGTCCACGATGTCGCGGATGACGGCCAGGTCGAGACCGGGTGTCGACGACTTCGCGCTCACGCTCGCGAGGAACTCCGCGAACTCGTGTGCCTCTCGGCTTACGCCCATGGTGGTGCTCCTTCGCAGGTTGCTGCCACGCCCACGTCCCGCGTGCAGCCAGGTTGATGTGCTGGTCCTGACGCTACTGACTGAGTATAAGAAAGTAAACCCAGAAGAGTAGGGGCACCTCTGGCTGCGGGCGCGGCGGCGCAGTGCGGGCGGCCGAGGGTGATCAACGCTCCAGAATCTCTGCCGTAGCGGATCAGCGGTCTGAGGTCCGACTGTCTGGGAGGAGCAGCCCCCCCGTCGCCTGGGCGGGTGCGGCGGAACGCCTGATGGTGATGCGTGAGGACGCCGGACTGCAGCCGTGTCTGTCTGCCGGGACCGTCCCGGATCCGACGACCGATTCGCTTGGCGCCGGCCTGCCTGTGGGGCGTACAGGGCGGCCGGATGCGGGACTACAAGGCTCCGCACACGAACCGCAGCATCACGACAGCGCCACGGACGAGAAGATGACTCTGTTCGGGACCGGCGTTCCTGTCGGTCGCCGTCGTCGACGCGCTCAGTCGTGCCGTCGAGGCGTACGTGAGCCGCAAGGCAAATCCGCTCTCCGGCGGCCTCGCGCTGAACGCTCTCGTCCGTGCCGGGGTAGATGGCGTGGGGCGAGTCGACCATGGCACGGCATGAGCCGCCCGATCGGCGCGCACTTCCACGTCGCTCATGGTCTGTCGAACGCGATGCTCTTCCCCGCGGTAACGGCGTTCTCCGTACCGGCCGCCGAGAGCCGGTACGCCGACTGCGCCCGCGCGTTCGGAGTTGCCGCCGACGGCGACGGCGATGCCCTGGCGGCCGGGAGGTTCGTGGAGGCGCTCCGCGACCTGTGCGAGGATCTTGACCTTCAGCCGTAGATCTGCGGGTAGAGGTCCTGGATCTCGTCCACGGTGGGCACAACGGGGTTGTTGGCGGGGGATCCGGACACGAGCGCCTGCTCAGCCATGAGGGGCGACATTCGGCGACGGAGGAACGGTGATGGCACAACAGCCAGGTCCGCGCGGAGTACGAGATGAGACGCATGACTGACATTGCTGAGGGCGAGGTTCTCACCGATGTGCACCGGGGCGTCGGCCGGATCCTTCTGAACCGACCCAAGGCGCTCAACGCCCTGACGACAGGCATGGTCGCGGCCATTGACGGTGCGCTCGCCGCATGGGAACACACACCGCTGTCCGCTGTGGTGATCGCCAGCACCAGTGTGAAGGCCTTCTGCGCCGGCGGCGACATCCGCACGATCCGCGAGCACAGCCTCGCTGGGGATGCCGAGGCCAGTGAGCGGTTCTTCGCCTCCGAGTACCGGCTCAACGCCCGGATCGCTGAGTATCCCGTGCCGGTCGTGTCGCTCATCGACGGCATGTGCATGGGCGGTGGTCTCGGTCTGTCGGTCCACGGCACCTTCCGCGTCGTCACCGAGCGTGCGGTGCTGGCGATGCCCGAGACCGGGATCGGTTTCTTCCCCGACATCGGGGCCAGCTACTTTCTGCCGCGGCTGCCCGGCGCGATAGGCATGTACCTGGGACTGACCGGGCACCGTCTCGACGCTGCCGACGCCCTGTACGCGGGGCTGGCCACGCACTTCGTCCCCACGGACGGGCTCGGTGCGGTCGGAGACGCCCTGGCGGACAGCCCAGGCGCCCCGGTGGACGTCGTCCTGAACCGCCTTGCCGACCGTTCGCCGGTGGGGGCGAGCAGGCTGGCGGAGGTACGCGGGGAGATGGACTGGGCGTTCGGCGCGCCGACTCTCGGTGAGATCGAGAAACGCCTGCGTCACCTCGACACCGCCTGGGCGTCAGACGCGTTGATCGCCTTGGAGTCCGCCTCGCCGCAGAGCTTGGAGATCACTCACAACCTGCTGGCCCGGGGCAGACAGCAGACGTTGCGCGAGTGCCTTGCCGCCGAGCTCACTCTCACGCGCACGACCATCCGCACGCCGGACTTCCTGGAGGGCGTCCGAGCGGCCTTGGTCGACAAGGACCGCAGTCCCATCTGGGAACGTGAGGCGCAGGGCGGACAGACGCCGCCGGCCTGACCGGGAGTGCAGGGTTAGCGGCTGTCCGCACTGCCGCACTGCCGCACTGCCGGACAGGTTGTTCTTGCCGAGTTGCGCGGCGCGGATCGCGGTGACGTGCCCGCGCTTCCGCCGCCGATGGTGATCACGCCGTAGCGCGTGCTCACGAAGTGTCCCCGTTCCGGGGACATGGTCGGCTCGTGGAGCGAGCGGTCATGCGGCGCGGATGTGCTGCGCAAGGGTGGCGTGGACCTGGTCGCGGATGTCGGCGAGCACGGCCTCGTCGCTGCGGTGCGGGCACACGGTGGCGGTGGTGCTGATGTGGATGATCGCGGTGATCACCCGCGCCAGCGTTGCCGCGTCGGCGGCGCCGATGTCCTCGTTGCGCGTGAGCAGGCCGGTGATGCCGTCCTCGACGCGGCCGGCAAGGGTCAGACCCACTTGCCGGTATGGCTCGGCCGGGTCGCCGAAGACAAGTTCGCGCAGATAGGTGCGGCCGTTCTCGATGTGCTCCCGCACGCACTCCACCAGGGGGCGGATGAGAGCGATGACCCGCTCCAGCGCGCCCTGTCCTACGGCGGCGTCGGCGGCGGCGAGGCCGGAATCGACGGCGGCGGCGAACTTCTCGTTCTGCACCATGATCAGCAGCTCGGCCTTCGTGGACGCGTACAGGTAGAGCGTCCCGATGGCGACATCGGCCCGGCGGGCGACCTGCTGCGTCGTGACCCTGTCCACGCCGTGTTCGGCGAACAGCTCGCGGGCGGCGGTCATGATGCGCTCGCGCTTGTCCTGTTTGGCCCTCTCGCGGCGCCCGGTCGGCATGTGATCGCTTCCCATGGGGACCCCCTTGACAATAATTATGAGTGGACTCATAGTTGAGTGTACTCGGATCGACCGGATGGTGCGAGGTCGTGAGGCCCCCGGATGTCGCGCCGGGTTCGCCGATCCAGTCTCAGACCTGGATAAATAGGACAAGTATTAGGAGTGGCGCCCCATGCGAGCGTTCGTCGTCACCAAGTACAAGGAGCCGCTGCAGGAGGCGGAGGTCCCCGAACCCACCGTGGGGGAGCACGACGTGCTTGTGCGCGTGGAGGCCGCCGGGCTGAACCCGCTGGATGAGAGGATCCGCGCCGGTGAGTTCAAGCAGATCCTGCCCTACAAGCTGCCGCTGATCCTGGGCAACGACGTCGCGGGCACCGTCGTCCGCGTCGGGACGGCGGTTCGCGGCTTCAAGCCCGGAGACGAGGTCTACGCCCGGCCCCACCAGGACCGCATCGGCACGTTCGCCGAGCGCATCGCCGTAGCGGAGGGCGACCTGGCGCTCAAGCCCGCTTCGATCAGCATGGAAGAGGCCGGCTCGCTGCCGCTGGCGGCGCTCACGGCATGGCAGGCGCTGGTGGAGCGCGGGAAGCTGCGGCCCGGGCAGAAGGTGCTCATCCACGCCGGCGCCGGCGGGGTCGGTTCGATCGCGATCCAGCTCGCCGCGCACCTCGGCGCGAGTGTCGCCACCACTGCCAGCGGTTCCAACGCGGCCTACGTGCGCGCGCTCGGCGCGGACACGGTGATTGATTACCGCACCCAGGACTTCGAGCAGCTCCTGACCGGCTACGACCTGGTGCTGGACAGCCTCGGTGGAGAGACCCTCGAGAAGTCCCTGCGGGTGCTCAGGCCCGGCGGCAAGGCCATCGGGATCGCCGGTCCCCCGGACCCCGCGTTCGCCCGCCAGGCCGGCCTAAATCCGCTGCTGCGCCTGGCGGTCACAGCCCTGAGCCGCAAGATCCGCAAGCAGGCGAAGAAGCTCGGCGTGACGTACGAGTTCCTGTTCATGCACGCCAGCGGCGACCAGCTCCGCCGGATCACCACCCTCATCGACCAGGGCGCGGTGCGCCCGGTCGTGGGAAAGGTGTTCCCCTTCGACCAGACCCCGCACGCGCTGCAGTCCCTGTCCCAGGGCGGCATCCGCGGCAAGGCCGTCATCGGCAACAGCTGACCCGCCGCAACCGCGACGGGCGACACGAAACACACAGCGACACAGAACACGCAAGGAGAATCGGTCATGAGCAGCACAGACGCCCCGAACGAACCCGTCATCACCTCCTACGCGAAGGCCCCGGCCCGCACCGTCCGCGCAGGCGGCGTCACCTACGCCTACCGCGAGCTGGGACCGAAGGGCGGCATCCCCGTCGTCTTCTTCGTCCACCTCGCCGCGACCCTGGACAACTGGGACCCCCGCATCATCGACCCCATCGCGAAGGGACGTCACGTCATCGCCTTCGACAACCGCGGTGTCGGGGCGTCCACCGGCCAGGTGCCGGACAGTGTCGAGGCGATGGCCGACGACGCCTACACCTTCATCAGGGCCCTCGGGTTCGACAAGATCGACGTCTTCTCGTTCTCCCTCGGCGGCATGGTCGCCCAGGCCCTGGTGGTGAAGCACCCCGAGCTCGTCCGCAAGCTGGTCCTCACCGGCACCGGGCCCAAGGGCGGCAAGGACATGGACAAGGTCGCCAGAGTCACCTACTGGGACATCCTGCGTGCCACGTTGACCCGTTCGGACCCCAAGGAGTTCCTGTTCTTCAACCGCAATGCCACCGGCAAGCCCGCCGCACGCGCGTTCGTCAACCGGCTCAAGGAGCGCACCGTCGACCGCGACGCGGACATCAAGACCAAGGCGTTCCAGACGCAGCTGAAGGCCATCAAGAAGTGGGGGCGCTCCGCCCCTGACGACCTGTCGTCGATCACGCAGCCCACCCTGATCGCCAACGGCGACAACGACCGCATGGTGCCGTCGGTCCTGTCGGAGGACCTGCACCGGCGCATCAAGGGCAGCGAGCTGATCATCTACCCCGACTCCGGGCACGGCGGCATCTTCCAGTACCACCAGGAGTTCGCCCCCGTCGCGGTCGAGTTCCTGGCTCGATGACCACCACCTGACCAGGAAAAAGGGCAACATCATGAGCACGTCACCGGTCGCCGCGCCCCCGGAAGTGAAGAAGCCTCTCACCTCCTCGATCCTGCTGTGGGTGCGCACCGACCAGCCCCGCCAGACCGGCATGGACCACTGGAAGGGCCCGCACTCAGGGATCATCTCCGCCACCCCGGGGCTGGAGGAGTACCGGCAGATCCACCTCGCCGAGCAGAACACGGGCCTGTGGCCGGCCATCGACGGGGTCCAGACCGCGATCCCAGCAGACCGGAAGATCGACGGCGTCGCGGAAGTCACCTTCCAATCGGTGCTCGCACCCCTGAAAGGGCGCGAGCAGACGAAGCTGGCCTACGCCGACGAGATCAACGTGTTCCGCCGCACCCTGCTCTACGCCGGCCCGCCGAACTCCTCCCGGTGGTACGACGTCGCGGGCCCCGGAGAGACGGTCGGTGCCCGCGCGCTGATCTACCTTCGCCGCAGGGACGGGGTCGGCGCCGGCGCCTTGCGGAAGTTCGTCAACGAGGAGCTCGCCCCCGCGCTCGCCGGCACCGGAGTGCTGAAGGAACTGCGCACGCAGACGTTCCTGCCCTGGACGAAAAAGCTCTGGGACACCCCGGACGTCGCCCACGACAACCCCCACGACCAGCGCTTCCACGCCTCGGTCAGCCTCGGGTTCACCGACACCGCGGCACGGGACGCCTTCTTCAGCGGCAACGCGATCGAGGACCTGTCCGACCGGCTGGCACCGCAGGTCTCCGCGATCCACGCCTACGACGTCGCCGCCGCCCTCACCTACGTCAAGAACGGCGAGATCCTCCCGCACTACCAGGAGTGAGCAGCGCAGACGGGAAACGGGACCGCCGGATCTGCTCGGCACATCCATCCGCTCCGGCTTCCTTGCCCTCCTCGCACCCCAATCGCCGTCTGATACCCACCACGCATCCGGAGCCAGCCATGAGCGAGCAGCAGAGCACCATCCACTACGAGCGCACCTCACCGCAGATCGCGAAGATCACCTTCGCCAACCCGCCCGTCAACCTCATCGTCGGCGAGACCGTCCTGCGCCTCATCGAGATCGTCACCGAACTGGCCACTGACCCGGACATCCAGGTCGTGCTGTTCGACAGCGCCACCCCCGACTTCTTCTACAACCACTTCGACCTGGCCGCCGCCGCCGACTTCCCCGCCCCCGAGGACCCGGACGCGGTGCCGGCCTGGACGAATCTGGTCCTCGAACTCTCCAAAGCGCCGTACATCACGATCGCGGTCATCCGTGGACGCACCCGCGGCGGCGGGAACGAGCTCGCCCTCGCTCTCGATCTGCGCTACGCCAGTCGTGAGAAGGCGATCTTCGGACAGCCCGAGGTCGGCAGCGGACTGCTGCCCGGCGGTGGTGGCAGCGAACGCCTGCCCCGGGCCATCGGACGCGACCGCGCCCTGGAAGCCATCCTCACCAGCGACGACTACGACGCCGACACCGCCGAACGCTGGGGCTGGATCACCCGCGCCCTCCCCGACAGCGAACTCGACGCCTTCGTCGGCACCGTCGCCGCCCGACTCGCCTCCTTCGACCGCGCCTCACTCGCCTCGGCCAAAGCCCAGATCAACCGGGCAACCCTGCCCCCGGACGGGGACCTGGTCGCCGCGTACGGCGAGTTCGCCCACTCCCTCACGCTTCCCGGTTTCCTCACCCGGGCCGCAGGCACGCAGGCCGTCGTCGAACAGGCCGGCATCGACTTCGAGTACCGTCTCGGGCACTACATCGGCATCGCCAACCAGCAAAGCTGACACCCATCAGAAAGTGAGCACGGATGCAGCGGATGCTGCGTCCGTCCTCATTTGCCGCGGGGCCCACCTGATTTCCGACGTCTTCGGCACGATGGTCGGATCGGGCTGCTGCCGGATCGACCGCCGATGTCCTCCACCGCTCGATGGCCGCGACGGTGGACCGCTTCTGGACACTGGTCGGCCGACCGTTCGCACGCCATGGATCACTGGGTCCCCGACGTGAAGAGATCGCGTCGGGACCGAACAACAAGCTCAGGCTTCCGTGCTGTGCAGGTCCGGGTAAAGCGCCTCGACCGGGCCGCTCAGAGCCGCCTTGACCCCCTTGGTCAAGTCGTCGGCCAGGACCTCGTATTCTCCGGCCTCGACGGCGTCGTAGACGGTCGTCACCAGCTGTGTCGGCAGCATCTTGGGGCCGTCGGCGTGCGCGGCCATATCGGTGTCGACGTAGCCCATGTGCACCCCCGTCACGTGGACGCCCATGGGTGCGAACTCGATGCGCAGCGAGTTGGTGGCCGACCACAGTGCGGCCTTGGAGGCGCTGTAGGCGCCGCCGAAGGCATACCAGCTGGCAACGGAGTGCACGTCGATGAGGACTGACCCCTTGTTGGCGGCGAGGATCGGTGCGAAGGCGCGGGCGAGGAAGACCGGTCCGAAGAAGTTCGTCTCCATGTTCGCCCGGATGTCTGCCTCGGTGACGTCCAGCAGGCTCGCGCTCGGCGGGGTGGCGCCCGCGTTGTTGACGAGCACGGTGACATCCGCCGCGGCGGCCACGGCCGCGTCGATCGACGTGCGGTCGGTCACGTCAAGGGTCAGGGGGACGATGCGGTCGTCGTCCCAGGCGCGGGGGGAGCGGGCGGTGGCGTAGACCTTGACGGCGCCGCGCGCCAGGGCGTCGTGGACGAAGTGGGTGCCGATACCGCCATTGGCGCCGGTGACGAGGACGACTGCTCCATCGAGGGAGGGCATGGGTTCCTTCTTTCCGAGGGGGATGTGAAGTACGTGGCTGCGCACGGATGGGGCAAGGACACATCGCCCCGCGATGGGAGAATGAGCGGAGCCACATTCGAGCCCACATGACATTGAGTACAATCATAACTGATTACAGTCAGAATCTATCCCTGGAGGACACCGCCATGCCTCTCGGACGGCGCGAGCGGAACAAGCAGGAGAAACTCGACCGCATTGTCGCTGCCGCCAGTGATCTGTTCGCCGAGCACGGCGTCGATGAGGTCACGACCCAGCAGATCGCGGACAAGGCCGACATCGGCACCGGGACCCTGTTCCTTTATGCCAAGACCAAGGGCGAACTCCTCCTCCTTGTCCAGAACGCCAAGTACGTCGAAGCACTTGAGCGGGGCCGGGCGGACGCCGAGACCGTCCCAGGCGTGCTGGACGCGGTGCTGGCGATCGTCCGGCCGATCGTCGAGTGCAACCGCGTCCAGATCGACAACGGACGCACCTACCTGCGAGAGATGGTCTTCGGTGACCCCGAGGAGCCCCGGCACGGCGCGGCACTCGCCATCGTCGCGCAGACCGAGGAGGCCGTCGCCGCCGTGCTGCGCCGAGACGAGCGGGTCACCGAGGGCGACGCCGCGACGCTGGCACACATCGTGTCCGCCGTGATGTTCCTCAGCATGGCGGTGAGCGTGAACATCGCCCTGAGCGTCGAGGAGATCATGCAGGACATCCGCAGGCAGGTCGAGGTCCTTCTGCCTCGCTGAAGTGCGGCCCGGACTCGGTCCAGGTGACCATCCGGGCAGTCCTCGGCTGCGGCATGGCCCGCATCCCCGCATGGCAGGGTCATCCGGCCATTGCCGCCCATACCGGCACGACTGGACGGCTGGGGCGGGTCGGCCGGAGGGCTACCGCCACCGCGTGCTGCTGGGCTTCCCGAGATTGCCCACCTGTACGGCGTCGGGTCCCACTCCCACCCCGCGCCTGGATCGCGCGTTGAAGAAGGTCGCCCGAAAGGGCGGCGGGGTGGTTCTGCCGGTGTGCGCACTGAGGCGACTGGGGGCCGGCCTCGTGCTGTTCAAGGTACTGAGCTGGGCTTGCGTCGGTCGGCTGCCCTCAGGCTTCCGGACTGCTTGCCGCCGGCTGGTCGCTGTTGCCCTGTGACAGTGACGCGAGAATCTCCTTGCGGCAGGCATCGAGGATTTCGTCCGCCAACGGAGAGCCGTCCGGGCATGCCCGCGACAACATGATCGCGCCGACCGAATGGGCGAGCATGTCGATCACCATCATGCGGGCCGCGCGCTGGTCCGCATCCCCCGGCGTATCGGTTGGAGGCTGAAGGGCCGTCAGCAGGTTCTCGATCCCGGCCGCGAACTCCGTTTTGAGGTCCGCCGACTGACGTGCGGCGTCGCCGCCGAGGGCCGCGATGGTGCAGCCGTCGCCGCGCCCGTCGCGATGCTCCCGTGAGACGTAGCGCTCGACGAACTCGGCGGGGTCCAGGCCTTCTGTCTGTGCCACGGTCGTCGAGAGTCCGCTCGCGGACGCTTCGGCCATCAGGTCGGCCTTGGAGCGGAAGTGCTTGTAGAACCCGCCGTGGGTGAACCCGGCGGCTGCCATCAGCTCTGCCACGCCGACACCGTCATAGCCGCGCTCCCGGAACAGCCTGGAGGCTGTCGCGACGATGTGGGCACGGTTCTGTTCTGCCTGTGCCTTGGTGACCCGCATGTCCAGCCGTCCCTTCGTCGGTCGACGCTCGACGGTCCAGCATACATAGATGTCGATCGACATCTAAGACCTTGACTTTTTAGATTACGATCGTCATATTATTGTTCACCCCTCCAGAAAGGCTCAGCCATGAGTGACACGCATGTGACCGCACCGACTCAGTACATCGAGGTTGACGGCGACCGGTTCGCCTACCGGCGCTGGGGCAAGCCTTCGGGCGTCCCGATCTTCCTGGTCCAGCACTTCCGCGGAGGGATGGACAACTGGGACCCGCTGCTCACCGACGGCCTGGCCGAAGGCCGGGAGGTCATCCTGTTCAACGGCCGCGGCGTCGCCTCGTCATCGGGCACGCCGCGTAACCGGATCGAGGACATGGCCGACGACATCGCCGCGGTCATCCGGGCACTGGGGCTGGAGCAGGTCGACCTGCTCGGCTTCTCGCTCGGCGGTTTCCAGGCGCAGGAAGTCACGCTGCGCCACCCCCAGCTGGTGCGCAAGCTCCTCCTGCTCGGCACCGGCCTCCGAGGCGGGGACCCGACAAGTGACCCCCAGGTGCCTCAGTACGCCCTGAACCCCGTCCCCACCCTGGAGGACTTCCTCTTCCTGTTCTTCGGCCGCTCGGAAGCCGCGAAGCAAGCGGGCAAGGCCTTCTGGGAGCGCCGTCACCAGCGGGCCGACCAGGACCCGCCGAGCTCGCCCGCGGTCGCACAGGCGCAGTTCGAAGCGACTATGGCCTACGCGGAACCGCTGCCGGGCGAGAACCCCTACGCCCACCTGAACGCGATCACCCAGCCGACGCTGGTCCTCAACGGCGAGAACGACGTGATGATCGCCTCGATCAACTCCTGGCACCTCGCCCAGAACATCCCCAACGCTCAGCTGCTGATCTACCCCGATGCCGGGCATGGAGCGCAGTTCCAGTACCCCGAGCGGTTCCTGAAGCACGCCATTCAATTCCTCGACGAGTAACGCCTGCAGGGCTTCGGCGCGGTCGCTGACGCCTGGTCCGTGCGCGAGAATCCGGCAGGCCGGACCCCGGCTGCGGGAGCGGCTGGCTGAGGTAGGCGCATCTTGCGTGCGTCGGGACACGCGAGCCGTCGATGGTGTTCCGCCCGACGCGGCGAGCGCCTCTCGCCCCTGCCGTCGCGTCGTCGGCCCCGCGTGATCATGCCAGGAGGATGCCGTGTGACCGGCCTGATCTCAGTTGCTGTCGGGCGTCATCGAGACCACGACCTTGCCGGCCGTGGTGCGACCCTGCTCGACGTAAGCCATCGCCTCGAGCGTCTGATCGAACGGGAAGGTGCTGTCGATGACCGGGCGGAGCTTCCCGCTGTCGTAGAGGGCGCCGAGCTCGCGCAACTGGGAGCCATTGGCCTGCATGAAGAAGAACTGGTAGCGAACGCCCAGGGCCTTCGCCTGCTTGCGGATCTTGCGACTGAGCACGTTCATGACCAGCCCCAGGAAGGAGGGAGCGCCGAGCTGCCCGGCGAACCCGGCGTCCGGCGGGCCCACGACGCTCACAGCCAGGCCGCCGGGCTTCAGCACGGTCAGCGACTTCTCCAGGTTCGCGCCGCCCACGGCGTCCAGCACCAGGTCGTAGCCGGACAGCACCTTGGAGAAGTCCTCCGTCTTGTAGTCGACGACGATGTCGGCACCGAGGCTTCTGACCAGCTTCTCGGAATGAGCGCTCGCGGTCGTCGCCACGGTGGCACCGAGGTGTTTGGCGAGCTGGATGACCGTCGATCCGAGACCGCCGGCACCGGCGTGGACGAGCACTTTCTGACCCGGCTTCACATGGGCCTGGTCCACGAGGACCTGCCAGGCGGCCAGGGCCACCAGCGGGACCGCGGCCGCCTCCTGCGGGGTGAGCGAGACCGGCTTGGGCGCGACGTCGTCCATGTCGATCGCGATGTACTCCGCGAAGCCTCCGATCCGCAGGTCGCGCGGACGGGCGTAGACCTCGTCGCCAACTTCGAGGCCGCGTACGGCGGAACCGACCCGCGTCACGACGCCGGCCACGTCATGACCGAGCACGAACGGAGGCTTGTACTTCAACAGCTGTTTGAACTCCCCGTTGCGGACCATCTTGTCCAGCGGGTTGATGCTCGCGGCGCTCACCCTGACCAGAACATCGCGGTCACCGACGCTGGGCTCGGGTACCTCGGCGGCGCGCACGCCGTCCTTGCCGTACTTTTCGACGACGAATGCCTTCATATTGGCCGCCTTTCCATGTGATCTTCTCGGTCGTCTGCGTGTGGTCATGACGCTACTTGTTGAGTATGGAAAAGTAAACTCAGGTCGGGTTAGAATCACCCTCATGGATGCGAGGACGGAAGCTCTTCAGGACACCGGCATGGACACCCGACTCGACCGGGACATGTCGAACTGCTCGATCGCTCGGACCCTTGAGGTCGTGGGTGAGAAGTGGACGATCCTGATCCTGCGCGAGGTCTGGTACGGCTCGTCCCGCTTCAGTGACTTCGAACGGGTCCTCGGCTGTCCCCGCAACCTTCTCGCTGCCCGGCTCCGGATGCTTGTCGAGGAAGGGATCCTGGCCACCGAGACCTACAAGGAGCCGGGTTCGCGGAGTCGGCCGAAGTACGTGATCACACCCAAGGGCGTGGATCTGGTCCCGGCTGTGATGGGGCTCCTGCAGTGGGGCGACCGCTACCGCGCCGACCCGGAGGGCCCTGCCGTGCTGACGCGACACCGCGGATGCGGTGCGCACGTCGATGCCCAGATCCGCTGCGAACGCGGCCACGCCGTGCAGGCGGAGGACATCGAGAGTGTCCCCGGCCCCGCATTTCGTCTGAGGCCCGCGGAGTGAGCTGAGCGCGGTGGCGGCAGGAGTCCGGGTGGGCTCAGTCCGCCGGGGTGCGCTCACTCCGTCTGGCTCGGGCCTGGTGGAGGCGGACTTTGGTGCGGTTGCCGCAGCGGGACATCGAGCACCAGCGGCGGTTGTGGGCGGGCGAGCGGTCCAGGAAGCGTAGGGCGCACGTGTCCGCGCCGCACACGCGTACGCGCCGGATCTCGGTCGACAGGAGCAGGTCTACGGCGTCCTGCGCGATCAGTGCCAGCGCGGTCGCGGAATCAGGTGCCATGGTCGTGGTGCCGGCGGGCTCCAAGTGGCCGCCCTTGATGGTGATTTGCGGCGCCGGCCGGGGCACCTGTGCTGCCGATTCGTTGAGCAGCACGACGTCGCTGGAGGAGGGCAGTCGGCCGTCGGAGACCGCGAGTACGGCCCGGTCGACCGCCTCGCGCAGCCGTCGGCCCGATGCCAGGACGGCGGCCTCCACGGGATCCGGGATGCCCGGTGTGAGCAGTCCGGCCCGCTGAAGCCAGAGGGTGAGATCACCCGAGTTCCGGAGCGTCTCCCCCGGCGTGGGCCGCCACCGGTGGCGGAGGGTGTTGGTGAAGTCCAGACAGACCCGCCCGCCGTCCCAGATCCACGTGTCGTCCGTTGCCACGCCTTCATTCTGCACGTTAGCTTTAACCCTCTAAGAGGGTTAGTTCATGCCGGGGAGGCGCATCCATGGGACAGCCCACTGTGACCACAGGCGTGACGCAGGTGGACGGGGTCCGCCTGCACTACCTCCGAGCGGGATCCGGTCCTCTGCTCGTCCTGCTCCACGGCTGGCCGCAGACCTCCGACTGCTGGCAGCCGGTACTGGCGGATCTTGCCGCCGACCACACCGTGGTGGCACCCGACCTGCGTGGCTACGGCCTGAGCGACAAGCCCTCGACCGGATACGACAAGCGGCGGATGGCCGCCGACATGGCGGGCCTCGTCGAAGCACTCGGCTTCGAGACGACCGCCGTCGTGGGTCACGACCGGGGCGCCCGCGTGGGGCACCGCTGGGCGCTGGACCGCCCCGATCAGGTGGAACGGCTGGCTGTGCTCGACATCGTGCCGACCCGGGAGATGTTCCGCCGGCTGGACGCCTCACTCGCCTCCGGGTACTGGCACTGGCTGTTCCAGATGCAGCCCGACCTTCCCGAGCGGCTCGTGGGGCACGACGTACGCGGGTATCTCGAGTACTTCTTCGAGCGGTGGACCTATAACCGGCACGGGCTGACACCCGAAGCGGTCGACAGATATGTCCGAGCCTTCTCCCGCCCTGGTGCCATGCGCGCGAGTTTCGACGACTACCGCGCCATGGAGCAGGACGTCGCCCTCGACGACATCGACGCCGCTGAGGGCCGCCGCCTCACCATGCCGGTACTGGCGCTCTGGGGTTCCGCAGGGCTGCCCTCCCGCCTGCCGACGCTGGAGATCTGGCGCGCCTACGCGGACGACGTCACCGGAGCAGAAATCCCGGAGTGCGGCCACTTCATCCCGGAAGAGCAACCGGATGCACTGCTGGGCCATTTGCGGTCGTTCCTGGCCCACGAGGCGAGTCGGTGACCCAGCCACCACGACGAGAGCGGCGCCCCTGCGGGTCCACAGTCTCACTGGCCGGCCGGGGCAAGTCGTCCGAGCCGCCTCCCGGACCGAGGGGCGGCCCAGTTGCTTCCGGTTGGGCCGCCACGCAGTCAGATCCGGGCCGAGACCGGGACACCCGCCGAAGCGTCCCCCACGGCCGCGCTGTCGGATATGCGCTGCCTGGGCGTCCAGGTTCGGCGCGCGGTGAAGCTCAGGAAACCGCGACGTGGGCAGCGCGCAAGGAGGCCTTGTCGATCTTCCCGACCGCGTTCTTCGCTATGGCCTCCACCACGAAGAACTCGGTCGGACGCTTGAAGCCGGTGAGGTTGCGCGCACAGAGCTCCCGCAGCGCCGTCAGATCGACGGTCAGGCCTGGTCGCGGCTGTATGTAGGCCACGACCACCTCTCCCCACTTCTCGTCGGGTACGCCGATCACGGCGGCTTCGAGCACCGATGGGTCGCCTGTGAGGACGTCCTCGATTTCCTTGGGGTAGATGTTCTCCCCGCCACGGATGATCATGTCTTTCGAGCGCCCGACCAGGGTCAGGTAGCCCTCGGCGTCGAGGTGACCCACATCGCCCGTGTGCAACCAGCCGTCGACGATGACTCTGGCCGTTTCCTCGGGGCGGCCGAGGTAGCCACGCATGACGTTGGGGCCCTTCACGAGGACCTCACCGTCCGTGCCCGGCCCCACCTCGGTACCTTCGGCGTCGACGATCCGAATCTGCTGGCCGGGGAAGGGAAGTCCCACGGTGCCGGCACGTCGCGGGCCCGCGACGGGGTTGACGGTGGACCCGCAGGTTCCTTCGGACAGGCCGTACCCCTCGACAAGAGGGAACCCGTAGCGGGCTTCGAACCGGTTCAGCAGCTCGGCGGAGGCAGGTGCGGCGCCACAGACTCCGAACCTCAGCGACGATGTGTCGGGCCGCACGTCGTCCGGGAGTGCAGCGAGCATGCCGTAGATCGTCGGCACGGCGCTGAAGAAGGTGGGGCGCTCCTGCTCGACGAGGTCGAAGAAGCTGTGTGGGTCGAACCGGCCGCCCGCGATGACGACGCTCGCCCCCGCGAGAAGAGGCGTGAGAATGCTGACCACGATGCCGTTGACGTGGAAGAGCGGCAGGATCAGCAGGCACCGGTCGGCGGGCCCGATGTCCAGGGACAGGCGGCCCATCTCCGTCATGGCGTCGATGTTGGCGTGGTCCAGCATCACGCCCTTGGGCGTCCCGGTGGTGCCGCTGGTGTATATGAGGAGAGCCAGCGCGGACGGGTCCACATGCGGTGCGTGATCCGAACTCGCCCCTTCCTTGTGCAGTGCGCCGACGGCGAGTACGGCAGTACCGTCCGTGACGGGCGCCTCGCGGTCTTCGACCACCAGCAGACGCGCACCGGAGTCCTTGACCTGTCGGTCCACCTCGACGTCGGTCATGCTCGGGTTGACCGGCGTGATGGTGGCGCCGATCCGCCAGGCGGCGAACAACAGCAGCACGAACTCGATGCGGTTCGTCAGCTTGAGGGCCACGACATCGCCGGGACCGATGCCGAGGTCCTGGAGCTGAAGCGCTGCGGCACGGACGCGGTCCAGCAACTGGGTGTTGGTGAGTGACTGGCGCCCGTCCGAGACCGCTGCCCCATCGGGGTCGTGAGCGGCGCGGCGGTCGGGCAGTGAAGCGAAGTTCATGGCGGGCGTACCTGTCTCGGTGTTGTGCGATCCGGTCAAGGAGTCGATGCCGGCGCGGGGCGCAGCTGCCGGGTGAGGAACTCGATCTGGTCGCGGACCAGGGCCTCGAAGGTCTCGCCGGTGTAGAAGTCGAAGTGGCCGGCGTCGTACCTCTTGATCTCTCCCCGGGGTGCGGTGCGCGCGTACCTGAGGGTCTGGGCGGGAGGCGTGACGGAGTCGGTGTTGCTGACGCAGAAGAGGATCGGCATGGCGACCTTCTTCGCCGCACGCCCGGGCCGGTAGGTGGCGATGGTCGGAATGACCCGTGCCGCCACCTCGTTGCGGAACGTCGTCCCCGGCGGTTGCAGCGCCTGATATCCGGGCAGGGCGTCCGGAGCGTTCATGAGGGCCGGCGAACCGGGGGCGGAGGCGATGGGAACCATCGCGGGTGCCTTGCCGCGCAGTCTGGCCGCCATGTCCCGGGCGAGCACGGGGGTCATCCTGAGCGAGGCGACCGGGCCGAGTGCGAGCGCGGAGGCGAGGCCATCGGTGAACGGGCACTGGGACACGGCCGCGCGCAGTTCGGGATGCCGAGAGGCGACGGTGATGGCGTGGCCTCCGCCGAAGGAGCTGCCCCACACCGCGATGCGGGAGCGGTCGATGTCAGGGCGGGCCTTGACGTAGGCGATGGCGGAGTCCCAGTCGGCGAGCTGACGCTTGATCGACAGGAGCTGGCGCGGGTGGCCGCCGCTGTCGCCGAAGTGCCGGTAGGTGAAGGCCACGGCGGCGATGCCGGCCTGGGCGAAACGCTCGGCGAAGGCGTCCAGGCGCATCTCGCGGGTGGCGCCGAGGCCGTGCCCGAGGATGACGACGGGCGGGGAGGTGACGCCGGTCGGGAGGTAGAGCCATCCGGCACAGGTGCTGTCGCCGGAGGGGAAGGTGATGTCGTGGCGGGTGACGGGGTGCGCAGTGGTCATCGTCGGCTCACCGCCGCGTCGTCTTCGTCGAGCGGTGCCCGGGCACGCTGCCCGAGGCGAGCGCCTGGGCGTAGGTGTCCGGGTTGTAGAGCGGGAGCTCGCCGGTGACGTCCGTCGTCTTCATGTAGTCGAGCATCAGTTCCTGGCCGTCCTTCGACATGACTCGGGTGAAGAACTCGGCGCGTTCGACGTGGAGTCCGTCCTCCAGGGGCATCGAGCCGCCGAGGTATACCGACCTCTTGGCGGCCGCGACCGACCCCTTCGACCGCCGGCCGAAGTGCTCTGCGAGCTCGACCGCCTGCGCGACGACCTTGTCCTGGGGTACGACCTTGTCGACCGCCCCGTTGGCGAGCGCCTCCGCGGGCGTGAACGGCTTGCCTTCGAGGATCGCGGCCAGGGACCGGTGGGTGCCGATCAGGCGGGTCAGCCGCTGGGTGCCGCCTCCGCCCGGGATGATGCCGAGGAGGATTTCGGGCTGGCCGATGAAGAAGTCCCCGTCGGCCATGACCCGCAGATCGCAGGCCCAGGCGAACTCGGCGCCGAGGCCGAGAGCCGAACCGTTGAGCGCGGCGACGAAGAGGACACCGCTGGCGTTCATCCGGAGGAAGGTCGTGTGCAGGCGCTCCAGCTGGAGGGCTCCGCGCATCGGGGTCCTGCGCATCACGGGCCCGAGGAGACGGGACCGGTCCACGTGCTTGGCCATGCGTACGACGGCGGCGGCACCGCGCCGGCCGACCGTAGGGCTCGCGGCGCCCTCTTCCTGCAGCCACTGGACCGCGGCATGGCTGACGAACCGCTCGGGATGTGCCCCGGTGAAGACGACGGCACGGACGCTCGGATCGCGGTCGACCCGGGTCACCAGCTTGTCCAGCTGCCGGGCGATGTCGAGGCCGAACAACTGGTGCGGGCCGCCGTCGACCCGGACGACAAGGACGGCTCCGCGGTCCTCGATCTCCAGATGACCCTTGTCTTTGTATGGCATGGATTCTGCTCCCGTGCTGGGTTCATGGGGGAGTGCAAAGCGAGTGAGGGAGGGGCTGCCGGCGCCAGGAATCTGGGACAGTGCGTGAAAGCCCGTCCGGGGAGGCGCGCCCCGTGTCCGAAACGGCACGTCGCTCGAGATGTGTACTATTGCCGTGACGAGTTACATAACCAAGTTATTTCAAGAGTGTCAATGGTGGAGGCGCGAGAGGCATGGCAGGGCGGCCGAAGCTCGATGACGCACCGGAGCGGCTGGTGCGAGCCGCTGTCGGTCTGCTGGCCGAACAGGGGCCGTCGGCCATCAAGGCGCGTACGGTGGCGTCCGCGAGCGGGCTGTCGACGATGGTCGTCTACGGCCACTTCGGTGGGATCCCCGAGCTGATGCGCGCCGTCGCCGACCACGGCTTCAGGGAGCTCGCCGGGGCGTTCGCCCAGGTGCCGGTGACGGATGATCCGATCGCGGATCTCTTCGCCATGGCTTTGACCTGCCGCCGAGTGGCCCACGAGAACCCTCACCTGTATGACCTGATGTTCGGCCTGTCCACTCGTGCGACGTACCGGCCGCTGTCGGACGCGGACCTTCGCTTGAGCGGCCATTCGCCGGCCTTCAGGGATGCCCACGTCCATATCGCCGCGGCATGTCAACGGCTCGTGGACTCGGGCAGGGCCGAGCGGCAGAAACCTGAAGTCATAGCCGCCCAGTTGTGGAGTCTGGTCCACGGGTACATCACCCTTGAGCTGGCCGAGCACTTCGGCGAGTTCGAGGACCCCGTGGCGCAGGTGATGCGGCCGATGGGCGTGAACTTCTCTGTCGGTCTGGGCGACGAGCGGGAACGGGCCGAAGCCTCGCACGAGGCGGGCGCGCGCCTTTACGACTCGATCGTTCAAGGTCGGTGAGAGTCGGCAGGGCAGGTCAGGTCGCGGTCCCGCGCGGGACTGCTTATGTGCGGCTAGGGCGACTTGGTCTCCGCGGCAGAGGTACCGGTGCCCGGCGTGAGCTGGTCATGCCTCCCCAGCGCCGCGACCTCACGTTCGAGGGACGGAACGGCACGGGCCGCGAAGCGCCTCGCCCATGGCCAGGCCAGTGGCGAATTCAGTGCTGCCTTGGCCCAGTTGGCCACGACGACCGCGCGGGGGACGTACACGCGGCTGCGGCGGCGGACGAGCCCGTCGACGATCGCGGCAGCCGCCCGGTCGGCACTCGTGGTGACATTGCCCGGGTAGGGAAGCCGGTTGCGCAGGCCCTGGAACGAGGGAAGGTCCGCCTCGGCGCCCCGGACGAGATCCGTGTCGATCCAGGAGGGGTGCACCAGGCCGACCGTGACGCCGAGGTGCGCCACCTCCTGGCGGTAGGTCAGGGCGAGCAGCTCGGCCGCGGCCTTGCTGGCGCCGTAGGAGGCCATCGCCGCCAGCGGCATGAAGGACAGCGCGGACGCCACGACCAGTACGTGTCCCCGGCTGCGCTCCAGATGGGGCGTCACGTACTTGAGGGTCCGGAAGACACCGTTCAGATTGATGTCCAGGACCCGCTCGAACGACGCCTCGTCCGTCTGTCGCACGGTCCCGTACGCCACGACCCCGGCATTGGCGACGACCAGATCGATGCCGCCCATGACCCCCGCGGCCTCGTCGATCGCTGACCGCAGGACGGTGCCGTCGCGCACATCGGCCTCACGCCAGGAAGCGGCGGGGCCCAGCTCGCGGGCGAGGTCACGGAGCCGATCGGGTTCCAGTCCGATCAAGGCCACCTGAGCGCCTCGGGCGATGGCCAGGCGGGCCACCTTCTCGCCGATGCCGCGCGCCGCTCCGGTGACAACCAGTTTTCTGCCCAGCAAGTCACGTTTCATGGCCGCAACATAACTTCGTTATTTATTGAGCGCAAGATGTCGCGCGGATGAATTGTCACCGCTCCACCTGCTGGGTCTTACGACTGGACGAACCTATGCTGACGGTCATGAGGCGGACATCCTTTGCGCACTGGCCCTGTTCGATCGCGCGCACCATGGACCTGCTCGGGGACTGGTGGACGCCGTTGGTGCTGCGTGAGGCGTTCTACGGGATCCGGCGGTTCGACGCGTTCCAGGTGTCACTGGGGATCGCGCGCAACACATTGACGGACCGGTTGCGTCGGCTGGTGGACGAGGGGCTGCTGGAGAAACGGCCGTACCAGACGGAGCCGGTTCGGTACGACTACGTGCTCACGGAGAAGGGGCGCGACTTCTACGGTGTGCTGCTGGTGATGAACCGGTGGGGGGACCGCTGGCTGTCCGGTGAACAGGGCCCGCCGGTAGTCATGCGGCACGAGGCCTGCGGACAGGAAGCCCACGCCGAGGTGGTGTGTTCTTCCTGTGGTGAGCAGATGACCGCGGAGAACACCAGTCCTCGGATGGGCCCCGGCTATCCGCCACGCCTGGCCGAACGGCCGGATGTGCGGGAGCGTTTCGCCGGCTGACTCAGCGGCTCTGCTGGGGCTGCGCTTTCCCTTGACAGGTGAGTCCATCTACGCAACTTTACTGGTCACATCTGGTCATGGGAGTTCTCGGATCGGCATGGAGGCTGCAGGAAACATGGAGTGGACAGGCGCGCGCTATGCGGACAAGCCGACGGTGGAGGTCCGCACCTGGATCGCTGCTCCGCCCGAACAGGTGTGGACGCTCGTGTCCGACATCGAGTTGATGCCGCGTATGAGCTCCGAACTGCAGTCCGTCGAATGGCTGGACGGCAGGACCGCCCCTGCCCTGGGAGCCCGGTTCATCGGCCGGAGCAAGCACGAGGCACTCGGGGAGTGGGCCACCACCTCCCACATCGTCGAGTGCGAGCCGCCGAGGCTGCTTGCCTGGGCCGTCGAGAATCCGCAGAACCCGACGGCGATCTGGCGGTTCACGTTGGAGCCGCAGGGCGGTGGCACTCTGCTGAGCGAATGGATGCAGATGGGGCCGGCCCGTTCGGGCCTCTCCTTCGCCATCGATCGCATGCCGGAGAAGGAGCAGAAGATCGTCTTCGTGCGCATGCGGGAGTTCGAGGCCAACATGACCATCACCCTCGAAGAGATCAAGAAGCTGGCCGAGAGGGCCCGGCCCGCGGGCGAGGCGAGGCTCTGATGCGTACCTCCACCACGATCGAGGCTTCCGGGGGCGACTGGCGGGAGATCGTCGCCTATGTCACCGAGGCGGAGAAGCTCGGTCTCGACATCTGCTGGGTGGCGGAGGCGTGGGGCTCCGAGGCCCCCTCGCCGTTGGGCTACCTCGCGGCGAAGACCGAGCGCATGCTCCTCGGATCCGGAATCATCCAACTCGGCACCCGCACGCCGATGGCCATCGCCCGCGCCGCGATCACACTGTCGCAGATCTCCGAGGGGCGCTTCCTTCTCGGCCTGGGCCCCTCCGGGCCGCAGGTGATCGAGGGGCTGCACGGCGTGTCCTTCGCCCGGCCGCTGGTGCGGATGCGGGAGACCGTCGAGATCGTGCGGGAGGCCGCCGCGGGCGGCAAAGTCTCCTACTCAGGAAAGGAGTTCCGGATTCCGCTGCCGGGCGGGCAGGCGAAGCCCATGCGTCTGTCGATGCGTGCCGAGCATGACATTCCGGTCTACCTCGCCACTCTCTCGCCGAAGATGCTGCACCTGACCGGTGAGATCGCCGATGGGTGGCTGGGCACCAGTTTCGTGCCCGAGGGCGCCAAGGAGGCGTACTTCGACCACCTGGACCAGGGCCTTGCCGCCGCCGGTCGCGCCCGTGCCGACCTCGACATCTGCCAAGGCGCCGAGGTCGCCTTCGCGGACGACGAGGACGCGCTGAGCGCGATGGTGGCCGGACGCAAGAAGGAACTTGCCTTCAGCCTCGGCGGCATGGGTTCCGCGACCACGAACTACTACAACAACGCCTACAGCCGCCAGGGTTGGGCCGAAGTGGCGGCCGAAGTCCGCACACGTTGGCAGGCCGGTGACCGGGACGGCGCGGCCGGCCTGGTCACCGACGAAATGGTGCTGGCGACCACTCTGATCGGAACCGAGGGCATGGTGCGCCAACGGCTGCGCGTGTGGCGCGACGCCGGTGTGGACACCGTACGTTTCTATCCGGCCGGAGAGACCCTCGACGCTCGGCTCACCACTATCGGCCGGGCCATCGACCTGGTCCGTGACATCGAGAACGAGGCGGCACGGTAGCGGCACGGCCGGGTGCGGTCGAGGAGTGCTGTTGCAGGCGTTGGTCGACGTCAACCGTGCGCGCTGACGCCGTCCGCCGCCAGGCCCGACATTAGCAGGGTGATCGTGTGGAACGTCCTGGCCAGGGCGTCCTCCCGGTCCGCCGCGGCGGCGATGATCTGGTTACCCTCGCACAGGACGGCCAACAGCAGGCGGGCGACGGTGGCGACCGGAACATCCGATTCCACGTCACCGCGTTCGGCCAGGACAGTCAAGAGCCGCTCGATCGGCGGCTGGGCCACCGTGTCGTTGATGTGCCGGTACTGCTCCACCAGCACCGAGGGCGCCTGGGCCATGAGCTCTCGATGCAGGGGATCGTCGATGGTCCGCCGCAAGAAGGCGTGCGTGAGGTTCGACACGGCGGTCAAGGCAGGCTTGCCCGGTGTCGCACGGATCGCCTCGGACGCCGCGTCGGCGAGCGCTCCGACCGGCTGGAGCAACTGCGTGTAGAGCTCGGCGAACATCGCCTTCTTGTCCGGGAAGTGGTGGTAGAAGGTGCCCTTGCTCACTTGCGCCGCCGCGGTGATGGCCTCCACCGACGTGTCCGCGAACCCGTTGTCGACGAAGAGTTTGCGCGCGGCCGCCACCAGGTCCGCCCGGGTCTGCTCCGCATACAGCTGTCGTCGGTTTGGCCCTCTCATGTTGACCATCGTATATTCAATGACCTGAAGTCAGTGAATGACTCGTGGTCGGTCAGTGGTCGTCGTGACAGTGCCCTCCGGAAGGCAGACGTAGCCGTGGAAAAGCGCAGAATCCTGTTGCTGGGTGCGACGGGGTACACCGGGCGGCGAGTTCTCAGGGAACTGCTCGCACGAGGTGAGAAGCCGACCTTGGTCGGGCGAAGCCGAACGAAGATGCTGACCCTGGCCGACCGCTTCGAGGCGGAACTGCCGGTGGCGGAAGTGGACGTCACCTCTTCCGCCCGCCTCACGCGCCTTCTGGGCCCCAGCGATGTGGTCGTCTCCACGGTCGGGCCGTTCATGCAACTGGGCATGGCCACGGTCACGGCCGCCGCGCGGGCGGGAGCGCGCTACTTCGACTCCACGGGGGAGGGCCCCTTCGCCCGCCGGGTCCTCCTTGAACTGGACTCCGTCGCGGCCGCCCGGGGAGCGACTCTCGTGCCCGCGTTCGGCTACGACTACGTGCCCGGCAACCTCGCCGGCGCCCTGGCCCTGGAACAGGCGGGCGAGCGCGCATGCCATGTCGAGATCGGCTACTTCATCACCCGTTCGGGGCGCGGGAGTGAGCTGCATTACCGGAGCACCCTGCGCGACTCCTGGGACCTGACCACGGGTGGCACGCGCCAGACGCTGGTCGCCGCGGTGGCCGAGGACGGGTTCGCCTACCGCTCCCCAGGTCCTGGAGCCTCTTCCCGACTGGTCGACGAGCGGGCCGCCAAGCGTGTCCTCACCTTCCGCTACGCCGGTGTGCGACGCCCGGCCATGACCGTCCCGGGCACGGAGCATCTCGGCCTGCCCGAGGTCTTCCCTCGGCTGGAGAGCGTCGAGGTGGGGATGGGCTGGCTCGGGCGGTGGACGCGTCCGGTACAGATCGCCGCCATGCTCCAGGCGCCCTTGCTGAGGTCGGCGAAGGTGCGGGCTGCTCTGACGCGGTGGTCCGGGAGGCTCCCGGGAGCACATCGTGAGCCGGACACCGACGGCCGTTCCCTGGTGATCGCGGTCGCCCGCGACGGCCACGGTCGTCCCCTGGCCACGACGGCCCTCACCGGACCCGATCCCTACGAGATGACGGGCTCCCTCCTGGCGTGGGGTGCAGTCCATGCGGCGGCGCCGGATGCCGTCCTGAAGCCCGGTGTGCACGGTCCGGTCGCGGCCTTCGGGCTCGACACCCTCAGGCTCGGCGCCGCCGAGGCGGGAGTACACGAAGTCGACGGGGCCTCGGCACGTCGGTGATCGCTGCGCGGGCATGGATCACGGCATCGGGGCGTTGAACCACAGCGACTGAGTTGACGAACAGGTTGTGCGATCGGGAGCGAGTCGGCCACCGACGTGGAGTCGACCGTCCCAGTGGAAAGGAATGGTCCATGGACGAGCAGGGTGAGCACTTCGACGTCGTCGTACTCGGCGCGGGCCCGGGCGGGTACGTAGCCGCCGTCAGGGCCGCCCAACTGGGCAAGCGCGTAGCGGTCGTCGAGGAGAGGTACTGGGGCGGCGTATGCCTGAACGTGGGCTGCATCCCCACCAAGGCCCTGCTGCGCAACGCCGAACTGGCGCATGTCTTCACGCGCGAGGCGGAGACCTTTGGCATCAAGGTCGATGGTGAGGTCTCCTTCGACTACGGGGAGGCATTCCGCCGTAGTCGGAAGGTCGCGGACGGCCGGGTCAAGGGCGTCCACTACCTGATGAAGAAGAACAAGATCACCGAAATCAGCGGACGCGGCTCGTTCCTCGACCCGCACACACTCCAGGTGGCCGACTACGACGGCAACACCCGCACCATCGGCTTCGAGAACTGCATCATCGCAACCGGGGCGACCCCCAAGCTGCTGCCCGGCACCAAGCGCAGCGCGCGCGTGGTGACGTACGAGGAGCAGATCCTCGCCGAGGACCTGCCGCAGTCGATCGTGATCGCCGGCGCCGGGGCCATCGGCGTCGAGTTCGCCTATGTGCTGCACAACTACGGCGTCAAGGTCACTGTCGTCGAGTTCCTGGACCGTATCGCCCCGCTGGAGGACGCCGAGGTCTCCGCCGAACTGGCCAAGCAGTACCGGAAGTTGGGCATCGACGTGCTCAGCTCGACCCGCGTCGAGTCGATTGACGAGTCCGGCCCGCAGGTCCGAGTCACCGTCACCGGCAAGGACGGCACCCAGCAGGTGCTGGAGGCCGACAAGGTCCTGCAGGCCATCGGCTTCGCCCCGAACGTCACCGGATACGGCCTGGAGAACACCGGCGTCCGCGTCACCGAGCGCGGCGCGATCGACGTGGACGGCCGCTGCCGCACCTCCGTACCGCACATCTACGCCATCGGCGACGTCACCGCGAAGCTGATGCTCGCGCACGCCGCCGAGGCGATGGGCGTGGTCGCCGCCGAGACGATCGCGGACGCGGAGACCATGGAGCTGGACTACGTGATGATCCCGCGATCCACCTTCTGCCAGCCGCAGATCGCCAGCTTCGGCTACACCGAGGCGCAGGCGAGGGAGAAGGGGTACGACGTCCAGGTCGCCAAGTTCCCGTTCACCGCGAACGCCAAGGCCCACGGCCTGGGCGACGCGGGCGGCTTCGTGAAGCTGATCAGCGACGGCAAGTACGGCGAACTCCTCGGCGGCCACCTCATCGGCCCCGACGTCACCGAACTCCTTCCCGAGCTGACCCTGGCCCAGCAGTGGGACCTCACCGTCCATGAGGTCGCCCGCAACGTCCACGCCCACCCCACCCTGGGCGAGGCGGTCAAGGAAGCCGTCCACGGCCTCGCGGGCCACATGATCAACATGTAACAGGGCGCTGCCCCCTCAAAACGAACAGGTCGATGCCGGCGAGCGCGTTGTCATACACGTTGCGGTGACGCAGCTCTGCGCTTGGGGTGGCCGGTGGTGCCGGACGTGTAGGGGACCACCGCTGTGTCGTCTTCGTCGCGTTCGACCGTCCGGAACGTCACGGGCTGCTCGGCTACGACCGAGGTGTAGGACTCCGGCGTCTCGTTCCCGGACTACGGCGCGCCGCCGCTCTCGATCAGGAAGAACTCGGTGCAGTCCGCCCTCTCGCGGAATCCCTTCCAGGCGGCCTTTCCGATCGGCAGCTCCGGGGTGCCCTCGAAGGCGAAGTACGCCCTTCGCGTCGGAGTCGGTGAGGTGGTAGGCGACCTCGCGGCCCTGCAACAGCGCGTTCAGCGGCACGACCGCGGTGCCGGCCTTGAGGGTGCCGAAGTAGATGC
This sequence comes from Streptomyces sp. NPDC001843, assembly GCF_042891955.1. Lineage (NCBI taxonomy): Bacteria > Bacillati > Actinomycetota > Actinomycetes > Kitasatosporales > Streptomycetaceae > Streptomyces > Streptomyces sp. NPDC001843. The sequence continues at coordinate 5,759 of NZ_JBIATQ010000026.1, read as the reverse complement.
CGGAGAATCGGGGCAGGACAGCGCGACCTTGTCCCCGGGCTGGATCCCGCGCGAGACGAGCAGGTTCGCCCCCCGGTTGGCCGCGGCGTCGAGGGCCTCGTACGTGATGCGGTCGTCGCCGAAGACGATCGCGGTGCGTTCCGGGTAGCGGGACGCGGAATCCGTCAGCAGTCGTGACGCGTTGCGGCTCAAGCCGTGCATCGTCGTTCTTCGGGGTCTTCGGGCGGGTGGTCAGGGTCCAGTGGTGGGGGTCTGGACGAAGGCCGGAGGCGGCACGAAGCCGTCTACTTCCCGGCCCAGCAGGGCGGCGAACTCGATGGTGGTGAGATCGCCCCCGCTCGGGCCCATGGCCTGCAGACCGATGGGCAGTCCGCTCCTGCCTCGGCGCACCGGGATGGTCGTCGCCGGCCCCCCGGAGACGTTGGCGACGGCGCTCCACTTGACCTGGTCCCAGTAAGGGCGTCGCACACCTTCGACTTCGAATGGCCGCCCGAACCAGTCGATCAGCTTGTTGTGGTGGGCGGGGGCGGCCGTCGGGGTGACCGGCATGAGCACGATGTCGAAGTCCTGGAAGAACTCGAACCATCGTTGCCGGATCTCATTGCGCACCATGTGGGCCTGCAGCCAGTGATAGTGGGACTGGAAGGTTCCGAGCAGGGCGGGACCGGCGTCACCCCGCGGGTGCTGGACGAACCGGGCCAGCACCGCGGCGCTGGAGGCAGGAGCGAGGCCGGTGCGGTCGCCCGCGCCGAAGAGCAGGGGCTGGAAGGCCTTCTCGTGATTCGTCGCGATGTCGACAGGGAGGCCGGCGGGCTGGACCGTGATCTTCGCGCCGGCCGCCCGCAGCACAGTGACTGCATCGTCCACGGCTGCCGCGACGTCGCTGTCGACGGGACACGCGGGATCCTCACTCCAGACGGCGACCCGGAAGTCGGCGAGCTTGGTCGCGCGCGGCGGTGCGAGTGTGTAGCTGAAACCGCCGTCGTAGTCGGCGGGCCCGACCGTTGCCCGCAAGATCGGGACGAGGTCACGGGCGTCGCGGACCTGCGCGCCGCCGCAGCCCATGTCGGCCTCGGTCCATCGTCCCGGGCCCGGGCCGTAGGGCACATGCCCGATGAGGGGTATGGACCGCCAGGTCGACTTGTGCCCGTACAGGCCGTTGAAGTGGGACGGGATCCTGGTCGATCCGCCGATTTCCGAGCCGAAGTCGAACGCCGTTAGGCCCGCGGCGGTGGCGACGGCGCCGCCCCCGGCGGATCCGCCCGAGGTACGGGTCGTGTCCCACGGGTTCGATGAAGGACCGAACACCGGGTTGTCGGCCTGGACGTCCTGGTTACCCGGAGGCATGTTGCTCTTCCCCATGATCACGGCACCGGCCGAACGCAGCCGCTTGACCGCCTCGGCGTCCTGGTCGGGCACGTAGTCCTTGAGGTCTGTTCGCCCGCAGACGGTGCGCATCCCGGCTGTCTCGAAGCTGTCCTTGACCGTGATCGGCACACCGTGCAGAGGACCGAGGTCTCGCCCGGCCGCCCGCGCGGCGTCCGCTTCCCCGGCCTCGCGACGGGCCCGCTCGGGGTCAAGGGTCACCACCGCGTTCAACGCGGTGTTATGGGTGGCGATCCGCTCAAGATAGAGCTCGACGAGTTCTCGGCTCGAGATCTCACCCGCGGCCAGCGCGCGTGACTGCTCCACTGCGGGCTGGAAGAAGACCTCACTCACGGCATGCCTCATCTCTGACTCTGACGGCGCCATCAAATGTGAGTCATAGCATTACATTCGACAGACCATAGGCTCGGGATGACGTGCAAGGCAATGGCCCTGCGGAATGAACGGAGGATCCTGTGGCGTCAGAGGATCCTGTGGCATCAAGGGGCCGACCTCGTCGCCAACGTCGTCGTAGAGGAGCTACGCATGCAGGCGGCGCGGTACGGCACTCTGCGGCCCGGCTGCCCGGGACTCGAGGATCTCGTTCTCGGCTATCTGTCGCCCGAGCACCGGGGCCAGTGCGGCCTCGGATGTCCCTCCGGGCCCTGCTCGACTAGTTCGACCGCTGCGAAGGCCCAGGTCGCTGCAGCTGTCCCGCGCCGCCTTCGACTCGAAGCTCGCCGATGAGGTCCTCGAGAAGGGCATTGAGAAGGGCATTGAGAAGGGCATCGAGAACGCTCTCGCGTTCATCGACTGAGCAGTGTGGGATCAGGCCGGATCGACGAATATGTCGAGCGCGAGATCACCTTCGAAGTCGGCAGGGCTGTAGACAGACAGGTCGGTGACGCCCTCGTCCGACAGGACCTCGTCGTCGATGAACAGGTTGGCGGTGCACTTCCGCGCGTCACGCGTGAGGATGGCGTACGCGGCGTCAGCCATGATCCGCGGACTACGGGCTTGTCCGGCGCCGCCGACCACGTTGCGCACGGCGGCTGTGTCGATCAGGGTCCGCGGCCACAACGAGTTGGCGGCGATGCCGTCGGCGGCGAGCTCCTCGGCGAGCCCGATGGTGCACAGACTCATGCCGTACTTCGACAGCGTGTAACCGAGGTGCTTCCCCACCCAGTGCGGCGCGAGATTCAACGGCGGGGAGAGCGTGAGGATGTGCGGGTTGCCCGCCTTGCGCAGGTGCGGGACAGCGGCCTTGCTCAGCAGGAACGTGCCACGCGTGTTGATGTCCTGCATCAGGTCGTACCGCTTCATCTCCAGCTGCTCCGACGACGACAGGTCGATCGCGCTGGCGTTGTTCACCACGATGTCGATGCCACCGAAGGCGCTGACCGCCGCGTCGACAGCGGTGCGCACATCGTCCTCGTTGCGGACGTCACCGACGACGGCCAGCCCCTTGCCGCCCGCGCGCTCGATCTCGTCAACGGCGGTGTGGACCGTGCCTTCGAGCTTCGGATGCGGCACGGCGGTCTTGGCGAGCATCACCACGTTCGCACCGTCGCGGGCCGCGCGCAGGGCGATGGCGAGTCCGATGCCGCGGCTGCCTCCCGACATCAGGATGGTCTTGTCGGCCAGCGTCTGTGTCATGGTCGAACCTCCAAAATAGATTGCCGAGCTAATCATACGCGATGCTAATGGTATCTTCCGCGTATGACTTCCACTCCCGCACGCCAGATCGACCGGCTCTACCACGAGCTCCTGGCCCCCAAAGAGACACAGTCCGTTCGCGCTGCCGTGCGCCGGATCGCAGAGCACGAAGTGGCTCCGCACGCCGTGGCGATCGCGGGCGGCGACGAGCGCACGGACGGCTTCCCCCGGCAGGTGTTTGACGGGCTTGCGTCGGCGGGGGTCTTCCGGATCCCCTTCCCCAGCGAGGTCGGCGGCGACGGTCTGACCCACCCGGCGAGCGCCACCGCCGCGGCCATCGAGGAACTGGCCTACTACTCCAGCAGCGTCGCGGCCGTCTTCGATGTGCACTGCATCCTGGCGGGCAACGCCCTGCGGCAGGGCACCGAGGAGCAGCAGCAGCGATGGCTGCGAAAGGTCGCGGAGGGCTCAGTGGTCGGCGCGTTCGCCACCACCGAGCCGGATGCCTCAAGTGACCTGTCCCCGCAGGCGGTTCAGACCGAGGCGATACGCACCGAGGCCGGCTGGGTGCTGAACGGCCACAAGCGGTGGATCTCCAACTCGCCCGTCGCCGGGGTCGTGGTGGTTCTCGCCCGCACCGGCACCCGGCTGAGCATGTTCATCGTCGACACGGCGCTTCCCGGAGTGGAGGTCGGCCTTCCCGACCGCAAGATGGGCAACCGCGGCCAGCTCACCGCGGACGTCCGCTTCACGGATGTGCACCTGACCGACGACGATCTCCTCGGTGGCGCCGAGGGACACGGACTGCGCCATGCGCTGTCCACTCTGACCTACGGCCGGATCGGCATCGCGGCTGCCGGGGTCGGCATGGCGCAGGCCGCCTTCGACCACACCGTGGCCCACCTGTCGACGCGACACGCCTTCGGCAAGCCGGTGGCCGCCAACCAGCACTGGCAGTTCCTGCTCGCCGAACGGGCCACCGAGATCGAGAACGCCCGCACCCTCTACACCAAGGCCGCCCTGCGCCTGGACGCGGGCAACCCGTCCCCGGAGCCCGAGGCCGCGATGGCGAAGTACTACGCCACCAAGCTGTCGGTGGACATGGCGCGCGACGCCGTCCAGGCCTTCGGAGGCCTCGGCTTCGCGCGCGAACTGGGTGCCGACGGCAGCCCCGGCCCCGTCGAGGCGATCTACCGGGACAGCAAGATCGGCGAGATCTATGAGGGCACCAACGAGATCCAGAAGTGGGTCATAGCCCGGCAGATCTTCGGTCGGGCCATCGTCGGCTGAGCACCCAGGACGCACCGGCCGTAAGCCGACGGAAGGTGGGGAATCTCGCCGGCCTGCAGCGGTCCTGGTGCCTCGGACCTTCTCGTACGATGGACAGGACCATACGTACGACTAACCATGGGCGGGATAAACGATGTCCGAGGCTCCGCTGGTTCCGGGGACAGTGGCCGAACACACCATCTGCCTGCTGGTCAAACTCGGGCAGGTGGCGTTCAGGATCGCCGAGGACGGCATCGGCGGGACCGGCCTGCGGGTGCGGCATTACAGCGTCCTGCAGGCTTTGGCGGACAACGGTGCGATGCCGCAACTGGCACTTGGCTCGTTCCTGCGCATCGACCCCGCGACGATGGTGACGAGTCTCGACGACCTGGAGCGCGCCGGATACGCGGAGCGGACACGAGATCCGCAGGATCGTCGCCGCTACGCCGTGGACATCACCGCCGAAGGGCGCAAGGTCCTGGCCCGCCTCAACCGCACGCTCGTCGATCTCGACGCCGAAATCCTCGCAGACCTGGGTGCCACGGAACGGCAGTCGCTTCACGTCCTGCTGGGCAGTCTCGCGGCAAGTCCAACTCTGACCTCCCTGTTCGACACCGTCCGGGAGCAGAACGGTGGGAAACGGGCTTAACGGCTCTAGGGGATCGCCCCGGGGTATAGCGCTATGCCCCGGTTCTGGCGAAGTCGGCTTGCCGGGCCGTATGCCATCCGGCGGTCTCCGGCGGACTCGTTGTGGTGGGCAGGGGGCGCCCTGTTCGTAGGCCATGCGTCAATTGGGTCGAGCATGGGGCAACACCCGAGTCGCTGACCGTGATCGAGGTGTTCGTTCCCGGCAGGTTCGTCACCACGTTCGCCGAGCGGTTTGTGTGGTGGGCTCGGAGGGTTGGGCGACCGGGCTCCACGAAAAGTGCGCCGGTCGGCAGACTGAGTCTGGAGGGGCACGCGCTCGTCCCCGTCGAGGGGGAACGTCGTCTACAACGGCGTGCACCTCTCGCTCGCGGAGTCCGAGGGTGGTGGCCGCGACGCGCGAAGGGCACCCCGCCAAGTGAAGGCGCTCGGAGTGGAGTTCGTGGTGGCCGGCCACCAAGACCCGGCCCGCCCGGACGACGCGGCCCACATCGGCCGCACGAGGCGCTACCTCGACGCTGCGGACCGGCAACTGAAGAACTCCACCACAACGATGGAGTTCCTTGAGGGGATGACGGGTTTCCACCCCGAGTGCATCAACCCGGGCGTGCTGTGGTCGGGAGCCCTCACGCTTTTGTCCGGCGACTAGGTTCAGCAGTGCTGATACCCCAGTCCCTCACCTACTCGGCCAACCGTTCCTGCCCAGGAGGTCGAAGACGCGCGTTGTCCGGTTGCGTCCAGGGAAGTGGTGTACGGGTTCGCCCTGATCCGGGGGTTTGCTCCGGCATCGGGATGGTCCCCGCATAGGCGAACGGCCACCGGCT
>NZ_JBIATQ010000025.1:0-86122 GCF_042891955.1 Streptomyces sp. NPDC001843 | reverse complement strand
TGGTGGCTCCGCTGACGCTCCGCCATATTCTCGCGCAAACGCGAGAATTGAATTCCGCAAGCGGAATTCTAAAAGCACGTCGATTCGCGCAAGCGCGAATCGAGGGCACCCGCGCTTGCGCGGGTGCCGGGGCTGGCGGCAAAGGGGAGGTGCATCACGCTCGCGCCTGTGTAGGGCTTGGGAATCCTAACCATCACCCACAATGAAAGTGACGGGCCATCGGCCTGACGGGGTGCCGGCCCCACCGCAGGGACGGGCTCCGCTGCACTCCACCCGAACCTCGCTCCGACGTGTCCACCAATAGCCAGCCAGCATACACGTCAACCCCCTTTCAAAGGCATGATATGAGGATGCATCACTCGAGTGAGGGAACCCGTATCCAGACTGATGCATCACAGTTTTAAAGCTGTGTAGTGATTGGGGGTCCTGGCTGCACTACATCGGCCCGCCAAAAAACTAACCGGCAGAATTCGCTATTTCGTGGCCGTAAATTGCTCAGCCGTAGAATGGAAGCTCCGATATGGGTAAGCCAGAATTCGGCGGGCGGAGGTACCGGAGCCGCACGGCCGCTAGGCCTTGCGGCGGAACCATTCCCCGGCACCGGCCACACCTCAATGCCGTTGAGCGTCACGGCCGGTACCACCCGAGACACAGCAACGCTGATGCCACCTACGGTCCACACGACCCACGGAGCCGCACGCGAAGCCTCCTCAGCCAGGACGGACGCGAGTTTGTGTCAGCGGAGTTTGATCACCGCAGGTGAGCGACTCAGCGCACCGAAGGTGCGCTGAGTCGCTCACCTGAACTTATGTGCGGTTCCTCGTAAACGTGTAGGTCAGAGCCTTATGACCGTCATGCAGGCTGCTCGATTTGTGGGGACGGGGGGTCAGGAAGGCTTGACCGCCGAGACCGGGGTGACGGTCACCTTGTTGTCGCACTCGGCCCACACCCCGTCGTTCAGGGCGACCTGGTGCTTCCCGGAGTGCGGCAGCCCGATGACCATCGTCGGATACGTCACCGGGTCCTTGCCCGACACGCAGTAGCCGTCGGCCTCCCCCTGGACCTGGACGAAGGTCAGCTTCACCCACGCCTTGCCGTGCGGCCGGACCGTCACGGTGGCCGCCCTGCCGGTGGGGGTGACCTTGAGCGGGGTGTTGTGAGCGGGGGAGCCGTTGCCGGCGCCCGCGACCGTCGGATGACCCTTCAGGACGCACGTCCCCTGGGAGACGTTGGTGAACTGCACGACCGCCGCCCCGGTCCCGGTCCCGACGGGCCGGTGGACGGCCTGCCAGGCGCTGACCTGGAGGGCAGAGGCCGAGCAGGCGGGCGGCGGGGTGGAGTTGATGGTGCTCGCCGCCATGGCGGCGCCGGGCAGGATGCCGGTCACCGCCGCAGCGACGGCCGTGACCGCCGTCGTCGCCAGAGCCGCCCTACGAATGCCGATGCTGTGACGCATGCTGTCGTCCCCCTGAGTCGTCTCGTCCGCGGGTTTCGGTCGTCGGTTGGTGCCCCCGCGGTACGCGTGGTCGTGGTACGTGAGTGCAGACAGAGTGGGTGAGCGGCAGAGTATCGTGCGGCGACTACTTGTGACGGAACGGTGACGACAGGCTGCACCCGTGCAGATGGCCGTCAGGGCAGACAGAACCACCTCCAGGTGCGCGCCACGGGTTTTACCACGCCCCCGGCGCGCACCGAAGATGCGCTGAGTCGCTGGCCTGCGGTGATCAAACTCCGATGACACAAACTCGCGTCCGTCAAAGTCCGATGGCAAACGGTCAAGATCCAGTGGCACGGGGCACAGGCCCTCGTCGGCGGCTACTCTCACTGCTAAGAACCTTGGCGCGGTCGCGGCACCGGATGGTGCAGAACTTCCGGGGCCGGCGGGTGGCTTCGGGCAGGGGCTGGGTGCACACGGGGCAGCAGCCGGCCCCGGCGACCGGCGCCAGTCTTCGTCCTGGCCGCGGTCGATAGGCAGCTGCCGGTTGTCGAGGTCCAGGCGCCGCACCGTCTCGCTCAGGCGCACCGCGAGCTCGTTACCGACCGCTCGCATCCGCAGGCCCGCCCCGCGGCCGCCGATCCCGCCCGTGAGGATGATGAGCGCATGGCGAAGCAAGCCGGCGAGTGGTGCCGCGTCATCCAGAACACCTTTCTCCAACTGGTCCAGCGGCTGGTGGCCGCGGCTGAGCCGCCACATCACTTGATCAGCGCGAAGTACGCGATCGCGGCAGCGACCACAGCAGCGATGGCGAGACAGCGGTCCAGAACACGTTGCTGCGGAACCAGGGGCCGTCGGTGGTGTCAGACGAGTTCGGGACCGTCCCGGCGTTGGCGGTAGCACCGTGCGAGGCCTGCGCGTAGGGCGAGTGCATGGTGATCGGCGAGTTGTCGCCGGCAATGATCTGGAAGGACTGTCCGACCGGCGCCTGCGGGTCCGGCTCTGGCAACTGGCTACTCATGGCATTCACCAGTTTCTTGTAGGCGCCGAGGACGTCCTCGCGCGCTTGGGAGAGGGCTTGCAGGGTCTCGTAGCAGCGGGTGGGTCGGTGCGTTTCCACTCGGGCGGAACTTCGGTGAACGAGAGGGGGTCTGAGTCTTCAGGGGGGAAGGTACCGCCGAACTCGTCGGCCAGGTGGCCGAGCGCATCAACAAGATCCTGGTGCAGCCTCGCCAGGCCTGGATCGGTGAAGTCGAAGACCGTCTGCCTTCCGACAGCCCGGCTGAAATCCTCAAGAGCCGAGTCGACGCGCCCGCTGTGGTGGGTGAATGCCTCGCTGTCGAGGTCGCACAGACGACCGCCATTGCCGGGACTGCGCAGATGCAGCTCGAACTGTGCGTCCGCTGCCGCGTACCGCCTCGTACAGGTCCGCGGCCGCCGAGATCACTCGGGGGCGGCGAGCATCTGCAGCTCCCGAAGCTGGTTGAGTAGATTCGGGACGTCGGCCTCCACTACGGCCACGGCCGCAGGCACCGGGGCATCGAGCGGCTCGACTGGTGGTGCGATCCAGCTGCGAAAAAGGCCCACCTAGGTAATGCGCCACAGAATGGCTCCGGATTAGTAGTCGAGGTCCAGGTAATCGATGTCGTTGATTTCCACGTCCGACAGTCCCATAGCGCGACCGCCGCTGTCCTGGAAATAGATCTCCTTGAACCCTTCGGCGATGATTCCGCGCATCTGCTGGTCGCTGGCCCCGGCGTCGCGGGCGTCGAAGAGACGCTGTGCGTACTCCGGGGGGAGGTGCACGGTGAGTCGCCGGAACCGTCCATCGTCGGTCGTGCCGACTGGCGCGGTGTAGCCGAACCGGGCCCGGGTCTCCACTGTGATCCCGGTGCTGGTGGCCGCCTTCTTCTGCCGGCGCTTGCGCACCAGCGGCTGCCACCGCTTCCGTACGGCGTCGTCGATCTTCGCGGCGACGTCGGCGCGGGGGTGCTTGCGGGCGCCGCGTCTGTAGCGGTTGACGGAGTCGGCGGTGACACCGATCTCCTGGGCGACGGCCTTCGCGCTGCCCAACTGCTTGAGCAGGTAGCCGATCTGGCCCTTGAGGGTCTTGGGCGGTTCGCGGGTGAAGCCCTCCCGGTCGGCGCGCTCGATCGCGTCGTGGATCTCCACGGTGGTGCTCAGCTCCCTTCGGGGGTGGGGTCCTGGCCGGCGGGGTCGACCAGCCGGAACCAGGTCTCGCGCGTTTCGCGCGGGTCATGCCGCCACAGCTCGAACCGAGACGATCCGCAGCGGGTGCGCATGGAGAGCTGCAGGGCCTTCATGCGCGCGCCTCCAGGCGGTCCAGCGTCCGCTCCAGTTCCGCGCCGGCCTCCAACGAGGGCGTTCCGGTGTTGGCGGTCACGGCCTACTCCCCGTCCTCGAGGACAGCGTCGCCACCCTTGATGTGGCGGGCCGGGTTGAGCCCCTTCTCCATCAGGTCGACCGCCCACAGCATCGACTGGACGCCCTCCAGCTTCGCCAGGCCGGGCGTGGGCCCGAGGCGGAACCCTCCGGGCTGCGGCTTGCCGGAGGCCGCGTACGGCAGGAAGTCCAGCGGACTGTCACCCGGCGAGGGGTAGACGACGCAGTCGGACAGCACGGCGAGCGGGAACAGGCCCGTCATCCGCGACATGTTCAGCAGCTTGCGGTGCATGTTGACCCGGGCCTTGCTGATGACGGCCGCGCGGATGTCCGGGCGCCAGGTCGGCCGCTGAAGGGCCGGCCACCGCTCGCCCTCCTTGTAGGACTTGCCCTGCGGGCGCTCGCGGAGCTTGCCGACGCCGCCCTTCACCGTGGCCTTGATGGCGGACAGGACAGCGGCCAGGGCCGGGTCGACCTGCTTGTGCCGCTCCATCGCCGCGAGGAACGCGCGGTCGTCCAGGTCCCGGGTGACACCGAGGTCGGCGAGGGTGTCGACGTACGCCGTCTTCAGCCGGTCGTGCCACGGGTCCAGGTACGCGCCGGTCTCGCGGCGCAGGTACGCCTCGATCGGGTGCACGTCGTAGCCGAGCTCCTGAGCGTAGGCGACGGTGTGTGTCTGGTACCAGGCCGGACCCGTCGGACGGGTGCCGTCCGGCGTGAACGGCGAGGGCAGACGCGGGTCCAGCTCGACGTGGGACAGGTCGACCAGCCAGCTCCCGGGGAGCTTCGGGTTGAACTTCGGGGCGTGAAAGTGGTCCGGCGCGCTCAGGCCGACGACCAGGCGGGCCGCGGCGGCGAGGAACGCGGTGTTCAAGTCGAGGCCGACCACGAAGGGCAGGGTGCACTCCTCATCGGTGAGCAGGTCCACCGACCGCACCCACTGGTACGCCTCTTCGTTCAGGAACCCGCCGGTCCAGCCGGAGTTCACGACCACGGGGTGCTCCGGGGTGGCCTCCGGCGGCGCCGGGTCCATGGGCTCCGTCCCCAGCGAGCCCGGGTTGTAGCCGGACACCCAGTTCCCGGTCTGCGGGTCCTGCACGGCCTTTGTCGGCGGGCGCAGCGCCGTCATCAGCTCTAGGCCGGACACGGCGGTGGAGCCGCGCGGGGTGATGACCCGCTGGGCGTACACCCCGAGGACGCGGGCGATGTCGGCCGGCTCCATCTCGGCAACGCCGGGCCAGGACCGCTCATCGAGGGCGTCCCATGACAGGATCGCCAGCTGCACGCACTGCCGCTCACGGCCCTGCGCCTTGCGGTAGATCCGCGCCCACGGGCCGAACCCGCGCTGCGTGAGCTGCCACTTCGCCTTCGCCACCTGTTTGACGACCGGGTGGTCTTCCGGCAGGCGCAGGGAGCGACGCTGCTCGTGGCCTTCCAGGCGCTCCGGCAGCCCGAGCTTCACCGCGGCCGCGGCCGTGAGCACGATCAGCGGGTCGGAGTCCTTGCCGTACCGGTTGAGTTTGGCGGCACCGAGACCGGACTCGCGCAGCGTCCACTCCACCAGCTCCGGCACCGTGGTGGCCGGGCAGTCGAGCACGATGCCGCCGACGCCGTACGCGGAGCCGTCACCGTCCAGGACGGCGAGCGGGCCGTGCGGGAACCGCGAGTCGACGGCGGGCTTCGCGGCCGGGCGGCGCGACGTCGCCGGACGGGTGGGGCGCTCCGGGGCGGCCTGGGTGGCGGAAGCCTCCCCCTCCGCGGGCGTTCCGGGCGCGGCCGGGACGGTGAACGTCTGCGGAACCGGCTCCGCCTGGGGGGCGGGGGCCGGAGCGGGCACCGGGGCTGCGGCGGGAGAGCCGGGGGCCGGGTACTTCGCCGCCCAGCCGTTCAGCAGCCGCTGGTACGCCTCCAGGCGCGGCGACCGTGGCTCCGTGCGGCCGTTCTCGTAGTTCTTGACCGTCTGCGTCGTCGTCTTCAAGGCCTGCGCGAGGCGGGCCTGGGTGATGCCGGCGGCCTCGCGGAGCCGGGCGCGTTCTGCCGGGGGCGGGAGCTGCGGCTCCTCTTCCAGCAGGGCGTCGATGTTCGCGAACAGCTCTTCCTCGGTTGCCATGGCGTCTACCTCCATCGTGAAGACTAGCAGCCCTACCCCTAAGATTTAACCCACTTATTTAACCCGCTCAGACTATTGGAGTAGATGATCTTGCCCAGCAGGGCACATCAATCGCCTATCAGGAGGACTCGTTGACGAGACCGGGACAACGAGTCGACATCGACCGGGTCATCCTCCCCGCGACGACGCGTCGGGCCGTGCACCAGCAGCGGCCGGTCGTGGTCGTCGGCAACCCGGTGCCGGGAAAAACCACGCTCGCCGACCTCATCGCGGTCTACAAATCCCTCCACCGGCACTACGCGAGTGCTCTGACCGCCAACGTCCGTACGGCCGGATCCCTGGTCCGTCCCGACACTGCACCAAGCCGCCGTCGAAGCCCACGTCCGTGACATGGGCTTCGACGCTGTAGTGGAGTCCGCGCTCGCCGGCCCGGTACGGCGCGACGGTACCGCCCTCTGCACTAACCAGCTCACCCTTGAGGGCGGTTGGAGCCGCCGTCCGGCTGCCGAGCGGGTCGTGCGGGCGGAGTGGGCACGACCGTGGACCGCGCCCGAAACTGCCGTCTTCCGCGGGTGCCGACGACGCCGCGGGCCGGGTGGAAGACCTGATCCGGACACTGTGAGCAGGCCTGTGAACCGCTCCGCAGCACCCAGAGCGAGGAGTCCTTCGCGCGACTGATCTCGGCCCTGACCATGGTGGTCGGCTGGGAGGCGCAGATCGCCCTGCGGGACGTCCGCGGCCTCGACCCACCGGCCGAGCAGGAGGCCATCATCTGGGCCGCACGTGCCCTGGTCGGTGGTGCTGTTCCATTGGAGCGGCGGCGCGGCGACCGTCCCCTGGTCAGCCGCGCCGCCCCTGGTGCGTATCGGGTCGGGTTGTCGGTCAGTGCACTTCTTCGGCCTGTCCATGCTCTTCGACGGTGCCGCGCCGGCCGGGGAGATGGCCGTTGGGCGAGTGACCGTTGGGCGAGTGGCCGTTGGGCGAGTGGCCGTGATCCAGGGCCTGCCGAAGCTCCCGCGGGGTCGGGGTCGCGATCTGGCCGCTGTACAGCCAGCGGTGCAGCCGTTGGCGCAGCGACTGTTTGCGCAGGTCCGGGTTGCGCACGCCGTCCTTCTCCGCCACGGGTGCCGGCAGCGGTTCTGTGATCTCCCGGGAGAGCAAGGTGTATTCCCGTTCGCGGTCGAGCCGCTCGTGGACCTCGATGAACTCTCCGTGCGGCAGCCTCTTGATCACTCCCGTCTCGCGGCCGTGCAGGAGCTTGTCGCGGTCCCGCAGTTGCAGGCCGAGGCAGATCCGCTTGGTGACGATGTAGGTCACCGCCGGGACGACGAACACTCCGATCCGCACGAACCAGGTGATCTGGTTCAGCGACAGGTGGAAGTGCTCGGCCAGGACGTCGTTCGCGCCGCCGAAGAACAGCACCAGGTACAACGCGATGAAGGCGCAGCCGAACGCGGTGCGGGCGGGCTGCTCGCGCGGCCGGTCGAGGAGGTGGTGCTCGCGTTTGTCCCCGGTGATCCAGGCCTCCAGGAACGGCCAGGCGCCGAGGACGACGAGCATGATCGTGGGCAGGACGACGGCCGGGATCAGGACGCCGAGGTTGACGGTGTAGCCACCGACGGCGAACTCCCAGGGGGGCATGGCCCGTAGCGCGCCTTCGAGGAAGCCCATGTACCAGTCCGGCTGGGAGCCCTGGGAGATCTGATCGGGGCGGTAGGGCCCGTACGTCCACACGGGGTTGATCTGGGCGACTCCGGCCATCACCGCGAGCACGCCGAAGACCATGAAGAAGAAGCCGCCGGCCTTGGCCGTGTAGACCGGTACCAGGGGCTGGCCGACGACGTTGTTCTCGGAGCGGCCCGCCCCGCGGAACTGGGTGTGCTTGTGGTAGAAGACCAGGATCAGGTGGACGGTGACCAGGGCCACCAGCACGCCCGGGATCAGCAGGATGTGGATGCTGTAGAAGCGGGACACGATGTCGTGACCGGGGTACTCACTGCCGAACAGGAACATCTGGAGGTACGTGCCGACCAGCGGGATGGCGAGGGTGACGCCCTCGGCGATGCGCAGACCGGTGCCCGAGAGCAGGTCGTCGGGGAGTGAGTAGCCGACGAAGCCCTCCAGGATGGCCAGGATGAGGGTCACGTAGCCGATCAGCCAGTTGACCTCGCGCGGCTTGCGGAACGAGCCGGTGAAGAAGTGCCGCAACGTGTGCAGGCAGAGCGCGGCGACCATGGTGAGGGCCGACCAGTGGTGCAGCTGGCGGATGAACAGGCCGCCGCGCACCTCGAAGCTGATCTTGACTGTGGAGGCGTAGGCCTCGGACATCCGGACACCCTGGAGCGGGGCGTGCGAGCCGTGGTAGACGGTCTCGGCCATGCTCGGCGTGAAGAACAGGGTGAGCCAGACACCGGTGACGAGCAGGATGATGAAGCTGTAGAGCGCGATCTCACCGAACATGAACGACCAGTGCTCGGGGAAGACCTTGCGGGTCAGCTTGCCCCATTTGTAGATGGCGAGCCGCCCGTCCATCCAGTCGGCTATGCGCTCGCCCTGTGGCGCCCTGCCGCGCTCGCCCTGTGGCGCCTTTTCGGTCGTGCTCATCCCCGCGCGCTCTCCCCTCGCGTGCCGTGAAGCAGCTGGAACGGTATCGACGTGCGGCACGGCCGGACAACCGCTTTCGAGTCTGTCCACGGTCGCAACTCGACTAACACTCGAGCGAGTTGCGAGCGGTGTACCTGCGCATCGATTCTCGTTTTGGACAACAGGCCGTAGTTTTCAGGCCAGTTGATGGTGAGCGACCGCTTTTTGGATCTCAAGTCGCTTGTCATGGAGGCCTGTTGCTCCATTGTTTTCATGCCGGAAAGGGTAATGGTCACCCTTCTGGGGTTCGAGAGGGGGCGTACCTTTCCACACGTCTTGCCGAACGGGCGGCACCGATGGAGACCCCGATGGCGGGTACGGCCGGCACCGCGGAGCGGCGGGACCGCGCGTCCGCGTGGGTGACGCTGGGCGGAGTGGTGCGGACCGGGCCGCCGGGGCCGCGGAACACGTCCCGCAACCGCCGTGGCCGCAGCACAGCGGCGGGCGGGGCGGCGGCCGTCTGGAGGCGTTCGAGCAGCACGGTGGCCGCCCGCGGGTCGGTGGTCGCGGCGGCGGCCATCCGGGCCGCGTACCGGCTGCCGAGCTGGGCGCGCAGCCCGGTCGGCCCCTCCTGGTCCAGCACCGCGGCGCCCAGGCTCCGGGTGCTCGCCTGCCAGGCGGGAGTCAGACGGTGGGCGAGGGCCCGGCGCAGCCGGTAGCTCAGGCCGACGACGGTGCCGTGGCCGGTCAGCAACTCGTCGAGGACGAGGGCGGACTGAACAGCGAGGGTCATGCCGTGGCCGTGTGCGGGGTCGAGGGCCACGAAGGCGTCGCCGACGACGAGGAACTGGTCGGGCCAGCGGCGCAGCTTCTCGTAGTGGCGCCAGCGGTTCTGGAGACGGTGGCAGCCGTAGACCGGACTGAGCGGTGTGGCGGCTTGGATGACGTCGCGCAGCAGCGGGTGACGCAGGGCGCCGGCGGCACGCAGCAGCTCCGCGTGGTCGGCGGGTGGTGGTGTGCCGTCACCCGCGTACAAGGTCACGGACCAGCGCCCGCCCTCGACGGGGTTGAGCACGCCCTGGCGCGGATCGCCGGGTGCGCCCATGATCAGCAGGCTGCTCCAGTCGGCGACGTGCCCGACGGGTGGTGCGAAGATCGTGGAGGCGTACGTCGTCCGGGTACCCGACACCGTTTCCCAGGGCGGTCGGTAGCCGAGTTCGGCCAGCCACTGGGGTGCTCGGGAGCCGTGCCCGGAGGCGTCCACCACGAAGTCGGCGGATATCAGGCGCTGTGGATCCCAGCCGGCGGGCGCCCGCCGGTTCCGGCGGCGTGCCCACACGCCGACGACGGAGTCGTGGCGGCCGGGCTCCAGTGCGACGACCTCGTGCTCCTGCAGGAAGGTCACCTTACGGTCGGCGCGCAGCCGGTCGCGTAAGACGGCGTCGATCAGGTCGCGGCCGGCGCTCAGCACGGACAGTCCGCTGTCGAACCGAGGCAGCCAGCCGCCCGGGCCGAGCAGCAGCATGTCCTGCGGCATCCGGACCCGGACCGCTCCGGCGTCGGTGAGGTCCCGGCCGATGCCGGGGAACAGCTCTTCCAGGCCCTGGTGGGCGGCGGCGGCGAGGGTGTGCGTGTGCCGTGCCTGGGGGACGCCCCGGCGCCGCCCGGGTCCGCGGGGCAGCCGGTCGCGTTCGATGACGGTGACCCGGTCCATGAAGTTGGCCAGGGCCCGCGCCGCGGTGAGCCCCGCGATGCTGGAGCCGATCACCACGGCGTGGCCGTGTCCCCCGCCCACAGCAGGTGCCTCCACGCTCATCTGCCGTCCCCCTCCAGTGAGTTGTGAGTGCATCATGCGGTGCGCGGCCGTGCGGACGGCAGGGTTTCGCCACCCGGTGCGGGGCGCCAGCGGGTGCGGGTGCGACGGTGATCGCGCCAGGGTCCGGCCGTGCCTGAGGTCTCCGATCCCGTGTCCCTGGTGGACACCGACGTCGGCACCGGCTCACGGCGGCAGTGGGGGCCTGTGCACGGTGCCGGTCGGGGGCGGGGGGTTCGAGTGATCGTCGAGAGGCGCGCGAAGAGGACTCCGGTGGGCGTCGAGCCTCTCGAGCACGGTGCGGGCTCGATGCCGGGGCACCTGGAACCCTCAGGGCCGCACGGCCTTCACCGCGCGGTCTTCACGACCGGACGGTCTTGAGTGCGCGGGCCCAGGATTCCAGCTGGTCGAACATGACCGGCACGGACTCGTCGTGCTGCTCGCCGGGCTTGAACAGGGACCAGTGCTCGAAGTCGGTGAACATCGAGAACGACAACTGCTGGCGGACATGGGCCATCTGGAGTTCGCTGGCGATGGCGCGCAGGTGCTCGACGGCTCGGGCGCCGCCGAGAGTGCCGTACGACACGAAGGCGGCAGCCTTGTTGTGCCACTCCACGCACAGGTAGTCGATGGCGTTCTTCAGCCCGGCGGGGACGGAGTGGTTGTACTCCGGGGTGACGAAGATGTAGCCGTCGAACGCGGCTATCGTCTCGGCCCAGGCTTTGCTGTGGTCGTTCTGGTACTGGCCCCGGGCGCGGGCCGGCGGGACGGGCTCGTCCAGGAACGGCAGCGGATGGTCGGCGAGGTCGATCAGTTCGTATTCGGCGGCGGTGCGGGCGCCAGCCTGGTCCATGACCCAGTCGGCGACGGCCTTGCCATTGCGGCCGGGACGGGTGCTGCCGAGGATGACGGCGATCTTCAGGTCGCTCACGGGGTGCTCCTTGTGGGGCTGGGGCGATCAGGCGTTCTGGCCGGCCTTGTCGTAGAAGCCGTCCTCGTGGATGGGCTGGACCTCGACCGGCTTACCGTTGGCCTTCAGCCACTCCTCGCGCAGGCGGGCGGCCTCGTCGTCGGCCTGCGCGGCCGGGACCAGCCGGCCGTCCGGGGTCAGACGCATCGGCTGGTCGCCGGCCGGACGCCAGTCGAACCGGGCGGCGATCTTGAAGAGGTCCTCCTGGGTCAGCGGGCCGCCGTTGTCCTTCTCGGCCTGCAGCGCGGTGGGGTGGTAGTTCTCGTAGCCGCCCGGCATGTGCAGCGTCAGGAAGTGCGCGCCCTCACCGGGCGGGGTCGCCCAGGTGTGCCGGGTGCCGCTGGTGATGTGGGCCATGGCGCTCGGGCCGAGTTCGACGACCTCGTCGTCGAGCTGGACGAGCAGCTTGCCGGAGACGACGAAGTAGGTCTCCGTGGACTCTGCGTGCGTGTGCAGCGGCGGGCCGGACCAGGCCGGTCCCTGGTGGGTCTCCACCAGGGAAGCCGCTCCGTCGGTCATCTTGGTCGACAGGACGATCTCGAAGCCGCGGCGGCCCTCGGGCCGGTCCCCGGGATGGACGATGTGGGTCATGGAGCCCTCTCTCGGTTCGCATGGCACGGTGTCTTCGATCTAACCGGCGGGCCCGATGTCCGAGTGCGCAAGCGCGGGCGCAGTTGAACAGGCGGGTTGCCGCTACCGTCCGCGCGCGGCCTGGACCTGGCAGCGGCGGACGGCGTGGGCACTGTGGCCCGGATGCGCCGTCGAGCCGTGTCGTCGCTGGTGGCGCGGTACGAGGAGCTGCGCGGGAGCGGGCGGCGGCCGTGGGTGGTTCCGGGGGGCGGGCGGTAGGGGCCGCGAGCGGTCGGAGCCCGTCGAGCGGGGGTCGTGGGCGGGCCCGGCGTGCGTCCGACGCGGGTCCGGCTCCGGTCCGGTGTGCGTCCGGTGGGGATCCGGGCGGCGCCCAGTGCGGCTGGGTTGGAGCTCGAGCGGATCTGCGGTGTTTCTCCGTCGCTGCGCCGGAAGGTGGCGTGGATGACTGTCGCCGCGACAACTCGAGGAGGCCGGCCGTGTGGAAGCTGCTGCGCCCGCGCCGTGTACTGCGCGAGATCTACCGTGCCATGGTCGTGTACGGCACGTTCTACACCGGGCCCGAGCCCGAGGGGACGGTCGGCGCGCTCCGGCACGCCGCGCCCCGGGAACCGGTCGGCCCGCTGAAGGGGCCGGCCCCGGGCCACCCGGAGCGGTTGTGCGGGAACGTACCGCTGACGCCGCTTGAGCAGGCGCTCGTAAGGGAGTTGGGGCCGCGCTGAGCACCGGTGCTGTGCGGCGGCCGGACTCGTCCCGCGCCGGGAGGTGTGCCGGTCGTCGCCGTGCGCCCTGCCGTGGGCCGGAAAACGCCGCTGCCGGGACCCTGGTACGGGGTCCCGGCAGCGAGGTGAATGGAGCGGGTCGTTCAGGCGGCCGCGCGCTCGCGGACGTACTCCTCCCAGGTGCGCTTGCCCACGTCATTGCCCTTGAGGGCCAGGTTGTCGCCGGCGCGGTAGGCCTTGCCGGCCTTCCCGGGCATGCGCATCGGGAGCATCGGACGGCTCTTGCCATGTGCCTTGAGGTAGCTGCGCAGCAGGTCGCCGAGCGGGTAGACCTTCGGGCCCGCCAGGTCGGGCACGCGGCCGGCCGGCTCACCCAGGGTCAGCTCGGCCAGGCGGGCCGCCACCTCGCGCGAGTCCACCGGCTGGAACTGCAGGCCGCCGGGCACGGGAATGATCGGCATCTTGGACATCTTCTGCGCCATCATCCACACGATGTCGTGGAACTGCGCGGCGCGCAGCATGGTCCACGGGATGCCGGAACCCGTGATGATCTTCTCCGCCTCGAGCTGGGTCTTGAACCAGCCCAGCGGCATGGTGTCGGTGCCGATGACCGAGATGTAGACGATGTGCCGGACACCGGCCTTCTTCGCGGCCGTCACCAGGGTGCGGGCGACCTTGTCGTCGCCCTTGTTGGCACCGGCGAGATGCAGCACGGTCTCCACGCCGCGCAGCGCCTCGTCGATACCCTGCCCGGTGAACAGGTCGACAGCGAAATACTCGATACCGTTGGCGGACTCACGGGGCTTGCGCGCCAGGATGCGTACGTCGCGGCCGGCCTGCTGCAGCAGGGGAACGACGTGGCTCCCCAGCGTGCCCGTGCCACCCGTGACCAGAATGGGTGCGGTCATCGCTCCCTGATCTCCTCTTGTCTGGGGGTCTCGGATCTTCCGAGGTCTTGGGTCTGGGACGCTAGATGCCCGCGGTCACGCGGGCCGGACCGAACCACAGCTCCAGTGCTCCGGTCAGGTCGGCGCCGCCGGGCGCCGCCCAGGCGACGTAGCCGTCGGGGCGGACCAGTACGGCGTCCAGCGGGTGCGGCGGCACGTGGGGGGTGTCTGCCGGCGCCCAGGTTCCGGTGACGAGGTCGACGCGGTCCGCCCAGCCGGCCGCCAGGTGCTGCGGCTCCTCGGAGCCGTCGGCGGTGATGAGCACCCCGCGGCCCGTGTGCAGCAGTTCGGCGACCCGGACACGGTGGCCTCCGGGCAGGTCGAGGGTGCGGT
Source organism: Streptomyces sp. NPDC001843 (assembly GCF_042891955.1). Taxonomy (NCBI): domain Bacteria; kingdom Bacillati; phylum Actinomycetota; class Actinomycetes; order Kitasatosporales; family Streptomycetaceae; genus Streptomyces; species Streptomyces sp. NPDC001843. Next base: position 72,218 of record NZ_JBIATQ010000025.1, on the reverse strand, counting down.
CGGGGGACAGGCGCCGGCCGAGCAGCGGGTGGTCGCCGGGGCAGGTGCCGTAGTGGACGCCGAGGCCGCTGACCATTCCGGCGAAGTGCTCGGCGGCGCTCTTGTCCTCCATCAGTTCCCGCATGACGCTGCGCAGGGGTTCCATCTCCTCGCCGCTGAGGTACAGGGCGGTGGCGGCGTGGGTGTTGCGCAGCAGCTGCTCGCCGAGGGGGTACCGCTCGGTGTGGTAGGTGTCGAGAAGGCTCTCGGGGGCGCGTCCGGTGGTCACCGCGGCCAGTTTCCAGCCGAGGTTGACCGCGTCCTGGATACCGGTGCTCAGGCCCCAGCCGGCCAGGGGCGGAGTGGCGTGAGCGGCGTCTCCGGCGAGCAGGACCCGGCCCTTGCGGTAGGTGGTGGCAAGGCCGGCGCCGTTGCCGAAGGCGGCCATCCAGCGGGCGCTGCCGTGGTGGATGGACTCGCCGGTCATGCGCTGCCAGGCGTCGGCGACGTCGGTGAAGGTCAGGGTGGCGGAGTCGGGGTGCGCAGGCAGGCTCTTGTCGTGGATGAGCACCCGGTAGTAGCCGTCGCCGAGATTGGTGGCCAGGATCATGTTGCCGCCCGGAACGTGCTCGCCCGTGGGCCGTTGGCGGAGCTCGATGCCCGTCACGTCGGCCATGTACATTCCACGTTCGGACTCCCAGCCGGGCGCGGCGATACCGGCCAGCGTGCGGATGGTGCTGTCGGGGCCGTCACAGCCGACCAGGTAGGCGGCGGTGTCGTGGTGGCGGCCCTCGGGGCCGTCGAGGGCCAGCTCCACGCCGTCGGCGGTCTCGGTGAAGGCGACGGCCTCGTAGCCGCGGCGGATGGGGACGCCCAGTTCGGTCAGCCAGTCGGTGAGCATGGCCTCGGTGCGCGACTGCGGCAGTCCGAGCACTCCGTGATGGCTCTCGTCCAGTTTGCCCAGGTCGTAGCCGACGCCGCCGAAGTGGCCCCGCTGGCCTTGGCGGTACTCGCCGAGCCGGGTGAGCAGTCCGCGTTGGTCGAAGATCTCGCCGACGCGCTTGGTGAAGCCGAGGGCGCGGGATTCTCCGGATGGTGCGGGCAGTCTGTCGTAGACGGTGACATTCGCGCCGCCCAGTCTGATTTCACCCGCGAGCATCAATCCGACGGGACCTGCGCCGACCACTATGACGCGAGTTTCCACTATCCGCTCTCCCTATGAAGCGTCGGAGACGCATCCGCCCACGACGTCGAGCGCCGATGCGCACCATCATGGCACGAGCACCCCTCGCGGAATAGTCGCCCGAGCGGACCGTCTAGGAATTTACAAGCAAATCGAGTGCATTGGGGTGCCGTTTTCGAGTGTTTCTCGAGTGGAATTCAAGCGAAAGTCGAGAATGTGTTCGACCATAGAATGCCGGATGGCTAGCAAAGGGCGTCAGGCGGCGTTCTCGGCCTTGCCCGCGTCCGCGGCGACAGGGGCTTCCCAGTCGATGCGATAGGTGAACTGCCAGTCCAGCGGCTCCGGCTTCAGGTCGCGTGGTCCGCGCGCGAGGGGGCTGGCCTTGCTGGCGTTGGTGCGGGCGGCCAGGGCGATGATCCGCTCCACGCGCGCCCGGCGCAGTGACTCGTACGCCGCGAACGCCTCCTCGTAGGGCAGATCGCGCAGGCAGCGGGCCAGCTGCACCGCGCTCTCGATGGCCTGCGAGGCGCCCTGCCCGGAGCTGGGAGAGGCCGCGTGCACGGCGTCGCCGACCAGCACCGTCCGGCCGCGGCTCCAGGTGGGCACCGGCGGCATGGTCTCCAGCGGGCCGGTGATCAGCAGGTCGGCCGGGTCGGTACGGGCCAGCAGGTCCGCGGCCGGGGCACACTGGTCGGCGAACGCGCGGCGCAGCGTGTCGAGCCACTGCTCCTGCGCGGTCTGCCTGGCCCCGGCCAGCGTCAGCGGCTCGGGATGCGGCAGGTTGACGAACCAGCCGCCGGAGCCGTCGTCGTGCACCAGGTGGCCGAAGGAGCCCCCGGTGCCGTAGCTGACGTGCAGCTTGCCGCCGGTGCCCGGCAGTCCGGTGTCGGCCAGCGGAGCGGCGAAGCCCAGCAGGCCGGCGTACTGCGGCTGGGGTGCGGCCGGGTCGATGAGGGTGCGCACCGTGGAGCGTATGCCGTCCGTGCCGACCAGGATGTCGGCGCTTGCCCGGGTGCCGTCGGAGAAGTGGGCGGTGATGCCGTCGCCGGTGTCCTCCGCGTGCACCAGCCGCTTGCCGTGCAGGGTGCGGATGCCGCGGGCGGTCGCCTCGTCGAACAGCGCCCGGTACAGGTCGCCCCGCCAGACGAACCGGGAAGGCGGCAGTTCGGCGGGGAGGGTGACCTCGCCGAGCAGCTCGCCGTCGGCGGTGTGCAGGACGGTTCCCCGCATAGGGGTGCCGACGCGTCGGATGACGTCGCCGACGCCGATCGCGTCGAGGGCGTTGACACCGTTGGGGGCGAGGCTCAGGCCACCGCCGATGCCGTCGGCCGTGACGTGGTAGGCCTCATGGACGGTGGCCTCGATTCCGGCTCGCTGGAGAGCCATGGCCACGGTCGAGCCGGCGATGCCGCCGCCGATGACCAGTGCGGTGCGGGTCTGGGAGGTCATAACTCCTACCTTGATCGGTCGGGGACCGTCGACACGGCCCGCTCCAGGTCTCTTCCGGTCGTGGTTCTCGGTCCCCGGAACACTCGAAATACCCCGGCCCGATTTTCCTGACCCGGCCTCGAATACTGGTGGGGCCCCGGCGGTGCGGCCGGCTCAGCGGCCCAGGGTAAATGAGCAGGGGCCAGGATCACAGTGCTCCGATCGCATTCCACGGTGTTCGACTGCGGAAATTCCAGGTTGCACATGGCGCTGTCCAACCATTCCGCGTTGACCGCCCGTGAAATACCCGGGTATTTTTCGGGCAGAACCCGAACGCCGTCAGGAACGCGTCCTTTTTTCGGACATTCCGCAATGGTTGGGACAGGAGAGAGTGATGCACAAGGTCGTATCGCGGGACGGCACCACCATCGCCTACGAGAAGGCCGGGCAGGGTCCCCCGATCGTGCTGCTCGGCGGTGGCTTCCGCGATCACACGGCCTTCGACACTCTCGTCCCGCACCTGGCCGAGCACTGCACCGTCTACGCCTACGACCGGCGCGGGCGTGGCCAGAGCGGGGACTCCCCCTCCTACGCGGTGCAGCGGGAGATCGAGGACATGGAGGCGGTCATCGCCGACGCGGGCGGCGAGGCTGTGGTGTTCGGCGGGTCCAGCGGGGCGATCCTGGCACTGGAGGCGGCCATGGCCGGCGCGCCGATCAGCAAGCTGGCGCTGCTGGAACCGCCCTACCGGGTCCCGGGCTTCCGCACCCCGCCGGACGGTTTCGCCGAGCACCTCGACTCGCTGCTCGCCCAGGACCGGCGCGGCGAGGCCGTCGAGTACTTCCTGGCCGAACACGTGGGCTTCCCGCCGGAGTGGATCCAGGAGTGGAAGGACAGCCCGCTGTGGTCGTCGAACGAGGCACTCGCGCACACCCTTCCGTACGACACCGCCGTCATGGGTGACGGCCGCGTGCCCGTCGAGCGGATGGCCTCGATGCGGGTGGAGACGGTGGTCGTCAACAGCGACCACACCGGCGACTGGCTGCTCGAGGCCGCGAAGGCGACCGCGGCGGCACTGCCCAACGGGCGGCGGCTGGAGCTGCCCGGGGTGTGGCATCGGGTCCTGCCGGAGATCCTCGGCCCGGTCCTGGTGGAGTTCGTCACCGGCTGAGCGGCCGCGCCGCCGACAAGCCCTCTGCGGGGCCGGCGCCGGGACTCCCCGGTGCCGGCCCCGCAGAGGGCTTCGTTGTGCGTGGGTTCACCAGGGGACCGTGCCGGTGTCGTCCTGCGAGGTGCCGGTGGGTCCGTCAGGGCCGAGAAGCGCCAGCCGAACGGCGGTGACGACGCCCTCTTCGACCGTCTGGTGGCCGCGGTGGTTGTTCATGTCGGTCGCGGTGAAACCCGGGTTGGCCGCGTTGACCTTGATCGGTGTGTCCCGCAGTTCCTTGGCGTAGGCGATCGTGAGGGCGTTCAGAGCCGTCTTGGAGGACTGGTAGGTCACCAGGTTGTAGCCGGCGAACTCGGAGGTGAAGTCCGCGTTGAGTGTCAATGAGCCCACCGTGGAGGACACGTTGACGATGCGACCGGCCGGGGAACGGCGCAGCAGGGGCAGCATGGCGTTGGTCACCGTCAGCACGCCGAAGACGTTCGTTTCGTACACCTTGCGCAGTTGCCCGGCGGTGGCGGCGCTGGGCGGGCCGGAGAAGGCGCCGGTGATGCCCGCGTTGTTGACCAGGATGTCCAGTCGTCCGTAGCGCTCGTCGATCCAGGCGGCGGCGTCCGCCACACAGGCCGGGTCCGTCACGTCGAGCAGCAGCGGGTGCGCGTCGAGTCCCTCGGCGGCGAGCGCGTCGGCGGCCGGCTTGCCCCGCCGGAGGTCGCGTGCTCCCAGCAGGACGGTCGCCCCGCGTGCGCCGAGTTGGCGTGCCGTCTCCAGACCGAGGCCCTTGTTGGCGCCGGTGATCAGGGCGATCCTGCCCTCGTGCCGGGCCTGGCTGTGGTCCGTCATGCCGCGTCCACCTCCTCGCCGAACCAGCGGGTGAGCGCGTCGGTGAGACCCGCGGGGCCGGAGCCGGCCGGGGCGGCCCAGGCGACGTATCCGTCCGGGCGCACCAGGAGGGCGGCGGCGCCGTCGAACGGGTCGTCCCCGTCGGCGGCGTGCAGCGACGCGGACACGACGTCGACCCGGTCGCGCCACGGGCCCGCGGCCTCGCGCACCCGCTCGTCACCCGACAGGTCGAGCACCACCCCGTGCGCGGCGTGCAGCAGCTGAAGCGTCGACGTCTTGCCGCGCTCTCCCGTCTCGTCGACCAGTTCGGCGGCCGGCAGTCGTCGGCCCAGCAGCGGATGCCCCTCCGTTCCCATGTCGTAGCGGATGTCCAGGCCGGTGACCATGCCGATGAGGTGCTTGCGGACCTCGGGCAGCTCCATCAGCTCGGCGAACAGCTCGCGCATCGGCTGCATGTGCTCGCCCGTGATGTACAGGCTGCGCTGGGTGAGGGTGTTGACCAGAACGCGGGCGCCCACCGGGTGCCGTTCGGCGTGGTAGGTGTCGAGCAGACCTTCCGGTGCGCGGCCCTGGACGGCGAGCGCCAGTTTCCAGCCGAGGTTCACCGCGTCCTGCACGCCCGCGCTCATGCCCTGGCCGCCGATGGGGAGATGGATGTGGGCGGCGTCTCCGGCCAGGAACACCCGGCCCTTGCGGTACTGGTTCGCCTGCCGGGTGGCGTCGGTGAACTTGCCGATCCACCGGGGTGTGCCGCCCCGGATGTCCTCGCCGGTCAGCCGCAGCCAGGCGGCGGCCACCTCCTCGAAGGACGGCGGCTCGTCGCCCTTGCGGGGGACCACGCCGGCGTCGTAGTAGGTGACGCGGAAGATGTCCGGGCCCTGCTGGAAGGCGAGCACCATACCGCCCGGGACGCGTTCGCCGTTGGGCCGTGGACGCACCCCGGTGACCCCGACGACCTCGGCGAACGCCATCTCGATGGTGGCGTCGTGGCCGGGGAAGTCGATGCCCGCCTTCTTGCGCACGGTGCTGCGTCCGCCGTCGCAGCCCACCAGGTAGGCGGCGCGCAGCCGGCCGGGGCCCTCCGGCCCGGTCACCGTCACCTCGACCGCCTCGTCACCGGCGTCCAGGCCGGTGACCTCCCAGCCGCGGCGCACCTCGACGCCGAGTTCCCCGGCCCAGTCGTTCAGGACGGCCACCGTCAGCGACTGCGGCACGCCCTTGGCGCCGTAGGAACCGCCCGGCACCTCCCGGTAGTCGAGCGGGACGCCGCCGAAGTGGCCGATGGGGATGGTGTCGAAACCGCCGAACCGGGGCAGCAGTCCCCGCTGGTCGAAGGTTTCGATGGTACGTGCCGTGAAGCCCAGTGCCCGGGACTGGTCCGTCGGCTCCGTCGACTTCTCCAGCACGACGCAGCCGACGCCGGCCAGCCGCAGTTCGCACGCCAGCATCAGCCCGACCGGACCGGCTCCGACAACGATGACGTCCGTGTCCACGCCGCTCATTTCGCTCCCAGGTGAGAATGTGTTGAGGTGCCCTGGGCGCCGGTCAGCGCCCGGTCGACCAAAGCGCCGGCCGCGCCCGTGTAGCCGGCCGCGTCCAGCAGTGCGGCGGGCTCGCCAGGGCCGAAAACGCCCCGCAGTGTGGGGAGTTCGGCAAGGACCTCGGCCAGCGACCGGGAGGTCTCGGCGGCCACCAGCGACGCCTTTGCCAGCAGGTCCTTGGCCGCCGCCTTGCCCAGCCTGGGGGCCAGCACGGCGGAGACCCGCTCGGAGGCGACCTGGCCGCCGGTCGCCTCGAGGTTCGCGCGCATCCGGTCCGGGTGGACGGTGAGCCCGCGGACCAGTTCGAGGGCGGTGCACGCGGCTCCACCGGTCAGCCTCAGGCACTCGCGCAGCGGCAGCCATTCGGTGTGCCACACACCCGCCGACCGTTCGTCCTCGGCGACCAGGCACTGCGTCAGGACCGCGGCCAACGCGGGTACCTGCAGCGAGGCTGAGCGGATCAGCGTGGCCAGGACGGGGTTGCGCTTGTGCGGCATGGCCGAGGACACCCCGCGGCCCGCCACCTGCGGTTCGGCCACCTCGCCGACCTCGGTGCGGGCCAGCACCAGCACATCGGCGGCGATCTTGCCCAGCGCGCCCGCGGTGTGTGCGAGGGCGGCGCCCAGGTCGGCGATCGGCGTGCGCAGCGCGTGCCAGGGCAGCACGGGCTCGGCCAGCTGTGTCTCCTGGGCGAAGGCCGCGGTGAGTTCGTCGACGAGGGCGTGCTGGCCGGTGCCCTCACCGGCGTACTGGAGGTAGCCCGCCAGCGTGCCGGCCGCGCCGCCCAGGGACACCGGAAGCCTGTCGGCGACCTGCTCCAGGCGGGTGGCGGACTCCAGCACGAGCTGCCGCCAGCCGGCCGCCTTCAGTCCGAACGTGGTCGGTACGGCGTGCAGGGCCAGCGTGCGGCCGGCCATCACCGTGTCGCGGTGCTCGGCGGCCAGCGTGGCGAGCACGGCCTCCGTGGCCCGCAGGTCACCGACGACGATTCGCAGCGCCTGCCGGGCCACCAGCATCGCACCCGTGTCGAGGATGTCCTGGCTGGTGGAGCCCCGGTGCACGTACTCGACGGCCTCCGGGGCGTCGTCGGCCACCACTGCCGTCAGTGCTTTGATCATTCCGACGACCGGGTTCGCGGTCTCCCGTGCGGCCCTGGCCAGCTGAACCAGGTCCAGCCGTTCGGCGCGGGCGGCGACGGTGATCGCGGCGGCGGCCGCCGCGGGCACGGTGCCGCAACGGGCCTGCGCCCGGGCCAGGGCCGCCTCCGCGTCCAGCATCGCCTGCAGCCAGGCGGTGTCGCTCACGACCGCTTCCACGGGGGTGCCGGCCCTGACCGGGGAGAGCAGGCCGCTGTCCAGGTCGGCGCCGGGCGTGAGGGCGGAGCCCGTGGGGGGCTCCAGGACGGTGTCGGGCGGGGCGGAGCCGCTGCCGGGCGGGATGTTCTCCGCGTTTCCGGGGCCCGGGTGACTGGTCGTCATGCCGCTGCCCTCGTCGGGGTGTCGCTGCCGCGCGCTGTCCGGTCCGCCCGTACCGCCGGAGGGGCCGGTGTGGTCACCGGTGCCGGTGCGGTCGCCGGCTCCGGCAGGCTCAGCACGGCACCCGCGATGGCGTCGGAGTCCTCCAGTGTCACCGAGCCGACGCCGGGCCGGATGCCCGCGGCGGTCACCCAGTGCACGGACTCGGTGGGCACACCGTAGGCGAAGCGCCGCGGATGCGGCTCTCCCTGGGCGTCCAGCAGTCGGTAGGGCCGCTCGGTGACGGCGAGACCGCCGGTCTCGTAGTCCGGGCCGTCACCCCGACCGGGGATGCTGTACGGGCGGCACTGGCCGGTCCTCAGCAGGTGGGCCAGCAGCGGATCGGCGGTCCGCCGCAGGTCGATCTCCGGCAGCCGGCTTTCGATCAACGCTGTCGTCCGGACCAGGACACCGGGAATGTCGCTGGTGCCGGTGAAGCGGGGGCCCTCAGGACCGTCCGCCTCGGTGCCGACCCGCAGTCCGGGGCCGAGGACCTCCAGAACGCGCGCGTCCATCAGCGCGGCCATCTCATCGATGCGGGAGGCGGGCGGGCCGATGGACAGGTAGGCGTTGAGCGGCGTGTACCAGCCGTCCAGTTCGTCACGGTGGGAGTCGCCGTCCAGACCGCCGTGGTCGACGGCCAGGCGCACCTCGTTGCGCAGATCCCGCAGCACGTCCAAGGCCGCTTTGAGCGGGCCGGAGATGTTGCCCTCCCGGGCGTTTTGGACGTCCTCGTCCAGGTGGTCCCGCAGCCAGGCGCGGAAGGCGGACAGATCCGGGAAGACGCGGTTGCCGTGGGGCCGGGCCACCCGCTCCCAGTCCCACCGCTCGGCCGTGTCCACGTCGGCCTCGGCCAGCAGCCGGTCCCGCTGCGGGCCGGGCTCGGCGCGCAGGTAGCGAGCGGCGAAGTCCGCGGCGCGGGCTGCGCCTTGCCGGGGGGTCAGCAGCGCCTCGTAGTAGACGCTCTCCACTTCCTTGGAGATCAACGGCCACAGGTCGGTGCCGAACCGGATGGGTCCGCGGTCCGGCGCACGCAGGGCCGCGATGTGCTCGGCGGTCAGCAGCCGCGGCAGGTGACGGCCGTGGGCGCCTTTCTCGTTCTCGCCGCGCGCCTGGTACGGCACACCGCGGCGGGAACCGGCGTACAGGCGTGGCTCGCGGCCGGAGGGTCGGTAGACCAGACGGCCGTCGACACGTTCGAAGACGCCGCCGCGGGCGCGCGTGAAGAGGGCCATGTAGTCGAAGAAGTTCAGGCCGAGACCGCGCAGCAGCACACCCTCGCCGGGCGCGATGGAGTCGAGGTCGACATCGGCCGGGTTCGCGGGGGTGATGTAGGTCAAGCCGTGCCGGGCGGCGAAGCCGGACAGTTCCTGCTCGGCGGGGCCGGGTACGACGGGCAGGTGACCCTGTGCCAGTACGATCGCGGACAGCCCGGTCAGCCGGGTGCCATCGGCCAGGAGCACGGTCTGCGGCCCCGTCCCGCCGAGCCCGCTGTCACCGTCGTCCAGGGCGACCGCCCGCTGTGCGTGCACGCGTACCGTCACGTGCGCGGCCGCGTTCGCCGTCACCTGCTGGAACACCCAGCCCAGGTACTGCCCGTACAGGGCACGGGTGGGGTAGGTGTCCGGCCCCAGGTCTCGGGCCTCGGCGAGCGTCTCGTCGTCGTAGGTGGTGCCGTCGCCCGGGGTGAGCGCGCTCGGTCCGAGCGCCTTGGCCCACTGGTAGAGGCTCGGGCCCTCCTCCAGAGGGCCCTCGATGCCGACGCTGGCATCGGTGTAGACCGTCACCTGGGAGGCGACGGTGTTCATCAGCAGATGCCGGGACTGCGAGGGCCGCCACACGCGGCCCGCGCCGGGTGGCGCCGGTTCGACCACGTGCACGGTGACGTGGTCCCAGCGGGGGGACTTGCGCTCCTGTGCGCACAACCGCTCCAGCACGGAAAGCCCGCGCGGTCCGGCGCCGACGAGGCACACTTCCATACGTCCGCTGCTCACAAGGACACTCCGCTCGGCGTACGGGGGCGGCGGACCGGCGGCGCGGCCACACCGGTGAGGCGGGCAGGCCGGGCGTCGCTCCCGGGGGTCGTGGTGGTTTCCCGGTGTTCCGGGCAGAACGAAGAGACTGCCGTCAGCGGCGGCCCCGCCGTGGGGCCGGTGCACCGACCGTCCCGCTCACCTCCGCGCGTACCGTCCACAGCGCCTCCTTCCTCCGCCACCGTCGGTGGGGGCGCTCAACCGCGACTCGGATCCGACTAGTCCGGCTGGGAGGTGCGGGGTTCGGGGTGGGGGACGCGGGGTGCCGTGGGTGCCGTCGATGTGGAAGGCGTGGTCCTGGGGCTGGACGCACGGCACCTCCCGTAGGCGCCTGTTGGCGTACGGGAGGTGCCGGGTGGGGCTGCGCGGGGTCGCCGCGCGGTCAGCCGCCGTTCGTGGCCGGCCAGGTGGGGTCGCCACTCGGGCGGCCGCGGCAGGAGGAGGGTTGCCGGGGGCGCCGGTGCCTGGGGTGCCGGAGTCGGCGCTCAGTCCCTCGGGTGGAGGCGGTGTGCGGGCGGGCCCGCCGCATCCTGTTCGATCTCGCCACCTCAGTATTCGCGGCGGAATCGGAGGTCCGCTCGAGAAACCCTCGAACCGCGGGCAGTGCCGCTTGTGCCGACGGGCGTCAGAGGTCCACGGCTCCAGCCCCGGGCCCCGGCGTCCTGCGCAGGGCGACCTCGCGCACCAGCAGTCCCGCCACGAGGGCGGCGGCGCCGGCCAGCGAGCCGACCAGGAACGCGCTGTGCGTGCCGGCCGCCGTGGCGTACCGGTAGGCCTCGTGCACCGCGGGGTTCAGCCGGTCCAGACTCGCCGCGTCGAGCTGGGCATGCGCCAGCGGCGGCCGGCCCGGTGTCCGGTCGGCCATCACCTCGAGCACCCGGCGGTTGAACAGCGCGCCCATCACGGCGACGCCGAAGGAGCTGCCCAGCATGCGGAAGAGGGTGATGACGGCCGAGGCCGCGCCGATGTCCCGGATGTCCACGCTGTTCTGCGAGATGAGCATCATCACCTGCATCAGGCAGCCGAGGCCCGCACCGAGTACGGCCATGTACACAGCCGCCTCGGTCCGCGAGGTCGAGGTGTCCATGCGGGACAGCAGAAGCATGCCGACCAGCATCAGGGCACCGCCGGCCACCGGGAAGGCCTTGTAGCGTCCGGTGCCGCTGGTGATCCGGCCAGCCACCATCGCGACGACGATCATCGCGCTCATCATCGGCAGCAGCAGGAGCCCGGAATTGGTCGCCGAGGCTCCCTGCACGGCCTGCTGGTACAGCGGCAGGAACAGCACCGCTCCGAACATCACGAAGCCCATCACGAACCCGGTGACCGTCATCAGCGAGAAGTTGCGGCTGCGGAAGATGTGCAGCGGCACCACGGGCGCCGCCGCCCGGGTCTGCCAGAAGACGAACGCGCCCAGGCAGAGCGCACCGCCCACGATCAGCGTGACGATGACGTCCGAACCCCACGCGTACTCGGTGCCGCCCCAGGTGGCCACCAGGACGATCGCGGTGATGCCCGCCATCAGCAGGGCCGCGCCGAAGTAGTCGATGCGGGCGCTGCTGCGTCGTACCGGCAGCCGCAGCACCACCGCGGCCATGGCCAGGGCGAGGACGCCGATCGGCAGGTTGATGTAGAAAGCCCAGCGCCAGCCGAGGTGATCGGTGATCGCGCCGCCTACCAGCGGGCCGCCGATCATGGACAGGGCCATGACGGCGGCGAGCATGCCCTGGTAGCGGCCCTGTTCGCGGGGTGGCACCAGCTCCCCGACGATCGCCATGACACCGGCCATGAGTCCGCCCGCGCCCAGGCCCTGGATCACCCGGAAGCCGATCAGCTGGCCCATGTCCTGGGACATGCCGCTGAGCGCCGAACCGGCCAGGAAGACGACCACGGACGTGAGGAAAAGGTTCTTCCGGCCGTGCAGGTCGCCGAGCTTGCCCCAGATCGGGGTGGCCGCGGCGGTCGCCAGGGTGTACGCGGTGACCACCCAGGAGAGGTGTTCGAGACCGCCCAGGTCTCCGACGATCGTGGGCATCGCGGTCCCCACGATCATGTTGTCCAGTTGGGACAGCAGCATCGCGATCATCAGCGGGAGCAGCATGAGCCGTATGCTGCGCCCGGGCGCCTGCTGCGCTGTGTCCGCCGTATTTTCGATGGTCGTCGCCACGGTCGCTCACCTCGCTCAACTCGCCTGTCCGCACGGGCACGTGGCGTGGGAGCGCCCGTCGGCGGTGCTGGGGCCGCCCGGACGGCGCGGCACCGCGCACGGTGAGCAGCGCAAGAAAGTCCAACAGGAGCCGCTCGACCCCCGCTGGTGTGCCGATGGTGGCCGGGCAGGGCCCTGCCCGCGCTGCCCACCGGTTCTTGAGCTGGGCTTTCGTCGCGACCTGCGGGTTTCGGCGAGCCGTGGGCGTGGGTGCGGCGCGGTCGCGGCGGGCCGGTGTCAGGGGTTTGTCAGCCGGTTGTCAGGGCGAATTGCCACGGTCCGCACTCCGGGCCCGTTTCCGGCCCGTCAGGCCGGTTGCGTCCACAAGGAGTCGCGGTGATGGACCATCAGACCGTGCGCATGCACCCCGACGGCAGCTCGGAGCGTCTGCTCGCCCTGAAGGACGCACTGCGCGACGCGCCCGTGGAGCGGGTGCGGCTGGCTGATCTGACGGCTTCCTTCACTCCGCGCTCGGGCGGGGTGGACAGCGAGTGGGCGTTGACCCTGGCGCAGGTGGAGAGCGGACTGCCACCGATCTTCGTGCACCGCCCCAGCCTGTCCGTCATCGACGGGCTGCACCGGGTGCGGGCCGCGCGGCTGAAGGGCCGCACGCACATCCAGGCCCGTTTCTTCGACGGTTCCCGGCAGGACGCGGCGCTGCTGGCGGTGATGATGAACGTCACGCAGGGCCGCCCGCTGCCGGTGGCAGACAGGATCGCCGCCGCCGAGCGGATCGTCGCCGAGCGGCCCCAGTGGTCGGACCGGGCCGTGGCGGTGGTCGCGGGTCTGTCGGCGAAGAAGGTCTCCGAGCTGCGGGCGCGGCTGACCGGGCTGCCGCGGTGCGAGCGGCGGGTCGGGCTGGACGGGCGTACCCGGCCGCTGAGCACGGTCCGGGCGCGGGAACTGGCCGGGGAACTGCTGCGGGCCGACCCGAAGGCGTCGCTGCGGACGATCGCCCGGCAGGCCGGGATCTCCCCGGCGACCGTAGCGGACGTGCGGGACCGGCTGCTGCGCGGCGACGACCCGGTGCCGCCCCGTCAGCGCGGCCTGGCCACGGCCGGCCGTGGGACACGCGAAGCGCGTGAGCAGGAGGGGCGGGAGCGGGCCGAGGAGACACGGTCGGCCGACGAGTTGTTCGCCATGCTCGAGTCGCTGCGGCGGGATCCGTCGCTGCGGCTGAACGAGGTGGGGCGCAGCATGCTGCGGCTGCTGGACGCGTGCGCGCTGATCGCCGGGGACCGTCGGCGCATCATCTCCAACCTGCCCCCGCACTGCGCCGACCAGCTGGCCGGGCTGATGAGCGGGTATTCCGCGCTGTGGCAGCTGCTCGCCGACGAACTCCGCACCAGCACGGACTGCCGGGGGGCGGCCCGCTGAGCCGGTCCGCCGTCGGGGCCGTGGGGGTGTCCCCTGGGCGGCGGGCCTTCACTGGTGGCCCAGTTTGAAACCCACCCCCCGCACCGTCACGATCCAGCCGCTGTCGCCGAGCTTGCCGCGCAGGCTGCTGACGTGGGTGTCGACGGTGCGCCGGGACCACGAGTCGCCCCACACGTGCCGCAGCAGCTGCTTGCGCGGTATGACCGTGCCGGGGTGTGCGGCCAGCACACACAGCAGGTCGAACTCCTTGCGTGTGAGGGAGACTTCGACGTCGTCCAGAGTGACCCGGCGGGAGTTGACGTCGATGTGCAGCGAACCGTGCCGGATCTCCTCGGTGACGGTCGGCTGCCACTGGGTGCGACGTACGACGGCCTCTATGCGGGCCATCAGTTCCCGCAGCCCGTACGGCTTGGTGACGTAGTCGTCGGCGCCGGCCTGGAGGCCGAGGACGCAGTCCAGCTCGGACTGCCGCGCGGTCACGATGATGACGGGAACGCGGCTGACGGACCGGATGGTCCGGCACACCTCCAGCCCGTCGAGATCGGGCAGCTCCAGAGCGAGCAGCACCAGGTCCGCGTCCCCGTGCGCCTCCAGCGCCGCGCTGCCCTGGGTGACACCGATGACCTCGTGGCCGTGACGGCGCAGTTGGGGTACCAGCGGGTCGCCGAGGTCGGGGTCCACGACCAGGATGCGCCGTGCCGTCGGCGCCGCGGTCGGCGCGACCGCGGGTACGCCGTCGACCAGCTGCACCGGGTGCGGGGCGGGTGTGCGAACCTCCGGCAGCACCTGTGCCGTCATCTGACTCATACCTCCCCCAAGGGTCCTGCACGGCCCGTGTGCGCTGCCGACGCGGCAGCCGGGACGCGGCCTCGGCGGTCGCCGGGCCGCACCTCGCACACGACCCTACGAACCGGCGGTCGAGTCCCGCTGAAGCGCGGGGCTCGACCGCGTCGAGTGGACGACGACGGAAGCTGGGACCCGTTACGGGTTGAGCACCCAGGCCGAGTGGTGCGCCGTGAACCCGATGTGCGGGTAGTACTCCGTCGCAGCGGGCGCCGACAGCAGGACGATCTTGGCGGTCGGTGCCTCCTTGCGGGTGGCGTCGATCAGGGCGCGGCCGATCCCGGAGCGCTGGTGGGTGCCGGCGACGGCGATGTCCGACAGGTAGGTGACGTAGGCGAAGTCGGACACGCTGCGCGCGATGCCGATGAGCGCGCCCTCGGCATCCCGTGCGACGAGGACGAGGTTGGCGTTGCGCACCATCGCCGCCATGCGCTGCCGGTCGTCGGTGGGGCGCCGCTCGCCCAGGCCCGACGAGCGGTACACCTCGAGTACCTCGTCCAGGTCGAGGGCGGTGCCCTCCACCCGCTCAATCGTCCAGCTCACGAAGCTTCTCCAATCGGCTGCGCAGTACGTCGTGGTGGGTGAGGAAGCGCTCGGGTCCGAGCGTCCCGAGGTCGATGCCCTCCTGGGCGAGCGAGGTGCCGAAATGCTCCCCGGTGGCGATCGTGCGGTTGGCCGCGTCCTGCACCGAGCGGTAGGCCCGTTCGCGTTCGGTACCGTCGCCCAGCAGGTCGGCGAGGACCGACGAACTGTAGATGAGGCCGTCGGTGGCCTCGATGTGGGCCCGCATCCGCTGCGGGTGCACGGTGAGTGACTCCACCAGGTCGGCTGCCTTCACCGCCTGGAAGTGGCCCACGGACAGGCTGTCGGGCAGGATGACCCGCTCCACCGACTGGTGGGCCAGGTCCCGCTCGTGCCACAGGGCCACGTTTTCCAGGGACGCGGTGGCATAGCCCCGCAGCAGCCGGGCCAGGCCGCACAGCCGCTCGCTGGTGGTGGGGTTGCGCTTGTGCGGCATGGCACTGGACCCCTGGTAGGCGACCGCGCGGTGCTCCTCCACCTCGCGGACCTCGGTGCGCTGCAACAGCCGCAACTCCAGGGCGATCTGCTCGATGCAGGCGCCCAGGGCCGCCACCGCCTGGAGCAGCTGGGCGTGCCGGTCGCGGGCGACGACCTGGCTGGGTACGGCCTCGACGCCCAGGCCGAGCGCCTCGCACACGTACTCCTCGACGAACGGGTCGATGAGGGAGTACGTGCCGACGGAACCGGAGATGGTGCCGACGGCGACGGCCTCGCGGGCCGCGGCGAGCCGTGCGAGGGAGCGGTCGACGGCGAAGGCGTAACCGCCGAGCTTGTGCCCGAACGTGGTGGGTTCGGCGTGGATGCCATGGGTGCGGCCGACCATCACCGTGTCCCAGTGCGCCAGCGCCTTGTCGACGAGGACCCGCCGCAGCCGCCGGCCCGCGCCGGTCAGCAGGTCGGTGGCGCGGGACAGGGTGTGGCCGAGGGCGGTGTCGACCAGGTCGTAGCTGGTCATGCCGAGGTGGACCCAGCGGGCGGAGGAGTCGGGGATGTCCTCGCAGTACGCGGCGAGGAACGACAGCACCTCGTGGTCGCGTTCCTTCTCGATCTCGGCGACCCGGGTGGCGAGCGGGACAGGGGCCCGGCGCATGTCCGCGAGGGCTTCCTCCGGTACGCGGCCGAGGCGGACCTGGGCCTCGGTGGCGAGGATCTCGACCCTGACCCAGGTCGCGTAGCGGGACTGGTCGCTGAAGAGGTCCGCCATCTCGGGCAGCGTGTAACGAGAGATCATCGATCGGCCTTCGTCCGTGGGCGGGTGGTTCGGCGGGCGGCTGAGGGTGTGGCCCGGTGCGCCGTCCCCGTCGCACCGGGCCGTTCGGGGCGCTCCCTCAAAACGCCCCGAAGTACTCGCGCTGCTCCCACTCGGTGACGCGTCCCGGCGCCGGGGCGGCCTGCACGCACCACGCCTCGAAGCGGCTCAGCTCGCTCTCCTTGAGCTTGGCCAGGCAGGCGGCGAGCGGCGTGCCGAGCAGCTGTGCTGCGCGGCCGGCGCGGAAGGCGTCGAGGGCCTCACGCAGTGACTGCGGCACCACCTGGCCGGGGCCGTCGCCGCGTGTTTCCGGCGCTGCGGGGGCGGCGGTCATGCCCTCGAGGCCGGCGAACAGCTGGGCGGCGATGTTCAGGTAGGGGTTGGCGCACGGCTCGCCCATGCGGTTCTCGATGTGGGCGCCGGCGCCGCTGCCGACGACCCGCAGCATCGCCGTGCGGTCCTCGACGCTCCAGCCGACACGGGTGGGGGCGAGGGCGTGCTCGGCGGCCAGGCGACGGTAGCCGTTGACGGTGGGAACCGACAGCACGAACAGCTCGCGCGCCCAGTGCAGCAGGCCCTCGGCGTAGGCCTTCCCCTGCGGGGACAGCCCGCCGGACAGGCCTTCGGCGCTGAAGACGTTGCGGCCGGTGGCGGCCTCGACGACGGACTGGTTCAGGTGCCAGCCGCTGGGGTCGGCGGCGTCCAGCAGCGGCTGGGACATGAAGGAGGCGTGGTACCCGCGGCGGGCGCAGAACCGCTTGGTGACGGTACGGAACAGCAGCATCGCGTCGGCCGTGTCCAGGGCCGACATGGGGCTGAAGGTGGTCTCCACCTGGCCGGGTCCGGACTCGTGCTCCATCGACCTCAGCGGCAGGCCCAGCTTGAGCAGGTGCAGGGCGAGCGGATCGGTGACGGGGGCGACGGTGTCGTAGGCGGCGTCGAGGTTGAACTGGTAACCGGCGTTGACGGCGCTCACGCGCGGGGCGAGGCCCTGAAGGCCGAAGCCGTTGCCCTGGTTGCCGGGTTCGTCGTCGAGGCGGCGTGTGAGGTACCACTCGACCTCCAGGCCGAGCACGGGGGCGAGCCCCTGCTCGGCGTACCGGCCGAGGACGCGACGCAGGACGGTGCGCGCGGACAGCGGGTGCGGGGTGCCGTCGCGCAGGTACTCGTCGCCGATCACCCAGGCGGTGCGCGGGCCGTGGCCGGGCAGCACCTGGAAGGTCACCGGGTCGGGCACCAGGATGAAGTTTCCGGCCCCGGCGATCTCGTCGACACCGATGCCGTGCTCGCCGAGGAAGTCGACGGCGACGGCGTGCCCGGTGTCGAACAGGAACGGCCCGGGGCTGAAGTTCATGCCGTTGCGCAGCACGGTGCGGAAGGCCTGCGCGGTCAGCGTCTTGGAACGGGCCAGCCCGTGCGGGTCGGCGAAGGCGACCCGCACGAAGTCGACGTCGCCGAGGGCGGCTTCGACGCGCTCGGCCGCGGCGAGCTGTTCGGCGTTCCACAGCCCGTGGTCGGTGACGAACGAGGGGCGCCCGACGCTGCCCTCCGCGGCCGGTGTGGACCATGACCTGGCATACATGGTTCAGGGCGTCCTTTCGCCGGTGGTGACGGGGGTGAGGTCGGCCGCGGGCGGGTGCGGGAGTGGGAGCGGTGCCAGCATGGCCTCCAGGCGGCGGGCCACGGTCAGGACGAGGTCGTCGGCGCCGACCGGGCCGACGAGTTGCAGGCCGGCCGGCAGCCCTGAGCGGGTCAGGCCCGCGGGCAGGGACACGGCGGGCTGGCCGGTCATGTTGAAGGGGTACGAGGCCGGCGCCCAGGACAGCCACATCAGATCGCGGGGGTCGGCCGCCCAGGAGGGGCCGATGGCGTCGGCGGCGAACGGCTCGATCGGCACGGTGGCCATGGCCAGCAGGTCGTAGCGGTCCATGACGGAGCGCAGGGTGGCGCGCAGGTTCTGCCGCACCTCCTCGGCCTGGATGACCCGCACCCCGCTGAGGGTGCGGCCGTGGCGGACGATCTCGAGCCGGCCCGGGTCGCACCAGGCCTCGTGCTCGGGCGGGGTGCCGGCCGCCTCGGTCGCGGCGAGGATGTCGACGACGGCCGGGTAGAGGTTCTGGCAGCGCACCTCCACGTCCTCGACGCGGTGGCCCTCGGCCACCAGGATGTCCCTGCCCTGTTCGGTGACCCGGCGGATCTCAGGATCGGTGCCCTCGTACTCGATCCAGCCGATGCGCAGGGCCCGCAGATCGCGCGGGGAGTCCAGGGAGCCGAGCCCGGAGTCGGGGTCGGCGGGGTGCGGGCCGGCGATGACCTGGCCGAGCAGGGCGGCGTCGGCGACGCTGTGGGCGAGTGGGCCCTGGTGGGCGAGGCGGTCGGCGCCGTTGGGGAAGTACGGCACCTTCCCGTACGACGGCTTGTAGCCGACGACACCGCAGAACGCGGCCGGGATACGAATGGAACCGGATCCGTCGGTGCCCAGCGAGCCCTCACACAGTCCGGCGGCGACCGCGGCGGCGGCCCCGCCGCTGGAGCCGCCGGCGGTCAGCCGAGGGTCGTAGGGGTTGCGGGTGGGCGGGGCAACGCGGCCGACGGTGGCGGCGCTCCAGCCGAACTCCGAGGTGGTGGTCTTGCCGACGACGACGGCGCCGGCCGCACGCAGCCGTGCCACCGCGGGCGCGTCCTCGCGGGGGCGGTCGTTGGGCAGCAGCGACCCTCGGGTGGTGGGCAGGTCGCGGGTCTGGAGCAGGTCCTTGACGGAGACGGTGACGCCCAGCAGCGGCTGATCCCACCAGGCCTCGCGGCCCTTCTCCCGGATGCGGGCATCGGCCTGCTCGGCGGCCTGCAGAGCCTCCTCGCCCGCGACCGCGACGTACGCGTCCAGGGCGTCCTGCTCGCGGATGGCGGTCAGGACGGACCGGACGTGTTCGACGACGGTGAGGTCTCCTCGGGACAGGAGGTCCTTGGTGTGGCTGATGCCGCGGGCGGTCATCTGGCTCTCCTTCAAGAGCGCTCTGGGTGCGGAACGGGGCCAGGTCCTCCGTGCGCGTCAGGACGCACGGAGGGCCTGCCCGGGCGCGTCGGAAGCCGCCGTGGGCTTTTCACCCGCGATGGCCGACAAGTGCCAGGAGGAGTCGAAGGCGGTGACCTCGACGGGCCGGCCGGCCTCGGCCATGGCGGCGACGAGTCCGGTGGCCCGGGCCACGAACGCGGAGAGCCGGTGCGCGGCGAGCAGGTCCTGCTCGTCGAAGGGGACGCCGTCGCAGCGCAGCAGCCTGAGGTCGATGAAGCCGTTGAAGACCCGTCCGCCCACCTCGACGGCCTGTGGGGTGCGGATGGAGAACCGCACCTTGTTGTTGACGTGGCCGTGGTGGTGCTGGTCTGAGTAGAAGGCGACGTCCGGGATGGTCGGCGGGACGAAGTGATCGCGGGCGGTGACCTCTTCGGTGCGGGGCAGGTTGCCCGCGATGAAGTGCCATGAGTTGTACTGCATGCGCGACGACATCGCCCAGGCGGCGTCGGCGACGTTCGCCGTCGAGTCGCCGAAGTGCCGTGCGGCCTTGGGGTGCGGGACCACACAGCAGAAGAAGCGGGTGATGTCCCAGTCGCAGATCTCCGCCCAGCGTTGCGCGCGCAGCGCCGCCACGAGCGCGGGCAGGGAGCGCATGCCACGGCTCATCGTGAAGTCGGCTTCGAAGACCTCGGTGGCCCCGGCGACCGCCTCGTACACCAGGTGCTCCAGACCGGTGCCGAAGTCACCGTGCGGTTCGGCGAGCCAGTCCGGTGCGGCGGCGAGGCTGTCGCCGAGCCCGGCGAGGGTGGTGCCGGTCAGCGGCAGCCGGTCGGTGAGCCGCGCGACCATCGCGTCCTCGCGGTCCCGGGCCCGGGCGCCGGGAGACTTGGCCACCCGCTCGATCTTGTGCATCAGCGCGCCGTGGATCTCGCGGTACAGCTGGGCGCTGCGGCCCGCTTCCTGACGGCGGGCGCGCAGGGCCTGGGCGAGGTCGTCGAGGGCCGCGACGGTGGGGGACGCGGCGGCCGGCACCGGGACGCCGCCCGGGATCGTGTTGTAGCCGAGCCGGATCCGCTCCAGCATGTGGGCTACGTGATCAACCGTCAGCTGCGTGCCGTTGGCCTCTTCGACGCGGCCGAAGCCGGCCGAGCGGATGAGCAGGGTCAGGCACACGACCAGCTGGACGTCCTGGTCCGACCACAGGTCGAGCGGCAGGCCCCGCAGGCTGCTGAGCGCGCAGTCCGGGTGGCCGGGCCACAGCGTCTTGCCCGTGAGGTTGTTCGCCTGACGGAAGTTCGTGTACTGGTGCTGCTGCTGGTAGAGCACGAAAGGTGCGGTGCGCAGCGCCGCCTCCCGAGCCTGTTCCAGCAGGTCGTCGCGGCCGTCGGGCCCCTGCTCCTCGAGCCAGTTGCGGCAGTCGGCCACGGTCTCGGCGAGCCGCTCCTCGGCGGCCTTCGTCTCCTGCCCGTAGGCCTGCAGGAGGTCGGCGGTCCACGCCACCCGGCGGACGCCGCCGACCAGGTTTTCGCGGTCCAGCGGCCTCTGGGAGGGCACGCGCAGGACGACACGGCCGGAAGTGGACAGGCCGATCTCGCCGAGGAACGCCGCCTCGCCGTCCGGCTCGCCGGCGCCGGCGAGCTTCCGGCTGTCCGTACCGGTGCGCCAGGTCAGCCCGCACAGCACCTTCAGTGCGGCCTCTTCGGGGGCACTGAGCGCGCGCAGCTGGATGTCGGCGGGCACGTGGCCGTCGAGGGTGAGCAGCACTTCCACGAAGGAGCTCAGGTCGTCGGCTTGTTCGGCGCGCTGCCAGGTCCGCTTCAGCAGGCCCGGGAAGCCTGCCTCGGGGTCGAACTCGCGGTCCGGTTTGACCGTGCCCGCGGGTATGCCGAGGCGGCTGGGCCGCCGGCTGATCCGCTTGCGTGCGTTGATCTCGCGGCGGGACTCGCCGCGTCCGGTCACCCCGCTCATCACGTGTCCTTGGCGGTCAGTTCGATGTGGTTCCACATCGTCTCGTCGGTCGGCGTCCAGTCCTCGTCCACGTAGATGCAGTCGACGGGGCACTCCAGGACGCACGCGGGGCAGCCCGAGCACAGCTCCGGGATGATCACGACATCGAGGCCGCGGTCGAAGATGGCCCCGAACTCCTCGGGGCAGCTGCGCAGGCAGGTGTCGCAGGTGATGCACTCCGACTTCTCGATGCGGCGCGGCGCCTTCTTCCAGTTGTCGGGGCGGGTGCGTGTGGCTATCCGCTCGGCCCGCCCGGACAGCGCGGCCGACGAGGCAATCTTTTTCACGGGCAGGGACCCCTTATACGAGTCTTCTCGGCCACAGCCGGAAACCGGACGCCTTCGATGGTCGGGGCCCCGTCTCGACCGGGCCCGGAGCGCCGGTGGGGGGCCGGTCGAGACGGCGGGTGTGCCGGTCAGCGGCGGGCGACGGCCTGCCGATCCGGAGCCGTCCGCGTGGTGTCGCCGGACAGGCCGGCGAGGTCGAGCAGGAGTTGCTTGACCTGGGTGGCCGCGAGTCGCGGGGGCGTCGCTCCGGGCGCGGAGCACAGCAGCAGCGGAGCGTCGTCGTCGCTCGTGGGCAGCCGGCCGTGGGTGCCACGTACGGGGGACGGGTCCAGGGGGACGACGGACATGCGGTAGCGCAGGCCGAGTTTCTTGCGGGCCAGCGCGGAGGCCGCGCGCAGGCGCACGTACGGGTCGAGCGGGTCGAGGAACAGTTCGG
Organism: Streptomyces sp. NPDC001843; assembly: GCF_042891955.1. NCBI lineage: Bacteria > Bacillati > Actinomycetota > Actinomycetes > Kitasatosporales > Streptomycetaceae > Streptomyces > Streptomyces sp. NPDC001843. Next base: position 50,532 of record NZ_JBIATQ010000025.1, on the reverse strand, counting down.
CCGGGTCGTAGCCGGGCTTGCGGTGGATCTCGACGAGCGGCGCGAAGTCGGGGGCACGGGCGTCGTCGAGCCAGTAGTAGTAGGTGAACCAGGCGTCCGGTTCGGCGACGGCGACGAGTTCGCCGGAGCGCGGATGGTCGAGGTGGTGCGCCTTCTTGCCGTCCTCGTCGAGGAGCAGGCCGACGCCGGGCAGGTCCTTCAGCACCGCGCGGGCGACTTCCTGGTCCTCGGGCCGGCGCACGTACACGTGGGCGATCTGATGGTCGGCGACGGCGAACACGCGGGAGGCGTGCGGGTCCAGGTACTCCATGCCGTCCTGGGTGTGCACCTGGAGCAGGCCCGCCCGGCGCAGGGCGCGGTTGATGTCGACGGGGCGGCGGGCGGGCGTGATGCCGTACTCCGACAGTGCGACGACCGTACGGCCCTGGGCGCGGGCGTCGTCCAGCAGGGGTGCCAGGACCGCGTCGAGGTCGGCGGCGGCCCGGTGGGAGCGGGGGTCGTCGGGGCCGAAGCGCTGGAGGTCGTAGTCGAGGTGGGGCAGGTAGGCCAGGGTCAGGTCGGGGTTCCGGGACCTCATCACGTACCGGGTGGCCTCGGTGATCCACCGCGAGGAGGCCAGGCCCGCGCCGGGTCCCCAGTAGCTGAACAACGGGAAGGTGCCCAGGCGTTCGGTGAGTTCGTCGTGGAGTGCGGCGGGCCGGGTGTAGCAGTCGGGTTCCTTGCGGCCGTCGGAGTAGTAGACGGGCCGGGGGGTGACGGTGTAGTCGGTGTCGGCTCCCATGGCGTACCACCAGCAGATGTTGGCGACCGTGTAGCCGGGGTCGGTACGGCGGGCGGCGTCCCAGACGCGTTCGCCGTCGATGAGCTGGTGGCTCTGCCGCCACAGAAGGATCTCGCCCAGGTCGCGGAAGTACCAGCCGTTGCCGACGATGCCGTGTTCGGCGGGGGTGCGGCCGGTGAGGAAGGTTGCCTGTACCGAGCAGGTGACCGCGGGCAGCACCGTGTCCAGCGCGGCCCGTGAGCCCTGTTCGCCGAGGGCGGCGAGCCGGGGCATGTGGGCGAGCAGCCTCGGGGTGAGGCCGACGACGTCGAGGAGGAGCAGGGGTGCGGGCCCTTGGGGCTCGGTCATGGCAGTTCCTTGAGGCCGTGGTCGGTCAGCAGGTCGCGGGCCAGGGACAGTTCGGCGGCGATGCCGTCGGCGAGCTCGGCGGCGTCGCGCGGACGCAGCTCGGGCGGCAGCACCTGCCAGGTGTACGTCTCCACCTCCAGGTGCCTGGTCAGCGGCTGTGCGCCGCCGATCAGGACGGCCAGTGCGCGGCGCAGCACGGGCAGCGTGGAGGTCAGCGGTGCGGCCGGCCGGGCGTGCAGCGGGACGTGGAAGTGGGCTCGCCAAGGGGCGTCGGAGGGCAGGGCGGCGCCGGCCAGGGCGGTGCCGAGGTCGTCGGTGCCCAGCAGGCCGGAGGGGGTGGCGGCGCGGGTCTGGTGCAGGAAGCGCGGCTCGTCGAACGCGGCCAGCGCGGCGCGTACTTCGGGCCGGTCGGGGTGTTCGGCGTGCAGGGCCGCGGACAGCTGGGCCTTGACCACCGGCACTCCGGCGGAGGTGAGGGCGGTCAGGGCCGGCTCCGGCTCTTCGAAGGAGGTGGCCAGGTGGCAGGTGTCGACGCACACGCCGAGGCGCTGATGGCCGACGGCGGTCAGCGGGCCGATGGCGTCGGCGCAGGTCTCCACCACGCACCCCGGTTCGGGTTCCAGGGCGACGCGGACCGAGCGGCCGGTGGCGGCGGCCAGGTCGTCGAGCCGGCCGGTGAGTTCGGTGAGGGCCGCGTGGGCGCGTGCGGCGCGGGCGGGGTCGTCAGCGGTGCGCCAGGCAAGCGGCAGGGTGGAGATGGTGCCCTCGACGGCGTCGTCGGGCAGCAGTGCGGCCAGCACCCGGGCGAGCGCGAGCGTGTAGGTGAGCCGTTCGGGGTGCGCCCAGTCCGGCTGGTAGACCCGGTACTTCACCTCACCAGAGCCGAATCCCCGGTAGGGGAAGCCGTTGAGGGTGACGACTTCCAGGCCGTGGCGGTCCAGAGCACCGCGCAGGGTGTGCAGGGCGCGCGGATCGGTGTCGAGGGCGCGGGCCGCGTCGGCGGCCAGCCACAGACCGATGCCGAGCCGGTCCACGCCCAGGCTGCGGCGTACGGGCGCGCAGTAGGTGCTCAGTTGCGCGAGGACGCCGTCGAGGTCCTCGGCGGGGTGCACGTTGGTGCAGTAGGCGAGATGGACGACGCTGCCGTCCGGGTGGCGGAACCGCACGGTTCACCGCCCGGCGGGCACGGCCTGCGCGGGGGCGCCGCGCAGGATGGAGTTGCCCTCGTGGGTGGGGCCGGTGGTGGCGACGTCGAGGGTGAGGCGGCCGCTGAGGGAGTAGAAGGCGACCGGGTTGCGCCACAGCACCAGGTCCACGTCGTCCTCGGTGAAGCCTGCGGCGAGCATGGCCTCACCGACCTTGCGGGTCTTCAGCGGGTCGCTCTTGCCCCAGTCGGCGGCGGAGTTGACGAGCACCCGCTCCGGGCCGAACTCCTCGAGCACGGCGACCATGCGGCGCTCGTCCATCTTGGTGTGGGGGTAGACGGAGAAGCCCAGCCAGCAGCCGCTGTCCTTGGCGGCCCGCACGGTGGTCTCGTTGAGGTGGTCCAGCAGGACGTGCCCGATGGGCAGGGCGGAGGACGAGACGACGTCCAGGGTGCGGCGCAGGCCGGCGAGCTTGTCGCGGTGCGGGGTGTGCACCAGGGCCGGCAGCCCGTGGTCGGCGGCCAGTTGCAGCTGGTGTTCCAGGGCGGTGTCCTCGGCCGGGGTCATCGAGTCGTAGCCGATCTCACCGACCGCTACGACCTGGTCCTTGACGAGGTAGCGCGGCAGTTCGCCGAGGACGGGCAGACAGCGCGGGTCGTTGGCCTCCTTGGGGTTGAGGGCGATCGTGCAGTGGTGGGCGATGCCGTGCTGGGCGGCGCGGAACGGCTCCCAGCCGAGCAGCGCGTCGAAGTAGTCCAGGAAGGAGGCGACCGAGGTGCGGGGCTGGCCCAGCCAGAACGCGGGCTCGACCACCGCGCGGACGCCTGCCGCGTACATCGCCTCGTAGTCGTCGGTGGTGCGGGACGTCATGTGGATGTGCGGGTCGAAGATGCGCATCAACGTTCCTTGTCGGTGAGGGCGAGCACATGGTGCAGGTCGTCGGGGACCGCGCGGCCGGCGGCGGTGCGCTCGGCGGCGTACGCGCGCAGCATCCGGGCGAGTTCCGGGTCTCCCTGGGCCCGGTCGGCGAGGGCGGCGACGTGGGCCACCGGCACGCCGGTGAACAGGCACTTGAGCACGGCGTGCCGCCAGGTGTGCGCGTCGAAGTGCCGGGCGGCGTAGGGGCCGACGGCCGCCGCCAGCAGGCTGGTGTCGTTGGAGCGCAGGGCGTCCTCGACGAGCGGCACGCCGTGGCCGGCCGGGAGGTCCAGCTCTGGCAGGGCCAGCAGGACCGCTCGGCGCTCTGCGGCCGTGCCCTGCCGGTACAGCAGGGTCACGGTGGCCGCGTCGGGCCGGGCGGCGGTCAGCAGCTCCACCCGTGCGGAGTCGGCGAGGGCGCCGCAGCGGCGGCCGGCCTCCGCGAAGCGCAGTTCCCATCCGGGCTCGCGGGCGGCGGCCTGGGCACGGGCGCGGGCCAGCCAGTGCCGGGCGTCCGCGTGGAGACCGGAGAGGGCGGGATCGGGTCGGCCGGTGTGGGCACCGGCGTCCGTCTCGGGCTGGACGGCGGTCATTTCGTGCCTCCGTTTCGCAGGAAGTCCAGGGAGCGCGCGGCGAGTTCGGGCCCGGCGTGGGAGTGCCGGGGCAGTTCGACGACGGTCAGCCCCTGGTAGTCGGCCGCGGCGAGAGCGGCCAGCACGGGCGGGAAGTCGATCTCGCCCTCGCCGAACGGCAGGTGCTCGTGGACACCGCGGCGCATGTCCTCGACCTGCACGTGCCGGAGCCAGGGCGCCGCCTCGCGGACACAGTCGGCGGGCGCGGAGGGTTCCAGGCACTGGCAGTGGCCGATGTCGAGGGTCAGGCCGAGCGGTTGCGGGTCACCGAGGGCGGCGCGCAGCCGGTGGAAGTCGGCGAGGGTGGCCAGCAGATGACCGGGTTCCGGTTCGACCGCAAGTGGGACGCCGGTTTCGTCCGCCACGTCGAGGACCGGTTCCAGCGAGTCCGCCAGGCGTTTCCAGGCGGTGTCGGTGTCGACGCCGTCGGGCCGTACGCCGCTGAAGCAGTGCAGGGCGTGCGCGCCGAGGTCGGCGGCGACGCGTACGGCGCGGATCAGCAGCCGTATCCGCATCCACCGGGCGTCCTCGTCTTCGTCCAGCAGGGTGGGGCCGTGTTTGCGGCGCGGGTCGAGGACGTAGCGGGCGCCGGTCTCCACGGTGACCTCGAGGCCGAGCCGGGCCAGGCGCCGTGCGGTGCGGCCGGTGCGGGCGGCCAGGTCGGGGGCGAGGGGGTCGAGATGCATGTGGTCGAGGGTCAGGCCGACGCCGTCGTAGCCGAGGTCGGCCAGCAACGCCAGGGCGTCCTCCAGCCGCAGGTCGGTCAGCCCGTTCGTGCCGTATCCCAGGCGCAGCCGGCTCATGTGGGGCTCACCTTCCGCGCCAGGCGGGCCGCGAGCGGGGCGAGAGCCGCGGTCAGCAGCCCGGTACCGGGCGCGCCGGCCCGCGCGGCCAGGGCCGCCTGGAGACAGACCGTGGCCCGGATGCCGGCGCCGACCGCCCGCTGGGTCAGCGCGGGGGACGGGTTCAGTGCGGCGTGCAGCAGCGGCCGGGCGACGGTGGCCGTATAGCCGGCCGCCAGCGCCGCCCGTACGACCTCGCCCGTACCGACCGGTCCCGCGAGGTGCCCGCCGCGGACCGCACCACGCCCTCGCGGGGCTGGGGGCACCGTCCCGCGCATCGCGTGTCCGGTGTCCGCCGCCCGCACGCCGCGCGCCCGGTGTCCGCCCGTGCGAAGGAGGGTCCCGGTCACTGCCGCGGTCGCGGCCAGGGCCGCCAGGGGGGCCGTCACCGAGCCGCCCTCGGCCTCTCGGCGGGACACCAGGGTCACCGCACTGGTGTGGCAGGCCAGGGCGGTCGCCGGGGCGAGGGCCGGGCGCAGCGGCCGGTCCGCGGCTGCCGCGCCCAACAGCAGGTCCAGGCCGCGGGCGGCGGCCATCGCCACGGGGCCCGCCGGGGTGTGCTTCAGCTTCAGGTCGTACGCCCACACCGTGGCCGCCAGCGGCGCGGCGACGGTGAGGGCCCGCCGTCCCGCGCAGGCCGCCAGGGCCACGCCCGCCGCGGTCAGCGTGGCCGCCGCCACGAAGGCGGTCTGCGGGTGGATCCGGCCCGAGGGCAGCGGCCGGTGCGGACGCGCCACGGCATCCTCGTCCCGGTCCGCCCAGTCGTTGAGGGCCATGCCGGCCTCGTACAGGCACACGGAGGCGCCCACCGCGAACAGCGTCGCCCGGCCGGTCCGGGCGCCCACGGCCGCCGTGCCGGCCAGCACGTCACCAGGTACGGTGAACACCGCGGGCAGCCGCAGCAGTTCGGCCCAGGCATGGGCGGTGGCCCTGGCCGGCAGCGCCGGCCGTGCGGTACGGCGGTCACCGCGGGCGGCCGTGGAGGCCGCGTGCGCGAGGGCGGGGAACGGGGCCCCTGGGTGGCGCGGTCGCCAGGCCGCTCTGGCCGGTGCGAGGCTCACCGGGACTCCCCCAGCCGCTCGGCGAACGCCAGCAGAGCGGCGTACTGCTCGGACAGTGAGGCGCTGTCACCGTCGGGGTCCTTGAAGTAGAAACCGAGTTCGGGGCGCGGCCCGGTCAGGCCCACCTCGTGGGCGCGGGCCAGCAGCCGCGCGAGGTCCAGCACGAGCGGCGCGGCGAGGGCGGAGTCGCAGCCCTGCCAGATGGTCTGCAGCACCATGCGGGTGCCGAGGAAGCCGTCGAAGGCGACGTGGTCCCATGCCGTCTTCCAGTCCCCGAGAGCCGGTACGTCGTCGATGTGGACCTCGCCCGCGGGCAGTGCGCCGAGGTTGTCGACGAGCACCCGTTCCTTGCCGGCGTTCTTCGCCGCGGCGGCCGCCGGGTCGGCGAGCGAGGCGCCGTCGCCCCCACCGAGCAGGTTCGTGCCCGACCAGGCCCGTACCGTCAGCGCCCGCTGGCCGAACATCGGCGCCAGCACCGACCGCAGCAGCGTCTGCCCGGTCTTGCCGTCACGGCCGGTGTACGGAAGTCCCGAGTCCCTTGCCGCGGCAGCCAGTTGCGGGTGGCGCAGACCGGTGGAGGGGGTGAAGTTGACGTAGGCGCAGCCGACGCGCAGGGCGGCCGCCGCGTACAGGGAGCTGGCGGGCCATTCGCCCGAGCCGGGGGCGGGCTCGGTGGAGGCGACGTTCACCACGACGGTGCGGGCGACGCCGGTGCTGTGGACGAATTCCCGTATGTCCGTGGCGAACGCGGTGATCAGTTCCTCGGGGCCGCGGTCGTCGCCGGGCTGCGGCCCGCCGGGGCGGACGCGGCTGTCGGCGGCGGTCAGCTCGCCGTGCACGGCGGCGGGCAGCCAGTGCGGCAGCACGCCCTGGGCGGCGAGTTGTTCGGCGCGCTTGGTCAGCGGGCCGTCGGCCGTGTCGTGGCCGCCGAAGACCAGGGAGGAGAGGGCCGGCAGGCCGCTACGGGCGAACGGAGGTGTCTCGGTGACCAGGCCGGTGGGCGGCAGCAGCCCTGCCGCCAGCGCGGCGCAGCCGGCGATGGTCGTGGTGGCGACCGAGCCGCGGGCGCCGACCAGCCACACCCCTGTGGGTCCTGCTGCGGCGGGTGTCTGGGAGGGTACGGACACGAACGGCCTCCTGGTACGTCGGATATCGGTCCGCGCAAGCGGATGCCCGGCCAGAATGCCGACCCGCGCGGCCGACAGCCGCTCCTCTCCGGCCGCACTCGAGCGGCCGCCGAGTTGTTCCCCAATGGAGTCCCGGCCACCGCTCCACCACCACGTGCGCTACGCGTCGGCACGGTTTCGCCGCCCTGACCCGGCACGGGCGCGTACACGACGACGGCCCCGCCGGTGGGGGATCCCGGCGGGGCCGCGAGGAGGAGGCGGTGCGTGGCACGCCTCTGCTGTCAGTAGTCGATGCGCACCAGCTGGCCGTTGGTACCGACGCTGTGGTTGGTGACGTACACCTCGCCGTAGGCGTCGACGCCGACGCCGTTCGGCTGCTGGAGCTGGGTGCCGGTCGGGATGGTGGTGACCGTCTTGGTGCTGAGGTCGATCTTCGACAGCGAGCCCGCCGTCGGTGCCTGGGACAGCGACGAGGAGCTGTACGACAGGGCGAGCAGGCCGCCCTTCCCGTCGAAGGCGATGTCGGTGATGTTGGTCAGGCCGGAGACGAAGACCTGCGGCTGCTGGCCGGGCGCCACCTTCCAGATGCGCGAGCCGCCGACCTGGCCGCCGCCCATGTCGGAGATGTACAGGGTGCCGTCCGAGGCCTTGAGGATGCCGGTGGGCACCGCCTGGGCGGTGCCGTTGGTCGGCATCACGTACTGCGTGGAGGTGGTGCCGTTGCCCGGCACGGAGATCACGTCGTTGGAGCCGGCGTCGGTGGCGAGGAAGCCGGAGCCGCTGCGCACGAACCGCCACGGGTTGCCGTTGACGTCGGCGCCGTCGGGGTTCAGGTTGGTCTCGTGGGCGACCAGGTCACCGAGGATCTTGTTGTCGCTGGTACGGAAGAGGGTGCCGAGGGTCTTGGCGGTGGCGCCGAGCGAGTCGCGCAGGGCGGTGGTGCCGGGGCCGCCGAAGCAGGACAGGATGTCGTAGCCGCCGTTCGCGGTGTCGCGTTCGACGTCGGCGGGGCCGGAGGCGTTGACGGTGGTCGGGTCGGCGGCGCCGACCGCGGTGGAGGCGAGGCCGGTGACCACGCGCTTGCCGGATCCGGAGGCCGACAGCTTGTAGATGGCGCCGGTGCTGCCGACGCAGCGGGTGCCCGCGGCGCAGCCGGCCAGGCCCTCGCCGGCCTCGGCGACCAGCACGGAGCCGTCGGACTGGGCGGTGATGCCGCGCGGGTTCTTCAGGCCGTCGGCGACGACCGTCAGTTTGGCCTCGAGGGTCGTGGTGTCCGCGTGGGCGGGTGCGACGGCCAGGGGGGCGGCCACCATGGCCGCGGCCGCCGCGGTCGGCAGGATCTTCTTCCAGGAGCTGCGTGAATTCGACATGTCTCTCCTTCGCTGCATGTCTCCCCCGAGAATTCGGAGAGCGGATGCGAAACCTGCGCCACCATAGAGAGTCGAAGGGGGTGACTGACCGCGGATTTTCCGCAGTTAAACAGACTGAATCCGGACACGATGAAAATTCGAGCACGCCTCGACCGGGCCGCGAAATCGATTCCTATCGTGGGCCTACGGGTCCCTTGCCCGTTCGGCGGCTGGGACATAAATGCCGGTGAATCGCACCCGGGAGGAATCGCATGCCCGAACTGCCGCCCCCGTCCGTCGTCCGCGGCCTGGAGAAACAGCGGGCGGAACTGCAGAAGCAGGTCCGCGACATGGCTCCGCCGCCGTTCTCACTGCTTGAGTTGATCATGGGTTCGATGGTGACGCAGGCCCTGCGGGTCACCGCCGAACTGCGGGTGGCCGAGGCACTGGCCGACGGCCCGCTCGGCGCCGAGGAGATCGCCGGGCGCGTCGGCGCCAACGCCGACGCACTCGGCCGGGTGCTGCGGCTGCTCGCCAGCCAGGGCGTATTCAGCACCGGCGAGGACGGCACGTACGCGCTGACCCCGCTCGGGGACGCGCTGCGTGCCGATCACCCGATGACGATGCGGGACATCGCGCTGCTGATGGGGCATCCGATCCACTGGGAGGACTGGGGGTCCTTCCTGGAGACCGTGGTCACCGGCGAGCCGAGCCTGCCCAAGCTCCGCGGCATGAGTGCCTTCGAATACCTGGAGAGCAACCCCGAGTACGGCGCGGTGTTCATCAACGGCATGGGCAACATGTCCGCCACCGAGACCGTCCCCGTCGTCGCCGCCTACGACTTCTCCCGGTTCGGCACCGTGCTGGACTTCTGCGGTGGGCAGGGCGGACTGCTGGCGGGCATCCTGCAGCAGGCCCCCGGCACGCGCGGCGTCCTGTACGACCCGCGGGTCGAGGGCAACGGGGCCGCAGGATTCCTGCGGGAGCAGGGCGTCGCGGACCGCTGTACGACCGTGGCCGGCGACCTGTTCGGCCCGGTGCCCGCCGGCGCCGACGCCTACGTCCTCAAGCACATCGTGCACGACTGGCCCGAGGCGGAGGCGCTGCGCATCCTGCGGAACGTGCGGGCGGCCATCAAGCCTGACGGCAGGCTGCTGCTGGTCGAGATGGTCGTGCCGGAGCAGGGCGACCAGCCGCATTCGGGCAAGCTGGTCGACCTGTGGCTGATGCTGCTCGTCGGCGGCCGGGAGCGGACCGCCACGCAGTACGCCGACCTGCTGTCCCGCGCCGGCTTCCGGCTGGAGCGCGTCGTCGAGACGGCCGCCGCAGTGTCCATCGTCGAAGCCGTGCCCGCCTGACCGCCCCGCCCCCGCTTGCACGGGCCCCGGCCGCCGCCCCGAAAGGGCACGCGGCCGGGGCCTTGCTCGTACCGGCAGTGACTTGTACGGGCGCGTCCGGGCGTGCCTGGAATCGCCGTGCCCTCGATCACGGAGCGCACGAAACAGCCGGGGCCTTCGCCATGTGACGGGGGATCGGCGAAGGCCCCGGCTGCACAGGCCGGTCTCAGTCGGCCGGGCCGAACCAGCGCTCCAGGGCGGTCTCCAGGCCCTGCGCCGATGAGGTGCCGGCCCAGGCGACGTAGCCGTCGGGGCGGACCAGGAGCGCCGTGGCCCCGGCCAGCTGCTCGGTGCCGACGGTGTCCGCCGGAGTCACGGTCGCCACCTCGACACGGCCCTGCCAGGCGGCCGCCGTCTGCCGTACGCCCAGGTCGTCGGCGAGGTCCAGCAGCACGCCGTGGCCGGGGTGGAGCAGTTCGGTGATCCGGGTGGTCTCGCCCCCCGCGTCGGCCAGGGGCCGCGGCGGCATCCTGCGGCCCACGAGCGGATGGCCGCCCGCCTCCTCACCGAGGTCGTAGCGGATGTCGAGGTGGCTGACGATGCCCGCGAGGTGCTTCTTGACGTCGTCGTACTGGACGAGTTCGGTGAACAGCTCCCGCAGCGGGTCCGCCTGTTCACCGCCGAGGAAGATCATGCCCTGCGCGCGGGTGTTCATCAGGAGCCGCTCGCCCGCCGGGTGACGCTCACGGTGGTAGGTGTCGAGCAGTCCCTCCGGGGCCTGGCCCCGGACGGCCAGGGCCAGCTTCCAGCCGAGGTTGGCCGCGTCCTGCACACCGGTGCTCAGTCCCTGCCCGCCGGCCGGCAGGTGGATGTGGGCGGCGTCGCCGGCGAGGAAGACCCGCCCGCGCCGGTACTCGGAGGCCTGGCGGGTGGCGTCGGTGAAGGAGCTGACCCACTTCGCACCGCCGTGGTGGATGTCCTCCCCGGTGATGTGCTGCCAGGCGTCGGCGACCTCCTCGAACGGGACGATCGCGTCGCGGTCGCTGGCCGGTGTGCCGTGGGGGCAGGCGATGACCCGGTCCACGCCGTCGCCCAACGGGCCGACCATGACCATGCCCTTGGGCAGCCGCTCACCGAGGTAGCGCGGGCGCAGGTCGCAGCCGACGACGTCGGCAACGTACATCTTCCGGGTGGCCGGGGTGCCGGGGAAGCCGAAACCGGCCGCCTTGCGGATGCGGCTGCGCGAGCCGTCGCAGCCCACCAGGTAGGAGGCGCGCAACCGCTGCGGCCCGTCGGGAGTGTCCAGGGCGATCTCCACGCTGTCGCCATCGAGGAAGCCGTCGGCCAGCTCACTGAACTCCCAGCCCCGCCGGATGTCCGCGCCGAGCTCCGTGGCCCACTTCTCGAGGACTTCCTCGGTCCTCCACTGCAACACGCCGCGCGCACCGAAGTGAGCGTCCGGCAGCGCGGTGTAGTCGAACTGCACTCCGCCGAAGTGCCCGACCGGCATGGTCTCCAGGCCACCCCAGCGGGGCAGCAGTCCGCGTTGGTCGAACGTCTCCATCGTGCGGGCGGTGAAGCCGAGGCCACGCGACTGCATGGTGGGCTCGACCAGCTTCTCCACGACGACGACGCGGGCGCCGCCGAGGGCCAGTTCCCCCGCGAGCATCAGGCCGGTGGGGCCTGCACCCACGATGACGACATCGGTGTCCACCGCTGTCCCTTCCATGGTTTTCCCTTTCTGCAGATGCATCGCTGACGAGTTGCGGTGGTGCCCGGGAGAAAGAGCCGTCGGACGGCCGGTTCACTGCGGGGGGCCGAACCAGCGCCGAAGTGCCTCGGCCAGTCCTTCCTCGCCGGTGCCCGCCCAGGCGACATGGCCGTCCGGCCGCAGCAGGACCCGGCCGGCGCCCTCCCACGCCCCGGCCGACTCCGGCAGGGCCGCCACTCGGCTCACGCGGTCCGACCAGCCGTCGGCCAGGGGCAGGTCGGCCAGCTGGCCGTGCAGGTCCACCAGCACGCCTCCGCCGGTGCGCAGCAGGTGGCCGGAGTCCACGCGCCGCGGGCCGATGCGCAGCGTGGTGTACGGCAGCCGGGCACCGAGCAGTGGGTGCGCCGGACCGTCGAGGTCGTAGCGCAGGTCCAGGCCGCTGATCATGCCCGCGAGGTGGGTGCGTACGTCCTCCTGGGCGATCAGCTCGGTGAGCAGTGTCCGCAGGGGTTCCACGCCGGGCGGGCCGAGCAGCAGCAGCGCCTGGGCCCGGATGTTGGCCAGGACTCTGCGGCCCACCGCGTGGCGTTCGTCGTGGTAGGTGTCGAGCAGCTCGGCCGGGGCCTTGCCGCGCACGTGCAGGGCCAGTTTCCAGCCGAGGTTGAACGCGTCCTGCAGGCCGAGGTTGAGGGCCTGCCCGCCGATGGGCATCTGCTGGTGGGCGGCGTCGCCCGCGAACAGGATCCGGCCGTGCCGGTACTGGGTGAGCTGGCGGGAGGCGTCACCGAAGGAGTTGACCCACAGCGGTGTGCCGCCGCTGATGTCCTCGCCGGTCACCCGCTTCCAGACGGTGACGACGTCCTCGAAGCGGACCTCGCCGTCGCGGCCATGGGCGGTCGAGCCGAACTCGTGGACCATCACGCGGGTGACGCCGTCGGGGCGGCGCGCGGCGATGGCCAGCCCGTTCTCCAGCCGTTCGAAGCGCCGGTTGGGGATGTCGATGCCCTCGACGTCGGCGCGCAGCAGTTCACGGCCGGCGTCCTGGCCGGGGAAGTCGGCACCGATCAGCCGCCGTACGGTGCTGTCCTCGCCGTCGCAGGCCACCAGGTAGCGGGCGCGCACCCGGCGCCGTACCCCGTCGTGGCCGAGCGCCTCGCCTTCGACCCGGTCCCCCTTGTCCTGCACGGCGAGCAGCTCGTGTTTGCACCGCAGTTCGGCGCCCAGCGACAGCACCCACTCCTCCAGGACCGCCTCGGTCTTGGTCTGGGGCACCTTCCACTGCCCCGGGTGCGAGGTGGGCAGGGTCAGGTCCATGGGGATGCCGCCGAAGTGGCCGCGCGGTTCGTTGGGCGGGTCGCCGAAGTCGGGCAGCAGCCTGCGACTGTTGAGGATCTCCATGGTGCGGGCGTGCAGGGTGGAGGCCCGCGACTCGGTGTTGGGGCCGCGCCGTTTCTCGACGAGGACCACGTCGACGCCGCCGTGGGCCAGTTCCCCGGCGAGCATGAGCCCGACGGGTCCGGCCCCGACGACGACGACGTCGGCCTCGATGGTGTCCGCGGGCACGTCAGGCCTTCTTCTGCTCGGCGTAGGCCTTGGCGTGGGAGAGAGTGGCGCGGCTGTTGGTGGACAGCGCGGAGTGCACGTACTCGCGGGCGTCGGCGACGGTGGCGTCGGCGCCGAGGATGCGGGCGATGTTCTCGGTGTTGATGGTGACGGTGTGCTGGGAGGAGGCCGCGGTGCCCTCCTCGTCCTCCACGAAGGTCCACTCGCCGGTGTGCAGGGTCATCAGGGCGGGGAGGGTGACCTGCTTGTAGGCGATCTTGTGGTGCGGGAAGACGACCCGGTACGACTTGGTGGTGTGCACCGAGCCGTCCTTGGCGCGGGTGTCCATCTCCAGTTCCTGCAGGCCCGGCGTGTCCTCGGTGAGGCGTACGACGGCGACGTGCGGGAGCCGCTCGGCCCACTGGTCGGCCTCGTTGATGAAGTCGAAGACGTCCTTGGCGCTGCCGGCGATCCGCACGGTGTCGGTGAAGGAGAAGGTCAGCTCCTCGGTGTCGGCGGCGTGCACGCGCTCGACGTTCTCCTTCAGCGCGGCCAGCTCGGAGGTGCTGTTCTTGTCGACGGCCCGCTCGATCCACAGCAGGTCGTGCGGGTCGTCGCCGATGGCGCTGTAGTCGTGCAGCAGCCTGACCCGGGAGCTGCTGTCGCCGAGCGGCTCGATGATCCAGGTGCCGCCCATGTGCTTGACGGGCGGCGCCGGGATCTCCTGGCGGAAGGTGATGGTGAGGGCGTCGGCGTCCAGGGTGCGGCGCGAGGTCCAGTCCTTGGGCTGGCCGTTGGCGGTGGCCCAGATACGGATCCGTTCCTCGTCGCCCTGCGCCTCGATCCGGTCGACGTGAATGGTGGGCGGGAAGATCCGCGGCCAGTTGGTCACGTCCGCGAGCAACTGGTAGACCGCGGCGGCCGGGGCGTCGATGGTGATCTCGTGCTCGACCTCACGCGTGGTCATGAGGTTCTCCTCGGTGGTGTAGGAGGGGCGGCGAACGTCAGAAGTTGCCCAGGCCACCGCAGACGTTGAGGGCCTGCGAGGTGATGGAGGCGGCCGTGTCGGAGGCCAGGTAGCCGATGAGGCCGGCGACCTCCTCGGGCGTGGAGTAGCGGCCGAGCGGGATCTTCGCCTGGAACTTCTCGAGGATGGCGTCCTCGGTGGTGTCGTAGGCGGCCGCGTAACCCTGGCGCACGCGCTGGGCCATCGGGGTCTCCACATAGCCGGGGCAGACCGCGTTGACGGTGATGCCGGTCGGCGCGAGCTCGTTGCCGAGGGCCTTGGTGAAGCCGACGACGCCGTGCTTGGACGCCGAGTAGGGGGCGCCGAGGACGACGCCCTGCTTGCCCGCGGTCGAGGCGACGTTGATGATCCGGCCGCGGTCCTTGGAGCGCATGCCACCGGTGTTGAGGACCGCGCGGGTCATCCGGAAGACGCTGTTGAGGTTCGTCTCGATGACGTCCTGCCACAGCTCGTCCTGGATGTCGGCGGTCACGCCGCCGCCGGAGCGGCCGGCGTTGTTCACCAGGACGTCGACGGTGCCGAAGCGGTCGACGGCGGCCTGCACGAACGACTCCACCGAGGCGCTGTCGCGGACGTCGACGACGGCACCGTCGACCTCCAGTCCCTCGGCCTGGAGGTCCTTGACGGTGGCGGCGATGTTCTCGGCGTTACGCGCGCCGATGAAGACCTGGTGGCCCTGTGTGGCCAGCAGACGGGCCGCGGCCAGTCCGATGCCGCTGGTGGCACCGGTGACGACGGCGACCCTGGGGGTGGTGTCCTGCGTCATGTCCGGTCCCTTTCAGGCAGCCTGGGCGGGGGCGAGCTGTGCGTTGACGACCTCGATGAAGGCGCGCGGCGTGTTGGCCTCGCCGACGGCCTCCTCGTCCAGGGAGATGCCGTACTCGCGCTCGATGAGGCTGCCGGCCTCCAGCAGCGCGAGGGACTCGTAGCCGATCACATCGAACTCGGTGTCCAGGATGTCGCCGTCCAGGTCGACGCCCTCGGCCACGCCCGCGGCCTCCCGCAGGGTGCGCTTGAGGTCCTCAAGGGTGAACAGCTTGCTGGCCATGGTGGGTCCTTTCGTATGTGGTTCGGGCTGTGCGTGGGCGGGTGCGTCAGGCGGCGCGCACGACCATGGCGGAGTTGAAGCCGCCGTTGCCGCGGGCCAGGACGAGCGCGGTGCGCACTCGGGCTTCGCGGGGCTCGGCGAGGACCAGGTCGAGCGGGTAGTCGGTGCACGGTTCGATGTGCACGGTCGGAGGGATGACGCCGTCCCGGATGGAGAGGAAGGCGGCGGCCAGGTCCAGCGGCGCCGCCCCCGAGTACAGGCGTCCGGTCATGGTCTTCGGCACGGTCACCGGTACACCGCGGTCGCCGAAGACGCCGCTGATCGCCTGTGCCTCGGAGAGGTCCCCGGCGGGGTCGCCGGCGCCGTCGGCGAAGACCACGTCGATGTCCGCGGCGGCCGCCCCGGCGTCGCCGAGGGCGATCTCGATGGCCTTGCGCAGGCCCGGCTCGCGGCCACTGCCCGGGCGCGGGTCGATCGTCGCGCCGTAGCCGGCGATCTCGCCGTACACGCGGGCGCCGCGGGCGCGGGCGGCCTCGGCGTCCTCGGCGATGAGGATGGCGCCGCCCTCACCGGGCACGTAGCCGCGCGCGTCCCGGTCGAAGGGCAGGTAGGCGCGGGTCGGTTCGTCGCTGGTGGACAGCTTCCCGGTGGTCAGCTGGGCGACCCAGCCCCACGGGCAGATCGAGGCGTCGACGGCCCCGGTGACGATCAGCGGAGTGCCCTTGCGGATCTGCCGACGGGCCTGCGCGACGGCGTCCAGGCCGCCCGCACCGTCGCTGACGACGACTCCGGAGGGGCCCTTCATGCCGTTGCGGATGGAGATCTGGCCGCTGTTGACGGCGTAGAACCAGGCGAAGGACTGGTAGGCGGACACGTACTGGCTGCCCCGGCTCCACAGGTTCTGCAGCTCGCCCTGGCCGAACTCGAAACCGCCCGCCGCGGACGCCGTGATGACGCCCATGTCGAACTCCGGGATGCTCTTCGGATCCGCGCCGGCGTCCTTCAGGGCCCAGTCGGTCGCGACCAGCGCCAGCCGTGTCACCCGGTCGGTCTGCGGCAGCAGCCGGCTGGTCAGGTGCTCCTCCGGTACGAACCCGGGCACCTCGCCGGCCAGCCGGGCCGGATAGGCGGACGGGTCGAAGCGGGTGATGCGGCCGATGCCGTGCTTCCCGCTCAGCGTCGCCGACCAGTAGTCCTGCGTGCCCAGGCCGTTGGGTGCCGTGACACCCAGGCCTGTCACGACCACCGAGGGGGTCATACGAGGCTCCTCTCCGGGCTGGCCAGCACCATGGCGCTCTGGAAGCCGCCGAACCCGCTGCCGACGGTGAGCACCGCGTCGATCAGCTGGTCGCGGGCGATCACGGGCACGTAGTCGAGATCGCACTCGGGGTCCGGGGTGTGCAGGTTGGCTGTGGGCGGAACGACGTCGTACTCCATGGCCAGGGCCGAGGCGGCGATCTCGATGGAACCGATCGCGCCCAGGGAGTGCCCGACCATCGACTTGATGGAGCTGACGGGCGTGCGGTAGGCGTGCTCGCCGAGGCTGCGTTTGAACGCGGCGGTCTCGTGCCGGTCGTTCTGCTTGGTGCCCGACCCGTGGGCGTTGATGTAGTCGATCGCCTCCGGGTTCAACCGGGCCTCCTCCAGCGCCAGGTTGATCGCCTCGGCCATCTCCAGGCCGTCGGGACGCAGACCGGTCATGTGGTAGGCGTTGGAGCGGGTGGCATATCCGGCGATCTCGGCGTAGATGTGCGCGCCGCGCTTCTGGGCGCTCTCCAGCTCCTCCAGGACGAAGAAGGCCGTGCCCTCGCCGAGGACGAACCCGTTGCGGGTGGCGTCGAACGGGCGGGATGCGCACTCCGGCTCGTCGTGCCGCGGTGTGGTCGCCTTGATCGCGTCGAAGCAGGCCATGGTGATCGGGGAGATCGGCGCATCGGAGGAGCCGGCGATCACCACGTCCGCCGATCCCTCGCGGACGAGTTCCACGGCATAGCCGACGGAGTCGATGCCGGATGTGCAGCCGGTGGACACCACGGTGCTCGGCCCCTCGGCGCCGACGGCCCAGGCGACCTCTGCGGCGAACGAGCTGGGCACCATGTAGGAGTACAGGTGCGGGACGGCGTAGGTGTGGTCGACGACGTCCAGCCGGCCGCCGTCGCTGACGACCCGGTACTCCTCGTCGAGGCCCATGGTGGCGCCGACCGCGCTGCCGACGGTGACACCGATGCGGTGCGGGTCCAGGGCCTCGAGCTCGATACCGCTGTCGGCCACGGCGCCGCGCGAGGCGACGACGGCGAACTGTGCGGCCCGGTCCAGGCGGCGCACCTCCTGCGGGGTCAGGCCGTGCTCGTAGGGGTCGAAGTCGGCTTCGGCGGCCACCCGCGAACGGAACGGGGTGGGGTCGAAGAAGGTGATGCCGCGCGTGGCCGTACGGCCGTTGCTCAGCAGGTCCCAGAAGTTCTCCCGGCCGACCCCGCCGGGAGCGATCACCTCGATGCCGGTGATCACGACGCGTCGCCGGTTCACGCGGAGGCCTCCCAGTTGTAGAACCGGGTGGCCATGGCGTCGGCCGGCGAACGCCAGGTCTTCGGATCGTAGGCCTCGATGAACGGCTTGAGGTCGTCGCTGATCCG
Source organism: Streptomyces sp. NPDC001843 (assembly GCF_042891955.1). NCBI lineage: Bacteria > Bacillati > Actinomycetota > Actinomycetes > Kitasatosporales > Streptomycetaceae > Streptomyces > Streptomyces sp. NPDC001843. The sequence continues at coordinate 33,031 of NZ_JBIATQ010000025.1, read as the reverse complement.
GACGAAGCGCGGGTCGCTCTTGGCGGCCTCGATCAGCTCGCCGCCGTTGTCCTCGTCGAAGTCCTGGAGGTGGAAGTACAGGCCCCGGTAGGAGAACAGCTGGCGGCGCCGCGTTCCCATGCGGTGGGGCATGTCCGTCGCGTCGAAGTCGGCGAACAGCCGCGCCACGTCGTTGCTGGAGGTGGCAGCCATCCGGGCGACAATCAGCGTGCTGTGCATAGGGGTTCAGCTCCTCGGCGGTTGCATGGGAGGTTTCGCGGAAGCGGACGGGCGGCGCGGTGAGCCGGGAAAACCCGTCGCCTCGACGGTGCGGCCCCGCGATAGCGCCGGACACGCGGAGCGCCTGAGTCCCGCCTGAGCCGTGCTGTGCCGGCCGCGGCCGGGTATGTGTGACGCCCAGCCCTGCGAAGGGCCGGGCGTCAGGGAACGGCAGGGGCGCGCCGGCGGGCGGCGCGCCGGTTCACTCGTCGCCGGCGGAGCGGGTGAGCACGACCTGGTAGGTGTTGAGGTCGACGTCGGTGGCGACGGCGTCGATGCGGGCCTGGGCCTTGCGGCGGCCCTCCGGCCACTTCTCCTCCGGCAGGTCGCGGTGGGCGTCGTAGGCCTCCCTGCTCTCCCACTGGGAGTAGGAGACGACGAAGGAGCCCTCCAGACCGCGGGCGCGCAGGCCCTTGAGGACGATGTGCCCGCGGAAGCCGGGGGCGTCGACGATGCCGGCCTGGCCGGGGCCGAGGGCGTCGATCAGTTCGTCCTGGTCGCCCGCGTCGACCTTGTAGATGGCGATGACGGTGTAGTTGCCGCGCTTCGGGCAGATCGTGACCTCGGCGCCCGGGCCCTCGGAGGTGAGGGTGTAGGCGATCTCGTTCTGCAGCAGCCGGATCGAGGTGGTGATCTCACCGAAGACGGGCAGGGTGCGGTGCTTGAACTCCTCGCCGGCGTAACGCTTCTCCAGGTCCTCGCCGCTGCGCCACTGGATGAAGTTGGCGGTGCCAGGGCTCTCGACACCCGCGTGCACGGTGCTGGACATCCAGCCCTCGTACGCCGCCGCGTTGACGATCTTCGTCATCTCCTGGATGAGCGAGTCCTGCTTCTCGGGCGCGTCGGTGGTGAACAGGTTGAGGACGGTGAGGTGCTTGTCCTGTACGGAGACGGTGGGCATGGTTTCCTTCGCTTCCTGTGGCAGTACGGGTGGAAAACGGGGATGGGAGCGCCTCAGACGGCGGGACCGAACCAGCGAGTGAGGGCGGTGGCCAGGCCGCCGGCGCCGGCCCCGGTGGGCGCGACCCAGGCGACGTAGCCGTCGGGGCGGACGAGGATGCCGTCCACGGGCACCTCGCAGTCGAAGTCGGCGGCCACCAGGTCGACGCGGTCGACCCAGCCGGCGGCCGCCGTACGCAGCCCGTGGTCGCCGCCGAGTTCGAGCAGGACGGGGCGGCCGGTGTGCTGAAGGCTGAAGCTGGAGACCTTCTCGCCGTCGACGACCAGCTCGCGCTCCGGCAGACGCCGGCCGAGCAGCGGATGGTCGCCGTCACCGACGTCGTGGCGGATGTCCAGGCCGGTGACCATGCCGGCCAGCAGGCGGCGCACTGACTCGTAGCCGTCGACGAGTTCGGCGAACACTTCGCGGAGCGGGGCGATCTCGTCGCCGCCGAGGTAGAGGGTCCGCTGGGCCAGGGTGTTGGTCAGGATGCGGGCGCCCACCGGGTGCCGCTCGCTGTGGTAGGTGTCGAGCAGTCCCTCCGGGGCCCGGCCGTGCACGGCCAGCGCCAGCTTCCAGCCGAGGTTCACCGCGTCCTGCACGCCCGCGCTCATGCCCTGCGCTCCGATCGGCAGGTGGATGTGCGCGGCGTCGCCGGCCAGGAAAACGCGTCCCTTGCGGTAGGTGACGGCCTGACGGCTGACATCGGTGGTGGAGCTGACCCACAGCGGGGTCGCGCCGCTGATGTCCTCGCCCGACAACCGCTGGAAGGCCTCGGCGACCTCCTCGAAGGTGATCGGATCCGGGCTGGTGCGCAGCGGCTCGGCGCGGTCGAAGTAGATGACACGGCTGCGGTCCGGGCCGAGCGGCATCACCATGACCATGCCGCCGGGGACGCGTTCACCGCTGAAGCGCGGGCGCAGCTGGACGCCGGTCACATCGGCGAAGCGCAGTTCGATGGTGGGTTCGGTGCCGGGGAAGTCGATCCCGGCGAGGGTCCGCACGGTGCTGCGGGCGCCGTCGCACCCCACCACGTAGCGGGCCCGCAGCCGGATGTCGCCGTCCGCGGTCCGGGCCCGCACGCTCACCGCGTCGTCGTCCGTCTCGAGCCCGGTGACCTCGACGCCGCGACGCACCCGCGCACCGAGTTCCTGGGCCCAGCCGCCGAGGACGCCCTCGGTGCGGGCCTGCGGGATACCGCGCGCCCCGAAGGAGCCGCCCTCGATCACCTGGTAGTCCAGGCCGACGCCGCCGAAGTGGCCGACGGGGATGACACCGACCTCGCCGAAGCGGGCCATGAGACCACGCTGCGCGAATTCCTCGATGGTCCGCGCCGAAAAACCGAGAGCCCGTGACTGACGAATGGGTTCGGCCAGTTTGTCGAGCACGGTGACCGAGACTCCATTGAGTCTCAATTCGCCCGCGAGCATGAGTCCGGTGGGACCGGCTCCCACCACTATGACGTCCGCGTCGAAGTCGTTCATATGGCCCTCTTCCCACTGGTGTTCGGCCAGTATTGCGAGGGCTGCGGACTGGCGTAAATAGCCGCTGCTACAGGTTTTCGACAATTAATTCCAGAAAAACGACGGCTATGTCAGAGCTTTGTCAGAAGGGTTGCCGGGCGGGGGGCGGAGGACGGCATTCTCAGGTATGACCTACACCCGCAGCATTGATGAACGTGCAACCAACTTGGAGTCGCCGGCGGAGGCCCGGGCCGAGGTAGCCGCTCTGCTGAACCGCTATCTCGTGTCGCTCGACGACACCGACGACGAACTCGACGACACATGGGCGTCCGGCCTGTTCACCGAGGAAGCGGTTGTCGCCTTCCCCATGAGCCGGCACCAGGGCCTCGCCGGCATGGCCGAGTACCACAGCACGGCACTGGGCGCGTTCGCGGCCACGCAGCACCTGGGATCCGCCCCGGTGGTGGTGCTCGACGGTGACCGGGCCACGCTGCGCGCCAACCTGATCTCGACGCATGTGCACCACGCGCGCCACGTGCCTCCGCTGGGCGAGCTGCCCCCGCTGTTCGCCACCGGCACCTTCGTCGAGGGCACGGCCCGTCGCACGCCGCTGGGCTGGCGGCTTTCCCGGCTGTCCTTCCGGCTGCTGTGGGCGGAAGGCTCCCCGGCGCCGGCGGCCTGACGTCACGGCTGCACCGCTGCCCAGCGGGTGGGCGAAGGCATGCCGACCCTGGTGACCGGCGGCCCGGCAAGGGGCCGCCGGCACTCATGTGTTGAGGGTGAGCACCCGGTCGACGGCGATCTCGATGACCACGCGGTCCGGCGGGTTGGGCGGCGCGGACCAGTACCGCCGGGCGTAGAGCCTCGCGCCCAGCTCCACCCGCTCGGGGTCGCGCACGACGGTGCCGCTGCCTTCCAGCGTGACCCATGAGAACCCGTCCACCTGGCACAGCGCGACCCGGCTGCCGGGTGCCGCCAGCAGGTTGCGGGCCTTGCGGGAGGCGGCGACGGTCATGACCCGGGCCAGGCCCGAGCGCGCCTCCCAGGTGAACCGTACCGGCGCCACGTGCGGTGTTCCGTCCGGCCTGAGCGTGGTGAACGCGGCGACGTGCTGGGCGTCGTTGAGGAACGCCTCCACGGAGGCGGGCACCGCCACGGCGGCGGAGTGGTCCGCCGCGGGGCGCTGCTTCGGCAGAGACATCGTCTGGTGTCCTTACTTCCTGGGAACGGCCGTCCGGGGCATGAGTCCCGCACGGTGGCTGCGGGCATCGGGTGCCGAGTGGATCAGTCGATGCCGCGGACGATGGTCTCCTCCTCGTCATCGTCTGCCCCGGCCAGCCGCAGCGGTGGGGCAGAGATGACCGGAGCCGGCCCGGACGAGACCGTGTCGGGATCCCGGACCAGGTTTCCGCCGTCGTACATGGGCACCTCCTGAAGTCGATCACCTCAGGGTGTCAACGTTCGCTCGTGGCGCCCTAGACGGACGGTGGCCCGCCCGTGGAACCTCGGCCGAGCCATTCGGCGAACCGCTTGCCGGCCCGCCGCCCGGGCGCTGCGCGCGGCGCGTCCTGCGTACCGAGAACGGCAAGGACGTCCGCGACGGTGGTGCTCTCGCAGGTGTAGGGCAGGTGGCGCAGCAGCCGGACACAGTGGGCGAGGAGCAGGTCCGCGTCGGTGTCCGAGATACGGGCCCGGTCGTGCAGGGCGGCCAGTGCCAGCGAGCCGTCGGCCCCGGGGTGGGCGAGCAGGGCGACCGGGAGGACGGTGTGCGCACCGCTGGCCCGCTGCTGCTCGAAACGAATGCCCGCGGCCGACAGTTCGGCCCGCAGATCCGTCGGCGGGCGCGGCACGGCCTCGACGGACACCAGGCTGTCCAGCAGCCTCGAGCCGCGTCCGCGCCCGGTCCACTCGTGGACCTGACCGGCGGTGACCCATTCGTAGGCGGCCATGTCCAGCGCCTGGTCGCGCAGCGTGGCCAGCAAGTGCTCCAGCCGTTGCGCGGGATCGACCCGGACCGCCATGGGCAGCAGGGTGCGCATCGGCCCCACCAGCCGTTCGGCGGCGTCGAGTGTGATGCCGCGGCCGGAGGCGGTGACTCCGAAGCCGACCGTCACCGGCCCGTCCGTGCCGGCCGCGCGGTAGAGGAGCAGCGACCACACGGCCTGCAGCACGCTGGAATCGGACACGGCCCGGGTAGCGGCCCAGCGGTTCAGCCGGCCGGCTTCGGCGCTGCTCAGGCGGGCCTCGGCCCGGCCGCTTCCGCGCTGCCCGGTCTCGGGGCCGGGCAGCGCGGGCAGCACCACCGGCCTTCCGGCCGGCACGGCCTGGCTCCAGAAGTCACGCGCGGCGACCGGGTCCTGCTTCTCCAGCCAGCGGTTCCAGTCCCGGATGTCGGGGCGGCGCTCACCGCCGGGCAGGGCGCCTCCGGCGAGGTAGGCACGGCCGAACTCGTCCATGAGGACGTACGCGCTCCAGGGGTCCAGCAGCGCGTGGTGGAAGGTGAGCAGCACACGTGTGACGGGGGGCCGGCCGGCGGATGCGCGCCGCGGGCGCACGGCGGATTCCTCGGGCAGGTCGAGGAGCGTAAGGCGCAGCGGTGCGGGGCGCCGCAGGTCGAAACCCCGCAGCCGGTCGCGTTCCAGCAGTTCCTCCCAGTCGACGGTGCCCGCACGGTGGCGTACGACGTCGGCGCGCGCGTGGTCGTACAGGACGACGCGGGGGCCGGGCCACCAGTCGATCCCGGCGCGCAGAACCGTTTCTCTGTCCACGACGGACTGCCAGGCCGAGGCAAACCGGTCGGTGTCCAGCGGCCCGCGCCAGAACCAGGACACCTGCTCGATGTACCGCCCGGTGTGCCGGTGTGCGAAGGAGTCGAGCAACGCGTCGTACTGCTCCCGGGTCACCGGCACGGCCGGCCGCCACTCCCGTACGGACAACGCATCGCGGGCAGTGCGGCGGACAGGCCCCAGCCGGTGACGGGGGCGGCTCGGTCTCGCCATCGGCGCCCTCCTCAAGATTCCGCTTGCCTGCTGCCTTACGAGGCCGCAGGTCACCGCGGTCCCGTGGACCGGCGCGCCCTGAGACGCGCTGCTCCCGGGCCCATCGTGAAGGAAGCAACCGTCAAAAGGCTGACACGGCCCTGACGCTGCTGCAGAAACACCATAGGAGGACTCGACCCGGCTGTGCCCGGCCCCGGCTCGGACGGCCCGCCGGCTACGTCGGCTACGTCGGCACGTCGGCTACGTCGGCCCGGTCGTGCCCGACCGGCTCCGTCGGCTCCGTCAATGCGCGCCTCCGCCGGACCTGGTTCAGCCGGTCCGGTCGGGTGTCGGCGGGTTCATCGCGGACAGGAACGCCGGGTCGAGCATGGTCTGCACGGACGTGTCGCCCGCCGGGCTCAGTCCGGCGTCGTGGCAGGCGGTGCTGAGCAGGTAGCGGTCCAGCACCGAATGCGTGGCAAAACCCCACTCGCCACGGGTGGCCGCGCTGCCGTCGGGGGCGCGCAGCCGGCCGCCGAGACTGAAGCCGAACTCCTTGAAGCCGAGCCGCATCCCCTGGCCGAGCGCCTTGCTGTAGGCCTCCTTCAGCGTCCACAGCCGCAGCACGTGCGCGGTCCGCTCGCTCTCGGGCAGACCGGCGATCTCCTCCGACTCGGCGGGTGTGAACAGACGGGCCTCCAGCAGGTCCAGCCGAACGAACCGGTCCGCGAACTCCACGTCCACCCCGATCCGTCCGGTACGGCTGAGCCCCACCGCCATCACGTCCCCGGTATGGGTCAGGCTCACCTCGATCTGGTCGAAACCGCGCAGATAGGGCCGTCCGCCCAGGCGGTAGGCCAGGTCCAGGTACTCGGGCGGAGAGTCGAGAGCCGCGGCGGCCGTGTACTTGATCAGCAGCCGCGCGGCTGCGAACCGGTGGCGGACGGCGGCGTCGGGCGTGCGCCGGTAGCGGTTCCAGTCCGAGCCGATCAGCGCCCGCAACCGCGGGTTGGTCAGCACGCTGGGCAGCCACTCGGTCCACGTCGTGTACACCAGAGCGTTGCCGAGCTCCGAAAGGTTCTCCCGCACTCCGTGCCAGGGGCCTGCCGGCCGCGGCACATGAAGGGGCAGGGCACATCTGACCCGGCTCATCGTCCTCTCCCTTCGTGTCGTCGCCGTCGCTCCCGCACCGGCGCGAACCGACCCGCCGCACGGACGGCCGTCCTGCCCGCTCCGTCACACGGTCCATGTCCGTCACCCGGCCTCCGGGCACGTGTCCGCCACCCGGTCCCCGGGCCGCAGCGGGACATCAGCCGGCCAGTCGTGTCGCGTACAGGTCGAGGCTGTGTCCGGTACGGCACCGCTCCAGCACTTCCGCAAGTACCGCCGCCTCCGCCTGCGCGGGAAGGTCCGGTACCTGGGCGCCGAGTCTGCGACCCAGGCGGCTGAGGGCCACCACCGCCCAGGCGGGGTACGCGAGGAAGTGGCCGCCGCCTGCCTGCGCCTCCCACACACCCAGGCAGGCCGCGGCGGCCAGCACCAGGGCGTACCGGTCGGCCAGGACACAGGCCTGGGGGTCGAAGGCCGTACCGGCCGAGCCGGGCAGCGCCACGCACCGGGCCCGCAGGACCTTCAGCTCCTCGACGAAGATCTGCGCGAGCCGGGTCAGCGCGGTGTGCAGGGGGTCGGCCGAGGCATGCGCGCCGAGCCGTTCGGCGACGGCGACGAGCGTGGCCGAGAGCAGATCACCGGTTCCGGAGTGCGCGAGCGCGCGGTGGTCGAACCCGGGCAGCGGCGCGCCGGGGCGGAACAGGTCCGCGGGCGGCTCGGCGGCGGTGAACCAGGTGGTGCGCGCCAGCCTCGACAGCTGGGGCACGATCACCGCCTGGCACACCGCCGTGCCCGAATGCCCGAGGCCCGCCACGGGCAGGTCCCGGGCGAGTTTCTGGAAGCCGCCGTACAGCGGACCGCGGTCGTATCCGCGGGCACCCAGCACGGTGGCGAGCTCCTCCAGATTCTCCCGCAGCATGTCCGGCATCGTGTACTTGACGGCCGCGGCCAGCACATACGCGTCCTGTGGTACGAGGCTCAGCGCGCGCAGACCGGTGACGGCCATGGCGTCGCAGGCGAGCAGGTCGGCGAAGACCCCGGCGAGCGCCTTGTGCCAGCGCCGCGCGGGCTGCCCGTCGGCGCGCTTCTCGGTGGCCGCGCGCACGGCCTGCCGCAGGACACTGTCCACGCCGGCGACCACGGTACCGGGGACAAGGCAGTGGCTGATCTGGAAGCTGCGCAGCGCCAGTGAGATACCGTCACCGACCGAGCCGACGACGGCCGAGCCCGGCAGGACCACGTCGGTGAGTTCGATCCCGCCGAAGTGGGCCCCGCGCATCCCGGGCGTCTCCACCCGCCCGGTCCGGCGGACCTGCCCGGATGCGGGCGGCTCCGGTCCCAGCAGCAGCACCGAGTGGCTGCCGGGACCGTCGTCGACGCCGGTGCGGCAATAGGCGACGAACACGTCGGTGCGGTCGGCGTTGATGACGGCGTCCTTGCGGCCGTTGAGGACGAAGCGGCCCCGCGCGGTCGGAGCGGCCGTCAGCTCGTTGCGCAGGATGGCGTTGGCGTGCGCCACCTGCCGGTGCACGATCGAGACCCGCCCGCCGTCCAGCAGGACACGGGCGACCGTGCGCTGCTGGGTGGCGTCACCGGCGGTCCACACCGAGGAGGCCGCGAACAGCGAGGTGACGCCGAAGCCGTAGCCGAGGGCGAGGTCACGGCGGAAGACCGGCCGCAGCACGCGGGTGAGCCGCTCGAGGTCGGTCAGGCGGCCGGCCAGGTAGCGCGGGACGAACTCGGCGCTCAGCCCGGCCTCGGCGAGCAGCGCCTCGGTGGCCTCGGGAGGCTCTCGGGCCTCGTCGGCGCGCAGCAGCTCCCGTTGCCCGTGCGGGTTGGCCGGGTCGAACGGGTCGCCGAGCGCCGCCTCCAGCCGGGCGGCCTCTTCCGGCTCACGGCCCTCGGCAGGCGGACGGTGCTGCCGTGCGGTCTCGGCGACCGGGTAGGGGGCGGCGGTCACAGGACCCTCACCGCGCCGGTGGCGTGCCGCGCGGCGTGGTGGAGGACGACCAGGGAGGCTTCGCCGAGTTCTTCGCGCAGGTGGCGGCGGGCGTCCGCAAGGGTCGCTCCGGGGCCGAGGACCTGCTCGACGGCCTCCTCGCGCAGCAGCACGGTGTGCCGGGCCGTCACCTGTACGCCCGACTCGTCGGGGTCGACGGACCATTCCCCCGTGTGGGCGGCCAGCAACGGTGCGGTCCGGGTCTGCTTGTAGACGAGCCGTCCGGCGCCGGGGAAGCTCATGCGCACCGACTCGGTGCGGTGGGCGGTGCCGTCGCTGGTGGCACTGTCCATGGCCATCACCTGAACGCCGGGCGTCTCCTCCACCAGCCGCATCGTGTGCACGTGCGGCAGCCGGCCGGGCCAGTCCGATGCCCGGTACAGGAAGTCGAAGACCAGTTCCGCGGGACCTTTGAGACGGATGGTGTCCTCGAAGGACAGCACAAGGTCGTCCAGCCGGGTCCAGCGCTCCGCGAGCCAGGCCAGGCGGTCCAGCTGAGCCCGGCTGTTGGCGTGGGTGATCCTCTCCAGCCGGGCGACGTCGGCGGGATCGTCGCCGACGACGGTGAACGTGTGCTCCAGGGTGACCCGGCAGCGGTCGCCGAGCGGCTGGACCGTCCACACTCCGCTCATCGACTCCACCGGGGCGGCGGTGACGTCCTGGCGGAACTCCACACGGCGGCGCCCGACCTCGAGACGGCGGCTGGACACCCAGGAGGCGATCTCGTCGCCCGCGGTGGCCCACATGCGCAGCCGCTCGTGGGTGCCGTCGAAGTCCAGTTGTTCCACGTGCAGGCAGGGTTGGAAGAACAAGGGCCACTGGGTGGCATCGGCGATCAGCCCGTACAGCACGCCGGCCGGGGCCGATGCGGTCACTTCACGCACCGCCCGGTGCACTCGCGCATCCGTCATCCTCACACCCCTTGTCATTCGAAGCGGCTCCTGCCGGCCGTGACCGGGGCGGCACCGTCGCGCCCGCCGCCCCGCGGTCAGGGCGGTCTTTGCCGGTGGTGTCCCGCCCTACGGCCGCGCCCCGATGCTGTCCGGAACCGCTCGGGACGGGACGGGGCGTGACTCGTGTCCTGCTCGAACGGCACAGCCGCGGGCGGTTCCCCCGCTCGCCGTCGGTGCAGGTGAGCCGGTCCCGGCCGGACCGTGGACCGGCTCGGCCCCCGTCGTGCTCTCGGTACGCGCCCGAGCCGCGCTCCGGCACCGCTCGACGCCTCCTCGACCCCGGCGTCGCACGGTGGCCGTCCCTGCCGCCGGGCCTGGCGGCGGGAGAGGGGAGAGACCATGGGATGGCAGGACGGTTTCTGTCCGTACCGGTACCTGCGTGGCGTCTGGGACGGTCTGGTCGCCGTCGGGATGCTGCACACCCTCGGCGACGTGGACCCGGAGGGGTATGTCCGGCACAGCGCGCTGTACCACGATCCGCCCCCGGGGCACCCGGAGCAGCTGCTGCCGCAGGTTCGCCTGACACCGCTGGAGCAGCGGTTGGCGCGCGAGATGAACCGGCCCGCGCCGGAACGCCGGGGCCGGGCCGCCTGAGGCACCGTCACTGTGCGGCCCACCGGAAGGTGAGCCGGTCGAGGCGCTCGGCCAGTTCCCGCTGCTCCCATGCGAGCCGCTCCAGGCGGTGGCGCAGTTGGGCGATCTCGTCGCGCAACAGACCCGCTTCCGCATCGCCGCCGTCCGGTACGTCCGGGTACGGCACCGCTGACGGACCTCTCCGTCGGAGCCCGGGTGCGCCCCGGCCGTCGCCGCCCGCCGGACCGTCGTGGCCCCCCAGGCTGCCGCGGCCACCAGGCCCGCCCGGCCGGCACCCGGCGGCCACGGGCAGGAGCCGGACGGGCGACGGCCTCGGGAGCCGTGGCGCGGGGCCGGGATGCCGGTGGTGCAGGATCGCCTCCATCGTGCCGCGCAGCACAGGACCCGGTTCGATGCCCAACTCGTGCATCAGCCTGCGGCGCGCCCGTTCGTAGGTGGCGAGCGCCTCCGCCTGCCGGCCGGCCCGGTGCAGCGCGGTCATCAGCAGTTCGTACAAGCGTTCCCGCAAGGGGTGAGCGGTCGTCAGCTCCTCCAGCTCGCCGGTGATCTCGCCGGCCAGGCCGCTGCGCAGGCAGGTGTCGTACAGCGTCTCCAGGGCGACGAGACGGCTCTCCTCCAGTTGTGCGGCCTCGGACGCGCAGATGGCGCCACGCCCGCAGCCCTCCAGGGCCGGGCCGCGCCACAGGGCGAGGCCCTGACGCAGGATGTCCACCGCTCCGGCCGGGTCGTCGGCGGCCAAGGCGTGGCCTTCGGCGACCAGGCGGTGGAAGCGCTGGGCGTCGGTGAGGGTGCCGCCCGGGTTCAGGAGATAGCCCAGCGGGCGGGTCACCAGCCACTCGTGCCGGGGGTCGGCCGAGCCGGGCGCGGGCGGGGGCAGCAGGCGGCGAAGCCGGGCCACATGGGCCTGGAGGGCGTTGGCGGCGTTGGCAGGCGGACGTTCGGCCCACAGCTCGTCGACCAACCGGTCCACAGGCACGACCTGGCCGGCCTGGACCACCAGAGCGCCCAGCAGGGCCCGCTGTTTGGCGCCCGTGGGCACGACGGACACGTCCGCGCGGTCGTCGTAGATCTGGACGTGGCCCAGAATCCTGAACTCCATCTCGCCCTCACCCGGAATTTCGACGAGCCTGCTCCCGGGTGCAAGATAGCGGCCGGCGTTATGGAATGTGCGTTCCGCCAGCGGCCCGCGGGCTTGGGTGGATGATTCCTCGAGGGTCTTTCATGCCGCCACCGCGGTCGCCTGGATAAGTCCGGCCCGGCAGGAGCGTCGGTGATAGGCGCTGAACACGGACAGCAGCTCCGCGTCGGGCACATCCGGCAGGAAGTCGCCCCCGCCCACCCCGGCCAGACGGCACAGCAACCCCTGGATGAGCGGGTCCACGCCGGGCGCGGGGACCGGACGCACCGGTTCTGTCTCCATGGCCGAAAAAGTAACAGCAGCGTCTGCAGCTCGGCCACGAATCCAACTAGAGGCCGACTCGAATATCCCTGGTGTGCCACTCTGCAAAAAATATGACCCTCCTCGCGGTTCGCCAGCATTAATTACACAGGAAAGCGAGAGGAGACAGTATTTTGAGGCTCGATCAACGCTCTGATCCGACGGCCGCCGTAACGGCACGGAGGGAATCATGAACATAAAAGTCCTGGGTGCGTTGAACGCCGAAGTCAACGGAATATCGATCGTGCCGACCGCGGGGAAGCCCCGCCAGGTCCTGGCGCTCCTCGCCCTCTACCCCGGCCGGGTCGTGCCGGTGCCGACCATCATGGAGGAGATCTGGGGCACCGAACTGCCGCAGAGTTCGCTGACCACGCTCCAGACGTACATCCTCCAGCTGCGCCGCAGGCTGGGCACCGCCATGGGACCGGACGTGCCGGACTCGGCCAAGGACGTGCTCGCCACCCGCTACGGCGGCTACCTGTTGCAGATCCCCTCGGAGGCGGTCGACGCCTACCGGTACGAGCGTCTGGTCACCGAGGGCCGACAGGCCTTCGAGGACGGCGACGACGCCCGGGCGTCCTCCTTGCTGCGCGAGGCGCTCGACCTGTGGGAGGGGCCGGCGCTGGTCGACGTCCGGGTCGGTCCGGTCCTGGAGATCGAGGTGATGCGGCTGGAGCAGAGCCGCCTGGTCGCCCAGGAACGCCGTATCGACGCCGATCTGCGGCTGGGCCGGCACGTCGAGCTGATCGCCGAGCTGACCGATCTGATCGCCCGCCACCCCCAGCATGAGGGCCTGCACTCGCAGGCGATGGTGGCGCTGTACCGCTCGGGCCGGCAGGCCGCCGCGCTCGACGTCTACCGCCGGCTGCGGCAGCGGCTGATCGACGAGCTGGGAGTGGAGCCATCGCCGCAGCTGCAGCGGATGCACCAGGCGATGCTCGCCGTCGACCCGCGCCTGGACATCATCGCCGGACCGCGGCGGACGTCGACGTTCGACCTGTACGCCGCATAGTGGCCGCCCCCCGTAGCGGCACGGAGTCGAGCGCCGCCCAAGCCGTGGTTGCGAAGCTCGGTTGATCCGGGTGCGGCGATCGTGCCGGCGGCCCGGCGGGAGGACTGGGCTCGACGAGGTTCAGGAGGAGGGCGACTGATGGCTTCGCGGACGGAGGCCGAGGAGACCGGCGGACAACGGGTCAGGCTGCACTGTCTCGCCCACGCGGGGGCGGGCGTGACGAGTTATCGCAACTGGCCCGCGGCGGTCGGCCCGGTGGTCGACGTGGTCGCTCTGCCGCTTCCGGGACGGGACAGCCGCCGGCGCGAACCCCGGGTGACCGACCGGGCCGGTCTGCTGGCCGACCTGCTGCCGACGCTGCTCAAGGCCGCCGAGGAGGGTCCGTACGCGCTGTACGGGCACAGTCTGGGCGCCCTCGTGGCATACACGCTCACACGGGCGCTCGACGACGCCGGCGTGCCACCGCCGCTGTTCCTCGCGGTGGGCGCCTGTCTGCCGCCGCACACCGCGACCGCCTTGGTGAGCGCCGCCGACCTGCCCGACGAGCAACTGCTGCCACTGCTGGGGGACCTTGGGTCGCTGCCGCAGGGCACTGCCGCATCCCCGGGCGGGCTGTGGCGCCGCACCGTGCTGCCCGTGCTCCGCGACGACCTGCGGCTGGCCCGGTCCCTGCGCGAGGCCGCGCTGGACCCCGTCACCGGCGGCCCCGTCCGGTGCCCGGTACTCGTCTTCGGGGGCACCGACGACCCGTTGGCGGCGCCCGACTCACTGGGCAACTGGCAGCAGTGGGCCAGCGGGCCGATCGTCCGGCACACCGTCGCGGGGGACCACTTCTTCGCGGGCTCCGTGGAACTGCCGCGGCTGGTCGGGCGGGCGTGCCGGGACCGGGTGGTGGCCGCGGGGGCGCCGGGAGGAGCCCGATGAATCGCGTCGTGATCACCGGGTTGGGGGTTGTCGCACCCGGGGCCGTGGGCACGGGCCCGTTCTGGTCGCTGCTGACCTCCGGCAGCACCGCCACCCGCGGCATCACCCTCTTCGACGCCCTCCCGCACCGCTCGCGCGTCGCCGCCGAGGTCGACTTCCAGGCGCAGGCGTACGGGTTCTCCCTGTCCGACACCGAACGCCTGGACCGCGTCACACAGTTCGCGTTGGTCAGCGCGCGTGAGGCGGTCGCCGACAGCGGGCTGGACGACGCGGGCGACCCCTTGCGCATCGGGGTGAGCATGGGCAGTGCCATCGGCTGCACCACGGGCCTGGCCACTCAGTACGCCCTGCTCAGCGACTGCGGCACGGCCTGGGACGTGAACTACACGCAGGCCGCCGACTACCTCTACGACTACTTCGTGCCCAGTTCCCTGGCGGCCGAGGTGGCGCGCGACTGCGGCGCGCAGGGACCGGTGGGTCTGGTCTCCAGCGGCTGCACCTCGGGCCTGGACGCGATCGGGCACGGCATGGACCTGGTCCGTGACGGTAGTGCCGACGTGGTCATCGCCGGCGGTGCGGAGGCTCCGATCTCGCCGATCTCCATGGCGTGCTTCGACCGCATGCGGATCACCAGTTCACGCAACGACGAGCCGGAAACGGCCAGCAGGCCCTACGACCGCACCCGTGACGGCTTCGTCCTCGGCGAGGGCGCGGCCGTGGTGGTCCTGGAGGAACTGGAACACGCGCGCCGCCGGGGCGCGCACGTCTACGCCGAGTTGTCCGGCTTCGCGGCCTTCAGCAGCGCGCACCACATGACGGGGCTGCGCCCGGGCGGAGCGGAGATGGCCGCCACCATCCGGGCGGCGCTGAACCAGGCCCGGCTGAATCCGGTCGACGTCGACTACATCAACGCACACGGCGCAGGCACCAAGCTCAACGACCGGCACGAGACGCACGCCTTCAAGGCGAGCCTGGGCGATCACGCCCGCCGGATCCCGGTCAGCTCCATCAAATCGATGATCGGGCACGCCTTGGGCGCGGCCGGCGCCCTCGACGTCGTGGCCAGTGCGCTGGCCGTCCAGCACGACACGGTGCCGCCGACCGCCAATCTGCACGAGCCGGATCCGACCTGCGACCTGGACTACACGCCGTTGTTCGCCCGGGAGCAGCGCACCAGCACGGTGCTGAGCGTCGCCAGCGGATTCGGCGGCTTCCACAGTGCCGCGGTGCTCACCCGGCCCCGCCTGCGGGTGGCGGCATGACGGCCCGCGCGGCAGGGACAGGGGCGACGGCGTCCGCTACGGACGGCGTCCGGGACGGGGCGGGGCGCCGTCAGGCTCTGGTCACCGGCATCGGTGTGGCCGCGCCGAACGGTCTGGGTGTACGGGACTGGTGGGAAGCGGTGCTGCGGGGACGCAGTGGCATCGGTCCCCTCACCCGTTTCGACGCCTCGAACTACCCGGTGCGGATCGCGGGCGAGCTGCCCGACTTCATCGACGAGCAGCACATCCCGAGCAGGCTGATGCCGGAGACCGACCGGGTGACGCGTATCGCGCTCATGGTCGCTGAAGAGGCCTTGGCGGACGCGGCCGTGGACGTGGGCGCTCTGCCGGAGTACGGCGCCGGTGTGATCACCGCGAGTTCGGCGGGCGGGGCTGAGTTCGGCCAGCGGGGGCTGGCCGCGCTGTGGTGCAAGGGTGCGCGGTACGTCAGCGTGTACCAGTCCGCCGCCTGGTTCCACGCGGCGAGCCCCGCGCAGATCTCGATCCGGCACCGGCTGCGCGGAGCGGGCTCCACGATCATCAGTGAGCAGGCGGGTGGCATCGACGCCCTCTCCCGCGCCCGGCGGCGGGTCCGGGACGGCGCGAGCCTGATGGTCACCGGCGGGGTCGACTCCACGCTGTGCCCTTGGGGCTGGGCCGCGCACCTCGCGGACGGACGGCTGAGCCGGACTGCTGATCCGGCCTGTGCCTTCCGGCCGTTCGACGCCTCCGCCGACGGCCATGTCGTGGGCGAGGGGGGCGCGTTGCTGGTCGTGGAGGACGCCGCGGCGGCCGCCCGGCGTGGTGCGGTCGGCTACGGATTCGTTGTCGGCTGTGCGGCCACCTTCGACGGTCCGGACCGGCCGCGTCTGCGCGAGGCCTGCGAACTGGCTCTGGCGGATGCGGGGATGGCCCCGGGTGACGTCGACGTGGTCTTCGCGGATGCGGCGGGAGAACGGGCGGCGGACCGGGAGGAGAGCGCGGCGCTGTGCGCCCTGTTCGGGCCATTCGGAGTTCCCGTGACGGCGCCGAAGTCGATGACCGGCCGACTGGGGGCGGGAGGTGCGTCGCTGGACCTGGCAGCCGCTCTGCTGGCCCTTCGGCACGGGGTGGTGCCGCCGACCACGGGCACCGTGCGGGTCGCGGACGACTGCGCCGTGGACCTGGTCGTCGGACGGCCCCGCACGCTACCCCGGCTGCGCACCGCGCTGGTGCTCGCCCGCGGCCGGGGCGGTTTCAACTCGGCGGCGGTCCTACGCGGTACGGCACCGCCCGTACCGTGACACGGCGCCCGCGGGTGGGCTCCACCGGTGCACCTGGCCGCCCGGCTGCCGGGGCCGCCCGGGTGCCGGGCCGGGCGCCCGGCGGTCAGCTCG
This sequence comes from Streptomyces sp. NPDC001843, assembly GCF_042891955.1. Lineage (NCBI taxonomy): Bacteria > Bacillati > Actinomycetota > Actinomycetes > Kitasatosporales > Streptomycetaceae > Streptomyces > Streptomyces sp. NPDC001843. Next base: position 16,724 of record NZ_JBIATQ010000025.1, on the reverse strand, counting down.
TCCGGGCGACGGGGCGGCGGCCCTTGCCGTTCGGGGCCGTTGCCGCTGGGGCGTCGGGGCGGCGTCCGTTGCCGTTCGGGGCCGTTGCCGCTGGGGCGTCGGGGCGGGCCATGAGTATCGACCGCTGGAGCCGGCTCAAAGCGACGGACGGTTCCAGGCCCAGCTCCGACACGAGCGTGGAGCGCAGCCGCTGGTAGACGTCGAGAGCCTCACCGCGGCGGCCCGAGCGGTGCAGGGCGAGCATGAACTGCCCGTGCAGGCTCTCGTGCATCCGGTACTGGTTGACCAGCACCGTCAGCTCCGGCAGCAGCTCACGGTGGCGGCCCAGCCGCAGATCGGCCTCTATGCGCTGGTCGAGCGCGCACAGCCGGGTCTCCTCCAGCCGCTTGGCCTCCATGTCGATCAGGCTGCCGACCTGTATGTCGGTGAGCGCGGGTCCGCTCCACAGGGAGAGCGCATCGGCCAGGCGCCGGGCGGCGCCGGTGTAGTCCTCGGCGTCCATGGCCCGGTAGCCGGCGCCCGCGCGGCGCTCGAACTCCCGGTAGTCGACGGTTCCGGCTCGGGTCTCCAGGCGGTAGCCGCCGGGGACGGTGGCGAGGATGTCCTTGGGGGTGCACCGTTCATCCTCGCGGTGCGCTAGCGCCTCCGCGATCAGTTCCCGCAGTTGCAGAACATAGGTCTGCAGGGTGGTGCGCGCGCTGCGCGGTGGCTTGGCCCCCCACAGTTCCTCGACCAGGGCGGCCACGGGGACCACCTGGTCGGCGTGCAGGGCGAGCAGGGCCAGGACCTGCCTTGGCTTGGGAGCCGTCGGCACGACCGACACTCCGTTCTCGCGCACTGACAGCGCACCGAGCACTTCGATGTCCACTTTCTCCCCCATGTGTTCACGCTGGAGACCGGTGCTCGGCCTACACGCTTCGCCGCCGGGGTCCGGTGCTCTGCTTTGTCACTGGACCCATCGATAAAAAAACAGCACAGTCGGTTTGTCAATATGGCACAGCCAGAATCCGGCTTGAGCGACGATATTTGGCCATCCGAGATGTCGAACGCTGTCCGCCATCCAGCTGATCCAGGCAGGGAAACCGCAGGTTGATGCCAAGGCTCCGGTTCTGCACGGCTCAGAACACCGAAACAAGAGCGCCAAGGGCCGTAGGGCACCGATCCGGCCGGAAACACGCCTTGCCCCCGACCCGAAGACGGCTCCTTCAGGGCGGGGGTGCGGTAGCGGCCCAAACGGTTCGTCAAAAACCGCTGCGCCGGGGCTCTCCGGTGGTCAGCTCGGCGAAGACGGCCTGGGCAGCGACGGAAGGCAGCAACAGCCGCCAGAACTCGGTGATCGTGTCTGCGGACAGCCACGCCGCGTCCCGGGAACCGAGCACCTCGAACCCCACGGTCGCCGCCACCACGGCGGAGCTGACCCGCCCCGGCGCCGCACCCTCGCACAACTCGCCGCGCGTCCGGCTCCTGCGCACGTGCTCCTCGACCCAGTTCCGCCAGTACTCGCGCAGGTTGGTGTGAGGCTCGCGGGTGGCCTCACCGCTCAGCGCGAACCCCGCGCGCAGCACCACGTCGTCGCGCAGCGCCTGTGCCAGCCAGTGCGTGACGTCGATGAGGTGCTGCAGATGACTCGCCCCGGAGCGGACGGGCTCGTAAGTGATGGTCTGCAGGACCGCGGCCGCCGCCTCTTCCACCGCGTCCGCCAGGGCGCCCTTGTTGGCGAAGTGGAAATGCAGTGCCCCGCTGCTCACCCCGGCGCGCGAACTGATCTTGGTGAGGGACGCGACCGGAAAGCCCTCCTGGTCGAAGGCCTCGGCCGCCGCCCGGATCAGTGCTTCTCGCGTGCGCAGCGCACGCTCCTGCTTGACCATCAACTGCTCCGTTATTGGGGTGGATTGCCGTGCTTACGCGAAGGCACGTCGGCGTGCTTGGTGCGGAGCATCGTCAGCGAACGGATGAGCACCTCGCGGGTGTCGGCGGGGTCGATGACGTCGTCGACCAGGCCGCGTTCGGCCGCGTAGTACGGGTGCATCAGCTCGGCCTTGTACTCCTTGACCATGCGCTCACGCATGGCCTCGGGGTCGTCGGACTCGGCGATCTGCCGGCGGAAGATGACGTTCGCGGCACCTTCGGCGCCCATCACGGCGATCTCGTTCGTCGGCCAGGCATAGGTGAGGTCGGCGCCGATGGACTGGCTGTCCATGACGATGTACGCACCTCCGTACGCCTTGCGCAGGATCAGGGAGATCCTCGGCACGGTCGCGTTGCAGTAGGCGTACAGCAGCTTCGCGCCGTGCCGGATGATGCCGCCGTGCTCCTGGTCCACGCCGGGCAAGAACCCGGGAACGTCCAGCAAGGTCACGATCGGGATGTTGAAGGCGTCACACATCTGGACGAAGCGCGCAGCCTTTTCGCTGGCCTCGATGTCCAGGACGCCCGCGAGGACCTGCGGCTGGTTGGCGATGATGCCGACCACCTGGCCGTTGAGCCGGGCCAGCGCGCAGATGATGTTGCGGGCCCAGCGCTCGTGGACCTCGAGGTACTCGCCGTCGTCGACGATCTCCTCGATGACCTTGACCATGTCGTACGGCCGGTTGCCGTCCGCCGGGACGAGGTCCAGCAGCACCTCCGACCGCCGGGTCTGCGGGTCGGTGCACGGCACGCAGGGCGGATACTCGCGGTTGTTCTGCGGAAGCATCGACAGCAGGTAGCGCACCTCGGCGATGCAGGTCTCCTCGTCGTCGTAGGCGAAGTGGCACACGCCGGAGGTCTCGGCGTGCACGTCCGCGCCGCCGAGCCCGTTCTGGGTGATCTCCTCGCCCGTGACGGCCTTGACGACGTCCGGGCCGGTGATGAACATCTGCGAGGTGTCCCGGACCATGAACACGAAGTCCGTCAGCGCCGGGCTGTAGGCCGCACCGCCGGCGCACGGGCCGAGCATCACGGAGATCTGCGGGATGACCCCGGAGGCCTTGGTGTTGCGCTGGAAGATCCCGCCGTACCCGGCCAGCGCCGAGACGCCCTCCTGGATACGGGCACCGGCACCGTCGTTGAGCGACACCAGCGGCGCCCCGGCCGCGATGGCCATGTCCATGATCTTGTGGATCTTCGTCGCGTGGGCCTCACCCAGCGCACCACCGAAGATCCGGAAGTCGTGGGCGTACACGAACACGGTCCGCCCCTCGACCGTGCCCCAGCCGGTGATCACACCGTCCGTGTACGGCTTCTTCGCCTCCAGCCCGAACCCGCTCGCCCGGTGCCGGCGCAACTGCTCGACCTCCTGGAAGGACCCCGGGTCCAGCAGCAGCTCGATCCGCTCCCGGGCCGTCAGCTTGCCCTTCGCGTGCTGCGCCTGGGTCGCCTTCTCACTCGGGCCCGCCACCGCCTCGTCCCGGACCATCTGCAGTTCGGCCACCCGCTCACGCGTGTTGGCCGCCTCGGCGGAGACCCGAGGAATGTCATTGATGACCGTCACTGGACAACTCCCTCCCTCGCGGTGCGGCCGACGACAGGGTAACAAACCGCTAAGACGGTTTGTAGTGGCACGCACACGATATGCCAGGTCAAACGCCTGGTCTCACTGCCAGCTGTAGGGAGAGCGGTACGCCGCGGCAGCCCGCTCAGGGCGCCACAGCGGGACATCGGATGCCTGCTCGGCGTCGGCGTCCACGCCTTGGGCCAGCAGCGAATACAACACGACGGTGACCGCCGCCAGTTCCTCGTCCGTGGCCTGGCCCCGCTCCACCCGAAGTACGGCACCCGTGCTGCTCATCGGCCGACTCCCCCTTCGTCGAAACTCTCTGCAACCGTCGGCCACGCCGCTCAAGGGCCGCTCTCGGCTCGGTCGAGACCCGTCGGCCGACCGCTGCACATCCGGTCGGGCCGGGAATCCGCCCGGCCGTCGCGACACCGGCCCTTCCGACCCGGCGATTCGGTGCTCCGGACCCATCAGGGACACGGTCGTGCCCGGGGAAGGAGGCGGGTCGGCCCGCGTCACGGCAGCGGACCTCTCCCCTCCACCCAGCACCGCACGAGGGGCATGTGCTGGAGTCGGCAATCGCCGCGCGCCCCGCCTCCCTGACGCGGCCGGTCGACAAGGAGGACCATGCCCACTCGACGTTCCGTACTCACCGCAGGCCTCGCTGCGGCAGGCTCCGCCACTTTGACGGGAGCAGCCCTCACGCCACTGCTGCGCAGCGAGGAACCGCTCGGCACTCAGCTCACCTCGGCGGCCTCGCCCGTGGTGGAGAAATACCGTCTCCCCCTGTCCATCCCGCGGGTGCTCGCGCCGTACTCCACTGCTGGCGGTGTCGACCGCTACCGCGTCACGATGCAGTCGGCCCGCGCACAGATCCTGCCCGGCATCCAGACCGACGTCCTGACCTACGGAGGCCACTTTCCCGGCCCCGTCATCCAGGCCCGCTCCGGGCGCGCGGTCTCCGTCGAGCAGTACAACACCCTCGACATGCCCACCTCGGTCCATCTGCATGGCGCCTCGGTACCCGAGCAGGACGACGGCAAGCCGATGCTCACCATCGCGCCGGGTGACCGGCGCACATACACGTACCCGAACCAGCAGCCGCACGCCTCGCTGTGGTTCCACGACCATGCGCACCACATGGAGTCCGAGCACGTCTACCGCGGCCTGGCCGGCACCTACCTGCTCACCGACGCCGTCGAGCAGGCGCTGCCGCTGCCCAAGGGCGCGTACGACGTCCCGATCGCCATCCGTGACGCCCGCTTCGACGAGAACGGCCAGCTGGTGTACGTGATGGGCGACCACCCGAACCGCACCACACTGCTGGCCAACGGCCGGGCCTACCCCTACTTCGAGGTGGCCGCCCGCAAGTACCGGCTGCGCCTACTGAACTCCGCCAACCTGCGCTCCGTACGGCTGCGCCTGGCCGACGGCGGGGAGATCGTGCAGATCGGCTCCGACGGCGGCCTGCTGCCCAAGCCCTACGCCACCGACGCAGTCGCCCTCTCCCCCGGCGAACGCGCCGACGTGGTCATCGACTTCTCCCGCTACCCGGTGGGCACTCGGCTGGTGCTGCAGAACACCAATCTGGAAGGCGGACCGGCCGACCAGCTCGGCGAGGTGCTGCGCTTCGACGTGGTGCGCACAGCCACCGACCGCAGCGAGGTTCCCTCCGAGCTGCGCACCCTGCCGCCACTGCCGACGCCCACGGCCGAGCGGACGGTGGTGCTGAGCATGGACGAGTCCGGCGGCCCGGACCCGAAGGGATTCGTGAACGGCAAGGTGTACGACCCCGACCGCGTGGACGACTTCATCCGCTACGGTGCCAGTGAAGTGTGGACCGTGACCAACGGGAACCAGTTCGTCCCGCACAACCTGCACATCCACCTGGTGCAGTTCCGGGTCCTGGAGCGCGACGGGAAGGCGCCGGGCCCCGCCGAGTCGGGCCTGAAGGACACTGTGATGGTCATGCCGGGCGAGACGGTGAAGCTGCAGGCGACGTTCGACACCTACCGCGGCACCTACCTCTACCACTGCCATCTGATCGATCACTCCGCCATGGGCATGATGGCCCAGTTCCGGGTGTCATGACCTGCCAGAGCCACCCGGAACAGCGCGAACAGCTACCGGACCGGACCACCCGTGAACGAACCATCCGTGCCGTTTGTAAGCGGCCGCTTCCGGTCGGCGGAAGGGTCCCCAGGCTCTCACCCGGGGACCCGACGGCAGGCACGGCGGTGGCGGGCACGAGGGGGTCAGGACTCCGCCTGCGCCGGCTCGGGCCAGCTCAGGTGCTCCCGTTCCGCGATGACGCGGGCGCCCCGGTCGGCCGCCGTGTCCAGCCTGATCAGCGCCGCGGGCGTGGCAATGGCCGGCAGCATGTGGTTGAAGAGCACCGAGACGCGCTCACTCAGATCGGCCCAGCCCGAGCTCGCCTCGGAGAACATCTGCGTGCCGATCCAGGACGCGAGGAAACACTCCGCGGTTTCCGCGGGCACCACGTGGGGCAGCACTTCGCCCTGTTCCTTGGCCTGGCTGAGATAGCTGGTGGAGAGTTCCGTCCAGGCGGGCCAGGCGCTGCCCAACAGGAGCCTGCTGTGCAGGTCCGCCGACAGACGGATGCCGGCGAGGAGCACGACGTCCTTCGGGATCTGGTAGGCGAGCGTCATGCCGACGTCCACCCACTCCTGGAGCTTCAGCTCACGGGGAACCCAGTAGTCGCTGGTGATCTGGGCCTCTATCACCCCCCGGGCCAACGCTTCCTTGGAATCGAAGTGGAAGTACAGCGCTCCCTTGGTCACCTCGGCCCGCTCGAGGATCTCGGCGATGGTCGCTGCGGCGTAGCCCCGCTCGGCGAAGACCGACGCTGCAGCCTCGATAACAGCACGACGGGTCCGCACTGCTCGTACCTGGCGCGCCATAGTGACCTCCACCAAGAGAAATAAAAACCGAACGTTACGTACCTTACCCGTTACCAGGGCCTCCTACCCTGGCTTCGAAGGCACGGATGCTTCTCCCCTGGCGCGTCCGACGGCTCGTCACCACGCCGTCCGGCCTCCGTCCACGGCGAGAGTGGCGCCCGTGACGAAGCTCGCCTTGTCGCTGCACAGCCAGGCGGCTGCCTCCGCCACCTCTTCCGGGTCGGCCGCTCGGGCCTGCGGGGCGGAGGCGTAGGCCCGCTTCTCCGCTTCCGGGTTGACCGCGAACCACTGCTCGACCATCTCCGAACGCGTCAGGCCCGGGGCTATCGCATTGACGCGTATGCCATGCGGCGCGTACTCCACCGCCGCCGCCTTGGTCAGACCGATCACTGCGTGCTTGGAAGCGATGTAGGGGGCGGCGGTGGAGGATGCGACCAGGCCGCCGACACTGCTGGTGTTGACGATCGCGCCTCCGCCAGTCCGCAACATCGCGGCGATCTCGTGCCGCAGGCAGTTCCACACGCCCCGCACGTTCGTCTCCATGACGTGGTCGTAGGCCGCGTCGTCGGTGAGGTGCATGGGCACCTTCTCGATCCCGGCGCCGGCGTTGTTGAACGCCAGTTCCAGTCGCCCGTACCGCTGCACCACGTACTCCACCGCCTGCCGGCTCTGCTCGCCGTCCCGCACGTCCGCGACGTGGAAGCTGGCCTCCGCGCCGGTGTCGCGCAGTTCCGCAACGAGCTCGCGCAGCCGGCCCTCCCGGCGCGCCGTCACGACGACCACAGCTCCCTGCCGCGCGAAGACATGTGCCGCCGCCGCTCCGATCCCGCTGCTGGCGCCGGTGATGAGCGCGACCTTCCCGGCAAGCGGGGCCTCGGTGACCTGGGTCACGACAGCACCTCGCTCTTCCGGGTCGTGTCCGAAGCGTCGCCGTCGCTTCCACGCCGCCAGCTGGTGCCCTCGGCTGCCTCGCGGTCGACACAGGCGAGCAGTTCCTCGTCGATGGCGGACAGGGAGTCCACCAGGTGCCGTACACCGACGGCCTGCATGAGCTCCCTCTGGAAGCCGTGTGCGTAGGAGCCGGGGTGGCCGATGAAGGCGACGTCCAGTTCCTTCGCCTGCTCGGCGACGGTCGCCACGTCGTCGATGAAGAGCACCTGGTCGAAGGGGAGTCCGAAGACGTCCCGCGTGATCTCCGGAATGCCCGGGCGGAAATCGTTGGTGCAGATGTAACGAGGGCCGGTGAAGTACGACGCCCAGGTGCCCAGGTGGCGGTCGAAGTGACTCTTGTCCAGGCCGCCGTAGCACACGATCTGCAGTCCGAGGGCGCGCAGTCGCTGCAACAGCGCGAGCGCACCGTCGAGCACGCGCACCGGATGCGTCCGCAGGTACCGGTCGCGTTCGGCGAAATAGGCGTCGATGATGTCTTGCGGGGACACGCTGCTACCCGTGGCTTGCACGAACGCCTGGGCTGCAGCCAGGCGCGGCCGGGAGAAGACGGCACGCTCCAGCTCGGGCGTGTACTCCACCCCCTGTTGAACGGCGAGACGGTGGATGACCGGGCTGAAGGTGTCGTTGAGCAGGACACCGTCTATGTCGACGGCGGCGAGGCGCAGGGTGCGCAGGGGTGCGTGCGGCATGGAGGTCTCCTGAGGACTGCGAAGTCGGGCGGCGGTCAGGGCGCGGGCGTCAGCAGCACCGGAAGTCGTGTGTGTCCGCTGGAGATGAACGACTCGAGCCTGATGAGCTCGTCGGCCGGCACGGCCAGCCGCATGTGCGGGAAGCGCTCGAAGAGAGCGGCCAGCGCGATCGTCGCCTCGCTCATGGCCAGGGGGCGGCCCAGGCAGTGGTGCACCCCATGGCCGAAGGCGAGGTGGTCACGGCGCGTGGGGCGTGTGGCGTCGAAGGTGCTCGCGTCGGGGCCGTGGGTGCCGGTGTCGCGGCCGGCGGCGACGAGGGACAGCACGATGGGCTCGCCGGCGGGGATGACCGTTCCGTCGAGATCGATGTCCTCCACGGCGAATCGTATCGGGACGGTGGCCACCGGCGCCTGGCACCGCAGCGTCTCGTCCACCACGGCCTCCCAGCCGACGGCGCCTTCACGGACCAGACGCAGTTGCCCGGGGTGGGTGAGCAGGGCGCAGATGGCGTGGTCGAGGAGGTTGACGGTCGTCTCGTGCCCTGCCCCGAGGATCAGGTGGAGGGTGTCCACGAGCTCTTTCTCCGTCAGTCCGTCCCCATCCTCGTCCCTGATGGTGATCAGTGCGCTGGTGAGGTCGACGGCCGGCTCGGCACGCTTGCGCCGGACGAGGGCACTGAGCAGCGAGTACAGCTCGGCCTGGTTCTTCTGCGCCGAGGCCGGGTCCGTGGTGGTGGTGAACAGGACCCTCACCACCCGGTGGAAGTCGTGGCTCTCCCGGCCCTCCAGGCCGAGCAGCTCGGAGATCACGCGGATGGGCAGCTCGTAGGCGAACTCCTTGCGTACGTCGACCACGTGCCCGGCCGGGACGTCTTCCAGCCGGGTGAGCAGTTCGTCGGCGATCTCGGTGATCCGCGGCCGCAGCTCGGCCACCCTCCGAGCGGTGAAGGCACCCGCGATCAGTTTGCGCAGTCTGGTGTGCTGCTCCCCGTACGCGGTGAGCATGCTGCGGACCGACACCCACATCGCCAGCGGCCAGGTTTCGTTCACCTGGCCGTTGATCCAGTCGGGCCAGTGCCGGTAGGCGTCCTTGGACACCCGCGGGTCCGTCAGGACCCGCTTGATCAGGTCGTGCCGGTTGACGGACCAGGCAGTCACGCCTCCGGGCAGGACGACGGGAACGACCGCGCCGAGCTGCCGCAGCCGCGCGGCTTCCTCGTACAGGTCCTGGCCTGAGGGATCCAGCACCAAAGGTGATGTGCTCACTTGCCGCCTCCACATGACGATGTCAAAGAAACCGCGCTGCGGGTTTTTGAAGCACCCGTAGTTGATCACACGACAGCAGTACAGCAGGGACTTTTCGGTGCCTTTCTTGTCAATCCCTCACCAAATCCCCCTGAAGATCAGCGTGTTGACGACACACAGCGGAACCTCTCGTTCACTCACCGGGTCCACGCTTGACCAATCCTTTACTTAGCGTCCGCGCCAAGAAAACCGGTAGGTCCGTATCTTATTAGCCGTTGTCGCACAGAGCATCAAGGCATGGGGGGTCTTCGATGAGTCTGCACACCGCTCAGCACCGATTCGCACTGCCGACGCTGCCTCGGCTAACCACCACCGTTCCGAAGGAGTATGTCCACCGGGCGTCTCTGGCCGAAGTGTTCCTGACCGGATGCACCAGCCATGACGACCAGCGGTTCTCGCTCACCGGGCAGTGGCCGCGTGCGCACACGCTCTTCCGTAGCTACGACGGAGCCAGCCATGACCCGCTGCAAGTTGCAGAGACCTTTCGCCAGGCGGGCATCTTCCTTGCCCACGCGGAACTCGACGTACCGCTCGGGCACCGTTTCGTGATGTGGAACCTCAGCTACACCACGTACCCGGAGCAACTGCGCATCGCCTCGGCACCGACCGACTTCGACCTCGAGGCACGGTGTGCGGAGATCACCTGGCGGCGGGGAATCGCCAGCTCGATGCGCATGGAGCTGGCCATCCGACGCGACGGAGAGCTCGTGGCGTCCGGTGCCGGCACCTTCTCCACCACTCCGCCAGCCGTTTACCAACGGCTGCGAGCGAACCGGAAAGCCAGCTCGGATCCCGTCTTCGACCTGCGTGAGGAACGCGATCCACTCGTCCCCCACACAGTGGGCCGCACCTCCGCGGCCGACGTGGTGCTCTCCGCAACCGGCAATCCCACCCGGTGGATGCTCACGCCGGACCTGGAACACCCGATCTTCTTCGACCACAGCGACGACCACATGCCGGGCATGGTGCTGCTGGAAGGAGCCCGTCAGGCGGCCTGCGCCGCGGTCGCCCCGCAGCGCCTGACCCCTGCCAGCGCGTCCACCGAGTTCTGCAACTACGCCGAACTCGACTCGCCTTGCTGGATCGATGTCACCGATGTCGTCCGGGAGGGCAGCGGCATGATGACGGTTCAGGTCGCCGGGCAGCAGAACGGAAAGACGGTCTTCGTCTCGACGATCACGGGGCCGGTCGGCTGACGGCACAGTCCGCGGCAGACACCCGTTTGATGTCACCATCGTTCCGCGCCGCCTGCGGCGCTCGGTCCTCCGAGCCTGCAGGCGGCTTCGTCATACCGCCTCGTCCGCCTCGGCGCCGGTGTCCACAGCCGGCTCGTCCGTGCACCCATGTCCATACCGCAGGCCTCCCCCTCGCCGTGCATGCCATAGGAGAGGAAGGACGTCGTCCGCGTTCACCCTCTGCCGAGGAGTCCGTTCCACCCCTGTCCGGTAAACAGAGACCGCCGGGCGAGCCCCGTCCTCTCGGCAGCCGTCGACAGGCGACCTCGTCCCGGACCCACGCCCGGGGTCGGGCTCGAAAGACGGAACGACCAGGCCTCATCATTCTGGCAGCACGTCTCGTAGACGGCGTCTGAACATGTTGTTCCGCTTGGTCCGGCCTCCGCTGCACCCTGTTCGGGCCCGCTGGCAGCAGCCGGAAGTCCTCCCCTACCGCAGCAACTGCGGCACCGCCGAGGAGGGGGGCCCACCCTCGGACCGCTCGGTCTTGAGCCCCTTGCTGCCGGGCGCGAGCGTGCGCGGGTCGACGGCCTCGGCCGGGGCCCCCGTGGCGTACAGGCCGTCGGGATCGGTGTCGCGGTCATGCGGGAGCAGCCAGAAGACCCGGCGTCGGAAAGTGCCCGAAGAGCGGGACGGTTTGGCCCCGGGACCCAGAAGGGCGTAACCGACCATACGACCGTCGCGGTGGTAGGCCGGTTTGCCGCGTCGGGTCGGCAGCCGGTCCAGGCTCTGACGGACGTAGTCGAGCCTGCCAATGTCCTCCAGCCAGACGAAGTCGATCTCGTGAACGATCTCTTCCTCTGCTATGAGGGCACTCATGCTGTCTGCCCGTCGGCGACCAGAGCGATGCCCGGGTAGTACTTGCGCTGGTTGGACAGGATCATCTCCTTGGGCGATACCAGTCCCACCGCCTCGCGCACGCGCGCCGCGAAAGCCCGTGACGAGACAGGCGGAGCACCCTCATTCTGGCACCACGCGCGGTACGCCGCGTAGAGGTGTGCCTGTTCGGCTCTCAGGTCCTGCTCCAAACGGCACGACTCGGTCAGGAAGCGACCGATGTGGTCCTCGGTCTCCGCATACGCGGTCGTGGCGATACGGACGCGTTCGGGGCCGGTGAGGTCCTTCTCACCACCCAGATAGCGGCGGGCACCCCCGATGAGCCAGTTGAGGATGCCGGGGCCTTCCTCGGTGACGAGGATGTCCGCCAGGTTGTCGACCTTGCGGTCGTCGGGGACAACACGCTCGAAGGGGATCAGCCGCATTCTGCGCCAGAACGCCAGGCCGCCGGTACCGACCTCGGGCCGGTGGTTGCCCAGCAGCCAGAGCTTGTGCGTGGGCTGGAAGCTGAAGAAGTCCTGGCGCATCCGGCGCGCCTTGATCCTGTCCCCGCCGGTGAGCAGCTTGACCCGGGCTTCGTCGAACCGATCCCCCGGCTTGACCTCGCTGCACACGATGACCCGTCGGCCGTGCAGTTCCGCCAGGTCGGTTGGGTGCCCCTCGTAGGGTCGGGCCATCAGGAAACCGGGCGGGGCCGCATCGGCGTAGTCGCCGAGTAGCTTCATCAGCACGTCCAGTAGCACCGACTTGCCGTTCTTGCCGGAGCCGAACAGGAAGGGCATGACCTGCCCGCCGACGTCACCGGTGATGGAGTAGCCCAGCAGCAGATGCAAGAAATCGATCATCTGTGCACCTTCGGGGCCCTCCCCGAAGGTGTCGGTGAGGAAGCGGTGCCAGCGCGGGGTGGGCATGCTTCGCGGGGCGGCGCTCGTCGATCTGGAGTGGAAGTCCTTGTCGGGGTTCGGGGTACGGACCAGTCCAGTGCGCAGATCGACGATGCCGGCGGGGGTGCACAGTGCGTACGGGTCGGCGTCCAGACGGGCCGCGTTGAGCACCATGCCGGGAGCCGTCTTGGCCTGGGTGAGCATCGCGGTCATCCCACTGGTGCTCAGGGCACGGCGGCGGTGCTGCTGCAGCGCGACCGTGCTGTGCACACCGTGCGGATCGGTGGTGGCGATGCTCTCGGCCATCTCGCCGGCCGCCCACAGCACCGTGTCGTCCTCGTCGATCTGCCAGCGGGTGCTGTCCCAGCGGTGCCAGCCGAGCCCGGGGACATGCCGGTAGTCGCGGGAGTAGAGCTTGACGAACAGTTTGGCGTTGCCGCGGTCGGTCAGGGTGTCCGGCATCAGTCCCTCCACCGTGGCCACTCCCCCGCCGTCGGCACCGGACACCCCGAGAGGGGCACGGTGGCCCTGGGCGGGCACCTGTGCGGCCTGGGCGAGGATCTGCGCGGCGACCGCCCGGGCGTCGAAGTCGAACAGGGCACCGCTGTCGTCGGGCATCATCGGCGGCCCTCCAGAGGCAGCGGGCGCATACTGCCCGCGTTCAGCCCGCTGCGGATGACGGCGCGGCTGCGCCGCTCCTGCCCGGGCCGAGCATGCTCGGCGACACCCTTGAGGATCCGTTCGGCGTCCTCGAGGGTCAGATGTCCGGCGGTGACCAGTCCTCCCGCGGTGTAGGCGGCGCGGTTGAGTTTCTCGGTGAACGCCGTGCCCTCCGGCACAGCGGCGCAGGCGGCCACCTCGGCCAGGAGGGGGATGAGGACCCGACCCGCCGCTCCCTGACCGCCGCCCGCCGCCAGGACCGCCTGCCGGGCGCGTGCGGGTACGGGGCGCGGTGTCGAAACATGCGCCGGGGGCAGGTGCCCGGTGCGTTCCAGTTCGCGGGCCAGCCAGGCGGGCAGCGGTGCAGGCTCACGGACGGCACCGACGGGAGTGTACGTACCGGCCTCGGTCACGGTGCCCGGTGCGACGATGTAGCCGCCGTTCGCGCGGACGTCTACCTGCCAAGCCAGCGCTCGTGCGCTGCCTGAGCCGCTGGAGCACTGCCAGCGCTGACCCTCGTTCACCCGGTACCACACGTGCCGGCCGCCCGATGGCGTCCGTACGCGGAGCGTCGACTCGTCGTCGGCAGGGCTGGTAGCGCCGCACAGGGCGGCCAGCACTCCAAGTGTGTGGAACCCGTTGGCCAGGCCTCTGATGTCCACCCGGTCGGAGATCCCGATGCCCGGCAGCAGCCGGTCCCGGCTGGGCAGCTGGCCTCCGTGCACGTCGATGTCGATGACCAGGAGTCGGGCAGGACCGCAGGCGACGCCGACACCGAAGCCAGGGTTCTGCCCCCACCACTGCTCGATGCGGGCGAAGTCGAGAGTGGCTGCGTGGAACCCGTGGCACCAGCGGCCGACGGCCACACAGGGGCAGCCCAGGTGGGTGTGACCCGGCTCGCGGCATGCCGCGCAGCTCCCCGCAGGCGTCTTGCGGCCCGGCACCAACGGGTGGACCGGCCAGCCTCTGCTGGCGCACCACCGGGCGATGGCTGTTGAGCGCGGAGCGCCCGACCCGGGATCGGACCGCCGTGAGTCGCTGCGCAAAGTCCGCAGCTCATCGGTCATGCATTCCCCCATCAGCGACCGAAGCGACTCAACAACTGACAATGACAGGCTCAGACTAGCCAACCGGCCGTGAAACGGGTGGCCCCTGTGGAAAGAACGCGTTCCGCCATGCCGGAGTTCTGCCAGCGACCGAGACCCGGAACTCACAGCGACTGAGGGATTCTCAGTCGCTGCTTCAGTAGCTGGACAAAACTGCAGGTCAGAGACACGCGATAGACGTAACAGCGACTGAAGCGACTCAAGGTGTCTATATATAACGCCCACACGCGCGCGCACACACGTATGCGCACACACGCGAATGTCTTCATATACCCGGGCCATGAGTCGCTTCGGTCGCTGACGGTACCTGGAAAGGCTTGTTGACCTGCGGTTTTCATCGAGCGACCGAAGAGCTACCGAACCGCCGAGGGTCGCTGCCGTTCGGTAGCTGAGGCTCCCGTCGGGCACGCCAACCCTTCTGCGGCTGTTCCTCCGTGCCGACAGCAAGCGACTGAAGCCGGGTCAAGGGACTGTGGAGCGACCCTGGACGATTCCAGGAGCGGGCGACGATGCCCTGCTGCCCCAGCGGCCTGGACCGAGATGTCGTAGGGGCCGTGCTGGATGCTGACCGGGAGACGAAGACGAAAAGAGGGCCGGCTCAGGCAGATGTCTTGGCGCGCTCCGGCTCATCGGCCGGCGGCTGCCGGGCTGGCTCCTTCAGGCGCTTGCCGAGCAACACGAACAACAGGATGAGCCCGACCGTGAGCAGGATGTGGCCGCATCCTGCGATCGCCGGCACGGTCTCCGGCACATCGTGGCCGAGCACGGTCAGGCTGCCGTGCACACCCATCATGGCCACGGTGACCACGATGCCCGCGTTGTAGAACCAGAAGAAGTAGGTGAACAGCTTCGTCCCAGACAACTGGAACTGTTTGTCGAGCGCCAGGACGATCAGGAAGCCCAGCATGCCCAGCGCCAGTAGGTGGGTGTGCATGAGGGAGAGCTGAGTGTCCCCGGTGAAGTCCTCGGCCTTGGTGAACTCCCGGTAGAAGAGCCCGGAGACCACTCCCACGATCATGTAGACGTGCGCTGCGTAATACGACTTCCGCATCGTAGTGCTCGCTCCCCGGCGGCCGATGACCATGCTGACGCTGCACATTCAAGCAGCGGTGCACATCGAGCGCGGCGCAATTACCCTGCTCGCAGGGTCAGTTGAGCGTTCCAGCAGCGCGTGTCAGTACAGGCAGGCCCAACTGGCCGCACCTTCCGCCGCAGTCGACTTCGACGAGGAGCACAGCCGCGAGTTCACCTGCCTCACCGCCGAACTCCTCGCCCCGCACACCGACCGCTTCCTCTCCCTCACTCGGGCCATCGCCGAGTGAGGCGCAGCCGTACGACGGCACTAGTGACCTTCTAACAGCCCTGGTTAGCCTCGGGACGGGTACAGACGCCCCGGACCGACAGGAGCCGACACGCGTATGTCTGTGGAAACCACCGCGCCGCCTGAGAGGGTGCCAGCGCCCGCGCCGTCGCCCGCGAAGGACGTCCGACGCCTCGACCGAGTGATCATCCGGTTCGCGGGTGATTCGGGTGATGGTATGCAGCTCACGGGTGACCGGTTCACGTCGGAGACGGCGTCGTTCGGGAACGACCTGTCGACGTTGCCGAACTTTCCGGCGGAGATCCGTGCTCCTGCCGGGACTCTGCCGGGTGTGTCGTCGTTCCAGCTGCATTTCGCCGATCATGACATCCTCACCCCCGGGGACGCGCCGAACGTGCTGGTGGCGATGAACCCGGCCGCCTTGAAGGCCAACATCGGCGATCTGCCGCGCGGGGCGGAGATCATCGTCAATACGGACGAGTTCACCAGGCGGGCTTTGCAGAAGGTCGGCTATGCGTCCGATCCGTTGGAGGACGGTTCGCTGGACGGTTACGGCCTGCATCCGGTGCCGCTGACCACGCTCACGGTGGAGGCGCTGAAGGAGTTCGATCTGTCCCGTAAGGAGGCCGAGCGCAGCAAGAACATGTTCGCGCTGGGCCTGTTGTCGTGGATGTATCACCGGCCGACGGAGGGTACGGAAAACTTCCTGAAGTCGAAGTTCGCGGGGAAGCCGGAGATCGCCGAGGCGAACATCGCGGCGTTTAGGGCGGGCTGGAACTTCGGGGAGACGACGGAGGATTTCGCGGTCTCCTACGAGGTGGCGCCGGCGGCGAAGGCGTTCCCGGTGGGCACCTACCGCAACATCTCGGGGAACCTGGCGCTGGCCTACGGGCTGGTGGCGGCGTCGCGGCAGGCGGATCTGCCGTTGTTCCTGGGTTCGTATCCGATCACGCCGGCCTCGGACATCCTTCACGAACTCAGCAAGCACAAGAACTTCGGTGTGCGCACGTTCCAGGCGGAGGATGAGATCGCCGGCATCGGCGCGGCACTCGGTGCGGCCTTCGGCGGCTCACTCGCGGTAACCACTACCTCGGGTCCCGGTATCGCCCTCAAGAGCGAGACGGTCGGTCTGGCGGTGTCGCTGGAGCTGCCGTTGCTGGTGGTGGACATCCAGCGCGGCGGTCCGTCGACGGGGTTGCCGACCAAGACGGAGCAGGCGGATCTGCTGCAGGCGATGTTCGGCCGTAACGGCGAGGCCCCCGTCCCGGTGGTCGCGCCGAGGACGCCCGCGGACTGCTTCGACGCCGCCCTGGAGGCGGCCCGGATCGCGCTGGTCTACCG
>NZ_JBIATQ010000024.1:0-88762 GCF_042891955.1 Streptomyces sp. NPDC001843 | reverse complement strand
TGGTCACACTGGCGGCGACGCCACCAACACCGAGCCCGGATCAGCCATTACCGCCGCCGCGGCCACCGACCCCCGTAACTGCGGCTGCAGTACTAAGCTGGCCCCGGCAAGAATTCCCGTGAAGCTGGGGCGT
The DNA here is from genome assembly GCF_042891955.1 of Streptomyces sp. NPDC001843. Taxonomy (NCBI): domain Bacteria; kingdom Bacillati; phylum Actinomycetota; class Actinomycetes; order Kitasatosporales; family Streptomycetaceae; genus Streptomyces; species Streptomyces sp. NPDC001843. The sequence goes on along the minus strand of NZ_JBIATQ010000024.1, from coordinate 88,629 downwards.
GCCGCCGTGCGCCGGTGACGTCCGTCATGGGTAGCGGCGTCCGACCCCCTCGAGCGCTACCTACTGACCGTCTGGTCCTCACCCCCCCCGCCACACCGGCCATCCCGAAGAGCAGCGAACGCATTACAGCAGTACTCGCCCGGCACGCCGACCAGTCGGCACATGGCCCCCGGCCAGTTCCACCAGCAGATCAGCCCATGATCAAGCCGAGTGACCTTCCACAACTGACAAACGTATGCCGAGCGGCAGCCTGAGCTTCCTCTGATGTCGGAAAACGACCTCTCAGGTGTCCGGCCTCGCCGGGCCGGTTCAGCCACCCCAACGGCCCGCCGAAGGGCCCACCAGGACACCCGTGGCGCGGTGGCCGCGTTGATGGCCCGGCTGGCTTTGTAGGTGAATTTCAAGAATGTCTGTCACTCAGCGGTGGGAACGCCCGGTTCCACGGGAGAGTGAAGTTTCGAGAACGCCTCGGTGCTTGCTTCGGGACCATGGTTCTGCCCTCACGGCGAGGGGCCTGGTGCTGCCGAATTCCAAGATCGACCTGTACGCGGCGATCCGCCGTGACGCCAGGACGGGCATGGCGACGCGCGCGCTCATGCGGAAGTACGGCGTCGGCTACGAGATCGCCCCGAGGGCCCTGATCAGGAATCTGGGAAGTAGTCAGCGATAGTCGTTGAGCCAGTCACCCGGGATCAGGTCACGAACGCGGTCGAGGTCTTCTGCCGTCCGGCCGCGAGCCAGGATGGCCGCGCCGTCGTCATCGCGCAGAAGGACATCCTGGCCCAGGAACCACCGTGTTTCCTCGCCGACGGGGTATGCCGGGAACGGCAGTCGGACGGCGTTCGCTTCCAGCAGTTCAAGGCTGTCGTCATCCGGGTCGAGGAAGTCGCAGAGCTCTTCATCGGCCTGCAGGGACTCGGACAAGACGATCTCCACGAAACAAAGAGACAGACGCTCCAACCAGTCCTCCCACCGCTCGGCGCTTTTGTCGGCAAGATCAAGCCGGATGAGCACTGCAGGATCGTCATCCTGAAGACTGTTGAGAAGGACGCCCCACGAGGCGGCTCCCTGGTTCTCGTGACGGAAGACCAGAGCTTCCTTGGCGTCATCGACATACAGCTCCGCAGGGCCGAGCAGCACATCGTGGTTGCTGGTGAGATCCCGCCGACGTCCGAACATCACATACGCCTCGCGCAACGCCGTCGGCAATCGGAGACCCAGCCTCTCCTCGGCAGCGTCGAGATCGGCTTCCGCCCATCCGCCATCCTGCCCCAGGGTGGCGCCGGCCCAGTGGGCGGCGAAGCCCTGGATGAAGATCCATGCACCACTGCGGTCTTCGACGCCTCTGGCGAGCGACGCGGCAAGATCGAACCCTTGTGTCATGCCAGGACGATATCCGTCCCACTCACCAGCCTCTTCGCACCCCGACACGGCTGGGACGGGCGACCTCGGATGCGGAGCGGGTGGCGGCCGCCTGGGCCGGGCTGGACCTGCCTGGGCCGTGGCAGCCGCAGCCGTTCGAGTCATCGTGCATCGCTCCATGGAACGCACAGGCCTGCCTGGGCGGTGGCGCTTCCACTCCACCAGGCGCGGCTTCGTGAAGTCGGCCCGGCGAGCGGGAACGGACATCGTCCGGATCGGCCAGCATGGCGGCTGGGATGACCAGTAGAAGGCGCTGGTCGGGTACGTGGACGAAGAGGACGCCGCGGGCGAGATGAACCCGCTCATGAACCCGGGAAACCCTCGCGGAGGACATGACACCTTCAGGGGTGACCTTCTAAAACCGAAGCCCTCGTCATGGGCCAGTGACCACATGGATGCGCTGCTACTGGGACGAGGAAGACGTCTGGTTCCACTTCGAGGTCGACGCCGATGGGTGGGTGACCCGGCAGGTCGAACTCCAAGGGCCTGAGCTGACACCGATTGCAGCCGCCTCCCTCGACGAATGGCAGCAGGCCCACGAAGCAGGCCGCCTCAATGAGTACGACAGCAGGTTCGGGATCACAGCCGAGCTACCAGTCTCGGAGTGGGAAGGCTGGGGCGGACCTCCGCGACCATGCGCACCGCACGCTCACGCAGCTCGGCAGGGTAAGGGGACGGACGGGCCATGACTCGATCCTCTCAGGGAATCGAGCCTCCATCAGACCCGGAGCGCTTCAGGGATGTTCGGGTCGAGTGTGAACGGGGCCGCAGGCAGGGTGTAGGAGTTCGCCATGATGATCGGTGTACGGATCGCGCCCGTGCTCGCGTCAGCCTGGTTCCCGCCGTGCACCGCCTGGGTCTGGAACGCGAGCGTGGCCGGATGGTGCTGCCCTGGAGGGCCGAGTGCTCGGTTTCGGCATGGGACTCCCGTGGCTCGCGGTGGTCGATTTGTTCCCCGACGGTTGAACTGAGCATTCCGGCTGTCGCCGGGGGAGGGCCCTGTACCAAGTTCGAGAGCCCTGAGGTCTCAGTCGGTGGCCTGGGGTTGTGCCGGGCCGAGGTAGGACACAGCGGTCTGATCGGCATGCGGGGCGAGGAGGCCCTGAAGTTCGTCCGACGCAACCTTGAGGAGATCGCCGTCGCGGTCGGCGTGGAGGGTCTCGAGGACGAAGGCGACGTGTGTGGAGTCCTCGGTGACGCGGGTGCGGTGGGCGTCGCGGTGGTTCCAATGGCGGGTCAGGACGCCGGTGAGGTCCGCGTAGATGATCTCGCCGGGCTTGGGGTGCTCGATCGTGTCGGGTTCGCCGAGCGGGGTGAAGGACTCGGTGCCGTCCGCGTAGCGGATGTCGATGTCGCCGGTGACATGGTCGAGGTCGAAGGCGCCGGCGGGCAGGCCGTGCCGGACGGAGACGGCGTTGTAGGAGTCGACGGCCGGGTTGATGCGCGGCAGGCTCCCCGTCTTCGCGAGGCGGCGGCCGAGCGCGTCGACGCTGGGGCGGATCCGGCGGGGGTTGGTGCCGAAGGAGCGGTAGGCGGTGTGCCAGGCCTCGATGCGGGGGTCGGTCTCGTCGGCGGGGTGCCAGGTGCCGTCGGCGAGCTGTTGCTCCAGGTCCTCCACGGCCACGGCGGTGTGCGGCCAGGACTCTCGGCCGCGCAGGCCGGTGGCGATGACCAGGGCGATCAGGGTGTCGGGGAAGGCTTCGGCGACGGCGGGGGAGATGCGGAAGGCGGGCATGGACTGCGTTTCCGTTTCCTGTGGGGAGTTGGCGGTCAGGACTTCCAGGGACCGATGCGGTCCAGGCGGCGCAGCTGCTGGCCTGCGGTGGGCACGTCCAGGCCCTGGCCGCGCTCGGTGAGGTGCTCGGCGACAGCGCTGCGATGTTCGACGGGCTTGTGGTCGTCGTACTTGAACTTGGCCCGTACGTCGGTGACTTCGAGGCGCAGCCCGCGGATGCCCGAGAGCATCCGGCCGTACGGCGGTTCGTCGACCGCCACCGGCGCGTGGTCGCCGTCGGGCTGGAAGTGCGCGAGCTGGCGGCGCAGCAGCTCGGCCTTGGCCTCGGGATCGTCGACGATCTCGGCGCGGCAGGTGAACTGGACGGCCGCGTAGTAGCTGGTGGGGACTCCGTCGGTGGGGGGAATGCCAGGCCTGGCGCGCCAGGGGCCAGGGATGAACGCGTAGTCGCCGATGACGGTGAAGACGACGTTCGGGTCGTGCTCGATGGCCTTCCAGACCGGGTTGGGCTTGGCGAGGTGGACCAGGAGGTGGGTTCCGTCGCAGGTGAAGTGGGTGGGGACGACCATGGGCGGGTGGCCTGGCAGGCCGTTGACGCTGAGCTGCCCGAAGTCGTGGCCGTCGGTGATCCAGGTCTGCCACTCGGCCTCGTCGAGGCCCGCGTCCCAGGGGTGGACCAGCATGCTCTTCTCCTTGGTTGTGCGGGTCTGCTCAGGTCAGGGCGAGGAGACTGACGGCGACGGCGGCGGCGCCCAGGCCGGCGAGCTGGGCGCGGTGGATGCGTTCGGCGAGTACCCCGCGGGCCAACAGGACGGTGCCGGCCGGATAGAAGGCGGTGATGACGGCGACGACCGTGAGGTCTCCGCTGCGGGCGGCGAGCAGGAACAGCAGGTTCGCGACGGAGTCCAGTACACCCGCGGCCGCCGACAGCGCGTACGCGGGGCGTTCGGGACCCAGCCTGCGGTGCATCAGTCCGGCGGCGGCCAGGGTTACGGCGGAGGAGACGGCTCGGCCCACGATCAGCGGGGCCACCCCGCTGTCGGACGGCGCCTGGTGCAGGAAGACCAGTTGCAGGGCGATGGCGGCGCCCGCGCCGAAGGCCAGCAGCAGGGCCGTACGGGAGGGGCGCGTCGAGCCCGCGCCGTGTCCTGCGCTGACCAGCACCACCGCAACCAGTGCGAGCGGCAAACCCACCAGCCCGGTGGCTGCCAGGTGCTCGCCCTGCAGCAGGCCGACGCCGACGGGCAGTGCGGCGGAGACCAGCGCCGTTACGGGGGAGAGCACGTTCATCGGGCCGATCGCCAGGGTGCGGTAGAGCAGGGCGAACGCGGCGGCCGAGGCGACGCCCGAGGCGGCCCCCCAGCCCAGCGCTCCGGAGCTGAAGGATGCGCCGAGCAGCGGCCACAGCAGCAGCTCGACCGCGAGGCTGGCCGGGGCGGCGACCATCACGGTCCGCAGCACATGGGCTTTCCGGGCGCCGAGGCCGCCGAGAAGGTCGGCGCATCCGTACGCGAGTGAGCTGCCCAGGGCCAGCAGCAGAGCGATCACAGCACAATCCCTTACCATTTAGTGGAACGACCACACCGTACAGCGAATCGACCGAAGGTCACAACCGATCGACCGTACGGTGCATTGGAATGTCCAGTCGTAGGGGAAGGGAAGGTGACCAGGTGGCGGAGACGGCCGCGGCGCTGCGAACGGTCGCGCACAACGTCCGGGCGGCACGTATGCGCGCGGGCCTGTCCCTGGACGAGCTCAGCCGCCGTGCCCAGGTCAGCAAGGGCGCCCTCGTGGGACTGGAGAAAGCCCAGGGCAACCCCAACCTGGCCACCCTGGTCCGGCTGGCCGACACCCTGGGCATCTCGGTGTCCGCCCTGATGCAGGGCTCGCCCGAAGGTCGTGTCCGGGTTGTGGCGGCCGATGCCGTGGCGCCCCTGTGGACGGGCGAGCGGGGTGGCGAGGCCCGGCTCATGCTGACGACCTCGGGGCCGGCCCCGGTCGAGGTCTGGCGCTGGCGGCTGGAACCGGGCGAGGACTACCCCAGCCACCCCCACCAGGCCGGGGTCGTGGAGACCGTGAGTGTCGTCTCCGGCCGGATGATCCTGGTCGTCGACGGCATCGAGCACACCGTCGAAGCGGGCCAGACCGCCACGTTCGACGGTGACACCCCGCACACCTACCGCGGCGCGGGCACCGGGACCTGCCACCTGGTCATGACAGTGCACCTTCCGCCCGGTCCGGCAGCGACGATCTGACCCGCGGCACAGCACACTCGTCACAGTGCCGCGGCCACCGCCGACAGCAGGCGCCACAGCCGGGTGTGGGGTGTGGGGTCGGGGATGGCCGGTTGGTGAGGAAGGCGAACGCGACACCCGATTCCGGGTGGGCGAAGGCCAGATGCCCGCCAAGGCCGTCGTGGCCGAACGAGCCGGAACCGAGCATGGGCTGGCGGGGGCAGGACAGGCCGAAGACGGTCCCGAAGCGGGTCGGTTGGTCCACCAGGACCTCGTCGGGCCCGTGGACCTGTTGACGGCGGACCCGGTCGACGGAGATGGGGGAGACGACGCGCAGCGGACCGTCGACCACGGTGTAGTAGAGCCGGGCCAGTGATCTGGCGTCGAAGACGCCGTTGGCGGCGGGGATCTCCGGCCGCCACAGCACGGGGTCGTTGAAGAGATCGGCCGTGATGACGGGGTTGTTGAAGGTGGCGTGGGTCAGCGTGTCCGGGGTTTCGGCGGCCGTGGCCACGACGGCGCCGACTCCCGGCGTGGGAAAGGCGTCCTGGTACGGGATGACGTGGTGGTTGTACTCGGTGGGCAGACCTATCCATGCCTGGAGGTCTCCGTTCTGGGCGAACCGCTCACGGAGCAGGGTGCCCACGGTCTTGCCGCCGGCGCGGCGTACGACCTCGCCGACCAGGTAGCCGAGGGTCAGGGCGTGGTAGCCGTGCCGAGTGCCAGGCCGCCATGTCGGCGCCTGGTGGGCCAGCCGCCGCACGCAGCCGTCCCAGTCGGCGAGGTCGGCCTTGGTCACCGGCTCGTCGAAGGCCGGCAGTCCGGCTTGGTGTGACGCGAGTTCACGGACCAGGACGCCGTCCTCCGTCACCGGGGCGTCGAGATCCACCTCCCCCGTGTCCACCAGACTCGCGAGCACAAGGCCCATCGCGCCCTTGGTCGTGGAGTATCCGACGTGCAGGGCGTCCTCCGGGTACGGCACCCCGCTGACGTCCCGGGCGCCGCCCCACAGGTCCACGACCAGCCGGCCGTGGTGGTAGACGGCGACCGAGGCGCCGAAGTCGTCGCCGTTGCGCAGGTTGCTCTCGAAAGCCTCCCGGACACCCGCGAACCAGGGCGCGGTGTACCGGATGCCTTCGCCGCAGGCGCGTCGTGCGTGGTGCTCATGCCTGCTTGCGCTCCAGTTGCTCCATCACCGTGCCGCCCGCCATCAGGTCGATGACCTCGGCCGCCTGCATCTCGCCCCGTGCGAACGAGGCGACGAGCCGGCCGTGTGCGAGGACGGCGAAGTGGTCGCCGACCCGCAGGGCGTGGTGGGCCTGGTGGGTGATCAGGACGACGCCGACGCCGCGGTCCCGAGCCGATTCAACGGCCTGCAGGACGATCTCGGCCTCACGGACGCCGAGCGCCGAGGTCGGTTCGTCCAGGATCAGCACGCGGGCGCCGAAGTGCAGGGCGCGGGCGATGACGAGGGCCTGGCGCTCACCGCCGGACATGGTGCCCACCAGTTGGTCGGCGTCGCGGATGCGGCGGATGCCCAGTTGCTGGATCTCTTGCAGGGCGATGCGGCCCGCCGTCGCGGCGTCGAAGCGGCGGAAGAGCCCGCGGCCCTTGGTGGGTTCGGCTCCGAGGAAGAAGTTGCGGGCCACGCTCATCAGGGGGACGGTGCCCGCGCCCTGGTGGACGGTGGCGATGCCGCGGTCCAGGGCGTCGCGCGGGCCGCCGAGCGTCACGGGTTCGCCGTCGATGGAGAGGGTGCCCTCGGTGGGCATGTAGACACCGGAGAGGATCTTGATGAGGGTCGACTTGCCGGCGCCGTTGTGGCCGAGGAGGCAGAGCGCCTGGCCGGGGCGGACGGTGAGCGAGACGTCGGCGACGGCGGTCACGCCGGTGAACCGCTGGGTGACGCCCTGGAGTTCGATCAGTGGATGGTCGGTCGTGGTGGTCGTCATGAGGGTCACCTGCCGCTCAGTGCGAGCTTGCGGAAGTAGTTGTTCGCCATCACCGAGACCAGCAGCAGGGCGCCGAGGAAGAGCTGGGCGTAGTCGGTGTTCCAGCCGGTGTAGAAGATGCCGAGGCTGACGATGCCGTAGGTCGCCGTGCCCAGCAGGACGCCGAGGGTGGAGCCGTAGCCGCCCTGGAGGAGCACTCCGCCGATCACGGCGGCGATGACGCCGTCGAAGATGAAGCTGGAGCCGCGGGTGACGTCGCCTCCGCTGTAGGCGATCGTCTGCAGGACGCCGACGAGGGCGGCACCGGCGGAGGTGGCCATGAAGAGTCCGACCTTGACCCGGGCGGTCGGCACGCCGGCGTCCCGGGCCACGTCGGGTGCACCGCCGGTGGCGTAGATCCAGCCGCCGGTGCGGGTGCGGGTGAGCACCCACCAGGCGACGACGGCGATCGCGAGCCACCAGGCGATGGAGACCTGGAACTGCCCGGCCTTGGAGCCGAACACGGCCTGCACGCTCGGATCCGGTGTCAGCGTCACGGCCGTACTCCCGGACAGGGCGCGGCTGAGGCCCAGGGCGCAGCCGCCCACGACCAGCGAGCTTCCCAGGGTGACGATGAAGGACGGGAGCTTGGTGCGGGTGGCGACGAGGCCGTTGACCAGCCCCACCAGCAGGCCGAAGCCGATCGCGAGAGGGATCGACGCCCATTGGGGCATGGTGTAGGTGCCGCTGGCGATGGCCACGATCGCCGACGTCGCGCCGACGACCGAGCCGATCGACAGGTCGAACTCGCCGGCGATGAGGAGCAGCGCGACCGGCGTGGCGACCACGCCCAGTTCGGCTGCCGTGTCCAGCCAGCTGGCGGTGCCGTCCACGCTGGTGAAGCCCGAGCCGGACGCGGTCACGAGGAAGAAGACGTACACGACGACCGCGCCGATCAGCGCGCCGAACTCCGGGCGCCGTGCCGTGCGGGCGATCAGTGAACGACCGAGGGGTTCGCTCTGCTCGTCGGGCCCGGCGGGTGCCTGAGCCGCTTGGTCGATGTGCCGATGGTCAGCTTGCGTCCGACGTCGTTCGCCGCCGTCAGCGCGGACTCGGCGACGATGGAGCCCGTGGCCATCACGCCGTCGATGCTCTTGTCCGCCTTGAGTGCGCCCTCGATGGCCTGGGTGACCTTGGTCGGGTTGGTCGCGTCCGAGTACGGGATACGCAGTTCACTCCCCGTGCCACCGCTCTTCTTCAGCGTGTCGGTGTAGCCCTGGCACAGCTGCTCCAGGGCGGGGTTGCCCGGGACCGTGTTGACGCACAGACCCTTTTTCACTCCGAGCTTGGCTGACTTCTCGCCCGACCTGGTGCCGGCGACCACCGGCTCGATGCCGACGAAGGCGAGGGCTCCGAGCTGCTTCCAGTCCGTCTGTCCGGAGTTGACGACGACCACCGGTATGCCGGCCTTGACCGCAGCCTTGATCTCGGGGTCCTGGGCCGCGGGGAAGAAGTTGCCCACGACGATGGCGTCCGGCTTCTTCGCGATGGCCGCCTGCATGAGCCGGGCGAGTGTCGGGCCGGAGGCGTCGGTCGAGGTCGGGCTGAGGTACTCGGTGGAGACGTTCAGCTCCTTGCCGGCGTTGTCGGAGCCGGTCTTCATCGCGCCGAAGAACGGATCGCTCAGCGGGCCGGACACGACGATCACGTGCAGCTTGCGGCCGGAGGATCCGCCGGAGCCGTGCGAACCGGTGGAGTCGGTGCGCTTGGAACACGCGGCGGTGACAGTGGTGGTGGCGACGAGGGTCGCGATCAGGGCGACGCGGGATCTGCGGAGACGGGGCATGGAGGGCTCCTTGAGCGGGATAAGTGATCAGTGGTTGCGGTGAGGGGCATTCGGTGATGGAGGTTCTGGTGAGGTGGGGGGCGGGGTTCCGCCACGCCCGGGTGCGTGGCAGCGCCCGCGGTGTCAGGGAGGCGAGCGCTGGTCTGAATCACCCGGTGGGACTGATTCGGGCGCATCCGCCCGATCGGGCGTACCGAGCTGGTTCCACTCGGTCCGCACGAGCGGAAGAACTCAGGGCGACCAGGGGGACGTTGACCCCGATCGCGTGGCACGCAGCGCCAAGGGCTCGGCTCAGCCGGCGACCGCGGCGGTCTGCGGTGCCCATCGGCCGAGGCGGGCGGCGGCGTCCTGCGCCATCCTGCGCACCACTTCCCCGGCGGGCAGGATCTCCTGGACCAGGCCCACGCCCTCGCCGACGATCACGTTCGCGATGTCGAAGTCCTGCTGGGCGACGGCGTCCTTGAACTCCGTTGCGGCCTCGGCCAGTTGTGCGGCGAGTTCCGCCTCCCGCCCGTGCCACCGGTCGATGAACCGGTTGCGCAGCACGCGACCGTTGTACTCGGCGGGCCAGTCGTACCGGCGCACGATGTCGTAGACGCTGGTGCGGACGGTCTCGTCACCGTCGGCGGCCACTGCCCGGGCGTGGGCGAGAGCCGGTACCACGGCTTCCTCCGTCGCCCAGAAGCGGGTGCCGACGAGGACCCCGTCCGCGCCGAGCGCGAGCGCGCCGGCGAGCCCGCGGCCGTCAGCCACTCCTCCCGCCCCCAGCAGGAGCGTGTCCGGGGCGTGGTCGACGATCAGGTCCGAGACATCGGGGACGAGAGTGAACGTCGACCGCGTTCCGACGCCGTGCCCGCCGGCCTCCCCGCCCTGCGCGACGATGACGTCCGCTCCGGCGCCGAGGGCCTGACGGGCCTGGTTGAGTGTGTGGACCTGACAGAGCAGCGGTACGCCGGCGGCGCGGATCCGGTCGGCGAACGGGGTCGGGTCGCCGAAGGAAAGCATGACCGCGGCGGGCTGATGCTCCAGGGCCACGTCGAGCAGTTCGGGGTGGCGGGCCAGGCTCCAGGTGATGAAGCCGCATCCCACCCGGGTGCCGGCCGCCGCGGCGAACTCCCGCTTCAGCCACTCTCCGTCGCCGTAGCCGCCGCCGATCAGGCCCAGTCCGCCCGCGGCGGTCACCGCGGTGGCGAGCCGGGCTCCGGAGACGAGGTCCATGGGGGCGAGCACGACGGGGTGCTCGATTCCGAAGGCGTGGGTAAAACGCGTTGTCAGCAAGGCGAAGTCCTCTTCGTCCAGGCATCCGCCCGTTGGTGCATGGGCGGTGCGGCGTTAAAGGGGACAGTAAGTTCGCCGAGATTTCATATCCAACGATTGCTAATGATGGCAGCCATCACCAGCAGAGAACTTTACGGTGGCCAACGAGCGACAGGACGGTGAACCAGGGGCTGTGTGATGTCGTGATCAATCGGCTGCTTACAGGAGATCTCTGAGCCGGATCATCGAGGCGCGCGCTCTGGCGGTTCCAGACAGGATCGACCCTGTCGGACACAGGGTCACGGAAAAGCGGACTGGCCACGGAGTCACCGGGGTCTCCCCGTTGGACGTTCACCGCCAACGACGGGTCCCGCACGACCGCCGGAGCCACCAGCCACACCCCGTCCGCGAAGTCCGCCGCCGACGCGGCGGCCACATCCACCCGGCCCCGTCTTGCCCACCCCGCCCACACCGGTGAGCGTCAGTAGCCCCGTCGTCCCCAGACGGCGGCGGACTGCGTCGAGCTCACGACGCCTGCCCACGACCGTGGTCAGAGCCGCGGACCTGCCGAACTGAAGCGTTGCGCGGTCGTCCGGACCACGCCACTGCAACCGAAACTGCAGTCACGACACGATGAAGGCTCCGACCAAGATCCGGTCGGAGCCTTCCTCCGCAATTCAGCGGCGGAACCGGACAGGCGTCCGGGGTGGGCGTTCGGCTGGTTGTGCGGGGTCGAGGATTGGTCGAGGGGACCGGTTTCCCCATGTCAGCGGTAGCGGTTGACCACTTCAGCGGGTCGTGTCCCGCTTCGTGCGCGACGCGGGACACGATCGCACAGCGCTTCTCGTCATCTGTATATGAGCGCGGTGGGCTCAGGCGACGCGACGATGTTGCCTGAGCCCGCGGGCTTGGGGCGAGGGGGAGGCGGGCGCTACTGGAGCGGGAAGTCGATCCCGTATTCGTCCACGGGCCGAGGACCGTGAATGCGTCTGTCGGCTTCGGCGACAGCGACGTCGTTGATGCTCGCCTCGCGGCGCCGCATGAGGCCGCGCTCGTCGAACTCCCACAGTTCATTGCCGTAGCTGCGCCACCACTGGCCTTCCGCGTCATGCCACTCGTACTGGAAGCGGACGGCGATCCGGTTCTCGTGGAAGGCCCAGAGGCTCTTGCGCAACGCGTAGCCCAGCTCCAGCTCCCACTTCTGTGTCAGGAAGGCGACGATCTCCTCGCGGCCGCTGACGAACGTGTCCCGGTTCCGCCATGTCGAGTCCGCCGTGTAGGCCAGTGCCACCCGCTGGGGATCGCGGGTGTTCCATGCATCCTCGGCGGCCTGGACCTTCTGCAGGGCGGTCTCCTGGGTGAACGGGGGATAGGGCGGGCGATCTTCCGGCACTGCGGTCTCCTCACGCTGAGAACGTACGTTCTCCATCGGTGGGAACTAAGGTAGGGAACGATCGTTCTCAACGTCAAGGAGCCCCGATGCCGGCCCCGATCGCCGAGGAACAGAACCGCCTGGACCGTGAAGCACTGCTCGACGCAGCGGAGAAGCTCTTCTACGAGCGAGGCATCCAAGCGGTCGGAATGGATGAGGTGCGCGCAGCATCCGGTCTGCCGCTGAAGCGGATCTACCGGTTCTTCGCGTCGAAGGAGGATCTCGTCGTGGCGATGCTCAAGCGTCGCGACCAACGGTGGAGAGAAGACCTGGCCGCCCACGTGGAACAGGTACGGGATGCCCGCGAGCGCGTACTCGCGATATTCGACTGGCTTGCCGAGTGGTTCGCACAGCCCGGTTTCCGCGGATGCGCCTGGGTCAACGCCCACGGTGAACTCGGCTGGTCGTCCGAAGCGGTGGTGGCCGAAGTCCGGTCACACAAGCAGGCATTCCACGACCAGATCGCGATGTGGGTCCACGCCACCGGGGTGCCGGTGGTCGAACCGGTCTTCCTTCTCGCCGAAGGAGCCATCGTGACGGCCGGTATCAGTGGCGCCTCGGCTCCAGCCCGTCATGCTCGCGCAGCCGCCGCGACGTTGCTCGGGACACCTTGATCTCTCGGCCGCTCAACAACCTGCTGACCCCCATCACCTAGCCCGTGGCCGCGGAGGAACGCCCGACCATCCGCAGGACGGGCGGTGTCTGTTGCATGGCTCGCGGATGGGTGAGGAACCGCGTCAGGGCGGGCGACGGCGGTGTGTCGACGCGCTGGACGAAGACGGTCTGAGCGTGTGCCTCCTCCTCCGGCAGGTCGTGCACCCGCACCTGTTCGCGGGAGGCGTGCCGCTCGACAACAGCGGCGGGCAGCAGGGTGAGGCCCATGCCGGCCCCGACGCAGCCGAGAATGCCGTCCAGCGTTCCGAATCCCATGCAGCTAACGCCGATGGCGCCCCGCGCCTGCAGGATGCTCTCCAAGCGCCTGCGGTAGGAGCAGCCGGTACGGAAGACGAGGGTCTTCGGGTCGCGTATGACGGTGTCCAGGCCAGCGACGCGGCGCGCTGTGACGAGGACGAGGCGTTCCTCGAACACCGGGGTCTCCGCCAGGTCGGGCTGCCGGACCGGGCCGTTGACCAGCGCGCCGTCCAGGCGATAGGCCAGGACGTCCCGGACCAGTTGCTCGGTCGGCCCGGTGATCAGCGAGAAGTCGACGCGGGGACAGTCCTCGGCGAAGGCCGCCAGCACGGTGGGAAGTCGCAGACCCGCCGTGGTCTCCATGGACCCGATGCGTAGCGGACCGCAGGGATCGGTCTCGTCACCGATGACCTGCTGAGCCTCGTCGACGAGCCTGCTGATGCGCTCGGCGTACGGCAGCAGCTGTTCGCCCGCGTTCGTCAGCGCCACGCCTCGCGCGTGCCGGCGGAACAGCGGGGCGCCCAGCTGCTTCTCCAGCGCGTGGATGCGCGCGCTGGTGCACGGTGTGCAGTTCCTGAGCGGCCTTGGTGATGCCGTGCGTGCGCGCGACGGCCAGGAATATCCGCAGGTCGGAGAGTTCCACGTCGACCTCCACATGGGCCCGTGTGCAGGAGCACCCTGCGGCCGGTCACAAGGCGAATGGTGTCAGCGGCCGGGCACGGCCAGGTCGCCCTCGGTGTACTGGGCGCGTCCGAAGCCGAACGACCAGTCCTGAGGACCGTTCTCGACGATGCCGATGAAGACGTCCTCACCGCTGATGCCGAGGGGTTCAAGCCGTTCGGCGATGGCCTGGAAGACGCGTTGCTTGACCTCGGTGGTGCGTCCCGACTGGGTGAAGATCTGGATCATCACCAGCCGGTCGCTTCGCTCGAAGCCGAGGCCGGCGTCGAGGGCGATGACGTGATCCGCGTCGTGCTCGGTGATCACCTGGAACCTGTCCCGCTCGGGGATGTCCAGCACGTCCACGAGTGCCCGGTGCGTCGCGTCGGCGATTGCCCTCAGCTCTTCGGGACGGCGTCCACGGATGACATCGATTCGTACGAATGGCATGCGTCGTTCCTTGCTCGTCTGTTGCCAGTGTGTGGTGGTGACGGCAGTCAGCGGCTCAGCCGCACCCACGTTCCATGGGGTGCGGCCCGCAGCACGGGGGACAGGCCGGCCTCGTGGAAGGCCAGTTCGATCTCCGGCAGCCCCTCGGTGAAGTGGGCCCAGGCGTCGTAGTGGGCCGGGATGACGGTGTCGGCGCCGAGGACGGCCGCCGCGGCAGCGGAGGCCAGGCTGTCCAGGGACAGTGGACGGCCGTCGAACTTCGCCGGGACGCGTGCCGCTCCCATGTGCAGGACGGCCGCGTCGATGTCGGGCACCCGGCGGGAGATCTCCGCGACGGTGCGGATCGAGGCGTTGTCGCCACTCACGTACACGGTGGGAAGTCCCTGTCCGGACAGCACGAACCCGGTGACCTCGCAGTTGACGTTCCCGTCGGCGTCGCGCTCGCCGTCCTCGGGGCCATGGACCGCAGGGACCGCCAGGACGGTCAGGTCGCCGCCGCCGTCCGCGCGGGCTACGGCGTGGCTGGTCCACGGTGCGAGGCCGACGGCCGGCGAGCCCAGGCGTCCGGCTGACAGGGGGCCGGTGAGTACCAGCGGGGCGGCCTTCGCGAACGTGCGGCCGCGCTCGTCGAGGTTGTCCGGGTGCGTGTCGTGGCTGACCAGAACGAGGTCGACCGGCCCCACGCCGTCTTCGTCGACGGCGGGGTCGGCCGTCTTGGTGAGGTACCCGTGCGGGCCCGCGTCGTCGAAGGTCGGATCGCTGACGATGCGCAGTCCGCCCAGGTCGATCACGGCCGTGGGGCCGCCCACGACGGTGATCGCGGATTCTTGTCGGGGCAGAGCTGCGATGCGGGTTTCGCTCATGCCCTCGACGCTAGGGGCTTTCCACGTCCGGCAGAAATGCTTGTCGCGGCCCATCTATGCGTGTCAGGCATAGCTCGGCTCGTGGCGTGATCATTGCCGGGTGGTGACCGGTGCCGCGGCCTCCAGGAACCGGCGGATCAGCGTTCGCTGGGCGTCGGGGAAGTGGACGAGGCTGACCGGGCTCGGTGGTGCGTTGGTGAGGGGGACGAAGCGGACGGCGGGGTGCGGGGATCGGCGTCGGGCGACTTCAGGGACGATGCCGATCCCGCGGTTGGCGGCCACCGTCTCCAGCCATTCGTCGTAGTTGGTCGTTTCGATGATCCGGTCGGGGCGCTGGTCCGTCGGCCATGACCAGGGGCCGGTCGTGCCGCTGACGGTGTTGACGACCAGGGTCCAGTGCTGGACATCCGTCCAGTCCAGACGGTCGAAACGGGTCAGGTCGGAGTGCTCGGAGCATACGGCGATGCGCGGCTCGTCGAACAGGTGCACAGTGCGCGCCCCTCGTGGCGCGTCGAACTCGCCCCGTATCACCGCGATGTCGAGCGTGCGCTGACGCAGCGCCTGGAGGGGATCGTCGGTCCGGGTCAGGGCGACCGTCGCTCCCGTGGCCTCTTCGAAGGGGCTGACGGTCTGCTGCGTCCAGGGATCGGGCAGCAGCCAGCTGAAGCCGAGCCGCAGGGTGATGCGGTGGCTGACGACGGCGAGAGCTTGATCGAGGGTCGCGAGCACCCGCTCGACGTGCAGGAGGAACTCCGCCCCGGTCTCGGTCAGTTCGACGTGCCGGGAGGACCTGTCGAGCAGGCGGACGCTCAGATTGCCCTCCAGTTGCGCGATCGTTCGGCTCAGCGCCGGCTGTGTGATCAGCAGTTCCTCGGCCGCACGGGAGAACGAGCGATGGCGGGCCACGGACGCGAAGGCCCGCAAGTGACGCAGTTCGACGTCCATGCTCCGCGCGCCCCTTCCCGGCATCCATGCCTGCCACGCATGGAGGCACCCTAACCGGCATTTCACAGCGCGACACGTGGTGCCTAGCGTCAAAGGCGGCCAGAGAACGCCACCAGGAAGGTGCCCAGGATCGTGCAGTCATCAGCCCCGACCCGTCCGCGAACACGGTCTCCCTGGACGATCGTGGCCCAGGCGGCGGCCGCGCTCGCCGCGGGACAGGGGATCGGCCGGTTCGTCTACACGCCGATCCTGCCCCTCATGCACGCCCAGGCCGGACTCTCCAAGGCCCTCGGAGCCAACCTGGCGACCGCGAACTTCGTCGGCTACCTCGCAGGTGCCCTGGCCGGTATCGCCGTACCCGCTGTCGTACGGTCGGCCGCGGTGCTGCGCGGGTGCTTCATCGTGCTCGTTGCGACGCTGGCGCTCATGCCGGTCACCCTCGACGGCAGCCTCTGGTTCCTGCTGCGTCTCGCGGCCGGCGCGGCCAGCGCGTTGATCTTCGTGATCGCCGTCAGTGCGATGCTCTCCGGCCTGCGCGAGCACGCCCACCACCTGGTCGGCTGGGCCTTCGGCGGAGTCGGTGCCGGAATCGCCCTGTCCGGTTTGCTGGTCGTCGCCGTGCAGACCGCGTCGACCTGGCAGGCCGCTTGGTGGACTTGCGCCGCACTTGCCGCCCTGCTCACCGCGATGGCCTGGCCCCTCGCCCCGGAGCAGGAGCACCCGGGTGCCAAGGCGGCCGGACAGACCGAGCGGCCCCGTATCCACCGCTGGTTCCTCGCCCTGCTCGCCAGTTACACCTTCGAGGGCATCGGTTACATCATCGCCGGCACCTTCATGGTCGCCGCGATCCAGCAGGGCGTCCCGGGCCGTCTCGGCTCTGGGGCCTGGATCGTGGTCGGCCTCGCCGCACTGCCCTCGTGCGCGCTGTGGACCCGGCTGGCCGGACGCTGGTCCCGGCCGGCCCTGCTGCTCACCTCGCTGACCATCCAGGCCGCCGGCATCGCCCTGCCGGCGCTGCTGGGCGGTGCCACGCCCGCACTGGTGTCCGCCCTGCTGTTCGGCGCCACCTTCATGGGCGTCAGCACAATCGCCCTGTCCATCGGCGCGTACCTCCAAGTCCCTCGGGCCGTGGCCCTGTTGACCGCCGGATACAGCGTCGGCCAGATCCTCGGTCCGCTGCTCGCCGCCCCGCTGCTCAGCCACGGCTACCACCAGGCGCTCCTGCTGGGCAGCGCGCTGGTCCTCGTCTCCGCGGTCGCGGCCGCCGCCGTCTGCGTCCGCTTCCCGCACCACCTCGGCCCCGTGACCCCGGCGGCGTGACGGCCTGACGGCCGTAGCTTTCAGGAGGAGTTGCCATGAGTACACTGCTCTCCGACCTCGGAGTGGACCTTCCCCTCATCGCGGCGCCGATGGCCGGAGGACCGAGCACGCCCGCACTGGTCACCGCCGCCGCCCGGGCCGGCGGCCTGGGCTTCCTGGCCGGTGGGTACAAGACGGCACAGGCACTCGCCGGGCAGATCCACACCACCCGCGAGGAAGGCGTCGCGTTCGGCGTCAACCTCTTCGCGCCCAACCCGTTGCCTGCCTCCCGGGAGGAGTACCGGCGCTACGCGCGGGCGGTGCAGGCGGAGGCCGATCGGTACGGCCTCACGCTGCCCGAGGAGCCTGTCGAGGACGACGACCACTGGACGGACATGATCGACCTGCTCACCTCCTCTCCCGTCCCCTGGGTGTCCTTCACCTTCGGCATCCCGGACCGTGCGGTCGTCCGTGCCCTGCGCAGGGCCGGGAGCACCGTTCTGCAGTGCGTCACCTCGTCCGACGAGGCATGCCGAGCCGCTGACGCCGGTGTCGACGCTCTCATCGTGCAGGCACCGGCCGCCGGTGGGCACTCGGCCACGCTCACGCCCGAACGGCGCCCCGCACAGGTCTCGTTGCCCGATCTGACCGCCGGAGTGCGCCGCGCCGTCGCCCTGCCCCTCATCGCCACGGGCGGAATCACCACCGCCACCGACGTGGCAGGCGCGCTGGGCGCGGGCGCGCAAGCCGCCATGGTGGGCACCCTCCTGCTGCGCACGCACGAGAGCGGTGCGTCCACACCCCACAAGGCGGCCCTGGTCGACCCGGCCTTCGACACCACCGTCGTCACCCGCGCCTTCACCGGGCGACCCGCGCGGGCCCTGCGCAACCACTTCACCGACCGATACGACCCGATCGCCCCGGCCGGTTACCCCGCCTTCCACCACCTCACAGGCCCACTGCGCAAGGCGGCCACCGCGGCCGCCGACACACGGCTGATCCACCTGTGGGCAGGAACCGGGCACCGGCAGGCGAAGGCCGAATCCGCCGCCGACACCTTCGCGCTCCTCGCTGACCAGCTGTGAGTCCCAGGACGGGCACATCGTGCCCTGTGTGCCTCGCAGCAGGATGATCCAGAAAACCGTCACCGTCACGGAGGTATGACATGGCCAATGAACTGGTCCCCGGCAACACCCTGATCACCGCTTCTCCTCAGGAGGGCCGCGAGCTTGCCCTCAAGTTGGCCCGGCTGGTCATCAAGGCCACCCAGCCCGACGGCGCGGTGCGCGAGCAGTTGCGCCCCGAGTACGCGCAGGACGCGGACTCGCTGATCTCCATCGCCCACGTGGTCGCGGTTGAGTTCGCGACGATCGCGGCAGCGAACGACTACTGGCGCTGACCGAAAGCCGCAGGTCCGCGTCGCGTGCGTGCTGAGGCTGTGGGCCGCCAGGGCAGGACGAGCCTCGAAGGTTCTCTGACAGCGATGGGCGCCATCACAACCAATCGTTGGCTCAGAAATCTGCGGCGAGCCTACAGTCTCCGCAACGCCCCCACCACCGACCGACAGCTGCAGGGCAAGGGACCTCCCTTCCGAAGATTGGCACGACATGACTGCGCCCCCCATCACGCCCGAGCCGCTGGCCGAGTCCCTCATCACGCCCTCCGACCATGAGCACCCCCCGGTGGGGAAGTCGTTCATTTTCGCGTTCGCGTTCGCCTACGCGGGATTCTGGATCGCCTGCCTGACACCCGGCACGGTCTCCCTCGCACTCAAGGTCCAGAACATGGTCGGCTCCAAGGACGCCGCGAGCACTCTGAGTGCCCTCGTCGGTGTGGGCGTCCTCCTGCCCCTGCTGCTGATGCCGGTCGTGGGGCGGTTGAGCGACCGGACGACGGCACGCATGGGCATGCGCCGTCCCTACCTTCTCGCCGGCGCGGCCGGCGTCGTCGCGCTCGGAGCGGTGAAGGGGCTCGCCCCGAACGTGCCCGTGCTGCTCACCGCGTTCGCGCTGTACAGCGTCGCGGCGAACCTGATCGGCACCCCGCTGCTCGCGGTCATCGCCGACCGGGTGCCGGTGCGTCAGCGTGGCCTCGTGTCGGGTCTCGTCGGTCTCACTCTCCCGCTGGCGGTGATCGGCGGTACGTTCATCGTCCAGGCCGTCGCCACCGACACGCTGTTGATGTTCCTGCTGCCGCCGCTCATCGCGGCCGTGAGCGTCCTGGTCTTCATCGTCCTGGTCAAGGTCCGCCGACTCGCCAAGGACGCTCCCAAGCCGAAACTGTCGGTGCGCGAGATCGCGGGGACCTTCTGGGTCAACCCGGTCCGGCACCCGGACTTCGCATGGGTCTGGCTCGGCCGTCTCCTCTTCGTGATCGGGTACGGCTTCCTCACGACCTACCAGACGTTCTTTCTGCTCAACCACCTTGGATCCAGCCAGAACGAGGTGCCGCGGCAGATCTTCGTCGCGAGTCTGGTGCTGTCGATCACCACGATCCTCACCAGCGTCACCGGCGGGAGGCTGTCGGACCGCCTCGGCCGCCGAAAGGCCAACCGAGTGCTGGCCGCCAGACGCGCCCCCGTTGGCGGGGGCAGGCGGGGGATGTTGTCCTGACAGACATGCGAGGGCCTGGCCTATGCGGCACAGGCCGGGCCCTCGCATGTCCGGCCCAACGCCCGCAGCCAGATCGTGGCCCTCAAGGAGGAGGCGGACCGGCTTTCAACCGGGGCCGCAGCCCAGGATGAATCTCGGCAGTCAGCGGACATCGAGAAGAGCGGCAGTGGCCGTATCGACCGTGCTCGATCACAAGCATTAGGTTCCTGAAAGGAGGTTCGAGACGTGAGGTTACGAGAAACGACCGAGGCTGTGCGGATACCGGCGTACGTGCCCGGGTGTCCCGGTCCAAGGGGCATCGTTAGGCAGCACGCCGTGGCCGCCCCGGGAGGCACGGCCACGCATGCGAGGGCAGGAGGAGACCGGTGAGCGACCGCAGTGTGATCGAGTGGACCGAGGCGACCTGGAATCCGACGACGGGCTGCGACCGTGTCTCTCCTGGCTGCGACAACTGCTATGCCCTGACTTTGGCAAAGCGGCTGAAGGCGATGGGGGCGGAGAAATACCAGAACGACGGTGATCCCCGTACGTCCGGCCCAGGGTTCGATGTCACGCTGCACCCGGATGCTCTGAACGTTCCCTACTGGGTGATTGCTGGCGGCGAGTCCGGCCCCGGGCATCGGGCTCTGGACGAAGCCTGGGTCACCCAGATCCGCGACACCTGCCAGGACGCCGGTGTCGCCTTCTTCTTCAAGCAGTGGGGCGGGCGCACCCCCAAGGCCGGCGGCCGGCTCCTGGAGGGCCGGACCTGGGACCAGATGCCGCTGCCGGTCGCGGCCTGACCGAGCTGCTCGTTGTGGCCGGGCATGGTCAGGCCCGGCCACACATCAGGCCGCGAGGTTGCCGGGGTACAGGGTGATCTCCCGGGTCTTCTTCACGCCCACGCCGTTGCTGGGCGTGCCGCCCTGCTGGTGTAGGAGTTGTACCGCTTTGCGCACCACCGGCTCGGTGATCTGCCCGTAGAGGGCCCCGAAGACCTCCAGCGTGTGGTCGACGAGCTTGACCGGACGCCGGGTCCGCGCCAGCAGCTTCGCCAGGTTCTCAGCGATCTCCGGCACTGCCTTGGCCTCGACCTCCTTCGGATCCGGACGCGTCACCGAGGCCACGGAGAACAGCCCGTCGTCCTCTTCACGCTCCTCCAGCGTCTCCCACCACGTTGCCCGGGCCCGGGCAACATTGTCGCCGAACACCCACAGCCCATACGGACTACGGGTGGCGAACACCAGCCGGTACACGGCCCGCTTGCGCGGCGAGTGCGACACCGGCACCGACTGCACGAGCATCCCGGTACGCCGCTCCAGACGGCGGGCGTACTCGGCCGCTACCGCCTCGATGGCATCCTCGGCCGCGCCGTCCTCGTGACGGGAAGCCACCGCGTCGCTGGACAGCCGCGGCACGTCGCTGCGTTGACGGCCTGGCCGAACGCCTCCACGGCGACTTCCCGTCGCGCGGTGTCCTCCACGTCCGACAGGGCGTCCAGCAGCTGCTCGGTCACGGTGGCTGATCTGACTTAATCCACTGCACGGGTGAGGGAACAGCGCATGCCGGGCGCGTCTATTGAACGGTCCGCTACGAAGACCACGCATCATTCGAGATCTTCGAAGGGACCTGCTGATGGGCCTCGCCCGCACCGTCGCCACGGCCGCCGCCTTCGCCGCCCTGCTCGTTCCTGCCACCACTCACACTGCCGCCGCGGGGCTGCGCCGTCCTCGCGTGCGGTTCCCGGCACGACGGTGACTCTACCCGTCCGTGACGCACTTGCCGCCCTTCCCGTGCGGGATGAGGACCGCACCGGGTACGACCGCAGCAAGTTCAAGCACTGGATCGACGCCGACCGTGACGGCTGCAACACCCGCGCTGACACAGGAACGGCAATTGTTCCTCTGGCACATGCCCGCCCCCGCCCGCCTCCTGTGGCACACGCTCGGCACCCGCCTCTACAAGCGCACCACCACCCGCGTCCGCCGAAGCGGAGCCACGGTCCTCCAGCCGTAGCACCCCGGACCCGACCGCATGTGCCGGATGACGGCTCGTAACCGGGTGTGGCTGGCCAAGCGGCACCTGCCCGCCCCGCTGGTCCCCGCCTACCTGGGCGTGTGGACGGCGCTGACGCTGGCCCGGACCCGGTCCCTCGGAGGCTTGCGGGCCTGGGCCGGCGGCTTGTGAGGGCCTGCGCTCCCCCGGCGGGCGGCGGGCGCCGATGCGGTGGCAGACCGTGGTCCGGATGACCCGGCTCGGGCGCCCCCCGGTGATCTAGCCCGGTTTCGCCGAGGCTTCCTCGCGTAGCCAGGTGGGCAGGGCGGTCGGGGTGGCGTGCAGCCAGCGCACGTAACGGGCGATGCCAGCCTCCAGCGGGACCTGCGGCCGCCAGCTCAGGACGCGTTCCATGTGCGTGGTGCCGGCGCAACCGCCCAGCGGGTCGCCGGGCGGCATCGGCGTCTGCCGGAGCCGGGTGCCGGGGTAGTGGGCGGCGATGAGGTCGGCGACGCGGCGGATGCTGGTCGGGCGTCCGGTGCCGATGTTGATCGTCTCCCCGTCGGCGGCCGGGCAGGCCAGGGCGTGCAGGGTGCCGTCGGCGATGTCCTCGACGTGGACCAGTCCCGCCACAGCTGGTACGTACGCGCGTTGACCATCCTCGGATCCCCTCCCACACCTGACCCGGCGTCACTCCTGGTCGCCATCCGTAGAAGCGACCGTACGGCGCACGAACGGATATCCGGGCCTGCGCCCTCCGCCGGTTTCGCTGGGCGGCGGAGGGCGCAGGGACCGGGTGCCGTCCCGTGCCGGTCGGCCGGTACCGCGCTGTGGTCTCGTGAGGCTCTCACGTGGCGAGGTACGTGCCGTTCACCGACGCGGCGGACGGCCGTGACTCGTCGGCAGCATAGTGTGGGCGACCAGGTAGTCGGCGACGTCGCTGCCGACTGCCAGCCCGTCGCTGAGGTCCCAGCGGTAGTGCACGCCCAGCCAGAGCCGGCTCAGCGCATCCTCGCGGGCGGCCTGGCTGAAGCTGGTGAACGACCGGTTCGCCATGAGCGCGTGCGGATCCTCGGTGTGCGCGGTGAACGAGACCCTGTCACGGCCGAAGAAGTGCCTCATGGCCCCCGCCCAGGAAGCCGCGAGGCCGACGTGCCCGGACGTCCAGGAGGGGAAGCACGGCGTGAACGGTGTCCCCGAGCGGTCAGCGCTGAGGGGCTGCCAGGTTGCGTTCGCGCCACACGGTGGCCCTGGCTGATCACAGATTCCGCGACGAAGTCCTCAGCAGGCATCCCGCCGAGACGAAAGCCAGGGTGCGCTACGGGTCGCCGTCTGTCCCGGCCTACCGCGGCAGGCAGCATGTCGCCGGCGACGACATGCTGCCTGCCGCTTCCGTCATCGCCGGGCGGGTGGCTTGCTGCTCACGGCTTCAGCGTCGTGCGGACGAATGTGGCCGCGCGGGTCATCGCCGCGTCGGCCTCGTCCCACGAGGCGGCGAATGACTGGAAGACGTGCGTCGCCTGCGCGGTGACATCTAGCGTCACCGACACGTCGGCCGCCACGAGCCTTGCCGCAAGCCGGGTGGAGTCGTCCAGTAGCACCTCGTCAGAGCCGACCTGGATCAACGTGGTCGGCAGACCGTGCAGGTCCGCGAACAGCGGGCTGTGCTGTTCTGCCGCGGACGCGTCGCCGAGGTAGTCACGCACGCGGCGTTCGAGGGCGGTGCGGTTCAGGATGAAGTCCTCCTCGGCCCTGACCGTCATCGAATCGCCGCTGAGCGTGAGGTCAACCCAGGGCGAGAACAGCAACGCCGCGGCGGGCATCGGCTCGTCGGCGCAGGAAAGAGCCGCCAGCAGGCCGAGCGCTACCCCGCCGCCGGCCGACTCGCCGGCGACCACCACCCGTTGCGGATCGGCACCGGAGGAGATCAGGGCGCGATAAGCGCGTACGGCGTCGTCGGTAGCGGCAGGGGCGGGATGCTCGGGTGCCAACCGGTAGTCGATGGTGATCACCCGCGTCTGTGACCTGCGGGCGAGGTCTGCGACGATCCCCAGCGAGCTGCGCGCCGACCCGAGGACATACGCCCCGCCGTGGAAGTACAGGACCGTGCCGACGCAGGGCTCTTCCGCGCGTTCGACCAAGAGGCCAGGGATCGTGTCGTAGTGGGCTTCGGTGACGATGACGTCCTCAGGGACAGGATGGTGGGACAACAGCTGCTCGAACAGGGCGCGCTGTTCGTGGACCGCGCCGCCGAGGTCGAGGGGGGACGACGCGCGAAGCTGCCGGATGGCCTCTCGCTGCTCGCGGCTCATATCTGCTCCTTGCTGTGGGTTCGGTCGGCTTTGTTCCGGACGGGTCTTGAAGGTGTGAGCTCAGACGGCCCGGGCGTGCTCGATGAGAAGGTCGGCGAAGGCGTCTGGCTGGTCGATCGGGGTGATGTGACCGCAGTCCTCAAGCAGGTGCTGGGCGAGGCAGCCGGTGATCGGCTCGAGCTGGCGGGCGGTGGCCGCGCCGATCGCGCCACCGCCGATGGCGAGGGTCGGCGTCGTCAGTCGCTGGTCCTGCGCCCAGTTCCTGATCCATTCCGCGGTGGCCGGCACCGCGCGGTAGTGGTCGAAGGCATTGCCGAGACTTGTTTTGCCCCGATAGGCCTCGACGATCACCCGTGTGAGGTCTGCTGGCAGACCTCGGCGACTGCCGGCGGAGAGGAAGAAGCGGACGTAGCGCTCCGCCGAGTTCTCCAGGACGTCCTCGGCCAGACCACCGGGCGCCTGGTGGAAGCCGAACCACCACGGCGGCCCCTGCCGTAGGAAGGCCTCGGCGCCGGGCAGAAGTCCGATCAACCCTTCGGACAGGGTCAGGCTGGTTACACGCTCGGGCGACGATGCTGCCAGGGCGAATGCCGGAGTGACACCTAGATCGGTGCCGACGATGTGTGCCTCGCGGTCACCGAGGACGTCCAACACCCGGAGCAGGTCCGTGGCGATCGCGGATGCCTGGTAGCCGCGGACGGCGGGTGTGCTGTCGCCCAGCCCGTGCAGGTCCGGCGCGATGGCCCGGAAACCCGTCGCGGCCAGCCGGGGTGCGACATCGCGCCAGATAGCGCGGGTGTGTGGGAAGCCGTGCAGCAGCAGCACGGCTGGCCCCTGCCCGAGAGTCTCCACGGCGAGTTCGACCCCGTCGATCGGTATCCGGTGCACGGTCGCGCCGGGAAGGTGAGGAGAAAGCGTCATCTGGCGCACAGGTGCCCTCCTGGTTACGCTTGGGAACGTGGTAACCGTAGGAGACCCCCGATGAGCGGGGAAGAAGGCACTTTTCCGACACCAGGTGACCTCGTGGTAACTGCCTCGCGGCAGGGGAACCTGTTCGATCCTCTGTGCCCGACAAGGCTTCTGCTCGACCGGGTGGGGTCGCGATGGACGACCATGGCGGTGCTGTCGCTGGCCGCCGCCGAGGGCGAGCTGCGGTTCACCGAGTTGAAGCGCGAGATGACCGGTGTGTCGCAGAAGATGCTGGCGCAGACCCTCAGGGCACTGGAAAGAGACGGACTTGTCGATCGTCGTGTCGAGGCGAGCAAGCCTCCACGGGTGTACTACCGTCTGACCGGACTGGGCACGACGCTCGTCGCGCCGCTGCGGAGTCTGCGAGCGTGGGCTGAGCAGTACATGCCCCTGGTCCAGCACAACTGTTACATGTTCGACGCCGCCGACCGCCCGGACGGCCACGGCTAACAGCCGCGGCATGATCGGCACCCCCTTTCACCAGATCCGCGGAGCCGCCGTCGACGCCCCATGTCTGGCGTTCCGAAGGCGTCGTCGGCCTACTGCTCCCCGCGCACGCGGGGATGGTCCCCAGCGGGAGGCGTATTCGCCTCCGCCGGCACCCTGCGCCCCGCGTCCGCGGGGATGGTCCCTCGAACTCGGGCTTGTAGGGCTCGGGGTGGTCCTGCTCCCCGCGCCCGCGGGGATGGTCCCGGCTCCGGCGTCCAGCAGGCCAAGCCCGGCTTCCTGCTCCCTGCCCCCACGGGGATGGTCCCGGGGGAGTCATGCCCAACCGGTCCGTACCGACCTGCTCCCCGCGCTCGCGGGGATGGTCCCCCGTTATGTTTTCCGCGGTCCTGCAAGGGGACCTCTCGCCTCCGGGCTCGGCATGACTGTTCCCCCCTGTCGAACGAATGACCTGGGGGTGGTGTCACCGGGCCTGGGAGGCGCCGTTGGAGGCGCTGATGAGAGGTCCGACTACCGCCTGGCCTGGCGCAATGCCCGGCCGCTCGCGGGCGGCAGGTCTGCATAACGTGGATGCGCGCATACGACGCCAACGCCCTGGCCAGCACCGCATGAGCCCCGTTCGGGAGGATGGGGTGGACGACATCGACGAAGGGGGCGTCTTCTTCGGCCTGGACGTCGGCAAGAGCGCCCATCACGGGCACGGCCTCGCCCCGGCCGGGAAGAAGGTATTCGACAAGCAGCTGCCCAACAGCGAGCCGAAGCTGCGGGCCGTCTTCGAGAAGCTGGCCGCGAAGTTCGGCACCGTGCTGGTAGGCCGAGAGCCGTCTCGGCACCCCCCGCGATGCCGTGGCCGACACCCTGCTGCGTTCCCTGTCGATGGACGGCACGCTCGACAGCGCCAGCCTCACCGCGTACCTCGACCTGGCCTGCCACCGGAGAAGACCCACTGACAGGCACAACCGAAAACCGCTGCCTGGCAGCCACGCGCATGGGCCCCCGGCTGTTCGGCCGGGGGGCCCAACAGCCCGCGCGTTAGAGCAGGCGGTCGATGCAGCGTGCGGTTGTCCGCTGGCCTGGATCAGTCCAAGTAGTCGGCCACGAGCAGGGCGAACTCGTCGGGTGTGGCCAGTCGGATGCCGAGCCCTTCGGCCTTGGTCCGCTTGGATCCGGCGCCTTCCCCGGCGACTACGAGGGCGGTCTTCTTCGACACGCTGGAGGAGGAGCGTCCCCCGGCCCGCTCGATGAGTTCGTTCATCTGGTTGCGGCTGAGCTGCTCCAGCGGTCCGGTCATCGTGCCGGTGACCACCACCGTCATCCCGGCGAGCGGACCGCTGGCCGGGACGCCACCCGAGCCCGCGGCGGCCCCGGACGTGTCCTCGCTGGCTGCCGGTGGGGGAGTGGCGCCGGGTTCGGTCATGTTCACCCCGGCCGCTGTGAGTTTGTCGATCAGCCCGGCGAGTTCTGCGAGTTCGGCGACGATCGCGGGTGCCTTCTCGGCGCCGATGCCCTCGACCTGCTGCAGGGCCTCGGCGTCGGCGGCACGGATGTTGTCCATGGTGGCGAAGTGCCGGGCGATACGGCGGGACATCGAGCGGCCCGTGCCACGGACGCCGAGCGCACAGAGCACCCGCGACAGCGGCCGTGTCCTGGCCGTGGCGAGCGCGGCCAGCAGATTGTCCGTGCTGGTTTCACCCATCCGCTCCAGCCCGAGAAGCTGGTCGCGGGACAAGGTGAACAGGTCGGCGAGATCCGCGACCAAGCCCGCCTCGACCAGCTGCACGACGCGGGTGACGCCCAGGCCCTCGATGTCCAATTGGTCACGGCCCGCCGCGTAGGAGAGCGAGGCGACCAGGTGGCAGTTGCGGCCCTGCTCGCACCGCCAGCGTTCCTGGACGGTGTCGATACCGGAGCAGCACCGCGGGCACACCTCGGGGAAGGCGATCGGTTGCTCGTCGCCGGTGCGCAGGTGGGCGACGGGGGCCTCGATGCGCGGGATGACATCGCCGGCGCGGTGGACCATCACGTGGTCGCCCAGACGCAGGTCGCGGCGGGTGATGTCGGCCGGGTTGTGCAGCGTGGCGTACGTGATCGTGGAGCCGTCGATCTCGACCGGGTCCAGTACGGCACGCGGGGCGATGATGCCGGTGCGGCCCACGTTCCACTCCACTGCCAGCAGCCGGGTGATCTTCTCGACGGCGGGCAGCTTGTAGGCGATCGCCCATCGCGGCGCCCGAGAACCGGACCCGGCCGTCCGCTGATCGGCGGCCAGGTCGGCCTTGACGACGATGCCGTCGATCCCGAACGGCAGCCCGGCGCGCAGCGCGGCGATCTCCTGCACCCGGGCCAGGACCTCGCCGGTGGTGGCTGCGGTGATGCCCGGCACCGCTGTCGTGGCGGTGGTGTTCACGCCCAGCTGGCCGGCCAGCGTCATCAGCTCACTGTGGGCGAGTCTGCCCAGCCGGTCGGCCAGGGCGTCGTCGGTGTCGGGCAGCGGCAGCAGGCCATAGCCGAAGAACGTCATCGGGACCGTGTAGGCGCGTTCCTTGGCCCGCAGGGTGCCGGCGGCCGCGCCCCGGGGGTTGGCGAAAGGCTGCCCGCCGTGCGCGGTGCGTACCTCGTTGGCGTGCTCGAACTGCGCGTTCGTCATGAGGACTTCGCCGCGCACCTCCACGCTGACCGGCTGGGACAGCGTTTCGGGCAGTCCTTCGACGGTTCCCATCGTGTGCGAGACGTCCTCCCCGGCCGTCCCGTCGCCGCGCGTGATCAGCCGGGTCAGCCGCCCGCGGGTGTAGCGGGCGGCGATGGCGAGTCCGTCGAGTTTCGGCTCGACGCAGAAGCGTTCCGCCTCGTGTCCGATCCGGCGCGCCAGCGAGGTGGTCCAGGC
This sequence comes from Streptomyces sp. NPDC001843, assembly GCF_042891955.1. Classification (NCBI taxonomy): domain Bacteria; kingdom Bacillati; phylum Actinomycetota; class Actinomycetes; order Kitasatosporales; family Streptomycetaceae; genus Streptomyces; species Streptomyces sp. NPDC001843. The sequence continues at coordinate 60,445 of NZ_JBIATQ010000024.1, read as the reverse complement.
CGTGAACTGCTCGGGCGAGAACACGTTGTCCAGGCTCAGCATGGGCACGGTGTGCGGCACGTCGCCTTCCACGGCACCGCCGGCGACCTTCCCGGTCGGCGAGTCGGGCCGCACCTGATCACGATGATCGGCCTCCCACGCGGCGATGCCCCGCACCAGCCGGTCGTAGCTGTCATCGTCCAGCGGGGACGTGCCGTCCGCGTAGTAGGCGGCCGCGGCCTTCACCACGGTCTCGACCGCCTGCGCGTAGGCAGCGGCATCCGCGATCTGCGCAACTGGTGTGGTCATGCCCGTCATCCTGCCTGCCACCACTGACATTGATACTGGTAGAGGCTTCCGGCGGTCCTGAGGCACCCACCGGAGCCCGCCTGTCAACGAGCGGGCGCTGGCCCGGCCGGTCGGAGAGGGCGCGCAGTGGGCTCGCCTCTGCCGCGCATCCACTGCGCTGCATCTCCGCTGACGGCCACGGGCTGTGACGGCATCGCCACGTCTGGGCCGTTGCCGCTCCCGCGCCGTCGGCGCACCGGTGGCCTGCCCTGCGGGTCGCCACCACGGACAGGCCGATGGGCCGAGGCAGGGGCCTCCGGCCCGGCCGAGAGGAAGTTTCACCAGTGATCAACACGGTGGGTTAGGGTCGGCTCTGTGGCAGACGAGGAGAAGCCCGCCGGCGGGCCGGCGCAGCGGCGCGGTCGCACACAGCGACGTCGGCATCCGAGTGAGCCCGGTCGCCGACGTGACCCGGTGGGCACGCGACGGGCCATTCTGGAGGCGGCGGCCGAGGAGTTCGGCGCGCACGGCTTCGAGGACGCGCGGGTGCGGCGCATCGCTGCTGCGGCCGGTGTGAGCCACCATCTGATCACCTACTACTTCGGTGGCAAACAGGGCCTGTACGAGGCCATCACCGAGCAGTGGATGGACACGTCTCTGCCGGACCTGGACGAGGACGTTCCCGTGGCCGAGCGCATGCGGCGGTACGTCCGCCAGGCGTGGGAAGACCCTTCCTGGTCGCAGATGCTGGTCCGGGAGAGACCCGGCAGCAGCCCGCCCGGAGAGGACGAGCGGGCTGCCGAACTGCTCAAGAGTGTCGAGGAGTTGCGGCGCCGCCAGGCACGCGGGGAGATCCGGGGTGATCTCGACGCGGGCATGGTGGCCCTGGCGTTCTTCGCCGCGACGATCGCTCCGCGGTCGCTGTTCTGGATCGCCCGGGAAATGACTCAGCGGGACCCCGCGTCACGGGAGTTCGCCGATGACTACGCCGACCAAATCGCGCGGATCTTCGCGGCGCTGGCCGAGCCGCCGGCGACGACGGATCCCGGGGACTGAGGGCTCAGCTGGGCGGGAAGCGGCGGGCCATCTGCATGTGGGCGAGCCGCCAGCCCTCTCCCCTCCGCAGCCAGACCCGGGTCACGGCGGCCTGGATGACGAAGGGAGTCCGGTCGGGCAGGTAGGCGACGCGCATCTCCTGGAGACAGGACACGATCGCCGTGTCGTCGAACTGCCTGGTGATGACGTCGTGGACGTCGATGCGTTGGGCGCGCGACATACCCGAGGCGTTGCGGAGAAACGCTTCCAGGTCGTCCAGGTGGCCGACGGGGCCGTGCACCACCAGGCACTCGGGCAACATCAGCGATCGGAATCGCTCTTCGGCGTCCGGCGCTGTCAGCGCGGCGAGCCAGGCTTCCTCCGCCGCCTCGACGGAGGACGGTGCCACGTCGGACGTGTTGGCCTGCGGTGACGAAGTGACGGTCATAGGTCCACCTCCAGAATCGGTGAGTGCGAGCGTGAGGAGCACAGGGTGAACATGCCGTCGGCGCGCTCGGCTTCGGTCAGGACGTCGTCCTGGTGGTCGGGCTCACCGGCGAGCACGCGCACCACGCACTCCCCGCAGATGCCCTGCCGGCAGGAGTAGGGGGCGTCGACGCCGTTCGCCAGCAGCACGTCGAGGATGGTCTCTTCCCCGGCGATCGTGTACTCGGCTCCTGTCGAGGCCAGGCGCACGGTGAAGGCCCCGGAGCCCGGTGTGCCGGTGTCCGGGCCGGCGACCGCTGCCGCTGCCGCGAAGCGTTCCATGTGCAGGGCGGACGGCGGCCATCCCAGGTGCGCCGCCCGGCCGAGCACGTGGTCCATGAACCCAGCCGGCCCGCACGCGTAGAGCGCGGTGTCGGGATCGGGTGGACCCGCGTCGCGCGCCAGGTCCAGGTGCTGGTCGGCTGGCCCGTCGTCGAAGTGGAAGCTGACCCGGGGATTGTTCTCCAGTTCGGTGACGAAGGCGGCTTCGGTGCGGCTGCGCGCACAGTAGTGCAGGTGGTAGTCGCCGCCGTCGGCGTCCAGGGCCAGGGCCATCGCCAGCAGCGGGGTGATGCCGATGCCCCCGGCCAGCAGGACGTGCCGGCGGGCCGGGGTCAGGGAGAAGCGGTTGCGCGGCGCGGAGATGAGCACCGTGTCGCCCTCGGCGAGGGCGTGCATCGCCCGTGAACCGCCGCGCGAGGCCCGCTCGTTGAGCACGGCCAGGCGGTACTGCTTGCGCGTGCCGGGTGGGCCGCACAGCGAGTACTGACGGATCAGACCCGTCCCACCGGCCTGTACGTCGATGTGGGCGCCGGGTTCGTAGTCCCAGAGCTCGGCCCCGTCGGTGCGGGCCAGTTCGAAGACGGCGATTCTCGGGGTGGGGTCGTGCCGGGCGACGACGACCGCCTCGGTCCAGGTGGGGCTCACAGTGCTGTCACGCTCCCGCCGGGGCGGCCTCGGCGTCCACACGGGTGGAAATGCCCGACTCCACGCGCCGTATCTGTCCGTCGGCCGTGTGCACGCCCAGGGGGTCCCGGCCGGCTTCCACGTCGTCGATCATGGTGCGCAGCATCCGGCGGAGCATCACCACACCGCGGTCGGAGGGGGCCAGGGTCTCCTCCGAGTGCTGGGTGATGTCTCCCTGCGACCGCTGGGCCTCGAAGTCACCGGGGAAACGCTGGCTCTCCTCGGGGCTGAGCTCCCACAGGAACTTGCCGTTCTGCTTGATGCCCTGGACGACGCGCATGATGCGGCCGGGGTCGGCGGTGCGGGCGGAGAGGAACGACCGGTAGTGGGTGTCGTCGACCGGGACGACCCAGATCAGCATGTCGTGCCGGGTATCGGCAACGGTGTTGACGAAGTCCGGCAGGGCGATGATGTTGGGCAGCTGGACCTCGACCGCCCAGTCCAGCTGAGCCGGCTCCCCGCCGTCCGTGGAGTCTTGGTAGGTCTGGATGTACTTCACTCCGTAGTCGGTGCGGTGATAGGTGACGCGGTCCGCGATCGTCCGGTGGTCGAAGTAGTTCTCGGGAAAGCCGGTGGTCCCCACTCCCTCGAACTGGAAGCCGCTGTGCGCGGAGTGCAGCCAGGCGGCGTGCACCGGGTCGACGGCGTTCTCGTAGGCTTGAAGCCAGTTGAAGTCCTGCTGCCCGCCGGTGACTTCGGCGCCCGGGACCGGCAGGGTGGCGAGATAGCTCTCCCCCTCCCCGAGGTCTTCCAGGCAGTCGTAGCGGGGGAGTTCGGGCTTGCGCTCGGGCGGGCCCATGTAGACGAAGACCAGGCCGTACCGTTCCTCGACGGGGTACCACGGCTGGCGCGCGACGTCGCGGCGCCGTCCGCCGCCGGCCTCGCAGGCCTGTTCCAGGCAGTGGCCCTGCACGTCGAACTTCCAGCCGTGGTAGCAGCAGCGGATGCCGTCCTGCTCGATCCGCCCGTAGAACAGGCTGCTGCCGCGGTGCGCGCAGCGTTCGAAGACGACGCCGGGGCGGCCCTGGCCGTCGCGGAAGACGATCAGGTCCTCGCCCAGGATCCGGGTGCGGTGCGGGACGTCACTGGTCAGGGCGGCCGAGCCGGCGATGGGGTGCCAGTAGCGGCGCAGCGCTTCGCCCATCGGCGTGCCGGGGCCGACCTCGGTGAGACGTGCGTCATGGGTGGGGCGCGGGCGCCCGTAGCCGGTTCCCGTGTCGGTGGCGGTGTCGGTCATCGTCGACCATCTCCTCGAAGGTGCGGGCAGCGGGGAAGCTCCGAAACCGGCTCTGGGTGCGGGCTCGGCGGTGTTCGTCCGGTGGGGGGAAAGCGGCGTCTCGATGTCTGCCGGGACCGGGGCCCGGGCACTGTCCGGAAGCCGACCGATGAGGTCAGCGGGAGCCACGGAATGGCGGCCTCCGTGGTGGGGCCTTTTGCCGTTGTACGACCCTGGATGAAAAGTTGTCAATGCTCGTGAACAGGTTGGATGAAAAACTATCCGAGATCTGTTCATCAGTCCCACCCCTTGTTACGTTGTGTTTCTGCCCGAGGCCCGAGCGGCCTTCCGAGCCGTCTCCGTTCCGCGAGCGCCCTCGAGCGCGCCTGCGCGGACGAGGGCGCTCCACACTCCCTCCGTCACGTCCCGACGCCACGCGCGCCCACCGAGGCCGCCCACCGAACTTTCCCGCCTGCAAGGAGGCACCAGCATGAGGGAACCCCTGACCTACGCCATCGCGCACGGTGCGGCGCAGGCCGCGTTGGAGGCGGCCCGGGCGGAGGGCGTGCGCATCAGCGTGGCTGTGGCCAGCCGCGGCGGCATCGTCAAGGTGCTGCTCAGCGACGACGGTGTCGGCCCCATGGGCATCGAGACCGCACGACGCAAGGCCTACACCGCCGCCGTGACCGGCATGCCGACCTCCCGGTTCGCCCAGTTCGCCGCGAGCCCGGCGATGGCCGCCGCCAGTCCCCAGCAGGTCGACCCTCTCCTCCTGCCGGCCCCCGGCGGCCTGCCGATCACCGTCGACGACGGCGAGGTCATCGGCGGGGTGGCCGTCGGCGGAGCCGACGGCGAGACCGACGAGAGGATCGCCGCCGCGGCACTGGCCAGCATCAAGGACCTGCTCGCCTGAGCAGCCCGCACGAAACTCGAAGGAGAGCAGAGTGATCGAGGACTACCTCGTCGTCGAGGGCGTGGCCCACCAGTACAACTTCCGGCCCGACAACTTCGTGGACCCCGTCGTCGGCCCGCTTATCGGCGAGCACCTGTACGCCACCCACAAACGCGTGGGCGGCCCCGCCTACAGCCTCGACCGTGACATCTACATGAACGGCGCGGGCGCCGAGGTCATCGGCCGGTCCATCCTGGCCGAGAGCCAGTCGGACATCATCGTCTACCACGAGACGCCGATCTACGGCCAGTTCCACGACGGCGGTTCGGACCTCGCGGTCGGACTGGAGATGCGCGAGATGTGGCCCAACCGGGTGTACCTCTACGGGGCCGTGTCACCCCTGCGTCCCGGCGCCGTGGACCGCGTGGACGAACTCGTCGAGGTCCACAAGGTCGATGCCCTGAAGCTGTATCCGTACGACGTCGTCGAGGGCCGGACACTGGGCCTGGACATGCGCGACCCCGAGGTCTCCTTCCCGGTGTTCGAGCGCGCCCGCCAGCTGGGAATCTCCGTCGTCGCGATCCACAAGGCCCTGCCCGTGGGCCCCGGGCCCGCCTCCGCACTCGGCGTGGCCGACGTCGAAGGAGCGGCTCTCGCCTTCCCCGATCTCACCTTCGAGATCGTCCACGGCGGCTACGCCTTCGTGGAGGAGACCGCCATGCAGCTGTGGGCGATCCCCAACATCGTCGTCAACCTGGAGGGCACCACGCATCTCGCGCCGGTCGCGCGACGTCGTTTCCTCGAAGCCATCGGAGCCTTCCTCGAAGTCGGCGCCGCAGACCGCATCATCTGGGCGACCGGCTGCGACGCCGCCCACCCCCGCCCCTTGATCGAGACGTTCTGGGACATGGAGATGCCCCGCGACCTCGTCGAGGAACGCGACGTTCCGGAACTGACCAAGGAGATCAAGGCCAAGATCCTCGGGAAGAACTTCCTGCGCCTCCACGGCATCGACGAGAAGGAACTGCGCGACCGCATCGCCGGCGACGAGTTCGACACCGACAAGCTCGCCACGCCCTGGGGCGGCCGGATCGCCCCACCCGCCGAGCACGCAGTGGCAGGCCACTGATGAGCATCACCGAGAACGAGGTCCGATCTGTCCTCAACGAGATCATCGACCCGTGCAGTGCCAACGCGGGCGCACCGGCCGGACTGGTCGACATGGGCCTCATCAGCGGCATCCAGGTGGACGACGACGGAGCCGGCGGGGTGCGGGTGGCGGCCACGGTCGGCGTGACCGAGCCGACCTGCGTGCTGATCGGCTCCTTCGCCCAGGAGGTCCGCATCCGGCTCGGCGCCCTGCCCGGCGTGTCGGCGGTCGACGTGTCCCTCGACGAGAGCGCCGACTGGACACCCGAGCGGCTCTCCCCGGACTACCGCCGACGGCTCGAGGAGCAACGCAGCCACAACCGCCGTCGCCTCGCCCTCGTCGCCGTGCGCCAAGGACGTGGTGAGCAGTGACTGGGCCCACCGCGCCGGAGGCGATGGACCCGGACGAGCTCGCGAAGGTGGTCGCGAACAACAGGTCCGTCATGCACCGCTACATGGAGGGGCTGAGCAGCACGCCGCCACCCGCCGAGCGGATTGATCCTCCTGCGGTCCGCGTGGTGCGGGACATCGCGTACGACTCGGCGGGGCCAAGCGCCGTGCTGCACCTGGACCTGTATCTACCGGAACCGGCAGCCGCACCCGCGCCGGTCGTCGTCTGGCTGCCCGGAGGCGGCTGGCGGAACCAACGACGAGGAATGGGCCCCCGGCTGACCCGGCTGTTCGCCGAACGCGGATACGCCATGGCGGACATCGAGTACCGCTCCTCCGAGCTCTCACCCTGGCCCGCCCAACTGCACGACGTCCTCGCCGCGCTGCGAAGGGTGCGCTCACTGGCGGACGAGTACCGTCTGGACGCCGGGGCGATCGGACTGTGGGGAAGCTCCGCCGGCGCACACCTGGCGCTCTCGACAGCCTTCGCCGCCAGTGCCGAGGGTACCCACCAACTGCCCGGCATACGGGCCGTGGTGGCCGGCTACCCGCCCACAGACCTCCCCTGCCTCAACGACGACGCCCTTCCCGGCGGGGTCCTGGCAGTGGACGCCACCGACCCGAGCTGGGGCCTCCTGGGCGGCCCGCCCGCCGAGCGCACCGAGGCCGCCGCCCACGCCAGCCCGACGCAACAGGTCCACGCCGCAGTCCCGCCCGTACTCCTGCTGCACGGAGACGCGGACGTGCTCATCGGTCCGGGGCAGAGCCGACGTCTCTACGACGCCCTGCTGGCCGCGGGTACCGAGGCGCACCTGCTGCTCGTGCACGGCGAGAACCACGGCTTCTTCAACTTCGGCGACTGGGAACTCGGCCCCAAAGCGGCCACCCTCCTCACCTCGCGCGCACCGGGTGTGGAACGCACCGCGGTCCTGACTCCCGCGCTCGTCGAGCGCTTCTTTGACCGTCACCTTCGATCGGATCCCTGGAATGCCTGACCTCGTCCACCGCTCACACGACATCGGCCGCGTCGTATCCCGCATCGCCCTCGCCGCGGTCTTCGTCTCAGGCGGACGCCACGTGTGGCAGCACCCGGAAGGTCCGGCCCAGGGCGCGCAGACGTTCCTGAAACGGTGCCGCCGTGCCGTGCCCGTTCTGGACCACTTCTCCGACGAGCAACTGGTCCGCATCAACGCGGCAGTCCACGTGACGGCGGGAATCGGACTCGGCACCGGCCTCGCTCCCGCGGCAAGCGCGGCAGCACTCGCCGGCTCACTGGTGCCCACGACACTCGCCGCCTTCCCCTTCTGGACGCAGCCCGAAGGCCCCCAACGCACCCACCAGCAAGGCGACTTCCTCAAGAACCTCGCCCTGGCGGGCGGACTGCTGAGCGTGGTCGCGCAAGCCAAGCGACGCCCCTGACGGGCGATGACGAAAAGGAAGAGGAACATGGCAATCCTGAAGGACAAAGTCGCGATCGTCACGGGCGGCGGTCGAGGCATAGGCAGAGCACACGCTCTGGCACTGGCCGACGAAGGCGCGGCCGTGGTCGTCAACGATCTCGGTGCGCAGTTCAGCGGCGACGGCGACTCGGACAGCGGACCGGCCCAGGACGTCGTGAACGAGATTGTCGCCGCTGGTGGCCACGCTGTGGCTGACACCACCGACATCTCCGACTGGGACGACGCCGGCACCCTGGTGCACACGGCGTTGGAGGCGTTCGGGCGAGTCGACATCATCGTCAACAACGCCGGCATATCGCGTTTCGGAACCATCGACACGATCTCCCGCCGCGACTGGGAGCGAACCGTCGCGGTCAACCTCACCGGCACCGCTGCCCTCTGCCATTGGGCAGCCGCCCACTGGCGCAAGGAGGGGCCGCAGCCGGGACGCAGCATCGTCAACACGTCGTCCGGCGTCGGGCTCGTTCCATGGCCCGGCAACCCCATGTATGCCGCCGCCAAGGCAGGCGTTGCCGCTCTGACCATCAGCTGCGCGATGGAACTCGCCGAACTCGGCGTCCGCGTCAACGCCGTGGCCCCCGCCGCCCGCTCCCGCATCAGCGAGACCGTGGCCCCCGAACTCATGAAATCCGTCGAAGACGGCTTTGACCGCATGGCCCCGGAAAACGTGGCGGCCATCGTCGCCTATCTCGCCTCGCCGCTGTGCCGCTTCACCGGCCGGGTCTTCGGCATCATCGGGGACGACCTGACGATCTACGACGGCTGGACTGTCGGCCGTCACTTCAACAACGCCAAGCAGCGCTGGAGCCCAGAGACTCTGCAGACCGCACTGGCGGACGTTCCTCTGCAGCAGCAGGTGACACAGCAGGGGGTGACAGGCATGGAGCCGGCACCCTCGCCGCCGCAGGAAGTGCTGGCGGCACTCACGGCCGTCGAGAAGGCGTAAGTCGTTGGCTCGCCATCCGAGTAACTCGTACTCCACTACGGCTGACCGTCGGCACATTGGGGGGCGCGGCGCTTATGAAGGCACCGAGGCCGATCGGGTTCATGGTTTCGTCGTCGAAGACACCGATGAAGCCGACCGGTGAAGCCACATCGCTGCAGATGTTCCCGGTGCGATGGCCTGCTACAGGGGCGTCCGTGGCCAGCTCATGTCCAAACGCGCCGATACGGCGAGGGACCCTGCCGCGCAGACGAATCCGTCCATCAGCCGAGATGATCTCTGATCTCATGCGCCTCGCTGCGCGTCGTATCCATCGCGCGGTCGAGCATCGCGGACAACGGAACGGCACCGTCGCCGGCGACCCAGGCGCTGGAGGCCGCGTCGAGGCAAGCGAGGGCGGCTGCGGCCAGCGCGGGCGGGCGGGGGTCACTGGGCCAGTCGGGGTCGGTTCCCATGCGCCGCGCGATCTCCTGGCCGAGCAGGTCCCGCCACGCGAGCTGCTTCTCGACGTGCCGGGCGTGCAGCGCCGGGGTGTCCGCAAGCATGCGCAGGTATCTGAGCGCGGCTCGCGCCCCTGGGCACCTTCGGCGCCCTGGCCACCGTGGTCGCCACCTACGGCGCCGAGAGCCTCAAACAGCTCGGCTACCTCATCATCCTGTTCACCGCGACCTGCATCGTCTACGTCCTGGTCGTCCTCGGCGCCATCATGCGGGCCTGCCGCCTGAGCCTGTTCGGCCTCATCCGCTTCCTCAAGGCCGAACTGCTTGTCGCCCTCAGCACCTGCTCCAGCGAGGCCGTCCTGCCCCAGCTGGTACGCAAACTGGAGATCCTCGGCATCGGCCGGCCCGTGGTCGGCATCGTCATCCCCTCCGGGTTCTCCTTCAACCTGGACGGCTCCGCGGTCTACCTCACGATGGCCTCCCTCTTCCTGGCCCAGGCCATGGGCATCGACCTGTCCTGGCAGCAGCAGCTGATCATGGTCGGCGTCATGATGCTCACCAGCAAGGGCACCGCCGGGATCGCGGGCGGCGCGTTCATCGTTCTCGCGAGCACCGTCACCGCGGTCGGCCACATCCCGCTCGCCGCCCTCTCCCTGATCGTGGGCATCGACCGCATCCTCAACGAGGGCCGCGTGTTCATCAATGTTCTCGGCAACGCCGTCGCCGCCATCGTGATCGGCAAGTGGGAGAACGACTTCGACACCGAACAGGCCCGCAGGGTCCTGCACGCCCGCACCACCACGCCGCCGCAGGACGAGTTGGACACCGCCAAGGTCAGCGCGGGCAAGTAGCCGTGCCCGTCGAGTGCGGTCATCCCTCGACCCCGTACACGTCACCCACCGGCGGCACCCTCCAGGCCGCCGCACACCAGGACGGATGAGGACCCTTCCAGTGAGCACGCCCGGCGTCGCCCACTCGATGACCATCCGCCTCGAAGCCCCGCGGCAGGAAATGCGGTCCTTCAGCTGACAGCCACTCTGGAGCCCCTGGGCGGTTCAGTCACCGCCCTCGCCGTCGTCAGCCGACCGACCTTCCGAACGGTCCTTCCCTGAGATTCTCGACGACATGCCCGGGCCCGGTACTCATCGTCCGGACGGCCACCTGGGACGTCGTCTCCGGGCCCCGGCTTCTGCCGTCTGCCACCTCGCCTGTACCCGTTCGGAAGCCGCCCCTCGACCGCGGCGGCGTCGAGGAACTCGCGCAAGGCGCCACGCATCGATACACCCTCGCGGACCTTGGGGTCCTCACCGGGTTCCGCGCGAGTGAATCACGTGCGGTCTACCTTCCATCCGGTAATTGACAGGGTACGAACGTACCTCTTAACGTACCCGCATCCGGGGGCGACGCCGTCAGCTCAATGAGGAGCACCGATGCAGCACATATACGACATAGACGTCCAGGTCCCGATGCGTGATGGCGTAGCCCTCGCCGCCAACGTGTGGCATCCGGCCGAAGGGGCGGCCCCGACGCTGCTCGTGCGCCTGCCGTACGGCAAGGACGTGATGGGCTTCGGCCAGTCAGCCATCCCCGACCTCCTGACTCTGGTGGAGGCCGGTTACGCGGTGGTGGTGCAGGACTGCCGGGGCACCCACCGCTCGGAAGGCGAGTTCGTTCCGCATATGGCCGATCGGGCCGACGGCGAGGACACCGTCGCCTGGATCGCGGAACAGCCATGGTCGGACGGCACGGTGGGCATGTACGGGCCGTCCTACCTCGGGATGGTGCAGTGGGAGACCGCCGTGACCGGCGCTCCTGCGCTCAAGGCGATCGCACCGGCCTTCACCTCGATCGACAACTACGAGTCGCCCTGGTATGGCGCGGGCGGTGCGCTCTCACTGAGTCTGGTCACGCTGTGGAACGCCATGATGTACGCGGCCGATGCGCAGCGGTCTTTGGCGGCCGGTGAGGGCTCCGTGGACCAGGTGCAGCAGCTCGGCCAGGCGCTGCTGTCCGCCGAGTCCCTCAACGAGGTGCTGCCGACGGCGGAGGTTCCGGTCCTGGCGGCGTACGGGAAGTGGTGGGACGACTGGATGGCCCACCCCTCCCACGACGCGTACTGGGACGCCATGGAGCTGACGCCCGAGCTCAAGAACGTCACCGTTCCGGCGCTCAACATCGGCGGCTGGTACGACCTCTACATCGGGCAGACCATCCGCACCTACACCACCGCCCGCCGACAGACGGGCACTGCGCAGGCGCGCGAGGGGCAACGGCTGATCATCGGTCCGTGGGATCACATGGCCACGACCGGCGTCTATCCCGACCGCTCGTTCGGCCCGCTGGCCAGTGCCCAGATGCTGGGTTTGACCGGCCTGCATGTGAAGTTCTTCGACCGCTGGCTGCGCGGCGACACCACCGCTCTGGGCGACGTGGCACCGGTGAAGATCTTCGTGATGGGTATTGACCAGTGGCGCGACGAGCAGGAGTGGCCGTTGCCCGACACGCTGTGGACCGACTACCACCTCACCAGCGGCGGTCGTGCCAACACTGCTGACGGTGACGGCGCGTTGACCACCGAGCCACCGGCCGGCGTCGAGCACGACACCTACCTCTACGACCCGCGCCGTCCGGTTCCCTCGGTCGGCGGGGCGTCCATGCCGGTGACACCTGGATTCTGCGGCCCGGTCGACCAGCGGACCGTCACCGGCCGCGACGACGTGCTGTGTTTCGCCACCCCCGTGCTCGAAGAGCCTGTCGAGGTCACCGGTCCGGTCAGCCTGACACTGTTCGTCTCCTCCTCGGCGGTGGACACCGACTTCACCGCCAAGCTCGTCGACGTCTTCCCCGACGGCAAGGCGATCAACCTGTGCGACGGGATCCTGCGCACCCGCTACCGGGGCGGCCTCGCCACGGAAGAGCTGATGGAGCCCGGCACGGTCTACGAGATCACCATCGACATGACAGCCACCTCGAACGTGTTCCTTCCCGGTCACCGCATCCGCGTGGACGTCTCCAGCAGCAACTTCCCCCGCTACGACCGCAACACCAACACCGGCGGCGTCATCGCCCGGGAGAGCGTGGAGCAGATGATTCCCGCGGTCAACCGCATCCATCACGGGTCGAACCACCCCAGCCGTCTGGTCCTGCCGATCATCGACCGCAAGGACCGGTCATGAGCGCCACCGACCGGGTCTCCGAACTGACCGCGACCTTCACGGCTCCGTCCCTGAATGTTGCCCGACTGCTGTGCGACCGGCACCCCGCCGACCGCACGGCGTTCACCGTGGTCGACAGCGCCGGGAAGGCTTCCGCCCTGACCTTCGGCGAGCTCGCCGCGGACTCGCACCGCTGTGCGCGGGCGCTGCAGGAGCTCGGCGTCGGTCCGGGCGACCGGGTGGCGACCCTGATGGGCAAGAGCACCGACCTGGTCACCGTCATCCTCGCGATCTGGCGGCTCGGCGCGGTCTACGTCCCGCTGTTCACCGCCTTCGCACCCCAGGCCATCGCCCTGCGCCTGGAAGGCTCCGGTGCGCACGTCGTAGTCGTCGACCCGGACCAACGCCACAAGCTCGATCCGGGCCCCGACATGCCGGACGACTCCCAGCGCCGCGTCGTCGTCACCGGATCCGACACCTCCCGCGGTGACGCCTTGCTGGCCGATCTCGTCGCGGCCGCGTCACCGGAGCCGGTGCCCGCCGTCATCACCAGTGGGGACGGCCCGCTGGTGCACATGTTCACCTCCGGCACCACCGGCAAGCCCAAGGGGGTCATCCATCCCGTCTCCTACATCGCCGGATGGCAGGTTTACCTGGAGTACGGCCTCGGTGTCACCCAGGAGGGCAGCTACTGGTGTGCCGCCGACCCCGGCTGGGCCTACGGCCTGTACGCGGCCATCGTCGCTCCGATGGCCGCCGGCATCCCCAGCCTGCTGCTGTCCGGCGGATTCTCCCCGGAGACGACCTGGCGCACCCTCCTCGACCACCAGGTCACCGACTTCGCCGCCGCTCCGACCGTGTACCGGGGCCTGCGCTCCTCGTCGGCACCGGTGCCCCAGGGCCTGCGCCTGGAACGGGCGTCCAGCGCGGGGGAGCCCTTGACTCCCGAGGTCAACGAGTGGGCCGACGCCGCGCTCGGCCTGGCCGTGCACGATCACTTCGGCCAGACCGAGGTCGGCATGCCCCTGGCCAACCACCACCACCCCGCACTCGCCCGCCCCCTCAAGGCCGGATCGATGGGCCGACCATTGCCCGGCTGGAGCCTGACCGTCCTGGCCGACGAGAAGGACGAGCCTGCCGGACCGGGCGTGCTCGGCAGGGTCGCGATCGACGTCACCGAAAGCCCGCTGATGACCTTCCGTGACTACCAGATCCCGGGTCAGGCTGGCGCCAAGTTCACCGCCGACGGCCGGTGGTACCTCACGGGCGACGCCGGCCGGGTCGACGACGACGGGGACTTCTTCTTCTCCTCCCGCGACGACGACGTCATCATCATGGCGGGCTACCGGATCGGGCCGTTCGAGATCGAGAGCGTCCTGGCCCAGCACCCCGCAGTGGCCGAGTGCAGCGTGATCGGCGCCCCCGACGAGGTTCGCGGCGAGGTCATCGAGGCGTACGTCGTCCTCCGCGGTGGCCACGTCGCCTCGCCGGAACTGGCCACCGAACTCCAGCTGCTGGTCAAGACCCGCTACGCCGCCCACGCGTACCCGCGCACGATCCACTTCATCGACGCCCTGCCCAAGACACCCAGCGGGAAGACCCAGCGCTACCTGCTGCGCAGCCGTCGCCGCACGGAACTTTCAAGCCGAGAGCCACAGTGACCGACACCGAACCTCTCCTCGTCGAACAACGCGGTCCCGTCCGATGGCTGCTGCTCAACCGCCCCGAGCGGCGCAACGCCCTCGACGCCGCACTCATCGAGGCCCTGGGCAAGGAGATCACCAGCGCCGAGGCCGACCCCGCCACAGCAGTGATCGCCGTGGCGGGCAACGGGCCGAGCTTCTGCGCCGGCGGGGACTTCCACCAGTTCCTCCAGCTGCACGACCGCGGCGACAACCCGGTCGGCTTCCTGGCCGACGTATCCGCCTGCTTCAGCCGCATCGCGGCCAGCCCGAAACCCTGGGTCGCCGTCCTGCACGGTCACGCCGTCGCCGGGGGCCTCGAACTCGCGCTGGCCTGCGATGTCGTCGTCGCCGCCGACACCACCCTCATCGGCGACGGCCACCTACAGCGGCGGTTGGTACCGGCCGGCGGGTCCAGCGTCCGGCTTCCCGGCGCGGTCGGACGGGGCCTGTCGCGCTGGCTCCTGCTCACCGGCGAACTACTGCCCGCCACCGAGTTCGCGCACACCGGCTGGATCCACGCGATCGTGCCCGAGGCCGACCTCGACGACACAGCCACCCGCGTCTGCCACCAGTTGGCCGACCGCCACAGCCCCGCCCAGCAACGCCTCAAGACACTCCTGCACCGCATCGACGGCATCACCCCCGAGCAGGCTCTGCGCGAGGAACTGGCCACCTTCGCCGACAACTGGACGGCGAGCTCGGTGGCCGACGCCCTGCGCGCCTTCCTCGCTCTCCGGACCACGAAAGCAGACAACAAGTGAACCGCTACCACGGACGGGTCGTCGCCATCACCGGGGCCGCACAAGGTCTCGGCCTCGCCATGGCGACCCGGTTCGCAGCGGAGGGCGCCACCGTCGCGCTGGCCGACGTCAACGAACAAGCCCTCACCGATGCCGCCGGGACCATCGCCGACACCCACGACCCGAAACTCCGCACCGACGTGATGGACGTGACCGACTCGGCCCAGGTCAATGCCTGGATCACCGGCATCACCGCCGATCTCGGCCGCCTCGACGTGCTCGTCAACAACGCCGGCATCATCCGCGACAACCGCGTCGAGGACATCACCGACGACGACTGGCACGCGGTCATCGACGTCAGCCTCACCGGCGGCTTCCACTGCGCCCGCGCCGCGTTCGGCCCCATGAAACGCCAGGGCTACGGACGCATCATCAGCTTCTCGTCCATGTCATGGCGCGGAAACTTCGGCCAGACCAACTACGTAGCCGCCAAGGCCGGCATCGTCGGCATGACCCGCACCCTCGCACTCGAAGGCGCCCGCCACGGCATCACCGCCAACGCCATCGCCCCCGGCCTCATCGAGACTCCGATGCTCGCCTCCATGAACGGCCCCGCACGCGACAAACTCACCAACAAGGTCCCGATGCGCCACACCGGCAGGCCCGAGGACATCGCCGAAGCCGCGGCCTTCCTCGCCAGCGAAGCCGCCGGCTACATCACCGGCATCGTCCTCGACGTCGACGGCGGCATCTCCATCGGATCCTCCATCCGGTAACCGCGAGCCCCGCGAACGAGTGACCCGTGAGAGGGAGTCGTCGAGGACGGTCACACAGCCGACCCGGTTCGCAGATGTGCAAACACACAGTGGTCACGAAACGGTCCTTGGGACCGGGAGGTACTGATGCAGGGAGTACTCGTCACCGCATTCGAGGGTCCTGATGCCCTGGTCGTACAAGAGCTTCCGGAGCCGGAGACCCGAGAGGGCCAGGTTCTCATCGACGTCGAATGGGCGGGTGTGGTCTTCCCGGACATCCTGCAGACTCGCGGGGAGTACCAGACACGTCCCGAACTGCCGTTCGTCCTCGGCTGGGAGGTGTCCGGAACGGTCCGCACGGACGGCGCCGGATTCCGCGCCGGTGACCGCGTGGCAGCCCTGCCGGTCACCGGTGGCTTCGCCCAGACCGTCGCTGTCGACGCAACGATGGTCTTTCCTCTCCCGGACAACGTCGACACCCGCCGTGGAGCGGCCCTGCCCCTGAACTACCTGACCGCGCATTTCGCGCTCGTCCACCGGGGTGCTCTCCGCCCCGGCGAGGTCGTCCTCGTCCACGGAGCCGCGGGCGGAGTGGGGAGCGCGGCCTGCCAACTGGCCGCAGCACACGGCGCGCGCGTCATCGCGGTCGTATCCACTGAGGAGAAGGCCGAACTGGCCAGGTCCGTAGGAGCACATGAGGTCATACGTGTCGGCGGATTCCTCGACGCAGTCAGAGCCCTCACCGACGGCCAGGGCGTCGACCTCGTGGTCGACCCGGTCGGTGGGGATCGCTTCCCGGACTCGCTTCGCGCGCTGCGGCACGGCGGGGGGCGCCTCCTCGTCCTGGGATTCGCGGGCCGGGGCATCCCCACGGTCAAAGTGAATCGTCTGCTGCTGACCAACACCTCTGTGCTCGGAGTGGGGATGGACGAGTACTGGCGACAGGATCCGGAGGCCGCCCGTGCCTGTTGGCGCGAACTCCGGCCCTTGCTGAAGTCCGGTCGGCTGGACCCGCCCCTCTCGTCCGTCTTTCCCCTGGAACAGGCGGCGGCTGCGCTGAAGCACCTGGACCAGCGAAGGGGCCTCGGCCGCACACTGCTGCAAGTCGGTGCCTGACGACGAGTCGCTCACGCGAACATTCCCCGTGGGTACGTTAGGAGGTACGCTGGTACCCATTTGCAAGGGGTCGGCTTCCGGCCCGGACGACCACTCGCCGCTTCAGGCGAAGATCCTCATGGGAGACTGCCGCGGTGACGGCCCAAACTGACTCGCGTGACCGACGCCCACGCCGAACAGCGCGCAGGCGCGTCGTCGACACACGCCGGCGGGACGAACTGCTGCTCCAGGCCGAGGCGATCATCCTGGCCGAAGGCTTCACCGCGGTGACCATGGACGAGCTCGCCCAACGGCTCGAGTGCTCCAAGGCGACGCTGTACAGCCTCGCCTCCACGAAGGAACAGCTGGTACTGGCGGTCACCCGCGCCTTCTTCCGGGAGGCGACCGCCGAGATCGAACAGGCTGTCCAGGCCGAGCCCGACCCCCGGCAGCGCATCCGCGTCTACCTCACCGGCGTCGGCACAGCCATGCGCCGGCACTCCCACGCCTTCTACGACGACATGGTCGGCTACGAGCCGACGGCGCAGATCTACCGCAAGAACTCCGCCGCCGCGGCGCACCGGGTCCACGAACTGATCGAAGAGGGCGTGCAGACCGGCGTCTTCCGCGCCCTCAACGGCCACTTCGCCGCCCACGTCGTAGCGGTCACCATCGACGCGGTCCAGTCGGGGGTCCTCCTGGAGAGGACCGGCCTGACCGCCGGCGACGCCTTCTCCGAGCTCGGCGATCTCCTGCTGGACGGGCTCAGCTCGGGGCAGGGCGCATCCGAGCCCCTTTCCACAACTGCGCGCTCGTCCAAGGACCAGGTGTCGACGCCCAGGTAAGCCCCAGGGAAGGGGCGCACCTCTCGGATCGTCTCCGCAGGCACCACCCCCTATCCAGACGACGTGCGCTGTCATTGTCGGACGGTCCGGCTTTCACCACATGAGGGTGTACATGGGCGGTGGGACCATGTGATCGTCAACGAGCCGCATCGACCGCTGGGCCTGCGGGGACGCCGGGCATTCCCACGCGTATCAACTGTCCTTGGTGGTGCCGCCGAAGGCGTGACACGGACAGCCACGCGCAGGGCGTGACGTACCGCGCGGCCCGGACCCGGCCGGGGAGCGCGCCGTCGCGCTCGCCGACGTCACCGCCGCCGAGTCGGGCGCGGACGCCCCGCGTCGGCGTTCCTTCGGCACGCACCCCGCGGGCCGCCTGGTTTCAGTCCGACCTTCCGCCGCCGAACGCACCTGCCGCCGAGGGGCCGTTGGCGGCCGTCCTTTGGTGGCCTGAAGGTGCAGGTCAGGTAGACCCGCTCTGGGGGTTTCGTCCGGAGTGCGGGGCGGTCGGATCTTCCGCCTTCGACGATTGTCGCGAGCCCGCACATCCCCCGTAGGCGCCCGCTGGTCAGACGTGGTGCGAAACCCTCCGCGATCACTCGATCAGACCACGCGACGTACCGACGACCGACCGGGAAACGGCCTGGCGGATGTGCGCCTGTGCGTGTCGTCCGAGGGGCTTGGGCTGGGGTGGCTGGACCGTTCAGGGACCTCTCCATCAGGCAGAGACCGCCGATCCATGGATAAACCTTCCTCTCCCGCTCCTGCGCGGGCGCTTCTACGGTCGAGGCCGCAGGCGCTCACCCGCCCGCCGCAACGAAGGAGCGAGCCCCCTATGGAGAAGACATCGACGACCACGAGGCCGCCGACCGGCCTGGTGGAGACGGCCTTCACCGTCAACGGCGAGGAGGTGTGCCTCGCTCTGGATCCTCGTGAGTCTCTGCTGGACGTGCTGCGGGAGCGTCTCGTGCTGACCGGGACCAAGAAGGGGTGCGATCAGGGGCAGTGCGGTGCCTGCACGGTGCACATCGACGGCCGTCGCGTCGTGTCCTGTCTGACTCCGGCGGTCCAGGTCGCAGGACAGGACGTGACGACCATCGAGGGGGTCGCGGCTCCCGACGGCACGCTGCACCCGTTGCAGCAGGCTTTCGTCGACTGCGACGCCCTGCAGTGCGGCTACTGCACACCTGGGCAGGTGATGTCCGGCCTGGCCTGCCTGGCCGAAGGCCACGCCGAGACCGACGGCGCCATCCGTGAGTACATGAGCGGCAACCTGTGCCGGTGCGGCGCGTATGTCGGCATCACCGCCGCCATCCGCCAGGTGGCCGACCAGGCCGCGCAGAGCGAGGTGTAGACGGTGCGCTCCTTCGCCTATGTGGTACCCGACAGCGTCGCCGGGGCCGTCGATGCCCTGGCCGCCGCCGAGCCGGGTACCAGGATCCTGGCCGGTGGCACGACCCTGTACGACCTGATGAAGCTCGGCATCGAGGCGCCGCCGGCCGTCATCGACATTCACCGTCTCGCCGAGCTGACCGAGATCAGCACCAGTGACGGCGAACTGTCGTTCGGTGCGGGAGCGAGAATGGCCGAGGTCGCCGACCATCCGGTCGTACGCCGTGACTATCCGGCGCTGTCGGAATCCTTGTGGCGGGCGGCGTCCCAGCAACTGCGCAACATGGCGACGGTGGGCGGGAACCTGCTGCAACGCACGCGATGCGGCTACTTCCGCGGCGGGGCGGAGTTCCCCTGCAACAAGAGGAATCCCGGCAGCGGCTGTGCGGCTCTCGAGGGACTCGACCGTACCCACGCGCTGCTGGGCACCAGTGACACCTGCATCGCCACCTACCCGGGCGACTGGGCCGTAGCCCTGATCGCGTTCGACGCCGTACTCGACGTGGTCGGCCCAGGCGGCGAGCGGACGCTGCCGCTCGGCGAGCTGCACGTCGAACCGGGAAACAACGCCCTGCTCGAACACACCCTGGCTCCCGATGAGTTGATTCTGCGGATCCGCGTTCCCGCGACACCCGCCGGTCGCGGCTCCACCTACCACAAGATCCGTGACCGGGAGTCCTACGCCTTCGCTCTCACCTCGGCCGCCACCGCCGTGACGCTGGACGCCCAGGGAATGGTCACGGACTGCCGGATCGGTTTGGGAGGGGTCGCCACGCGCCCCTGGCGGGCGACGACAGCGGAACGCTCACTGATCGGCGAGCGACTCACCAGGGAAACCGCCCGCCGCGCGGGGGAAGTCGCCTTCGCCGGGGCCCGCCCTCCTCGCACCGGCGCGTTCCGCGTGGAGCTGGGCATCCGCACCCTTACTGACGCACTGCTCACCGCCGGGAAGAGAGCCGCCCGATGAAGCCCCCAGACCTGCGCCGCGTCGATGCCCACGAAAAGGTCACCGGCAGCGCACGCTACGGCGCCGACCGCGTCCCGGACGACCTGGCGTATGCCATGTTCGCCGTGGCCACGATCGGCAAGGGCCGCACCGTGGCCATCGACACCGCCGCGGCCGAGGCGGTCCCCGGAGTCCGTCTGGTCCTGACCCGGTTCACCGAGGACGAACTGCGCGGTCCCGGGTTCCTGATGGGTGGAGGCTTCTCCTTCCAGAGCCTGCAGCCGCTGCTCAGCGATGTCGTCGCCTACCGGGGACAGCCGATCGCGTTGGTCGTCGCCGACACCCTGGTCGCCGCCACCGAGGCGGCGGAACTCGTCCGGGCACGCTACGAGACCGAGCGGTTCGCCGTCGGACTCGACGACGAAGGCGCCACCTCCGTCGTCCAGGAAGAAGCCCTGCCCTGGTTTCCCGACATCAAGGTGGGCGACGCCGAGGGCGCGTACGCGGCGAGCCCCGTGCAGATCGACGAGACCTACCTGCACCCGGCGCAGCACCAGGTCCCGATGGAACTGATCAGCTCGGTCGTGGAATGGCGGGGCGACAGGCTCGTGGTGCACGAGGGCACCCAGAACGCCGGCGCACTGCGCCACGGAGTCGCCACGCAGCTGAACCTCGATCCGGCGGATGTCGAAGTGATCTCGCCCTACACCGGAGGCGGCTTCGGATCCCGCAACGCACTGCAACCGCACATCGGGCCACTGGCGCTCGCCGCACGCCGGCTGATGCGTCCGGTCAAGCTGGTCGTTCCGCGCCCGCAGACGTTCCACGCCGGCAGCTTCCGGCCGGTCAGCCGCCATCGCATCCGGCTCGGCGCCGACCCGTCGGGACGGCTCCTGGCCGCCCTCCACGACGCTGAGCACCAGACGTCCCGTCACGACCTGTATCCCGCCATGTTCACGGAGATGACGTCGAGGCTGTACGCCGTACCCAACTTCGGGGGACGTCAGCGCCTGGTCCAAACCGATGTCCAGACGCCGGGATTCATGAGGGCTCCGATGGAGGGCCCGGCCAGCTTCGCGTTCGAGTCGGCCATCGACGCACTGGCCTACGCCACCGGCCGGGATCCCGTCGAGCTGCGGTTGGCCAACGACACCGCCACGGACCCGGTCACCGGGCTGCCTTTCTCCTCCCGCCACCTGGCGCGGTGTCTGACACGGGGTGCGGAGCGGTTCGGATGGGACAAACGCGATCCGCGTCCGGGGTCGATGCGTGCCGCTGACGGATCGTTCGTGGGCCTGGGCGTCGCTGTCGGCGCCCACCCGGTCCTGGTCGCTCCGGCCGTGGCCCGTATGTCCGCGGCGGCCGACGGCCGGGTGACCGTCGGCGTCGACGGTCACGAGATGGGGCAGGGCATCCGCTCGGCCATCGCTCTCCTGGTCGCGGAAGACCTCGGTGTGCCCGTGCGGGAAGTCGTCGTGCAGGTGGGTGACACGCGCATCGCGCCGCAGCATCTCACCGCCGGTGCGTGGGGCACCGCGACGGCGTTGCCCGCGGTGCACAAGGCACTGCGCGAGCTGCGCAAGCAGCTCGGCGCGGGCGACACCGGGACCGTGGATGTGGCAGACGCGGTCCGGGCCACCGGAGGCGGGGCGACGGAGGTGGAGGTGACCTCCGTGGGACCGGGCCAGCCCCCCGAGATGCTGGACCGTTCGCGGGCCGGCCTGTTCTCCGCCGCGGGTCCGGTCTTCCCGGAGTTCACGGCCTTCAGCTGGGTCGCTCACTTCGTCGAGGTCCGCATCGAGGCCACGACACGGCGCATCAGTGTGCCCAGGGCGCTCTGTGTGGTCGACTGCGGCCGGGTCGCCAGCCCGGTCACCGCGGCCAGTCAGGTCCGCGGGGGCGTGACCTGGGGCATCAGCCAGGCGCTCCGGGAGTCGAGCGAGGTCGACCCGCGCTTCGGCGGATTCCTCAACACCACGCTGGAGGAGTATCCCTTCGTGGTCAACGCCGACATACAGGAGATCGACTTCGACTTCATCGACGAGCCCGATCTGCTCCTCAACGACGTCGGTGTGAAGGGCCTCGGAGAGGTCACGATGATCGGCGCGGCAGCCGCTGTCGCGAATGCGGTCTTCCACGCCACCGGACAGCGCCAGAACCGGCTGCCCATCCGGATCGAGCACGTGATGTAGGCCGTCAACCCGTCAGGATCACTCCGGGCAGGAGTGCTCGGGTGGTGCGACCGACATCGCACCACCCACGGGATCACTGGAAATTCAGCCTCCCCGGAAATGCACATCCGGGGCTTGCCCGGGTGTCGTTCTGCACGGCGCAGGCCCCGTTCGCCAACGCGGTCTTCGATGCCACCGGCCTGTCCGGTAACCGGTCTCCCGCCCGGCTGCCGGACCCACCAGGGTCGCCGCCGCGTATGCACTCCCCGACGGCGCGGCGGCGACCCGCCCCACGCCCCGACGGCAAACCACGGAGAAGGACTCATGCTGAACATCGCGGACACACTGCACCGCTGGTGCCGCGAGGCACGCCCCTTCGCCCTGGCCACAGTCGTCGACGTCACCGGCAGCGCGCCCCTGCCCGTCGGTACGTCGGTCGCGGTGGACGAGGACGGCAACGCCGTCGGAAGCATCTCCGGCGGCTGTGTCGAAGGCGCCGTCTACGAACTGTGCCGACAGGTGCTACAGGACCGGGGCGCCCCACAGCGCGCGTGGTTCGGCTACTCCGACGACGACGCCTTCGCCGTCGGCCTGACCTGCGGCGGCGAACTCGACGTTCTCGTCCAGCGCATCGACCCTGCGACCCGGCCGCATCTCGGCGCGGCCCTCGCCGAGGTTGCCGGGGACCGACCCGCCGCCGTGGCACAGGTCGTCGACGGCCCCGACGGACTCATCGGCGCCACCCTGAGCGTTCTCGGCGACAGCTGGACCGCCGACGCGACGCTGGCCGCAGGGCCGACAGGCCAGGCGGTGGCGGACCGGGCCACAGCCCAGCTGCGGGCGGGACGCACCGCGGCCGTCTCGTTCGGCGGGGACGCGGACACCTGCCCCGACCGGCTGTCCGTCCTCGTCCATGTGGCCGCGACCCGCCCCCGCATGCTGATCTTCGGCGCGGTCGACTTCGCCACCGCGCTCAGCCAGGCCGGCCGCTTCCTCGGCTACCGGGTCACCGTGTGCGACGCCCGCCCCGTCTTCGCCACCGCGGCCCGCTTCCCGCACGCGGACGAGGTCGTGGTCGACTGGCCGCACCGCTATCTGGAACGCACCGAGGTCGACGCCCGTACCGCCGTCTGCGTCCTCACCCACGACGCCAGGTTCGACATCCCCCTGCTGCAGTTGGCACTCAATCTGCCCGTCGGTTACGTGGGCGCGATGGGATCCCGCCGGACGCACGACGAACGCCTGCGTCTCCTGCGCGAGGCGGGCGTCGCGCAGGACCGATTGGCTCGGCTGCGTTCCCCGATCGGTCTCGACGTCGGTGCACGCACGCCTGAGGAGACGGCGGTCTCCATCACCGCGGAGATCATCGCCCATGCCAACCAGGGCACGGGCCTGTCCCTGACCCTGGGCACGGGCCCGATACACCGGCCGGGTCCCCAGGCAGTCGACGAACATCGTGCCCTCAACCGGCTGGTGACGCCGTGACCTGGCACGCCCTCCGGGACGGCCCCTCCCACACAAGGACTGATCATGACGACCTTCGCCCTCGCCGAGGGCGGCGCCTGCGCCGTCCCCGGGCCCGCATCACTGGGCGGCCGGAACGGCTGTATCCGCGGCTCTGCCAGATCTTCGGGCGCGCCGACAGCTGCCGGCCGTTGTTCTCTGCCGGGTCGGACTTCCTCCGGACCGAAGGCCCCGATGTCGGATTTCCGGGATCCGGCGCTCGTGGCTGGCCTCGGCTCCCCGGCAAGCCGGAACGTTGCGGCGGAAGCCAGCCGACCACAGCGCCTGGCACCTGAGGGAGAGAGTCTTTCGTGAACGTCACGACCACGGCGAACCCGCCGCAGGAGCGGCGGGTGCCCACACTCGTCATGGCCTGCGTCGGCGTGTTCGTCGCCTATCTGCCGGTGACCACCGTCTCGGCGAGCCTGCCCGCCATTCAGCGGGCGCTGGACACGTCGACCTCGCAGCTGTCCTGGGTGAGCGTCGCGTTCGTACTGCCCATGGCCGCGCTCATCCTCACCGCGGGCGTCTTCGGTGACGTGCACGGCCGTAAGAAGGTCTTCCAGGCGGGCCTGGCCTTCAGCGGTCTGGGTGCCCTGGTCGCACTGTGCGCCCAGTCGATCGAGGTCGTCTGGGCCGGACAGGCCTTCGCCGGTCTGGGCGCGGCCGCGTTGCTGCCCTCGACTCTGGCCCTGATCAGCCACGCCGTTCCCGATCCGCGAGAGCGCGGGAACTTTATCGGCGTGTGGGCGACCTCCCTGGTGGCCGCCCTCGCACTCGGCCCCGTCATCGCGGGCGTGATCCTCGAGCACTTCGCGTGGCGCTGGCTCTACCTGCTGCCCGTCCCCGCCTCGCTGCTCGCGCTGGTCGTCTCGACGAAGCTGCTCACCGACTCCCGTGCCCCGGGCACGCGCCGACTGGACTGGCCCGGCCAGATCACCGCCGCGCTGGCCATCACCGCTCTGGTCTACGGGATCATCGAGGGCGGCGCCGACTCCTTCACCGCCACCAAGGTGATGCTTGCCCTGTCCACCGCCGTTGGCGCATCGGTCGCTTTCATACGGGTGGAGCGGCGCAGCTCCAGCCCGATGCTGGACCTGACACTGTTCCGCAGCCCCTCCTTCACCGCCACCTCACTGATCGCCATGATCAGCTTCCTCGGGCTCATCGGGTTCTTCTTCGCCCTCAGCCTCTACTTCGGCATGGTCCAGCAGCTCAGCACCCTCGAATCGGCCTGGCGGCTGCTGATGGTGTGCATGGTGCCGCTGGTCCTCGGTGTCCCCATGGGACGCCTGGTGCACCGGGTCTCTCCGCGGGTGCTGATTCCCGGCGGCCTGCTGGTCGTGGCGGTCGCGCTGCTGTCGCTGACCACGATCGACGCCAACACCTCGTTCGGTTCACTGGCCTGGCGGATGGCCCTGCTCGGCCTGGGCGTGTCGTTCGTCCTGACCCCGATGACCGCCACCGCCGTCAGTTCGGTGCCATTCCACCAGGCCGGTATGGCCGCTGCCGCCAACAACGCCTTCCGTCAACTCGGCGGCGCCCTGGGCCCCGCCGTCCTGGGCGCGCTGCTGTCCTCTCGTGCTGTGGACGCTCTGCCCGGACATCTCACCGACGCGGGGCTGGGCGGAGCGACGATCCGGCGCGTCACCGAGGCAGCGGACGCCGGCGGACTGCGTTCGGTCGGCAGGCTTCGCCTGGGCGCGGACACCCCGCGTGTCCTCGGCGCCGTGTCGCAGGCGTTCATCGACGGTCTTCAGCTCTGCCTGGTCGTCGCGGCCGTCCTGACCCTGCTGGCGGCCGTGGTGGGCTTCTTCCTGCTGCGCCGGCCACAGCAGCAGTCGGTCCTACCGGCAACAGACCCGGCTGCCTCCGTACAAGGGCCTCGCACACCCGACCTGCCTACCGCCGGCACTCAGACGGTGCCTGGCGCAGGCAGCCGCCCCTCGTGAGCCCCGGACCCGCACCGAGATGACACCAGACGTACCGGCACGGCTCAGGAGCGGACAGTCACCGCGCCGGTACCGGCGCCGACCGTGGGGACGGGCGCGGCGCCGTTCAGTGGCCCGGGATCGGACCCTTCCCGTCCCGGGCCACACAGCGCTGTCGTACGACACGACGTGAACTTCACCCGGCCGAAGCAGGAGCCATCGATGCAGTCCCCTTCACCCGACGCGCTCGATCTGAAGCTGCTGCACGCGCTCCAGGTGGACGGGCGGGCGCCGTTCAGCCGCATCGCCGAAATCCTCGGAGTGTCCGACCAGACCGTCGCCCGCCGCTTCCGCAAACTGCGCACCACCGCCGGACTCAGGATCGTCGGCATGACCGACGAGAGCCTGTTGGGCCGCCAGAGCTGGATCGTCCGGCTGCGCTGCACTCCCGACGTGGCCGAACAACTCGCCACCGCGCTGGCCCGGCGTCCCGACACCTCACACGTCGATCTCATCTCCGGCGGCACCGAAGTGCTGTGCGCCATGGGAGCCCGCAGCCGACAGGACCGCGACGAACTGCTCTTCGACCGCCTGCAACGCACGCCTCAGGTCATTTCGGTCAGCGCCCACTGCCTGCTGCACACCTTCTACGGCGGCCCGCTCGGCTGGCTCGACAAGACTCAAGCGCTCGAACCCGACCAGGAGGCGGCACTGCGTCTCCCGTACAGCGAGCCGGTAGCCGCCCGCATCGCTCTCGACGGAGAGGACGAGGCGCTGCTCGCCGTGCTGCGGCGCGACGGCCGGGCGACCTTCAGTGAATTGCAGACCAGCACCGGCCAGTCGGAGTTCGCTGTCAAGCGGCGCCTGGAGCGTCTGCGCTCCACGGGCATCCTCTACTTCAAGGTGCAGCATGACCGCGAGTCCCTCGGACACGGCATCAGCGCGATGCTCTGGCTCACCGTCGCCCCCTCCGCACTCGACACCGCCGGACGGAAACTGGCCGAACACCACGAGGTCCGCTTCGCCGGCGCCACCACCGGCCAGGCCAACCTCCTCGCGACCGTCGCCACCTCGAGCACCGGCGAGCTCTACACATACCTCAGCAAGAAGATCGGCGGCCTCGACGGAGTGCAGGCCGTGGAAACCGCCCTGACCCTGCGGCATGTCAAGCAACTCACCTACGAGCCGAGCCGCTGACCGCCGAGCGCCGCCCCCTTGTGTCGCACTCACCTTCCAATTGGACGGAGAACAAGATCATGCGCATCGTTGCTCTAGAGGAACATGTCCTTTTCACTGATCTGGCGCAAAGGATTTCCGCCGCGGACGTTGCTGCATCCGGATGGGTGCCGGCCGGATGGGCGCCCTCTGATGCAGACGAGCCGGCGAGTGCGCTCGACCGGGCCCTGGACGATACAGAGCAGGAACGCATCGCCTCGATGGACGAAGCCGGAATCACCATGCAGGTTTTGTCGGCCGTGGGCCCGGGCGCCGAGATGCTGGCCGGTGAGGAGGGTGTGAGCCTTGCGCGCGACTATAACGACCGACTGGCCCAGGCCGTCGAACGGCAACCGGATCGGTTCGCGGCGTTCGCGCACCTCCCCATGAAGGATCCCGAGGCGGCCGCGGACGAACTGGAACGGTGCGTGACCCGATTGGGCTTCCGCGGCGCCTCGATCAACGGGACCACCGACGGACTGTTCCTCGACGACCCGCGCTTCGCTCCGATCCTGTCGCGTGCCGAGGCCATCGGCGCCCCCCTCTATATCCATCCCGGACCCGCGCCACGTGCGGTGCGCGACATCTACTTCCAGGGGCTGCCGGACTTTACCGCGTTCATCTTGTCCAATGCCGGTTTCGGCTGGCATGCGGAGACAGGACTTCACATTCTGCGCCTGGCCGTGTCGGGCGCACTCGACCGAAATCCGGATCTGAAGCTGATCATCGGCCACATGGGCGAGCTGCTGCCGATGATGCTTCAGCGCGTCGATGCGATGTTCGGACCGGGAAAGGAAATCGGGCTGCAGCGAGACGTATCGCAGACCATCTTGGATCAGGTGTGGATCACGACCAGTGGCTTCTTCGACCAATCCGCGTTCCTCGCCGCCCTGACCGCTTTCGGCGCGGATCGCATCCTCTTCTCGGTCGATTATCCGTACAGCCCCAATGACGAGGCCACGGCGTTCCTCAACAACTTGCCGGTTTCTCCCGCCGATCGGGCGCGGATCGCCCATGGCAACGCCGACGCGCTCCTTGGCTTGTCAGGAGCCTGATCGTTCGCGCTCTCTCACACTCTCAAGGACTCCGGAGAGAACCTGCTGAACTTGATCGGGTGATGTCGGGGCGTTCTCCTGACGCCTCTGCGATGGTCAGGTAGCTGTGGGCTTGTGAGATGTGCGCAGGGCGGCGAGCTGACCGACGCTGGGAGGGCAGCGCGGGAGCGGGTCCGACTGCAGGCCGTGGACCGCTTCGAGCGCGGGGAGAAGAACCGGGAGGTCGCCGCCGCGCTGCGAGTGAGTGAGCGGTCCGTGGAGCGGTGGCGCCGGCCCTGGCGCGAACACGGTGCGGCCGGTGCCGCCTCCGTGGGATCACCCGGACGACCCCAGCTCAGCAATGCTCAATTGTCCCGGCTTGAAAGCGAGTTGCAGCGTGGGCCGTTGGCACACGGCTGGGCAGATCAGCGGTGGACACTGGCCCGGGTGAAGACGCTCATCGGTCTTATCCTCCACGTCTCGTACACGCTCCAAGGCACGTGGCGGCTCCTGAGACGGCACGGCTGATCGTGGCAGCAGCCCGCCCGCCGGGCCATCGAACGCGACGACGCGGCGGTCGAGTTGTGGAAGAAGGACGTCTGGCTGCGGGTAAAAGCACCGCGGCGGCTCTCGGTGCCTGGATCGTCTTCCAGGACGAGGCCGGGCAGTCGCTGACGCCGCCGCGCTCCAGGACCTGGGGCCGCAGGGGCTGCACGCCGTGGTGCGGGTACGCGGGCGAGGATCGGGCCGGGTGTCGATGGCAGGGATGGTCTGCTACCAGCCGGGCCGCCGCTCGCGGATGTTCTACGCGGTACGCGAGTACCGGTGCCGCCTGGGCCAGCCGAAGGGTTTCGGCTGGCGAGACCTGCGCGACCTGGTCGTGCGGGCCCGCATCCAGCTCGGCGGGCTCATCGTGCTCGTCTGGGACAACGTGCGCCTCCATCTCACCGCGGGGATGGGGGAGTTCATCGCTGCGAACGCCACCTGGCTCACCGTCTTCCAACAGGTTGTGATCCTGGCCCCCGGGTTCTCCTACCGGTGGCTCGCTACGCCCGCTCTGGAGGCGCTGACCGGGCCGGAGCGTCGTCTGCGGCTCAGCCAGGGAGCGCCGGTCCATGGATAAGCCGTCCTCTCCCGCCGCTGCGCGGGCGCTCCTACGGTCGAGGCTGCGGGCGCCCACCGGCCCGCCGTACCGAAGGAGCAAGTCCCCCATGAAGATGACCGGCAACACGATCCTGATCACCGGCGGAACCTCGGGCATCGGCCTCGGTCTGGCCCTGCGTCTGCACGAGGCAGGCAACAAGGTGATCGTCGCCGGCCGGCGCAAGGAACTCCTCGACGAGATCACGGCCGAGCACCCCGGCATCGACGCCCTCGTTCTCGATGTCGCGGACCCCGACTCGATCGCCCGGGCCCGTGAGACCGTGGCGGCGAGCCACCCCGGGCTGAACGTCCTCGTCAACAACGCCGGCATCATGCAGCGGGAGAACCTCCTCGACCCGGCCGGACTCCAGGTCTCCGAAGATCACATCGCGACCAATCTGCTCGGCACGATCCGGATGACGTACGCCTTCCTGCCGCTGCTGGTGGGCAAGGACGACGCGGTCGTCATGAACGTCACCTCAGCGCTGGCGTTCGTCCCCTATCAGAGCACCCCGACCTACAGTGCGACCAAGGCCGCGCTGCACTCCTTCTCCGAGTGCCTGCGCATCCAGCTCGCCGGCGCTGACACCGGTGTCCAGGTGATCGAGATGGTCCCGCCGGGCGTGCAAACCAACCTGTTCGGCCAGCAGGACAGCGAACACGCCATGCCGCTGGACGACTTCCTCACCGAAGCCCTCGACCTGCTGCGCGAGAAGCCCGACGCGAAGGAGATTGTCGTCGAGCGTGCCAGGTTCATCCGCGACGCAGTGGCCACCGGCTCCTACGACGACGTCCTCGCCATGATCGCCGGCAGTTGACCGACCTGTTGTTTCCGACGGGAAACAACAGCACGCGAGAGCCGTCACGCGACGAACCTCGTCCCATCGGCCGGGCCGGGCGACGAGGCCCGGGGCCGGTCAAAGCGTTGGGTGTCCTCGACGGGGGACCATCGCGGCGGGCCGTCTTCCAGACCGACGGCCTGCGGCGTACCGCCGACGGATGGTGAATCTCCCAGCGGATCAGGCAGGGGCAGGTGATCATCGGGTCGTCTCGCTGCGAGCGCCCTCGGTGTCGGCCGTGTGAGCGGCTTCGCGCGGCTGGGAGAGGAGTGGCTTAGCCATGGATCGGCGGTC
This sequence comes from Streptomyces sp. NPDC001843, assembly GCF_042891955.1. Lineage (NCBI taxonomy): Bacteria > Bacillati > Actinomycetota > Actinomycetes > Kitasatosporales > Streptomycetaceae > Streptomyces > Streptomyces sp. NPDC001843. The sequence continues at coordinate 30,461 of NZ_JBIATQ010000024.1, read as the reverse complement.
TCTGGATAGCCGGGCGGGATGGGGCGAGGATGGGTGGCATGGACAAGAAGGAACTGGCGGAATTCCTGCGCCACCGGCGTGAGGCGCTGCGGCCCCGCGATGTCGGGCTGGTCGAGGGTCCGCGCAGGCGTACGCAGGGGCTGCGACGTGAGGAGGTCGCCCAGCTCGTCGGCATGTCCACCGACTACTACGCCCGGCTGGAACAGCAGCGCGCCCCGCAGCCCTCCGTCCAGATCACCACGGCTCTCGCCCGGGCACTACGGCTGACCCTGGACGAACGCGACCATCTCTTCGCGCTCATCGGCCACAACGCACCGGCCCGCTTTCACCGCTCCGAGCATGTCAGCCCGACCCTGCTGCGGGTCCTGGACCGCCTGGACGACTCCCCGGCCCTGGTGCAGACCGACCTGCTCGACACCCTCGCGATGAACCCGTTGGCCATCGCGCTGCTCGGCGACCAGACCCGCCACACCGGTCTGGCCAGTAGCGGCTACTACCGCTGGTTCATGGACCCGGCCGAACGTCTGGTGTATCCCGAGGAGGTCCACGAACACCACGGCCGCGCCCATGCGGCGCGCCTGCGGGCCGCGCTGACAGCAGGCAGCGACACCCCCCGAGCCGCCCGGATCCTCGCCGAACTCCAAGAACACAGCCCCGAGTTCGTCCGCATGTGGGAACTGCAGGAAGTCGCACAGAGCTACGACGACTGCAAGACCCTCCTCCATCCCGAACTCGGCCGCATCGATGTCGACGCCCAGCTCCTGTTCACCGAGAACCGCGCCCAGACCCTGGTGGTGTTGACCACTCGCCCCGGCACGGAGAGCCACAGCAAGCTTGAACTGCTCTCCGTCATCGGGCACCAGCAGCTCACCCCCTGACGTCCTGGACTGGGGGGACCGGGCCGGGCTCGGCGCGGGAGGGGCCGAACAAGCTGGAGACCTGTGTGCCGAATCCGGCCAGGGGCGCTGGTGATGCATGCGGGTCACGGTCCAGGACGCCGGAAGTCGTCGGGTCCGGCGGCGCGGCACCCCGCGCACCCACTTCCGCACGGCTCTTGTCCTGCGCGCTGCGGCGAGACAGGTGGGCCCCTGGGCTGTCCGGACTCCGTGGTCGGGCCGCCGGTTTGACCGGATGCAGCCTCCGTTTTACTCTCGCAGATAGGCGGAGGCGGCATCCGTTTTGATGCGGCCGCAGGATCACGGCAGGCAGGAGGGTGCATGAGCGCCGGTGAACAGCGGGGACGTAAGCCCCGCGCGGTCGTCCAGCGCAACCGCGCTGCCCTCCTGAGCGCATCCGGGGCGTTCCGGCCGGGACGCCCGGCAGCCTCGCCAGCTCCGTCACCGGCGACTTTGAGGGGCGCGGCGTGTGGCCATGCGGCTCGTGGACGACACCGGCTACGACGCCGGTATGCTGGCCGACTCCTGGCGCCAGCAGCCGAACAGCCCCGCCTACTGCACCGAACTGCCCCTCGACGAGCTTCCCGCGGCCGACCGCGGCAAGGGCGCGGCCATCCGCGACAGCCTCCCGGAACGCTTCGCCGCCCTCCCGGCCAACCCCACCGTCGATGACGTCGTCGAGATGAACCGCGCCGCCCACCGCTGAGTCGCCCGACGCGACTCTCGCGGACGCGACGGCACGAGGGCGGCAATGCCGGCACACCACGAACACACACGACGAGCACGAAGAGCGGCGCTCACTTCGGCAAGGTCGCCATCACCCACTGACACCACCGCGTCCGCGATCGGCCGCAGCCCCGGTCGCGCCGCAGGGACCAAGCCCGGGAACCCCGGTCACCGAAACCGGGGTTCCGTTCCGGACAAGGAGTTTCACCATGAAGATCGGCATTCTCGGCACCGGGAACATCGGCAAGACGTTGACCAGGCGGTTGAGCGCGGCCGGGCACGAGGTGAAGGCGGCCAATTCGCGCGGCCCGGAGACGATCGAGGCGGACGTACTGGCCTCGGGCGGACGAGCGGTGACAGCGGCGGAAGCTGTAGCGGACGTCGACGCCGTGGTCCTCTCGATTCCCTTCGCCCGCATTTCGCAGGTCGCACCACTGATCGCCAAGGTTCCGGCTGACACGGTGGTCATCGACACGTCGAACTACTTCCCGCATCGGGACAACGGAATCGCGGCGATCGAGGCCGGCCAGGCCGAGAGCGTGTGGGTTGCAAAGCTGCTGGGCCGGCCCATCGTCAAGGCGTGGAACTCGATCGGAGCCGAGTCGTTCGCGCACAGGAACAAGCCGGTGGGAAGTGCGGACCGCATCTCGCTCCCCGTCGCGGCCGACAGTCCGCGCGAGCGTGACCTGGCCATGGCACTCGTGGAGGACACCGGGTTCGACGCCTTTGATGCGGGGCCGCTCGCGGAATCGTGGCGGCAGCAACCCGGCACACCCGCCTACTGCACGGATCTCACCCGTCAAGAGCTGCCGGACGCACTGGCGACGGCCGACGCGGCGCGATCACCGAAGCGGCGTGACCTCGGGCTCGCCGTGATCCGGGAACGCTTCGGGGCCGGCGTGCAACCGGACGCGGAATACCTTGTCCGCCTGAACCGCGCAATTTCCATGTGAGGAGGTACGGGGGCCGACGCGGTGACCCGTGAGAGGCCCTCGTGTCTCGCCCCTGTCTCCAACTGCTCCGCGACGAACCCCGCCACCCCCGGCGGCACGTCGGCCGGCGCCGACAAGAAGGTGCCGGCATCCGTACAGTGCCCCACTGCACCGCGGCCCAGCCGGTTGTGAGACCGGCGCTTGGCCCGGGTCTGTTCCAAGGCCACCACGTCCAGCCGGAGAACCCCTCCGGCTCCTGAATGGAGGGCTCGTCGGCGAACCGCGCGTACCGGCCTTCTGCTCTCCTGAAAGCCAGTCAACTGCCACAGGTGGTGACGCCAGGCAACAGACACCTCACTGGAAGCCGGCATCGGTGCGTCGCAGGTCGTCGGCGTGGACGACGCTGGCGACACCGCCGCCCTCCCGCGCTCCTCATCCGATCCGAACCCCCGGGCGGTTCAGGGTGGAGTCCGGACGGCTGTTCACGATCACCGTGCCGCGCTGGGTCATGGTGACCCGGTCGTAGTGCCGCCGCAGTCCCGGGCAGGCGGGGAAGTAGGAGTCGTTGTGACGGCTGCCACCTGCGTCGTTCCAGAAGTGCAGCGGCATGGACGGCATCGGTCGGCTGATCACCAGCTCGGCGGTCTGCCCACGGACCGGCCCGCCCGCCGGACCCCACGCCTCCAGCGTGACTCCCAGGGACGGACCGGACAGCTCGCCGGGTCGGACCGGCAGGATCGGTGCGCCGCCGACGAGCGCGGTCGCCACGCCCGTCCCACCGCTCGCGGACTGCACCTCGACGTGTTCCCCGACCGGGGTGCGGATCCACTCGTCCGCGGATGCCGGCAGGTGTGATCTGGCTGAGACGTCGTCAGGCGCCATTTATGTTGGCCTCGGTGTGCCGGCGCTCGAGGTCGCCGTTCAGGGACCGCGCGAGTTCTGGCATCGGATGGTTTGGACGTCATGTGGTCGTGTGGTGCTTTTTGGTCAGGGGGTGGAGGTGGGGTAGAAGGCGTTGATCTCGGCCAGGACGCGGTCGGGTGCTTCGTGGGCGAGGAAGTGTCCGGCGCCGGGGACGACGGCGGAGGTGGCGTGGGGGGCGGCGTCATGGATGGGCGGCAGGAACACGTCGGCGAGGGCGGCCTGGGTGATCATGTGGACCGGGATGGTCAGCGGGGTGTCCTGGAGTGTGGTGTTGTCGGCCTCGTCCTGGGTCAGGGTCCGGTAGAGCTCGAAGCCGGCGTGCAGGACCTGGGGGCGGGAGAACACCCGGACGAACTCGGCGAGTTCGTCGTCGGAGACGTTCTCGCCGGCGGTCTTCACACTCTGGAAGAAGTGGGTGAGGAAGGTTTCGACCCGGCCGGTTACCAGTTCCTCGGCGAGCGGATTCTGCAAGAAGAAGGAGAAGTGCCAAGATACCGATGCGAGGGTGGCGAACCTCAGGTTCTTGCCGACGAGGCCGCCGTCCATGAGGAACAGGCCCGCCACCTGGTCGCGGTGCTGGGCGGCCAGTGGGTAGGCGACGTTGAGGCCGAAGTCGTGGCCGACGACCTGTAAGTTCTCGTGGTGGCCCAGGTGGTTGAGCAGCTTGTGGACGTACGTGGCCAGGACCGTCTTGGTCATGGAGGGCGGGTTTCCGGTCGAGTCGCCCATGCCCGGCAGGTCGATGGCGATGACGGTGCGGCCGGGCAGCAGTGAGGGCATGATCGGGCGGTACTCGTACCAGCTCTGCGGCCAGCCGTGCAGCAGCACCATGACCTGCGGGCCGTCGCCGCCGATGACGTAGTGCATCTGCACGTCGTCGATGGTGATGAAGCCGTGCCGGAAGTACTTGTTGAACTCGGCGTCGTCCTTGGTCGCCGCGTCGTAGCCGGGGCTGAGCGGCTCCTCCGACCCGACGGCTACGGCGGTGGTGAAAGCGTTCATGGCGGTGTTACGTCCTTTTTTAGGGGTCCGTGCAGAAAGATCGTGTTGTGCTACGGCGGCGATGTACGTAATCCCGTGTTTTCTGTGGGGTGTGACCATGGCGCGGCGGAAGCCGTGGGAGGTCAGTGACGGGTTGTGGGTGGTGATCGAGCCGCTGTTGCCGAAGCATGAGCGGCGGTTCCGATACCGGGGGTGTAAGCGGAGCGATGACCGCAGGACGCTCCAGGGTGTGTTGTTCGTCCTGTACACAGGTGTCCAGTGAGAGTTCCTGCCCCAGGAGTTGGGGTTCGGTTCGGGTCCTGCCTGCTGGCGGCGGCTGGCCGAGTGGCAGGAGGCAGGGGTGTGGGAGGAGCTCCAGCGGGTGCTGCTGGACGGGTTGCGGGCGGCGGACCGTCTCGACTTCTCCCGCGCCACCGTCGACGCCTCTCATGTGCAGGCCAAGCGGGGACGAAGCAGCCCGAAAGTCGGTCCGAGCCCGGTTGACCGCGGGCGGCCGGGTTCGAAGCATCACGTGCTGACCGATGCCCGCGGCACTCCGCTGCGGGTGTCTCTGACCGGCGGTCACCGCCACGATGTCACCGGGCTTCTGACGCTGATCGACAGCCTTGGGCCGGTGCGGGCAAGCGGGGCCGCCCCCGGCGCAAACCCAGGATGCTGTATGCCGACCGCGGCCAGGACTACGACCTCTATCGCCGCCGACTGCGCGAGCGTGGCATCACACCGGAGATCGCTCGACGGAGCCGGCCGCACGGCTCGGGTCCGGGCAAGGTCCGCTGGGACGCCGAGTCCGCCAACGCCTGGCTCCCTGGCCCTCGCCGCCTGTGGATCCGGTGGGAGCACGCGAGGACATGCACGATGCCTTACTGCAACTCGCCCATTGCATGACACTCGCCCGCAAGCACCCGGCTTTTGCAAGCACCCCTAGAAGCGACGTGGCCAGGTGAGATGGATGGCCCGCCGGGAAATGCGCCAGCCGTCATCGGTGCGTCGCAGGTCGTCGGCGTATACGACGCTGGCGACATCGCCGCCCTCCAGCAGGCTCAGTCCTTTGGATCGGGCCCGCACCTCGTCGCCCGGGCCTTCCGACACGACGATGTTCGTCGTGTGGTGGGCCTTCGCGTGTCCGGGGGCGTTCATGAAGGCCGCGATCGCGTCCAGCCCGACGACCGGGTCACCGCCGAAGACGCTGCCGTCCCACACCGCGTCTTCGGTGAGGCATTCGCCGAGACGGTCCAGTTCGTGGTCGTCCATGATGTGCGCCCACAGCGCCACGACCCTGCTGATTTCGACGGTGTCTTCATTCGTGGGTTTCACGTTCGGCTCTCCATTTTGTGCGTTGCTGGATCAGGCCTTGGCGCCGCTCAGCAGGGCCAGCACCTGGTCGTAGGCGCCGTTGACCTCGGCGATACTCTCCTTCGCCGCAGGGGCCGGGCGCGCCCGGCAGTCTCGACTATGGGGGTGTATCGGCGAGGGCGGGAGAGGATCACATATCCATGGACCGACGATCCTCCCCAGCCGGCCACCGTCGAGTCGCCAGGACTTGGGGCGGGCGAAGGCGTGTTCGCCTGGAGCGCGGAGACGGGCGTGGTCGCGGTTGTACTGCTGGTAGTGCTCCGGAAGTTCACGGTGGCCGTAGTAAGGGGTGCGGACGGTGGCGCAGGCGCTGTAGTAACGCGCGATCGGGCGTGGATGAGCCACGAGACGTGCTCAACCAGCTCGTACGGGACGTCGAGCATGGGCTGCAACAGGGAGCACAGCCGGGTACCGGGATGCTTCGCGGCGTCCAGCGTCTGGTCCAGGGTCGGCAGCGGCGCCCCGGCGGGTGCCTCCTCGCAGTCGACGGCATGGACGACGCCTCGGCCGGGACCGTAGCCGCCGTCCAGCTTCTGCAGGCCCCAGCCCGACGGCCGGCGTGCGCTTCACGAGGCAGAGACCGCCGATCCATGGATGAACCGTCCTCTCCCGCCGCTGCGCGGCCGCTCCTACGGTCGAGGCTGCGGGCGCTCACCGGCCCGCCGTACCGAAGGAGCAAGACCCCCATGAAGATGACCGGCAACACGATCCTGATCACCGGCGGAACCTCGGGCATCGGCCTCGGTCTGGCCCTGCGTCTGCACGAGGCAGGCAACAAGGTGATCGTCGCCGGCCGGCGCAAGGAACTCCTCGACGAGATCACGGCCGAGCACCCCGGCATCGACGCCCTCGTCCTCGATGTCGCGGACCCCGACTCGATCGCCCGGGCCCGTGAGACCGTGGCGGCGAGCCACCCGGGGCTGAACGTCCTCGTCAACAACGCCGGCATTCAGCTGCTGGAGAGCGTCCTCGACCCGGCCGGACTCCAGGCCGCCGAGGATCAGATCGCGACCAATCTGCTCGGCACGATCCGGATGACATACGCCTTCCTGCCCCTCCTGGTGGGCAAGGCCAACGCGGTCGTCGTGAACGTCACCTCCGCGCTGGCGTTCGTACCGCTCCCGTTCACCCCGACCTACAGCGCGACCAAGGCCGCGCTGCACTCCTTCTCCGAGAGTCTCCGCATCCAGCTCGCCGGTGCCGACGCCGGCGTCCAGGTGATCGAGGTCATCCCGCCGGCTGTGCGCACGACCCTGATGGGTCAGGAGGACAACGAACAATCCATGCCGCTGGACGACTTCCTCACCGAGACCCTCGACCTGCTGCGCGAAAAGCCCGACGCGAAGGAACTGGCCGGCGAGCGCGCCAGGTTCCTCCGCGATGCGCAGGCCAACGGCTCCTACAACGACGTCCTCACCATGATCAGCGGCAGCTGACCGACCTGTGGCAGACGCGGAACAACAGCACGCGGACGGGTCCTGTTGGGCCACCTCATGGACGAACGCGAGCAGGACCCGCCTCGGGGAGGCCCTCACCGAAGACGCGGAACGGTAAGGAAGCGCCTTCGGCTTCGCCCCGGTCGTCGCACCGGAGGCGACGGGATCCGTCCTGAGCGCCGAGGGGCACGCGAGCGCCCGGCTGACACGGCGAACCCCGTCGTGTCGGCCGGGCCGGGCGACGAGGCAGGGGGCCCGGGGCCCGACCAGCGTCAGGCGTCCTCGACGGAGACCGTCGCCGCAGGCCGCCTTCCATGCCGACGACCTGCGGCGTACCGCCGACCATCGGTGAATTTCCCAGCGGGTCACGCAGGTCAGGTGATCATCGGGTCGTCTCGCTGCGAGCGCCCTCGGCGTCGGCCGTACGAGCGGCTTCGCGCGGGTGGGAGAGGAGTGGCTCAGCCATGGATCGGCGGTCTCTGGATAGCCAGGCGGGATACGGCCAGGATGGACGGCATGGACAAGAAGGAACTGGCGGAATTCCTGCGCCACCGGCGTGAGGCGCTGCGGCCCCGCGATGTCGGGCTGGTCGAGGGGCCGCGCAGGCGTACGCAGGGGCTGCGACGTGAGGAGGTCGCGCAGCTCGCCGGCATGTCCACCGACTACTACGCCCGGCTGGAACAGCAGCGTGCTCCGCAGCCCTCCGTGCAGATCACCGCGGCTCTCGCCCGGGCATTGCGGCTGACGCTGGACGAATGCGACCATCTCTTCGCGCTCATCGGCCACAACGCTCCGGCCCGCTTTCACCGCTCCGAGCATGTCAGCCCGACCCTGATGCGGGTCCTGGACCGCCTGGACGACTCCCCGGCCCTGGTAACGACCGACCTGTCCGACACTCTTGCGATGAACCCCTTGGCCATCGCGCTGCTCGGCGACCAGACCCGCCACACCGGTCTGGCCAGTAGCGGCTACTACCGCTGGTTCATGGACCCCGCCGAGCGACTGGTGTATCCCGAGGAGACCCACGAAAGCCACGGCCGCGCCCAGGCAGCACGCCTGCGGGCCGCACTGACCGCCGGCAGCGACACCCCCCGAGCCGCCCGGATCCTCGCCGAACTCCAGGAACACAGCCCCGAGTTCGTCCGCATGTGGGAACTTCAGGAAGTCGCCCGCTACGGCGACTGCAACACCCTTCTCCATCCCGAACTCGGCCGCATCGACGTCGACGCCCAGCTCCTGTACACCGAGAACCGCGCCCAGACCCTGGTGGTGCTGACCACCCGCCCCGGCACGGAGAGCCACAGCAAACTCGAACTGCTCTCCGTCATCGGACACCAGCAGCTCACCCCCTGACGTCCTGGACCGGGGACCGGGCCGGGCTCGGCGCGGCTGGGGGGCGGACAAGGGCACCCTGGAATGGTGCAGCCCGTACGGCTTTCGCCCCGCGCTCTACGGCCAAATATGTCGGCCCCCGGCGTTGTCCGGGCTCCGCGCTCAGGCCGCGGATTTGACCGGACGCTGCCTCCGTTTTACTCTCGACCGAGTACGGAGGCAGCATCCGTTTTGATGCGGCCGCAGGATCACGGCAGACAGGAGGGCGCATGAGCGCCGGCGAACAGCGCGGACGCAAGCCCCGCGCGGACGTCCAGCGCAACCGCGCGGCCCTCCTGGAGACCGCGCAGCGTCACTTCCTGCAGCACGGGGTCGGCACCTCCCTCGAGGCGGTGGCCAAGGAGGCGGGCGTCGGACCCGCCACCCTGTACCGGCACTTCCCGACCCGGGAGGCGCTGCTGGCGGCCGTGCTGCAGACCCGCTCCGAGGAACTCGTGGCCCGCCAGGCGGACATCGAGCAACTCGGCGACCCCGCCGAGGCGCTGGAGCAGTGGCTGCGGGCGATGGAGGAGTACTTCAGCGCCTTCAGCGGGCTGCCGGACCCGCTCATGGCCGCGGCCCGGGCACAGGAGCCGGACAACCCGCTCACGATTCCCTGCGACATCCTCATCTCCGCCACCGATCAATACGTGCGAGCCGCGCAGGTCGCGGGGCGCGTGCGCGCGTCGGTGCGGGGGCACGACCTGTTTCTCGCGGCCTGTTCCGTTGCCTGGATCAAGGGCACCGGCACCGAGGAGGAGTCACTCGACCGGCTCCGCACGCTCATCGCGAGCGGCTACCGCCAGCAGGACACCCAGGCGTAAATCGCCGGGCGCCCGCTCCGCCCCGCAACGCCAGGCGGCACCACCACCCCACCATCACATCGCGCTGCCCCCAGGGGCGGCACAACCTCCTAAGGAACAAATCATGAAAATTACTGTCATAGGCGCCGGCGCCATCGGTGGGAACCTCGCTGCCAAGCTCAGCGCGGCCGGTCACGACGTCCAGGTGGCCGACGCCCGCGGCGCCGAAGCCGTCCGGGCGGAGGTACTGGAGTCCGGGGCCCGCGCGGCGGACCTCGCCGACGCCGTCCAGGGCAGGGATGTCATCGTCCTGTCGATCCCGTTCGGGGTGGCGGGCCGGCTGGCGGACCTGTTCGCGTCGGTGCCCGACGAGACGGTCGTCATCGACACCTCGAACTACTACCCCGGCATGCTCAGCGAGCCGATCGAGGCGGTGGACAACGGCCAGGTCGAGAGCGTCTACACCGCCGAGCTGCTCGGCCGCCCCGTGGTCAAGGCGTGGAACGCCGCGCTGGCCGAAACCCAGCGGACCAAGGGCGTCCCGGCCGGAACGCCCGGCCGCCTCGCCATCCCCGTCGCCGGTGACTCCGAAGAGGCGCGGAAGGTGGCCATGAGCCTGGTGGACGACACCGGCTTCGACCCCTACGACGCCGGTACGCTGGCCGACTCCTGGCGCCAGCAGCCGAACAGCCCCGCCTACTGCACCGAGTTGACCCTCGACGAGCTGCCGGCGGCCCTGGCCGCGGCCGACCGCGCCAAGGACGCAGCCATCCGCGACAGCCTCCCGGAACGCATCGCCGCCCTCGGTGCCAATCCCACCGTCGACGACGTCGTCGAGATGAACCGCGCCGCCCACCGCTGAGGCACCCGACGCGGCACTCGTGCAGGCAACGGACAGCGCCGGCACTCCACGAACGAAGACCGAACACGAAGAGCGCACAGTCCCCCGCGCTGCGGACTGCAGCTTCGGCACGCCGCTGCCTGCGAGCAGCCGCAAGCCTGCCGGCACCCGCAGGGTGCGTCCGCAGCCGCGGCGGCCTCCGCGCAGCGCAACATGGCAGATGACTGCGCGCCCCGGAGAGGAACCGCCTTGCGCGGCACCGCATCACCCTTCACCGACATCGCACGCTCCCGCCGCTCCCCCCGGCGGTTCCTGCCCACCGCCCTGTCCCCTGCGGACATCCGCGGTGTGCTGGAAGACGCACAGACCGCCCCCTCGAACAGCAACACCCAGCCGTGGACGGTGCACGTCGTCTCGGGCGCGGCGCGAGACGCCCTGGCCAAAGAGCTGCTCCGGGCCGAGGAGGACGGGCGGACCTCCCCGGATTTCACCGACGGCTACGGCGACGGCCTCTACCTCCAGCGCTCGCAGGCCCTGGGCGCGAGTGTCTACCGGGCCCGGGGCGTCGAGCGCTCGGACCGGGACGGCAGAAGGGCGGCGGTCCGCGAGAACCTGGATTTCTACGGGGCTCCCCATGCCGCGTTCCTGTTCATGCCGGCGCTCGGCGACGGGGTACGGACGGCCGGCGACATCGGCATGTACGCGCAGAACTTCCTGCTCTCGCTGGCGGCCCGGGGGCTGGCCGGCATCCCGCAGACCGTACTCGGCGTCTACGCCGACACCGTCCGCGAGTTCCTGAGCGTCCCGGCGGAGCTCAAGCTGCTGTTCGGCATCTCCTTCGGCATTGCTGACCCGACGGCACCGGTGAACACGCATCGCACAGAGCGGGTTCCGCTGCAGCGGAGCGTGGTCCTGCATGACACCCCGGGAGTCCTCGGCAGGCAGTAGTTCCTCCGCCCGCCGGAACCATCCGGCGCCGGGCCGGGGCCCGGCGCCCGCGTCGGAGACATTCTCCGTTTCTCATCGCCTCGCCCGAGGAGTAACCATGACAAGCCGACAGATGATCCTGGGCATGCAGTTCAGCGGTGGATACGGGGCCGCACCCGGGGCCTGGCGGCTGCCGGGTGCCAACCTGAACAGCTACACCGACATGGACCAGTTCGTGCGTTACGCGCAGGCCGCCGAGCGCGGCAAGATCCAGCTGCTGTTCATCGCGGACACCCCGGTCCTGGACGTCGACCTCGACCACCATGCCCCGCACCACATGATCGACCCGCTGCTGATCCTGACCGTCCTCGCGCGCGAGACCGAGCGGATCGGCCTGGTCACCACCGCCTCCACCACGTTCACCGAGCCCTACAATCTGGCCCGCCAGTTCAAGGCCCTGGACGTGATCAGCCACGGCCGGGCCGGCTGGAACGCGGTGACCACCTCCGACCCCGCCGCCGCGGCGAACTTCGGCGCGACGATCCCGCCGCGCGCGGAGAAGTACGAGCGTGCCCACGAGGTCATCCAGATCGTGCAGGGGCTGTGGGGCAGCTGGGAGAAGGACGCCTGGCTGCTCGACGTCGACGGCAAGCGGTTCGCCGACATGGACAAGATCCAGCCGGTCAACCTGCAGGGCAAGCACGCCGCCTCCCGCGGCCCGCTGCCCATCCCCCCGTCCGAGCAGGGCCAGCCGGTCATCTTCCAGGCGGGCGGCGGCAGTTACGGCCTGGAACTGGCGGGCCGTTACGCCAGCGGCGTCTACGCCAACCCGTACACCATCGAGGACGCCCGGGCCCAGCGCCAGGCCCTGCGGGACGCCGCCACGCGCGCAGGACGCGACCCGGACGAGGTGAAGATGCTCGCCGGCTTCATGCCGACCATCGCCCCCTCCCGCCAGGCCGCGCTTCAGCGGCGCCGCTTCCTGGACGAGGTCGTCGACCTGCACCAACGCGTCCGCTACCTCGGCGCCATGATCGGCCTCCCGCTCGGCCCTGCCCGGCTCGACGAGCCGCTGACCGCGGACCAGCTCGCCGACGCCATGCCCAGCCCGCACGACCCGCGCTCCGCCCGCGCCCTCGAAGTGGCCCGGGAAGGCTGGACGCTGCGTGACGTGCTCGCCCACGGCGTCATTGACTACCACCCGGTCGTGGCCGGCACCGCCGCCGACGTGGCCGACCACATGCAGCAGTGGTTCGAGGCAGGGGCCTGCGACGGCTTCTCGATCGCCGTCGACAGCTACCACGACGGCTTTGACGCCTTCGTCGACCGGGTCGTCCCAATCCTGCAGGAACGCGGCCTGTTCCACGACGATTACGAAGGCCCCACCCTGCGCGAGAACCTCGGGGCCCACGAGCAGTATGGCCTCGACCCGCGCCTCACGAAGCCGGTCCGGGCATGACCACCACCACGCAGCCCATTCCTCGACGCAACCTGAACGGGACATGCAGGGCAGGTGAGCGGTGTCGCCACCCGCTTGCGCAGTCCTCGTCGGCCTCAACCGGGTCTTCACGATCCTCACGGACAGCAACTGACGTACACCCGGGCCCGCCTGTCACCCACCCAGGTGATGGTGCAACACCTGTGGCGCCAACTAACCTTCCGGCAGAGCTGTTGAGCTGCATGTTCGCGTCCTCAGCACGTCGCACCACTCTCCGACCCCTAGAGAAGTTTCCAGTACGGGAGCGCACCGGTGAGGTCGAGGACGGCCATGTCCGGCTCGATCATCTGCACGCGGGGCGTGATGCCTTCGAGCAGGCGGCGCAGCCGTTCGGGGAGTTCGGCGTCCGGTTCGGCCGGGAGGTCGAAGCGCAGGTGGAGGATGTGACGGCCCACGGTGATCACCCGGCGCTTCCCTGACTCCGGTGCCCGAGCCGACGCAGGTCCGCCGAGCGGGTGCCGGTCGGCAGCAGGTCGGCGTATGGGTGCAGGCGGGCTCCGGCGGTGCCGTCGGCGAGCGTGCGCTGCGGGGTGGCCGTCTGGGCCGGGGTGCGGGCCGGGCTGGTGCGGCCGAGGAGGTCGAGGGCGGCCTGGGGGCCGTGGTCGCGGCGGGTGGCGGCCACCTCGTCCAGGTCCCAGGCCATCTCGACGGTGCGGCGCGGGCCTCGGGCCTCCACCTGGCCGCGTACCAGCAGCAGCCCGGAGTGGAACACGGTGTGCGCGACGTGCCCGGGGCGCGGCCCGGTGGCCAATCTCGTCTCCGGGCAGGCCGAGCTGCTGGACGGCACGAAGGCGACGACCGACGAGTGGGTGTCGGCGAAGCACCGAGCTTGGGTCAAGGGCCTGCCGGACGTCCTGGTCCCCACCGTGATCGTCGAAGACGGCCACCGGGCCACCACGATGCTGCCCTTCGACAAGAACAAGATCTACCCCTACGCCTACCGGCACGATCCGGACCGCAGTATCTCGCTAACCAGCAGCCGAATCGTGCCGACCGCTCTGCCCTCCGACCGCATCGCCGGCCTTCTCGACCGCCTCGACGTCCCCCGCGACCGCCTCATGGTCGCCCTCGTCGCCATCTACGCCCTCCTCCCCGGACAGCTCGCCCACCTCCGGCGAACCGACCTCGACCGCAGCAAGGGCCAGCTGCGCCTGCGTCGGCCGGGACGCATGGACCACGTCATCTACCTCGACGCCTTCACCTTGTGTCTGGCCACAGCGTGGGAACTCCAGCGCCACCGGCGCTGGCCCGACAGCTCCAAACCCCACCTCTTCGTCACCCGCAACACCGCCGCCGACGACTCCGGCCCGCCCATCAGCGCCGGCGTGGTGCAGTTGCTCTTCCAGCGAGTCGGCCTGCCCGCGGGCCGCCTACGCGTGGACCGAATCGTCGACGAGGCACGCCACAGCGCCGACCCTGTCCGGCTGATGGAGCTCTTCGGCGTGTCGGCACACCCGGAGAAGAAGAATGACCCCATCGCCTCGTGAGGTCCGCCCGCTCTGATCAGTCAGGTGGGATTCACGGCGCACAGCCTGTGCCACCAGTGACCGCATCCGTCGGAGCAGTAACGCTCGCGCCGCCGTGCATCGGCGATCGCGAGCACCGCGATCAGCAGCCGGAACGCCTTGCGGCGCTCGTCGAGAGGGGAAAGGCTGGCGATCTTTCCCAGCTGCTGGTCGATCCGGCCGCGTGTGATCAGCACCGCGGGTGTATGCGTCAGGCGCAGTCCGGCACGGCGGATGCTCTCCGGTCCATCCTCGATGGCGGCGCGAGCTTGGACGCAGTGATGGCGGAGGAACAGCAACGTCTCGGACTGCTCCTCCGGGCTGAGACCGTCGAACCATTCGATGCCCTGTGACATCGAGCGCAGTCCCTGGGCGAGTTCGTTGAGAATGACGTCTCTTTTGGTCATGACTGCCTTCCGTTGGACAGGCGGCGCTCCGCCGCGGTGACCAGGATCCCGAGCAGCACGGCAAGATCGGCCGCGCCGTCGGCGTCGTCGGCCCAGCGGGTGACTTGCAGTGGGTGTACCTGGTCGAGTGGGGCGCCTTCGCGGGCAAGGACGAAGGCCAGTGCCAGCATGGCCGCGCGGGCGTTGCCGTCTTCGAACGGATGGAAGAACAGGACGTCGAGGTAGGTCCGGGCGGCACGTGAGGGGAGGGGCAGGTCCGGTTGAGTGCTCTCGGACAAACAGCTCTCGAACAACGCCGGAGTGCTGGGTGGCAGGCCGTAGCGTTCCCGCCCGCCCTTCGCGAAGGCCGGCTCTGTGCGGAAAGGGGCGGAAGGTTGGTACAGGACTGTCCGTTGCCAGTTCTCCAGGAGGTCGAAGCTCAGCCGTCTGCCCTGTGCCGCGTCGGCGAGGGCCAGGTCGAGGGCGGTCAGGATCTGCTTGGTCCCTTCGGCGTCGCGGCTGCCGCGTGTGGTTGTGAAGAAGTCCCGGAAGCCGTCGTATGCCGGTGTCCCCACGCCCGGGCGAGCGCCGCTCCAGCACGGCCAAGAGATCTGTGTGCGAATGCGCAGCCAGTCGGCGAGCGCGTCCCCATGGTGGCCGGGGCCGGACGTCATCGGTTTCCGTCCACGGTCCGGGCGAACCGCGAACTCACCGTGTCGACCACTACGACGTCCGGTGCGATCCAGCTGCCGAATCGGCCGCCGACTGCGCTTTCCACGATCTCCCGGGCTTCTTCCTCGTCGATGCCGTTGTAGGCGAGGAACCATCCGAGGACCTGCTTGCAGTGCCCGTACCAGCCGCTCTCGGCCCGCGTCTTGTCGGCCACCACGGTCACCAGCCGCGTGCACGCGCGCTCCCAATGCCAGGGATCCACAGAGGACAGGGGCACCGCTGAGTGCGATGGCGGCGCCAAGGCGGAGAAGCGCTCCGCCAAATCCTCGATCCAATTACGCCACTCGAGCAGGGCCGCGACGGCCATCGGGGCGGTCGTGTCCGCCGTCGTCACGGAGTGGCGGGCGCAGCACCACACGTCGACGACCCCGCCGTCGGTGTCGCCCTCACCCACCGACCAGTTCCAACCGCAGGCCCACCGGCCGTACCGGTTCACCAGGAACTCGGTGACGGGGTCCAGCGAGCGCCACCGGTGCTCTTCGACGGCCTCAGGGCTGGGCAGCAAGGGTGCGACAAGACCGGCCAATGCCTCCGCCGCATCCTCGTCCAGCTCGAACGAATGTCGCAACGGATCGACTTCTGCCCAGGTCAGGGTGCGTGCCCACAGTTCGCTCACCACGCCACTCTGCCGTGCTCACGTGCACGAACTCCAACGCAATACGGAGCGGAGGTGTCACACCACTGAGAAACGATCTTCAATCGAACGGGAAGTGATCTTCAGAGCTGGCGATTCACCCAGCTCAGACCGACTCGTGAACAGCCCCAGCCGTAGCGAGCGAACCCACGTCAGGCTCAACGCCGTGTCGGCGAGTCGGTCATCCTCTTCGGCCCCGTCGGCGTCGGCAAGACCCACATCGCCCAGGCCCTCGGCCACCTCGCCGTCCGCCAGGGCGCCCACGTCCGCTTCGCCAAAACCAGCCGCATCCTCGCCGACCTCGCCGGCGGCCACGCGGACCGCACCTGGGAGAAACGGATCCGCGAACTCGTCCGCCGACGTTCTCATCCTCGACGACTTCGCCATGAGACAGCTGTCCGCGGCACAGGCCGACGACCTCTACGAACTCGTCTCCGAGCGGCAGGGACGCTCGCTGATCATCACCAGCAACAGGGCGCCCAGCGACTGGTATCCCCTCTTTCCCAACCCCGTCGTCGCCGAGTCCCTCCTGGACCGGCTCATCAATACCAGCCACCAGGTGATCATGAACGGGCCCAGCTACCGCCCGAACAAGCGGCCCAGGAACACGGCCGACAAGGCGCACTAGAGTCCGCCGTTCCGGCTTCCCATGCCGACGTCTCAGCGGCACGGGTTGGCTTGTCAGAGGCATCCGCTACTTTGCGGGCCATGGGAGATTCAGGCGGAACATTGACGACCCGGTCTATGTCCGCGGGGGAACTGCACCAGCTCATGCGGGCAGCCGGGTTCACGGGCATCGACGACACGAAGGCGTTGGCGGAGGGCTGGCAGGTCACGGACTTCGCCGACGCCGGACGGCGCAGCCTGGCGAACCTCGTCCAGCGAACGGGGGCTCCGGCCGTGATGGTGTCCTTCCTCGACAGCGACGTGGGTTTCATCGAGGCCCTCACGCCGGGCGGCAACAGCTGGGAGGGCCTGCTCAACCGCGAGATGGCGAAAAGCTACGAGATACCTCTGGAGCACTTCCCCATCGAACCTGCCCTGGCCGGCGCACTCGCCTGGTCGGCAGCTGCCGGACTGACACCCGACGAGGAAGCCATCCGGCAGACGCTCACCGGGTCGGCCCTGTTCGCGGAAGAGCTCTCCTCAGCCCTCCTGGTTGCCCTGGGGCTGCCCGGCGCAACCTAGCCCTCTCAAGCCAGGACCTGGGGAATTACGTGAACTTCCCCCTGGGGAATAACGCGATCGTCCACACTGCCAGGAAAAAGCTGCTGGAGTAGAAATACGCTCCGAACTCATGCGCCTACGGAGGTGGTCGGCAAGCAGACCATCTCGACCTGCTGACCGGCTGCCGACCGCCAAGGCATGGAGTCGGCGACCGGCGACCTCGACGGTCATGTCCACCTCCTCGACCCGGTGGTAGGCGAACTGCCCGGCTCGCATTTGTGCCAGCCACTCGGCCTTTGGCTGTTCGTACCCGGTGATGTGGGTGAGGTGGTAGCCAGAGGCGAGCAGGGCCTCCAGGGCGTCGGTGTTGCCGTCGACCATCGCTTGGAGCTGCGCGCGGAAGGCCGCGACGACCTCGTCGCGGGTGCTTTGGTCGGGGTATGCGGTCATTGTGGCTCCTGCCGGTGCGTTGGCGGGGTTACGGGCGGGGCTTTTGTGCTGTGCCGACCGGCTCACGCGCGCGGCCCGCTCGGCGCTCCCGGGCTGATGACACCGCTTTGCAGCTTGGCGTCGTGGTGTTCGTTGAGGCTGGCGTTGGTGATGTACAGGCGGTTGCCGCGCACCGCGGTGGCTGTGGGGAGGCAAGACCGTCGGAGGCCGTCAGGACGGTCGTGGTGGTGCCGTCTGACGAAGTGATTGAGAACGACGTCGAGGTGGAAGCGGCGCGGCAGGGTGCGTGCCTCCCGGCAGCCCCTGCACTCCATCAGGTGCTGGACGCTCCCCTTCCGACGGAGAAGGTCACGCCCTTGCCCTCGTCGGTGTTGCAGCTCGCGCAGACCGGGCCTTCTCTGAACTACCGGTGTGATCTGGATCATTGCAGTTGGATCGCGACAGATCAGTCCTTCTGCCAGCTTCTGAGAGCGCGGCATGTAAGCCTGCGACCGATAGGGCCTTCGGCTGCTGGTGGAGCGGCGGGAAGCACAAGCTAGGTGCGGATCAGGCCAGGATACTGACCGAGTGTTCGTGATGCGGAACGCTTTGGGCATGAGCGAAGAAACCGAGCGGCTGGCGAAAGCTCTCATCGAGTTGCGGGAAGCCGAGGGCATCTCCGTGAGGGAGCTTGCGCGTCGCACCCAGTTGAGCCAGGCGACCATCAGGCTCCACGAGAGTGATCGCGGACGCCCTCCCGTTCCCTTCGCGGCCCGCCGTTTCGAGGAAGTTCTCGGCTGGGCACCGGGCAGCATCCCGACCGTGTCGCGCGAGACGACGGATCTCGAGCTTCCGCCGGACTCCGGCACTGTCGCTGGGTAGGCTGAGAGGTCAGGACTCGTGACGGCGCGCCGAGACCCGACGAGGGCGAACACCCTTGCCGGGTCTCGGCCAGGGTTCCCTGCCTCCAAGAGGGACGATCACAGGGAGGTGGACCGTCCGGCGACCTGGCCGAAGGTGGGCAGGCCCAGGTGGATCACCGAGGGCTTGCGTGCGGTATCAAGCTGGGTCAGCTTCTCCTCGACGCCGGCCAGGCTGATCTCCAAGCCTTCGACCTCTCCGAGCCAGCCTTCACGCTGAGCTTCGGCGATCCGATGGAGCAGGTTGTAGCGGATCTCGATCAGGCGGTCCCGCTGGGACGGCTCGGGCCGGAGGAGCGAACACCGGACGCAAGCGTGCTGGTGGATGCATGCTGTTCCGAAGGCCCGAGCGCAGGTTCCCAGAGAGAGCTTGCGCTTCTCGAAGTGAGCGAGGGGTGAATTCGCATGATCGTCGCAACGTTGCAGGCTCATGGTGCCAGAGCGGCAGCGAATGCCTGGGCAGGGGTCTGCCAACTCAAGGTTTTGCGGGGTCGATTGTTGAGCCGGTGCTCGATGCTGCGGAGATCGTCCACGGTGTAGAGAGACAGGTTCGTGCGCTTGGGCAGGTACTGGCGGAGAAGGCCGTTGGTGTTCTCGTTCGTGCCACGCTGCCACGGGCTGCCCGGGCGTGCGAAGAAGATGCCGTCGGCGAAATAGGGCGCGAGTTCGTAATGGCGCGCCATCTCGGAGCCCTGGTCCCAGGTGAGACTCCGTCGGGCGTGCTCCGGCAGCTGGCCGAGAACGGCGATCAGGGCATCGCGTAGCTGGCTGGCCGAGTGTCCCTCGGGCAGCGGGACCAGCCGGAGATAACGGGTGCGTCGGTCGACGAGGGTCGCGACGGCGGACTGGCTACGGACGCCCACGACGAGGTCGCCTTCCCAGTCGCCGAGACGCTCGCGCAGCTCGATGACCGGTGGCCTGTGGTCGATGAGGACGGCAGGCGCGACGAATCTCGGCATGCGCTGGTCGGGGCGGCGCCGCTTCTTCCTCAGCGGCCGGCCGGTGCGGAGCTTCCGCGTCAGAGTCCTGTTCAGGCCGCCTCTCGCGCCCTGGTAGAGGGCTCGGTAGATGGTCTCGTGGCAAAGGTGCCGCTCCGGCCGGTCGGGCCAGCGGGTCCGCAGGTGGGCAGCGATCTGCTCCGGGCTCCACTCCAGGTCCAGCTTGGACTGCACCTCAGCCTTCAGCTCAGGATCCGTGGCCAGCTTGGCGCGTCTGGGGCGTCCGGCTCGCTCACGGCAACGGTGGTGAGCCAGGTCGGCGTCGTATCGGCCGTAGTCGTGCGGGCGGCTGTTGCGCCGCAGCTCCCGGCTGACCGTCGATGGCGCCCGTCCGAGCTGGCCGGCTATCTCTCGGATCGTCAGGCCGCGTTCACGCATTGCGGCGATCCTGCGGCGTTCCAACAGCGACAGATACCGGCCCGACCGGGAGGACTCCGGGAGATAGTCCGGTCTCAGGCCGCCGTTCTCCGCTCGCCACCGGTAGCCCGTCTTACGCCCGATACCGAGTTGTCTGCACGCCTCGACGCTGCCCACTCCGGCCGCCAGAAGCCGCCAGTACTCAGCCTCGACCTCCAGCCTGCGCTTGCGTCCCCGCCTCGCCATCAACACTCCACAATGATCAAGGAATGTTGCGACAAGCGTTAGAACCCAAGGTTCTTGAATGTTGACCCTTCTGGTCATCCTGCGCGGCCCTACTGCGGCGCGCTGCCGCGCAGGATGACCGCGATCATGTCGTCCAAGCCGTGCTCAGCCGCCTCCGGCGGTAGCACGCCGCTTACCGTCAGGCCGGCGTAGCCGTGCAGCGCCGCGACGATCGGCAAGGCAATCCGTTCGAGTGGCCCCTCGCGCACTTCGCCCCGGCGCTGCCCGTCGCCGATCAGCTCCAGGAGTTGATCGGACCACCGGGGGGCGGTCGCCCCGAGTGCCTCCGACGCCTGCGGACTGTGCTTGACCGAGAACATCAGGTCGAGCAGTGCGGCGTTGGCCACGGCGAAGCCCACATAGGCGCGGGCTGCGGCATCCAGCCGGTCGGCGAACGCCTCACCAGCGCCTTCCTGCGAGGCTGCGATGGCCTCGGCGAGCCGCTCGAATCCGGTCAGCGCCAGGGGGTCCAGCAGTGCCTGCTTGGACTTGAAGTGGCGACTCGGCGCGGCGGGGCTCACCCCGATCTCGCGGGCTAGTTCGCGCAGGGACAGCGCGGACGCCCCCCTCTCGCGCAGTGTCTTCTCGGCTCGCGCGAGCAGCGCGGCGGGGAGGTCTCCGTGGTGGTAGGGGCGGTTCGTCATGCCCTCAGCCTAGCCGGGTGTAGGCGACGCACACATTGTTAATGTTGCCTACATTGTGATCGGTGCATACATTGGGAGCATGGCAAAGAACACGCACACCCAGCCCTGGAACACCACCGACATCCCCGACCAGAGTGGCCGCACCGCCGTCGTGACCGGCGCCAATAGCGGCCTCGGACTCGCCACCGCCACGGCCCTGGCCGCCGCGGGCGCCCACGTCGTCCTCGCCGTACGGGACACCGAGCGCGGTGAAGCCGCGGCCGCGACGGTGAACGGTAGCGTGGAGGTCCGCCGGCTCGACCTGGCCGACCTTGCCTCCGTGCGCGAGTTCGCCGCCGACTGGCACGGTGACCTGGACCTGCTCATCAACAACGCCGGCGTCATGAACGTCCCCGAGGGCCGCACCAAGGACGGCTTCGAGACCCAGTTCGGCACCAACCACCTGGGCCACTTCGCCCTGACCAACCTGCTGCTGCCGCACATCACCGACCGCGTGGTGTCCCTGTCATCGGGGGCGCACAAAGCCCCGGGCAGTCCCCGCATCCACTTCGACAACCTCTACCTGACCGGCGAGTACAACCCGCTGACCGCCTACAGCCAGTCCAAGCTCGCCAACCTGCTCTTCACCCTGGAACTCCAGCGACGACTCAGCGCCGCTGGCTCGCCCGTCCGCGCCCTCGCCGCGCACCCCGGCTTGGCCGCCACCAACCTCCAGAGCCACGACGCCAGCCTCCTGCGAACCCTCTTCTACCGTCTCGTCAACAGGCTGATCGCCCAGGACGGCGAGGCCGGCGCACTCCCGACCCTCTACGCCGCCGTCCAGGACCTTCCCGGCGCGAGTTACGTCGGCCCCGACGGCATGTTCGAGATGCGCGGCGCCCCTTCCCTGGCTGGCCGTTCGGCAGCGGCCAGCGACCCGGCCACCGCCCGCCGTCTGTGGACCGCCTCCGAAGAGCTGACCGGCGTCACCTTCCCGGAGCTGACTGCGGCAGTTCGATCCTGAAGCCGTGGCCACCCCATCGAGTCGGCCACCTGCAACGGGGCAGGTGGCCGCACTCGGTGTCACGGAGGCTGCTCCATACAAGAGGGTGCTGAAGGTGGAGGACTGGGCGGAGATACGTCGGCTGCATCGAGCAGAGGGCGTGCCCATCAAGGAGATCTAACGGCGGCTGGGGGTGGCCCGGCACACGGTGCGGGCCGCGTTGAACTCGGACCGGCCGCCGAAGTACGAACGGGCCCCGCGCGGACGGGTAGCGGACGCCTTCGAGCCGCAGATCCGGGGCCTGTTGAACGAGTGGCCGACCGTCTATTTCACGACCCTCGACGACATGGTCCGCCAGCTCAAGGTCGCCGAGGCGGCCGGCCGACTCAACAGCAAGCTCCGCACCTACCTCCGCTCCGGCGTTCTCGTCGTCGACGAAGTCGGCTACCAGCCCCTCGAACGCGCTGAGGCCAACCTGGTATTCCAGGTCATCTCCAAGCGCTACGAGAAGGGCTCGATCATCCTGACCTCGAACAAGACCTTCAGCGAATGGGGGCAGGTGTTCGGTGACGAAGTCCTCGCCACGGCCATCCTTGACCGGCTCCTGCACCACTGCGACGTCGTCTCCATCAACGGCCCCAGCTACAGACTCAAGAACCGGCTCGCCGCCATCGAACGCGAGACCGCAGCCTAGACCGCGGGCCGGGCTGGGGACTCATCGAACGATGCGGATGCCTGGCAGGGGAGACATCTCTTCGCCTTCCGCGGTGAGGACTTCTCGCGCCAGCTGCCGGGCGCGTCCCCACCCGGCGTCCGTGGCCAAGGCCTTCATTGTCCACCTATCCACGTCGGTGACCTGGGACATCTCGCTGAAGACTTCATCGATCATCTGCAGCGAGGGCAACACCTCACGACTGAGCTGGCCCTCATCGACCAGTCGCCCAGCGAGGCGGAAGGCATCATCAAAGCCCAAGGCGATCTCGTCCGGCGGTACGTCGTATTCGTCCAACCAAGCCACCTGATCCGAAGCAGGCGCCGCGACCACGACGACCGCCTCGATCAGCATGCGACGACGCGCTGAAAGACCAGGGCTCTCCACAAGGTCATCGTGCCACGACTCCACTCGAGCCGAGCGAACAGCCCGTCATCTCCCTGAGCACGTTCGTCCGTACTTCACTGAGCACATTCTCGGCCCTGGCAAGATTTCCGTGAGGCGCGAGTGTGCGACCGTGCGCCGGTGATACTCCGTCACGGGTAGCGGCGTCGGAGCAGGGCCATGAGGATGACGCGAACAGCAGATCCCGCTGCCACCTCTGCACGCCCCCAGGGTCTTGGGAGTGGACGACTTCGCCTGCTAGAACCGGCTCAAGGGCGCGAAGCCTTCGTGGAGTCGTGGCTCCACACGGTGAGCGTGTCGGGATGGTCCGGGCCGAGCACCTGCACCATGTCGGCCAGCAGGGTCCCGGCTGTGGTCTGGTCGCCCGGGTAGTCGCTCCAATAGGCGATCTGATGGCGGTTGGCGCGGGTGTGCGGGTGGTCGGGGCCGAGCACCCGCAGCCGGTCGGTCAGGAGTGCCTCGAACTCCGTGACCGCACCGTCAGGGTCACCTGCCATCGCTTTCCAGTAGGCGAGGCTGCCTCGGGTGATCATTGTGTGGGGATGGTCGGGGCCGAGCACTAGAAGGCGGTCCGCGTAGACCTCCCGCAGGGCGGCTAGTGCACGGGTGGGGTCCCCGGCCGCGCCCTGCCACCAGGCGAGGTTGTTCCGGGTGGTCAGGGTGCGTGGGTGGTCGGGGCCCAGCACCCGCACGAGGTCGGGGAGGAGGGTCCTGAACGCGTGGACGGCGCCGCTAGGGTCACCGGCGAGCCCTTGCCACCAGGCCAGGTCGTTCCTGGTGATCATCGAGTGCGGGTGGTCGGGCCCCAGTACCCGCTGCCGGTCACCGAGCAACGCTCGCAGCGCCGCAGCCGCTCCAGCCGGGTCACCGGCCTTTCCCCGCCACCAGGCCAAATCGTTGCGGGTGGTGAGCGTGTCGGGGTGATCGGGGCCTAGCAGCCGCACCATGTCGGACAGCAGGGCGTCGAACGCGGTCGCCGCCCCGGCGGGATCACCGGACTCACCCTGCCAGTAGGCCAAGTTGTGCCGGGTGGTGAGGGTGTCGAGGTGATCGGACCCCAGCACTCGCAGCCGGTCCGCCAGCAGGGCTTCGGTGGCGGCGAAAGCGCCGGAGGCGTCCCCGGCCTCGCCTCGCCAGCGTGCGTGGCCGGCGCGGACGGCGAGGGTGTGGGGGTGCTCGGCGCCGAGCAACTGCTCTGCCGTGGAGCCCAGGTCGCGGTAGTAGGCGGCGGCCGCCGCGACCAGCCCAGACTCGCCCAGACTGTTGCCAGCGGTGAACAGGACGCGGTGGGCACCTGTTTTGGTGTTCCACAGGGCCGAGCCTGCAGCGGCGCGCAGGGCCGCTGTATTGGCCCGCAGCACCTGCCCGCGGGAAGGGTCGCACTCGATCTCCGGCCAGATTGACACTAGAGCGTCAGCCACGGTCTCCGCCAGCGCGTTGGCGTGTTCCGGGTGCGTAGAATCACGGACCGCACGCTGGATCAGGGCGTGCACCCGGATGATCGGGTCGACCGGATTGAGTGTGAGCAGGCTGAGACGGTGCAGGCTGTGCAGGACGTCGCGCACATCGTCGGCTTCGACGGACTCCTGGGAATTGCGGCGGCCGCGGAGGTAATCGGTGACAACGCTCGTGGTAAGTAGCTCCGCAGGGATCGCGTTGGGGTCGAGCAGTGCTGCCAGTTCCAGGACGGGGCGGCCCAACCCTCGCGGGGTCAAGGTGTCGGCGTGGTCGATGGACAGCGACCACGTGGCCGCGACGGTTGCTCGGTGCTCATCTGGCAGAGCTTCGGGCTCGGGGGTGAGGTCCGCCAGGCGCCTGCGGGCGTCGTTCAGGCGGCGCCGGTACTCGGCGCAGGACAAGCCCCGATCGAGGATGTAGGCACCTGCCTGGGCCAATGCCAGCGGCAGGTGTCCGAGATCCTCGGCGAGCCGGTCTCCATCGGTGAGCAGATCCCCGTCGCCGCTCAGCCGGGCGCTCAGGTAGGCCGCTGACTGCCCGGGCGTGAATAGGCCGACCTCCACGAGGTACCGCCCACTCGACAAGGCAGCATCACGGCGGCGGGTGGTGACGACCGCCCGGCCGGAGGGAACAGTGGGCGGCCAGAGCCCGTTGAGGTCCGCAGGGTTCTGCAGGTCGTCCAGCACGATAAGCCACCGTCGGCGATGCGGTTCGGACAGCCAGGCCAGGAAGCGCGCTGCGCCCTGCTCAGGGTCGTCGTCCTGCAGTCCAGTGATGTCGGCAGCGGCCTGCGCGTAGGCGATGACGACGGCGTCGCGGGACGCAGCGGTCACCCACATCAGCAGGTCGACTTGCCTCGCCCGCCACGTGCGGTGAGCGAGGGCTGCGGCGAGTTGCGTCTTGCCGACGCCACCCATCCCCGACAACACCTGCCACACCACGGCGGTGCCGCTGCCAGTAGCCATGAACGCGTCGAGGTCGTGGTCGGCGGGGCGCTCCTGGCGGCAGTCGGCCAGCAAAGGCAGCACTCCCACCTGGTGTGGCCACGGCTGCGGCTGGTGCGGTGCGCCGGTCCGGCGCGGTGCGGCCGAGGCACGGTGTTTGCCCCCGGAGCGGTGGCTGTCGGCGTAGCGGTCGCGCCAGGTGTCAAGGTGGACATCCGCAGGGTCGAGGGTGATGGAAGGGCGGCGGGTGCGGGCATGACGGGCACAGGCCCGGACGAACGCCTCCACCGCTTCAAGGCGTGTGGATCTGCCGTTCAGCAGGTTGCCGAAAGTGGACCTCGACGTCGCTGATCCTTCGGCCCGAGCGTGCCGGGCGAGGGTCTCCAGCGATGGGGACCCGACCAGAGCGTGCAGCCGCTTCAGGTCGTCGAGCATCCGTCTTCCCCCCGGAGGCGGTCGCGCGATTGAGAGACGTCGTCGAGTGTCCAACGTCCATATTTCCACGTTAGTCGAAAGTGACTGCTCCGGCACTCACCGTAAAGGCATCGGTTCCCTGAGCGAAGGAGTTCGCGATGTCGTTCACGACGATCACTGCTGGGCCAGAGTCAATCTGGATGGCGCTTCCACAGGTCACGACACTCCTGGAGTTCGTGACCGCGGCCGCCAGCTTTTACGTGTCGTGCTCGCTAGCGCACCGGCGGTTGCGGCGGCCGCCGCGCCGCGACCGGTCAGGTGACTGATGCGGGTGAAGGCCAGCGGCAGCACAGGCCCGGAGGCGCGCCACAGGCTGGGCCTGTAGCTGTCCTGTGGCGCCGTCGGGGCTCGGATGAGGCCCTGGCGGTCAATGCGGCGTCTTCCCCTCCGGGCCGCTCCCAGCCTCGGGATGCGCCCTCCCCGTCTGCCCCGCGGTTCCCTCAGACGTCATCCGCTTATCGATCACGGTGCTGGCCTGGTCGAACAGGGTTCCTGATCGGGTGATCGCGTGAGGGCCGACGCATGGCAGCAGGGCCTCTTGGTAGTTCGGGGGTGCGATCCCAGCCGAGTACCAGGAGGCCCTGTTGCCGCAGTTGTCGGCGTACAAGCGAACGTGGCCCGGCCAAGATTTCCGTGAAGCGCGAGTGGGCGACCGTGCGCCGGTGATACTCCGTCACGGGTAGCGGCGTCGGAGCAGGGCCATGAGAATGACGCGCTGGCGTAGCAGCGGGACTCCGGCGCGTCCGGCCATGATTCGCTTCTGGAGTTTCAGGTCGGTGATGCGGCCTTCGTTGACGCCGGAGTTGAATGGGGTGGTGATGCCCTGGACGACTGCGGGCTGGTCCTCGCGGATGGCGTTGGCCAGGCTGGCCAGGGCCGGGAGGCGAGTGATTGTAAGTTGCTGGAGCCAGGCTGGCAGCGGGGCGGCGTCGCGGGCGTCGAGCATGGCGGCGAACTGACGCACCAGATCGTGAGTGTGGTCAAGTTCAGGGCAATGCTCGAACAACCTCTGGAGTGCGTCGGCTGCGTGCAGGCTGCGGCGGGATGGCGCGGTGGTGATCCACCGGGCGACTTGGCGAGGCGACGGCGGCCGTTCGCGGGGAGTGTTGATCGGCAGGCCGCGGCACAACGGCGCTATGGCCATCTTGACCCGCTGATAATGACCGCGATAACCCTTGGCGACGATCTCCTGGTGCAGCACCGTCGCGGTGTGCTCGCCTTCCTCCCAGCGTTGCCGCAGGTAGTCCAGGTATGGATCGAGGCTGGTAGGCCGGCGGGGCGGGGTGCGCCGTATGCATTCCTGCCAGGTGGCGGCTCGGGCGTACTTGCCCACGGTGCGCCGGTTCAGGCCCAACTCGCGGGCTGTGGCGCTGAGCGAGAGACCGGTGTCGGTCAGCGCGTGCACCGCCTCGAACAGCCGCTTCGCGTGGCGGCGGGCTGGGGTGTCGGCCTGGTCGGACGGTCCCACTGGGGTCGCGGGTGGCGGTGCCGGTGCGGGCTGGGGTACTGCGGCGAATAGGCACCCGCGGTGGGCAGCGGCGATTTCACCGGCCCGCTTCGACAACCCCTGCCACAGGTGAAAGCGGTCGCTGACCTGCACTGCGTCCGGGGCGCCGTCGGTGATGCCTTGGCGGTAGACCAGTGAGCCGTCCCGGCAGACCACCTCAACACCGGGGTGCGTCCGCAGCCAGGCGGCCAGTTGCTCGGCGTCGCGACCGGCCCACAGTTCGATCGGCAGCCGGGTGTCGGCATCCACCAGCAGGGTTCCGTACTCGTCCGCATACAGTGCGAAGTCGTCCACACCCAGCACCCGCGGGGTCGCTGGTGACGGAAGTGGCAAGCGCATCAAGTGGAACAGCACGCTGGTCCGCGACAGCGGCACGTTCAGGATCTGCAGCAGCCGGGCGCCGCCCTGGCCAGCGAGGAGCACCCCGGCCATCTCCACCAGGTGCTGCAGCAAGGGGCTGCGGCGCTGGTAGCGCGCAGTCAGTCCCTCGACCTGCTCGGCGAACGTCCGCCGGCCGCAGCACGGACTGTCGCAGAACAACCGCCGTACCGACAGCCCTATCAGCACCGGGCGCCCCCCGACAGCAACATCTGCCAGCGTCCGGCCATAGCGACTGTGCACCCGCGCAGAACCGCGACCGCAGTCCGGACACGCCACCGTCAACTCGCGAGTGCAGGCCTCGATGCGGACCACGCCGCCCGCCACCCACACTCGTTCCACCCGCACCGCATCGAGGTGCGGAGACATGATCCGTACGAGGTCGTCACACTCGCTGACAGTGCCGCTACCCGTGACGGAGTGTAACCGGCGCACGGTCGCACACCCCTACTTCACGGAAATCTTGCCAGGGCCACATTCTCGAGTACGCCGACACGTGCAGACGCAGGCGATACCGAGCCCTGCGCGGCGCGGCGGTCGAAGTCTCCGGTTCCGGGCATCTCAACGCGGGGAGAGAATGCTCCGGCCCTGCCGATCTTGGGGGACTGAGCCGTCCAGGGAAGTGCCCCGGATCGACATGAGAACCATCAGGGCACCGCCGCAGACAATGGCTGAATCGGCGAGGTTGAACACCGCGAAGTGCTCGACGGAGATGAAGTCGACGACGTGCCCGCGAAAAACCGCAGGCGCCCGGAAGATCCGGTCAGTCAGATTGCCGAGCGCGCCCCCAAGCAGCAGGCCCAGGGCGACAGCCCAGGGAAGGCTCTGAAGCCTACGCGCGGCACGCGTGATGGCCACGACAACCGCGATCGCAATCGCCGTGAACACAGCAGTGAAGGCCTGGCCGCTGCTGAAAGCCGCACCCGAGTTACGGAACACTTGCAGCGTAAGTACGTGGCCCGCTATGGCCACGGGCTCCTGGCCTTCCAACCGCGAGACAGCCATAAGCTTGCTGCCGAGATCCAAGGCATAGGTGAGAACGGCCGCCGTCAGCAGAGCGGTCAGAGCCGGTGTGCGCTTGCCAACAGCACGCGTCGCGGTCTCGGGCTGGGATTGCGAGGCGTTGTCGGTAGTAATGATCCGCTCCATGGATGCCGAGCCGCCCTGGACAACACCACATTACAAGGGCCTGCGAGGCGACACGTCGGGCAGGCGGTTGGCTCCTCCTCCCCATGGGCTTTACCTCGTCGAAGCATACTGCGACGCGGAGTTCGGCATCAGCCACGCGCAGGCGTACCGGCTCCTGGACGTCGCCCGCGCGGCAGTGCCGCGCACAGCGCGTCCAGGGTGCCCGCCCATGCGCTGTCCGGTGGCGTCCCGTAGCCCACCACCAGCGCGTCGTGCGGCTCGACAGTTGCCAGCGGGTGCCGGTAGCGGTGGGATGCGGTCGAGGAGGTCTGTGGCCTCGATGTCGGGGAGGGCGAGGCTGAGGTTCCCGGGCAGTCGCCGGTGCGGGTGACCGTTGACGGTGGCGCCGGGGATCGCGGCTAGGAGGTGGGTCTGGAGCCGGTCGTGCAGGGCTCGGATGCGGGTCGGGGGCGGGACGACGTCGGTGGTGATGAGGTGGGCGGAGGCGCCGAAACCGACGATGGCGGGGACGTTGGGGTGTCGGCCCGCAGGCCGCGTTCTTGTCCGCCGCCGGTCTGCTGGGCGGTGATGCGGGTGCCGCCGCAGATGTAGAGGGCGCCGATGCCCTTGGGGCCATGGAGTTTGTGGGCGGACAGAGGGGCGAGGTTGACGCCGAGTTCGGCGACGTTGAGGAGTCCGCAGCCCGGCGACTGCGCCCTGCGCATCGTCTCCCGGCCCAAAGGGGTCAAGGGCTTCGTCGTCCTGCCCCGCCGTTGGAAAGTCGAGCGCACGATCGGCTGGTGCATGAACGCTCGCCGCAACGCACGCGACTACGAACGCCTGCCCCAGCACTCCGAAGCACACCTGAACTGGGCACTCATCACCATGATGACCCGGCGTCTGACCCGCAAGAGCTTTCGTACCGACACTTGGTCGAGGAAGCCACGGGCCACTCAGGGCTGATTCCATACAAGCGTATAGCGCCAGAACAACCGCCGCCGCAGCCGTGCACCGGGAAGGGCGTCTCTGGCTTCACGGACGATGTCGTCAAAGGTCATGTCCGCTGAGCGAGTAGGGGCCGTCATGGAGACGGGTCGCTGCGAGGGGCGCCCCTTGTTCTTCAGCCAGCCCATGGCAGCGTTGGCCGCAATGGCGATGGCACCGAGCAGGTGGTCCACAGGGGTCTGGGCACGAGACAGGCCGACGATCACCAAGGTTCCTCCCGGAGCCAGATGACGGCGGAAGCGGGTGAGTGCCTGGGTGAACGGCAGGTGGTGGATCGTGGCGACGCACGTGATGACGTCGTAAGGGCCGGCAGGAAGCTCGGCTATTGCGTCCGCGACGGTGAAGGTGACGGGGAGCCCGGAAGGAGTCAGCTTCTGGGCCTGGGCTGTGATCACCGGATCGGAATCGACGGCCTGCACAACATCGGCTCGTCCGGCCAAGAGCCTTGCAAGATCACCGCTGCCGGAACCGACGTCCAGGGCGCGGTCGAAGCGCCTCGGCAACTGCCGCAGGATCCAGCGATGGTAGTGGGCGTTGTGATCCCAGGGATAAGCGGCGTTGAACCGTTCAAGAGCCCGCAGGACACGAGGCGACAAGATCTTCATCGGGTTGCGTCCAGGGAAGTGGTGTACGGGTTCGCCCTGATCCGGGGGTTTGCTCCGGCATCGGGATGGTCCCCGCATAGGCGAACGGCCACCGGCT